>JAVWLU010000002.1:0-461384 GCA_036637795.1 Clostridium sp. | reverse complement strand
TTTTTAGTCAATGTTCCAATACCTAATCCCATCATAATAACACCAATTAGCATTTCAGCATTACAAATCATATAACTTAATGGAATAGGTTGAGCATTATTAAACCCAACACCAGCAAACATTCCTACGCTTAGGTTTAAAGATTCATTTAAACTATCAATAATATATGTAATACTAAAGTTATTAACTAATGTACTGAAATTAATAATCTGACCATCTATATCAAATCCTACCAATAAGTATAAAATGGAAAATAGTAGTATTATAAATAGAGAAGAGTAAACTGCATATAGTGGTCGTTCACCAAAGCCACATGTCATCCAAGCTATAAATGATGCAACTTTAGGGAGTGGATTTAAGGTTTTATACTCAGTAATTTTTGCTAAGTAATAGTATTCTCCAAAGTTATTATTTAAGTTATTTTCTTTGAATTTATCAGCGATAGTTTCATAAACCATATAAATCCCTTCATATTCTGATCGAGTCTTCTTTTCAAATTTGATTTTATCAATAAAAGTTTTCTCATCTATTTTACTTTTATATTTATCTCTAAATTCTAGATTTTCTATATAGGTTTCTAAAATTTTAGTTCCTGATAAGTCAACATCAGATAAAATTATCATTGATAACCTTGAGTTAGATATAATAACACTACTCATATCGCTTAGAGTAAATGATGTGTTTTCAAGATTACACCATTCGAAGATTGTGTAATTTAACATACAATTAAGAAATTTACCATAAATATTGCAATCCTTAAAGTGGCATGAAAAGTTATCTTTATTATTTAATGTAGGAATCTTATCACTGTCTTCTTTTACAAATATACAATTTTCAAAAGTGATTCCTCCGCTACCAAAATCACATCCAATAAATGTACATCCAATAAAATTACAATCTGAAAATTTAATATTAAAAAATCTACAGTTTGTAAACACGGAACAGATGATATCTTTATTACAAACTTCTTTAAAATTATCTTCACTATCTATTTTTTCATTGCCAAATAAGGTGTTGTCAAAAGTTTTAAAGCTATACTTTGAATCAGGAGTAAAGTTATTAGAGATATTTTTACTTCTCATTATATTTTTAAAAAGTTTATCATTATTATTAATTCGTTTATCTAATTGTTTTTTTGCAACGAATAGTTCTTCTTTGAAATTAATATATGCCAAGTTAATCATCCTCTTCATTGTTATAAAATAATAGTATTATTATTACGCAAATATGAATTAATAATACTTTGAAAATTTTATATGCTGTTAATAAAACGAGTTTAGGTATAAATAAATGATGAGATAAGAATATTTTGAAAATTAATTTAAATGTTTACAGAAAGTATATTGACATGAATTGCTTGGTGTGATAATCTAAAACAAATAGTTTTTAAAACTACATAATTTAGATTGAAATACAAAATGGGGGATTAAATATGGTTAAGATAGTATCAGACTCATCAACACTTTATTCTATTAAAGAGGGAAAGGCTAATAATATTGATATTGCACCTCTTACAGTTACTATTAATAATAAATCCTATAAAGAATTTGAGGATATCAATACAAAAGAATTTATTGATATTATAAATGAGGGATATATTCCTATATCATCACAACCAGCTATTGGTTCAGTGGTAGAAATATATGGACAATATCCAGAAGATGAAATAATTAATATTTCAATGGCTGATGGATTATCTGGAACATATAACTCAGCATGTATGGCGAAAAATATGGATAATAATCCAGAACGTATAGAGGTAGTTAATTCTAAGACACTTTGTGGACCTCATAGATATATGGTTGATATGGCTGTAGAAATGGCTGAAGCTGGACAAGCAAGAGATATGATAGTTGATAAATTAAATAAGTTAATAGCAACATCACAATCATATTTAATACCACACGACTTTGATTACTTAGTTAGAGGTGGTAGAATATCATCTTTAGTTGGTAAAATTGGTAGTGCAATTAAATTGGTACCAGTAATGTGTCTTTCAGAAGATCGTAAATCACTTGTTAAGTTTACGGCTAAACGTACATATAAAAAGGCTATTAAAAAGATATGTGAATCATTTGAATCAAATAATATTGATTCAAGTTATAATTTTTATATTTCTCATGCATATATGGAAGAATTAGCATTAGAGGCAAAAAGTATAATTAAAGAGTGTATAGATAATGCTCATATAGAGATTAAACTATTAAGTCCAGCTTTTACTACTCAAGGTGGCCCTGGATGTGTAGCAATACAAGTTGTTAAAAAGCATGAGTTATTAAAATAGACATATAAATCAGGAGGTCATAATGGATAGACAGAATAAAGAAATTTTAGAATTTCATTGTCCAAGATTTAATGAACTACCAAAGGTTTCATTATATAAAGATCAAGTTATTACATATATAGAGGATGTATTAGGAGTAATTAATCTTAATTCAGAAGAAAAATTACTTACACCTACTATGCTTAATAATTATGTGAAACAAAAGGTTGTTTCTCCTCCAAAAGATAAAAAGTATAATGAAAAACACATAGCATATTTAATTGTTGTATGTACATTAAAGCAAGTATTTAGTTTGCAAGAGATATGTAGTCTTATAAATAAGCAAATAGATACATGTCCGACAGAAGGAGCATATGATTTTTACTGTATAGAACTCGAGAAAGCTATTAAGTCAGTTTTTACTACAAGAGATTTTTCAGAGCCAAGTTCTGCAGATAAAGTTACTTATGAATCAGAAATTGTTAGATCATCAGTTATGTCATTTGCGCATAAAATGTTTATACAAAATTATTTGAGAACTGAAGTCTATAAATAGTTTGGTGAAAATATTATTAAGTAAATTTATTTTATAAAAACTAAATCATTTTTTGTTGATAACATTAAATCATTCTAAGCTAAACTGCATAAAAAAATTTCTATTGTATAAGATATATTATGATATTTTTTTGTACATACTATATTTGTAATTAGTTTGGAAGGAGAGAGAGTATGGAAACTTAATAAAAAATGAAATTATTTTTATTTAATTAGTAAATTATTAGTAGGTTAGAAAATCAATTAAAAGTAAAAATAATTTGAATTAAAATACAAAAATACCTTTAATTGAGAAAAAACTAACAATTTATTATAGTTTTTACAGAAAAATCTAAAAAAAAATTAAAGAATATAATAGATGGTAAAGAATATAGTATTTACAGACTTTTAGTTTATAATGTATAATAGATATAGCTGATTTTGATATCAGCAACCCATAGTTGTAAGTTAGAAATAATTTATGCTAATGGAGGGAGGGATAAACGATGTCAGAAATTAAAGTAGGTGCAAATGAATCACTTGAGCAAGCTTTAGGAAGATTTAAAAGAAAATGTGCTAAGTCTGGTGTTCTTGCGGAAGTAAGAAAAAGAGAGCATTATGAAAAACCTAGCGTTAAGAGAAAGAAGAAATCTGAAGCTGCTAGAAAAAGAAAGTTTAAATAGTATTATTTTAAACTAATGCTATAGAAAATAGGATGTCGAGCTTATCGACATCCTTTTTCCATTTTAGAATAGAAATTTTTTAGTATAAGTACTTTTAATAGTAGAAGTAAAAGAAACAATAAAGATAAAAATAGTAATAAACATTAAATAGATAAGGGTTGATAAAATGAGCTTAGAAAAGAAAATTACGAGACTAACAGTGGGGATATTTATAGCTGTAGTATTCAGCATAAGTATTTTTTCATTAGCAATTATAAATTCGAATGTAACTGACACTGCATGTAAACGTCTTACTGATACTGCTTTTGTAATAGCTGCAAATCCAATGATTCAAACAGAGTTAGAAAAAGGAGCAGATCCAACTTATTTTAAGGTACAAAATTTTGTTGAAAGAATGAGATTAAAAGTAGATTTACTATTTATAAGTGTAATTGATATGGAGGGGGTTAGATACTCGCATCCTATACCAGATAATATAGGTAGAAAGTTTTTAGGTGGAGATGAAAAACAAGTACTTGAAACAGGTGAGGTATATGTATCTGAGGGAACAGGGCATTTAGGAACTTCGTTAAGAGCATTTGTGCCTGTAATGAAGGATGGGGTACAAGTTGGTGCAGTTGTAGTTGGGATATTAAAAAGAGATTTAAGAGAAGAAATAAGAGCATATTTTATTGAATTAATACCTGTATTTGTAGTTACGTTAATAATAATTATATTCTTAGCGAAAAAGCTTGCTAAGAATATTAAAAATGATATATATGGATTAGAGCCAGAGCAAATAGCAATTCAATTAAGAGAAAAAGAATCAATTATAAATAATATGGAAGAGGGGCTTATTGCAGTAAATAATTTAGGCGAAGTAACTGTTATTAATAAAAAAGCTCTTATAATGTTAAAAATCAAATCACAGCTTGAGATAGATGAAAAGATAATTAGCTTATTAAATGAGGTAATGTATAGGAGAAGTAGGATTTTTAATAAGGAAATAAGACTTAGTGAAGAAATTATAATTATGGCCAATTTTTATAGCTTGGTAGGAGAATATGGAGAAATAGTAGGTGCTATTGCAAGTCTTCAAGATTTTACTAAGGTTCACAATATGGCAGAGGAATTAACAGGGGTAAAGGAATTAACATGGAACCTAAGAGCTCAAAATCATGAGTTCATGAATAAGTTACATACCATTGCAGGATTAATTCAGTTAGAAGAAAGTGATAAGGCTATAGAATATATATTTGAAACAACTGAGAAACGTGGCTTTATCACAGATAATTTAAGAAGAATTAAGGAACCTTCGATTCAAGGATTAATATTCTCAAAGTATAATAAGGCAGATGAGATTAAAATTAAATTTGAAGTAGATGAAGCATCTTCTCTAAATATAATACATAATAATATTAAAGTTCAAGAATTACTGACCATTATAGGGAATCTTATAGAAAATTCAATTGATGAAGTTAGAACAATGGACAATGGGTGGATATATTGTGGTATATATCAAGAAGAAAAAATTAAAATAGTAATTAAAAATAATGGAAGAAAAATAGATGATTTAGCTAAAAAGAATATCTTTGAAAGAGGATATAGTACAAAAGGTGAATTGAGAGGTTTAGGGTTATATAACATAAAAACAATTGTAAGTAATTTGGGTGGGGAAATCAAATTAGTTTCGGATGAAATAACTATATGGGAAGTAATAGTTTAGAGGTGGAGAAATGATAAAAGTTTTCATAGTTGAAGATGATCCAATGGTAAGAGATATAAATAAAAAGTTTTTATGTAAATTGCAGTATTTTGATGTAGTAGGTGAAGCGGGAAGTATCCAAGAATTTAAAAGTATAATAGAGAGTATAGATGTTGACTTAATCTTATTAGATGTTTTTTTACCAGATGGAAAAGGCTTAGATTTATTAAAGTGGATTAGAACTAAAGAGATAAAAGTTGATATAATCTTGGTGACGGCAGACAAGGGACGAGTTTCTGTAGATGAAGCTTTTAAATATGGTGCAATAGATTATCTTATAAAGCCTTTTAAGTTTGAAAGGTTTAAGGAAGCTTTATATAAATATAGGGATAGGGTTAATAGCTTTAAGGAATTAACTGATTTAGATCAAGAAAGTATAGATGAATATATTCTAGAAAGAGTATCAGATAGTAAGAGCCAATTATCAGATATGGAAATGGTTAAAGGATTAAGTATTAAAACTTATAATAAAATAGTAGAATTTATGAATTCAAATAAGGGAATAAAATTAACGGCAGAAGAAATTGCAAATGGTAGTGGTCTTGCAAGAGTAACAGCTAGAAGATATCTAGAAAAAATGGTAGAGGAAAATAAGATGGATATTATCCAAGAGTATGGAAGGATTGGTAGGCCAACCAATTATTATTGTATTAAATAATAAGATAAAGACCAAAAAGACCAAAATAAACAATAAGACCATAATATTGATTGTAGTTACCCAAGCTTATATACTGTGTATGTAAAGGAAATCAAAAGAAAAATTAGGGGGAACTACTTATGAAAAAGAGAGTTTTATCATTATTAATGGCAGCTTTAATAATTGCACCTACGGCATTAGTAGGTTGTGGAAGCAAAACAGAAACTGCTGATATGGTTATAATAGGAGCTGGTGGTGCTGGATTATCAGCAGCAGTACAAGCTAAACAAGATGGAACAGAGAATGTTGTGGTTTTAGAAAAAATGCCTATGGTAGGTGGAAATACTAATAGAGCTACTGGTGGATTAAACGCAGCAGAAACAGAACAACAAAAAGCTAAAGGCATTGAAGATTCAGTAGAAGTTATGATTCAAGATACTATGAAGGGTGGTTATGATAAAAATAATCCTGAATTAGTTGAAAAACTATCTAATGAAGCTAAGGAATCAGTAGCTTGGTTAACAGAGCTTGGAGCAGACTTATCAGATGTTGGTAGAATGGCTGGAGCAACTAATTATAGAACACATAGACCTACAGGTGGAGCAGCAGTAGGAGCTCATCTTGTTGATACTTTAAAGGTAGCGTCTGAAAAAGAAAATGTAGATTTAAGATTATGGAATGAAGCTAAGGAAATAGTTTTAGATAAAGATGGAAATGTATCAGGTGTTAAAGCAACTGATAAAGAAGGAAAAGAATATACAATAAAAACTAAGGCAGTAGTAATTACTGCAGGTGGATTCTCAGCAAATGAAGAGATGGTTGTTAAGAATAAATCAGAATTAAAAGGATTTGCAACAACTAATCATAATGGAGCTACTGGTGATGGAATAGTACTAGGAGAGAAAGCTGGAGCTTCACTAGTTGATATGGTAGAAATACAAACACATCCAACGGTTGTACCAGAAAAGGCTGTAATGGTAACTGAAGCAGTTAGAGGGAATGGTGCAATACTTATTAATAAAGATGGTAAGAGATTTACTAATGAATTATTAACAAGAGACGTTGTATCAAAAGCTATATTAGAAGAAAAAGATGGTGTAGCATACTTATTCTTTGATGAAGGTTTAAGAAAGAGTTTAAAAGCTACAGAAGAATACTTTAACATGGGATTAGTTACAGAAGCAGACTCAGTAGAAGAGTTAGCAGAAAAACTATCTATAGATAAAGCTACAATGGCTGATACAGTAAAAAGATATAATGATTCAGTTATAGCAAAAAATGATTCAGAATTCCAAAGAGAGGATCTTCCAAGACAATTAAATGAAGGTAAAGTTTATGCTATACCTGTAACACCAGCAGTTCATCACACTATGGGTGGATTAAAGATAAATACTAATGCTGAAGTGTTAAATTCAGATAATAAAGTAATTCCAGGATTATTTGCAGCCGGAGAAGTTACTGGTGGAGTACATGGTGGTAACAGATTAGGTGGAAATGCTTTAGCTGATATAGTTACATTTGGTAGAACAGCAGGAACTAATGCATCAAATTATATAAAGTAATTTAAATAGAATGGAAGTAGGAGGAATTTAAAATGAAAAAAATAGTTACATTAATAGCAACAATAGCGTTAGCATCATCTATATTTATGGGATGTGGAGCTTCAGGTAAATACACTGATGGTACTTACACAGGAGAAGGACAAGGAGCTTCAGGTAAAATAAAAGTTGAAGTTAAGGTTGATAAGGGTGAAATTTCAGAAATTAATTTAGTTGAGCATAATGAAACGAAAACATTAGTGGATGGAGTTAAGGAAAATGTAATTCCAGATATTATTGAAAAACAATCAGTTGAAGGCGTAGAGGCAATAGCAGGAGCTACTAATTCATCTAATGGAGTTATAGAAGCTGTTAGTAAAGCATTAGAAACAGCTGTAAAATAAAAAGTAATAAAGAAAATCTGTGTAATTTTAATTTACACAGATTTTTTACTGTATAATATGATAAAATATAATTTAGTTAGACAAATTTTAAAAATAAGTTATAATGGTATTTGTGTTGTTTTTAAAAGAAGAACTAAGAGGTGGATGATTTACTTATGGAAAATTCAATAGAAAATGTAGTAAAACAAGATGAAAAACAAATGAACAAAATGTGGAAGGAATTCGAAAAGAATTTTGAATTTAGCTATCATTTAAATAGATTAACGAAGGACGAGCTAGTTGAAATCGGTAAAAAATATGGAGTTAAGGGATTAACATCATTAAAGAAAGCTGATTTAGTAGATAAATTAATTGCTGGTATATTAGAAAACTTAGAGGCTCCATTAAACTTTATTGAGAAAGATGGATTTAATTTATTAAGTTCATTAGTAAAGCATGATGGCTTAAAGTCATATGAAGATGATGACTTTGTCTATGCTGATTACTTTAGAAGTTATGGACTTGTTTTTACAGGAAGTTGTGAAAATGAAAATTTAATTATAATGCCAGAAGAAGTATCAAAATCAATAAAGTCAAAATTAACAGCTGATGTTTATTTAAGATGTGAAGCAAATACAGATTTCATTAAGACTTTTGCAGGCATGCTTTACTACTATGGTGTAATTGATATAGAAGATGCTGTATCAAGAGATTTAATAGAACACGGTGCTGATTACGGATATGATTACGTAGTTGAAGGAAACTATGCTTGTCACATTGATGTAATAGATATGGATGTTATTTTAAATAAGCAACAAGAAAGAGAAGATATCCTTCCTTATAGATTTGACAAAAAAGCTTTATTAAAAGCAGGATCTCCTGATTTTAGAGAAGAAAATAAACAAGTTGAAAGACTAGAAAAAGTATTTGGAGAACTATTTGTAATTGATAAAGAAAGTTTAAATCAAGAAATGGAAGAGTTTGTTGTTGCAATTAAAAATGAGCAAGATACAGAAGAAGCAGCTGAATGTTTCTTAACTGCTTATGAAATTGAAAGCGACGATGAAAGAACAGTATTAAAAGCTGAGTTAGTTAAACTTGCTAAATCAATTAGAAAGTGGTCTTTAAAAGGATATACTGAAAATGAAATTGAGCAAAAAGATAGAAATACAAACACAGCAGTTAAAATCGGTAGAAATGATCCATGTACATGTGGAAGTGGTAAGAAATATAAAAAATGTTGCGCTAAGTAAGTGTAAAGAAGGAGTTTTTTATGTTGGGGACACTATTGTGCATATACGGGCTAGTAGAATTTTTAGTTGGAGTGTATGTTAGATTCTTTAAGACAAATGCATTTATAAGGTTTTTAATGATAACTCAAATTTTTACTCTTGGAGTAAAGAATGTTGAGATTAGTGATGCAACTGGATTTAAAAGATATATATCCGCAAGTTTTGCTTTAAGTGGTGCATTCTATATTACTCTAGGGGCAGCTGATATAAAATATAATTTAAGTATATGGGTTATATTTGCTATAATTCTTACAATAGAGCTATTTGTATTTAAAGTTGTAAATAAGGGTATGAAAGAGTATCTAGATTAATAGAAATGAAGCTGTATCATAATTGGAAATTTAAAATGATTGATGAAATTATTTTAAATTTCTGAAAAATATTATTAATAATTGTTTTAGAATTACATCCTTAATTTTTGATTCTAAATTAATGGGTATGTATTGAAATGATAAATCATTTTGATACATACCCATTTTGTTTTTATTTTATTAAAGCTAGTCTACTTTTTCCCAGGTAATAGCTACAAGGCCAGGTCCAACATGCATTCCGAAAATTGGACCGATTTGTCCTTTTCGTATTTCTACTATATTATCTAAGTCCTTTATTTGATCATAAATTACATCACGGTCGACCTTTGCACCACCATCAAGTACCCATACTTTATGATTGCCAGTTTCAAGTGCAGCTTTTAAGAGTGATATAAGTTTTGAATAAGCTTTTTTACTACCTCTAACTTTAGATACTGTAAATAAGTCACCTGTTTCTTGATCTATAGTTACAATAGGTTTTATTTGAAGTAGTTCACCTAAGGAACCTGTTATTCTTCCAATACGTCCACCTTTTTGAAGATATTCTAATGTCCCTATGGTAAAGTATCCATTAACATTACTTCTTAATTTAGGCAATGTACTTATTATTTCATTAAATGATTTTCCTTCATTAATAAGTCTTGAGATATTTAAAGTAATTTGACCTTGTGGAACGCATAGGAACTTACTATCATACACATGACATTTCATTCTTTCAAAGTCTTCACAAATTAATCTAAGAGAATTCCATGTACCAGATAATCCACATGATATTGTTACTACAATTGTATGAGTATAGCCTTCATCAGCTAATTTATTTAATAAATTATTAAATTTATCTAAATTAGGAAGAGAAGACATGGGAATTTCTTTATGTAAGTTTTTATAAACGTAGTCTGGAGTAATATCAACTCCATCCTCAAACTCACATTCAGAATAAATTATTCTAAATGGTGTTAAATTAATATTATTTTCTTTTAATGTTTCAAGTGATAAATCTCCACCACTATCTGTTATTAAAGCTATTTTTTCCATAATATCACCCCGTTTTATATATAAGAGAAATTATATCATATAAAGAGGTGTTAAAAACCCTTTGGTGAGAATGTTTAAATAATGTTCAAAATTTGATTAATATTTTAATTAGGTGTATAAATATAATTAAAATATAGTAAGAGGTACATTGATGGATAAGGAATATTTATTTAATAATAATATAAATTTTGCAAGAGCTGCCATGGTGGATAAAGATTATAAAGAGGCATTAAAGTTTTATAAGAAGGCTTATGCATTGCCACAAGGTAAAGTAGATATAGAGTTCTTATTGGATATGGCATTGTTATATGATAAATTAGGAGCAAAGTACTTTGCAGAAGAAAAGTATAGAGAAATACTTACGTTAGATGAAAAAGAAGCGAGAGCCTATTATGGATTAGCCATTATTTATGATGAAGATGGTTTTTATGATGAGGCTAAAGAATATTATCAAAAAGCAATTAGTATAAATCCTAAGTATGATAAGGCTTATTTCTTTTTAGCTAATGTATATGATGAAGAAGGAGATAAAGAGAAGGCCTTAGAGAATTATAAAAAGGCTTTAGAAATTAACCCTAAGGATTTATGGACTAATGCTAATATAGGATGTATCTATGAGGAACTAGGAGATATAGAAGAAGCGTATAAATATATGAGTAAAGCTTATGATATAGATTCTAATCATTTTAGAATACTATTCAATATGGGAGTATTTGTAGGGAAGCTTGGAAGAGAGGGGGAGGCAATAGAATTTTATAATAAATCTATTGAAAAAAATAATCAGTATCCATATAGCTACTTAAATCTTGCAGTTATTTATAGAGAAAAAGGAGATTTTAATAAGGCTATAGAAATAATAAATGAGGGAATTGAAAATAATCCAGAACAAGGTTTTTTATATTATAATAGAGCTTGTTTTTATGTGAATATAGGAAGAATAGAAGATGCTTTTAATGATGTTGAGAGTAGTATTTCATTAAATGATTTATTCTTGGATTATATGAAGAAAGATTCAGAACTTGATGCTATAAGAAGCTTAAGTATATATAAAGAAAAATATTAAGGGGGACTAGAGTATGAATGAGACTTTCACTAATAATTTAGAGGGAGCTATTGAGTGGCTTTATAAGCAAGGGGCATTTTTAACGGTTAAAGATGGAGATAGGGTAAATACAATGACTATAAGTTGGGGAAGTGTTGGATACATTTGGAGAACACCAGTGTTTATGGCACTAGTACGTGAAGAGAGATATACAAATGAATTTTTAAAAGATGGTGTTGAATATACAATTTCTATTCCATTTACTACAGATATGAAGAAGGCATTGACAGTATGTGGTACAAAGTCAGGAAGAGATATAGATAAAGAAAAAGTGGCAGGAATAAAATTTAAATCTGCAAAGGTAATTGATGCCCCTGTTGTTGATGAGTGTAATAAATATTATGAATGTAAGATTTTATTTAAACAACCAATGGATTTAGAAAAGATAGATAAAGAGATAGTAGATAAGTTTTATTCTAATGGAAATGGGAAACATATTTTATACTTCGGAGAAATTTTAGAAAGCTATAATGAGTAGTTGTTATTAATTAAATAAAGCAAACAAATATATAACGTTTTCAAAAACCAGTACATATACTATATTACCAATAAAAATATGGAGGTAAAAGTATGGCTACTGGTTTACTTGTTTTTCTAGGAGTAATATTGATTGTTATTTCAGGGTTTATATTTAAGAGTAAATTTCAATTATATAAAAAAGGTGTTAGAACGATGGCTAAAGTTGTAGAATTACAAACCTATAGCTACGTAACTCCAGGTCCTGAATATGGTTTAATTTATCATACTGGATATACACCAATTATGGAAGTTTTAGAGGGTGAAAAGAAAATATTAATTAGTTATCATTGTGAAGGAGATTTAAGGACTTACAGTGAAGGTGATGAGGTAGAGGTAATTTATCCTAAGGGAAATATTGAAGAGTTAGAAGTTTATACAAAGTATGGATTATATAAATTGCCATCAATTGTGTGTACATTTGGAGTTTTATTAATAATAGTAGCATGTTTATTATTATTGCTATAATTTTACATGGACAAAATCCTTAAAATTAGGTATTATTATCTAAACAAAAAAGAGAATACTAGCCCATATATTTCTGATAATATGGTTCAGATGTTTCTACGAGATGACCACAAATTTTCTCGCTATGGGTAAATCAAAAACGCTATCCGTAAACTAGCTTGATTTACCTAAAATCATGCTAGTTTTTTCTATTTGTAGGGATTATTTTAGGGAGGCGGATATGAATGAAAAACTTTTTAGAAAAAACATTTAAATTAAAGGAAAACAAAACCAGCATTAAGACAGAAATAATAGGTGGATTAACTACATTTATTACATTTGCGTATGCATTGTTAGTAATTCCAAATATTTTAAAAATAGGTGGAATGAATGCACAAGGATTAGTTGGAGATGCAGCAGAAGCATTAAGCATAACTTCAGATCCTGTAATAGCATCAGCATTTGCTTCAGTTTGTTTAGCTGCAGCAATAGGTACATTGATAATGGCATTTCATGCTAATTTACCTTTTGTGCTTGCACCAGGATTAGGTCTTGTAGCATTTTTCTCATATAATATATGTTTAAAATTAGGATTTACTTGGCAAGAAGGTTTAGCAGCTGTATTTATCTCAGGTATATTATTTATAATAATTACGATAACTTCTCTTAGGGAGAAAATTGTACAAGCTATACCAGCTAACTTGAAACTTGCAATTACAGCAGGGATAGGTTTATTCATAGCTCTAATTGGATTAAAATCAGGTGGCATAGTAATATCAAATCCTTCAACATTAGTTGGTTTTGGTGATTTTACAGATAAAACTGTTATTTTAACAATAATAGGTTTAATAATTTCACTTATATTAATGGCTAGAAATGTTAAAGGTGGAATGTTAATTGGAATTATAATAACTACTATAATAGGTATTCCAATGGGAATAACTTCATTAGAGGGGGCAAGAGTATTCTCTATGCCTACAATTGGTGAAACATTCTTTGCAATGGATTTCCAAGGGTTATTAACTCACAATGGACAAGGATTCTTAGGTGCGTTATTAACGGTATTTATGGTTGTAATTACATTAAGTTTAGTAGATTTATTTGATGGAATTGGTACATTAGTTGGAACAGCACAAGCTTCGGGAATGGTAGATGAAAATGGTGAGGCTAAGAATTTAAGAAAAGCATTAGCTTCAGATGCAGTAGCGACAACTTGTGGAGCTATGCTTGGAACTACAACATTAGCAACAGTAGTAGAATCAGCAGCAGGAATTGCAGCAGGTGCTAGAACAGGACTATCTAATGTAGTTGTTAGTGGAATGCTTATATTATCATTATTCTTTAGTGGATTAATAGGTATTGTTCCTCAGTCAGCAACATCACCTGCATTAATTATAGTTGGTATATTAATGCTTGGAGCTGTAAAAGATATTGATTTTAGCGATTTTTCGGAAGCAGCACCAGTATTTTTAACTATGGCAATGATGCCATTTACGTATTCAATTGCAAATGGTATTGCATGTGGAATTATTTCATATCCAATTATGAAAGTTGCAACAGGTCAAGGTAAAAAGGTACATAAATTACTTTATGTATTTGCATTTTTATTTGTACTAAGATTTGTATTAATGCCAGATTAGAGTTAACTAAGAAATATATAAGTATTTTTAAATGCTAAATATAAAATAATTATCAATTATTAATGGTTCTTAAATTTTAGAATGACTATAAGTCGTACTAATTTTAAAAATACATTAATAATTGATTTTTTTTATTTATAAGTATAAGTGTTATTAAACAAGTGTATTGCTAGAATAAGGAAGGAAAAAGCAGAAAAAAGATGTATAAAACAAAGTTTTTATGAAAAAAAGATATTGACGAACTATTTTTATTATAGTATAGTTTGATTATCAAAGTATTTGATTTATAAATATTTTGATGCACCAATTGAACTTAGGAAGAATATTTATTATTATTTAATAGACTTAATAATGTATGGAGAGTGAAGTTTTGTGAGAAAGACAGAAAAAATTTTAAACGAGCTATTGGTGCATCTGTTTGATGATATTTTAAAGATAGAAGAGAAAACACTTCAAGGTGGATCTTTAAAGGACTTATCAGTTACGGAGCTACACACCATAGAAGCTATCGGCATGTATTCAGAACGTACAATGAGCGAGGTAGCTCAAGACTTAAAGATTACAGTTGGAACATTAACTACTGCAATTAATAAGTTAATCAAAAAAGAATATGTTGAAAGAAAAAGAATTGAAGAAGATAGAAGAGTAGTTTTAGTTAAACTAACTAAAAAGGGAAAGCTTGCTTTTAGACTTCATGAAAAATTCCATAATGACATGATAAGAGAAACTATAAAAGGACTTACTGAAAAGGAAGAAGAAGTTTTAATATCATCGTTAGAAAAGGTAAATGGATTCTTTAAGGATAAGTATGACTTTTTAGATTAATAAGGAGTAAGAAATGAAGGAAGTAAAAATTAGTGGGATTGGGGCATACTCACCTTCAAATGTCGTGACAAACGATGACCTTAGCAAGATAGTTGATACAAACGATCAATGGATTACAGAAAGAACAGGAATTAGAGAAAGAAGAATATCTACAAGTGAAGATACTTCTGACATGGCTTTTGAGGCAGCTAAGGTTGCCTTAGATAGAGCTAATATAAGTGCTAGTGATATAGACCTTATAATAGTAGCTACATGTTCACCAGATATGTCTATTCCTTCTGTAGCTTGTTTGGTTCAAGATAAGATAGGTGCAGAAAATGCTACAACGTTTGATTTGAATGCAGCGTGTTCAGGATTTCTATATGGAGTTCAAGTAGCACAATCAATGATTAAAACTAATGATTATAAACATGCATTGGTTATAGGTTCAGAGACATTATCGAAGGTTTTAGATTGGAATGATAGAGGGACATGCGTGTTATTTGGAGATGGGGCTGGTGCTGCAGTTTTATCAGTAACTGATGAAATCGGCGTTATAAAGACTTATTCAAAGGGAGTAGGATCAAAGTGGAAAAGTTTAACGCTAGGTGCTTTTGATTTGGATAATCCCTATGTTGAAGAAAAGATAGAAAGAAATAAGAAAGTTTCTATGAATGGAAGAGAAGTGTTTAAATTTGCTACTTCCGTAATTATAGATGGAATAAATAAAGTTTTAGATGGTACAGAGTATTCGTTAGAAGATATCAAATATATAGTACCACATCAAGCTAATACAAGAATAATTGATTATTCAGCTAAAAAGCTTGGAGTTGATGGAGATAAGTTTTATAAAAACCTTGATAGATTTGGTAACACATCATCAGCATCAGTTCCACTTGCATTAAATGAAATGTATGAAAAAGGTCTTATTAGCAAGGGTGATATATTAATACTTGTAGGTTTTGGCGGAGGCTTAACTTATGCTTCAGCATTAATTAAATGGTAGAAAAAATTTAATATAAATTATTTTCTTAATATTTTTAAAAATTAGTAAATTTGGAGGAGAATTAATATGGTATTTGATAGAATTAAAAAGGTTATTGCAGAACAATTAGACGTTGCAGAGGAAGAAATAAAATTAGAAACTACATTTGAAGAATTAGGAGCAGATTCACTTGATTTATTCCAAGTAGTAATCGAGTTAGAAGAAGAGTTTAATATTCAATTAGAAGAAGCAGAAAACATTAAGAGCGTAAAGGATGCAGTTGATTACGTTCAATCAAAACTTTAATAATACTCAAACTTAAGTCAGATATTTTTATCTGACTTATTAAATAGGAGGATATTTATGAAAGATACTAGAGTTTGTGAGTTGCTAGGAATAAAGTACCCAATTTTTCAAGGGGGTATGGCTTGGATTGCTGATGCTTCTTTAGCAGCAGCAGTTAGTGAAGCTGGTGGACTAGGTATAATAACTGGAGTAGGTCCAGTAGAGTGGGTTAGAGAAGAGATAAAAAAGGCAAAAGAGCTTACAGATAAACCATTTGGAGTAAATGTAATGCTAATGAATGAAAATGTAGATGAAATAGCTAAACTTGTATGTGATGAAAACATTAAAGTGGTTACAACTGGAGCAGGAAGCCCAGGAAAGTATATGGAGATGTGGAAAGAACATGGTATAAGAGTAATACCTGTTGTTGCGTCAGTAGCATTAGCGAGAAGAATGGAGAAACTTGGAGCAGATGCAGTAATTGCAGAAGGTAATGAATCTGGTGGACACATTGGACAATTAACAACTATGACATTAGTACCACAAGTTGTAGATAGTGTAGAAATACCAGTTATTGCTGCAGGTGGTATTGGTGATGGTAGAGGCGTAGCTGCTGCATTCATGCTTGGAGCTGAAGGAATTCAAGTTGGAACTAGATTCTTGGTAGCAAGTGAATGTACAGTACATCAAAATTATAAAAACAAAGTATTAGTAGCTAAGGACATAGATACAGAAGTTACAGGAAGACCAACAGGACATCCAGTAAGAGTATTGAGAAATAAGCTTACAAGAGAGTATATGAAGCTTGAAAAGCAAGGTGTTGAAGCAGCGGAATTAGAAAAGTTAGGTAGAGGTGCTTTAGCTAGAGCAGTAAGAGATGGAGACACAGATAGAGGATCAGTAATGGCAGGTCAAATAGCTGGATTAGTAAAGAAGGAACAAAGCTGCATGGAAATAGTTGAAGAGTTATTTGATGAAGCAGATAAAGTAATCGGAAGATTTGGAGGATGTAATGAGTAGAAAGATAGCAATTCTTTTTGCTGGTCAAGGTTCTCAATATGTTGGAATGGGAAAAGAACTTTATGAAGAAATCCCAGAATGTAGAGAGATTTTTGATAAAGGGGAAGAAATAGTAGGATTTAATATTAATGATTTAATCTTTAATGGGCCAGAGCAGGATTTAACAAAAACAGAAAATACTCAACCTGCTATTTTATTAACATCATTAGCTTGTGCAAAAGCATTAGAGCTAAATGGAATTAGTAGTGAAATTGTTGCAGGACTTTCTTTAGGAGAGTATTCTGCTTTAATATATGCAGGAGTGTTAACTTTCGAAGATGGGGTAAGACTTATAAAAGAAAGAGGAAGAATAATGGGATCTTCACTACCAGATGGGTTAGGTGGAATGGCAGCAGTGCTTAAGCTTAATGACGAAAAGGTAGATGAATTACTAAAAAGAGCTTCTGAATTTGGAATAATTGAAGGTGCAAACTATAATTGCCCTGGTCAAGTAGTAATAGCAGGAGAAAGGACAGCTATATCTGAAGCAACAAAGATAGCTAAGGAGTTAGGTGGTATGGCTATTCCATTAAAGGTAAGCGGACCATTCCATAGCTCATTATTAAAGGAGGCTTCAGATGATTTCTACGAATATCTTAAAGATGCTGAAATAAAGTCACCTGGAAAAATAGTTTATTCAAATGTACTTGGAGAACCATATAAAGCAAATGACGATGTTAAGTTACTTCTTAAGAAACAAATAATGACATCAGTTCTTTTTGAAAAAACAATTAGAGATATGCTAGATAAGGGAGTAGATACTTTTATAGAAGTAGGTCCTGGAAAAGCATTAAGAGGATTTGTTAAAAAGATAGATAGAAAAGCAGAAGTTTATGGAGTAGAAGATTTAGCATCATTAAATACTACCATAGAAGCTTTGAAATAGTACTGGAGGGTAAAAATGTTAAAGGGTAAATGTGCAGTTATTACTGGTGCAGCAAGAGGGATTGGAAGAGCGATAGCTATTAAATATGCTAAACTTGGGGCAAATATAGTAATTAATTATAGAAGTAGTGAAGCAGAAGCTAGAGAATTAGAAGATGAATTAAAATCATATGATGTAGAAGTTTTAGTTGTAAAAGCTGATGTAAGTGATTTTAATCAAGCTAATGAGCTTATTGTTAAAGCTAAAGAACAGTTTGGAAGTATCGATATTATTGTAAATAACGCAGGTATAACTAAAGATGGATTAGCGATGAGGATGAAAGAAGAAGATTTTGATAAAGTAATCGAGGTTAACTTAAAAGGTGTATTTAATGTTTTAAGAGCGGTATCACCTATTATGGTTAAGCAAAAATATGGTAAAATAGTAAACATGGCATCAGTGGTTGGGATAATTGGGAATGCAGGTCAGTTAAATTATTGTGCATCAAAAGCTGGTGTTATTGGAATGACAAAGTCTTTAGCAAGGGAATTAGGTAGTAGGAATATTAATGTTAATGCTATTGCACCTGGTTTTATTGAAACAGATATGACTAAAACATTATCTGATAAAGCTAGAGAGATGTCTATGACTAATATTCCATTAAAGAAGTTTGGATGTCCAGAAGATGTAGCTGAAGTAGCGGCATTTTTAGCATCAGAAAAATCTAACTATATTACAGGGCAAGTTATCTGTGTTGATGGTGGCATGGTAATGTAACGGAGGAGTTTATGAATAGAGTAGTTATAACAGGAATGGGAGCAGTTACTCCTATTGGAAATAATGTTGAAAGTTTTTGGAACAATTCTAAAGAAGGTAAACTAGGGATTGATTTTATAACTAATATAGAAACAGAAGATTTAGATGTAAAAGTTGCAGGGGAAGTTAAAGAGTTTAATCCTGTAGGAGTTTTAGACAAAAAAGAAATGAGAAGATTTGATAGATTCACTCAATTTGCTGTGGTTGCAGCGGATGAAGCGGTTAAAATGTCAAATTTAGATTTAGATACAATAGATAAAGAAAGATTTGGAGTTATTATAGGATCTGGTATTGGTGGGTTTGAAACTATGGAAAGTGGTTTTAAAACATTATTTGATAGAGGAGCTAAAAGAGTACCGCCAATGTTTATACCAATGGCAATTATTAATCTTGGAGCAGGAAATGTTGCTATAAGATATGGTGCTAAAGGGATGTGTACATCAGCAGTTACAGCATGTGCAACTGGAACAAATAATATAGGCGACGCATTTAGACATATTAAGCACGGATATGCTGATATAATTTTAGCAGGTGGTGCTGAAGCGCCAATTACTAGAATGTCTATTGCAGGCTTTAATTCTATGAAAGCATTGAACTCTGATAATAATCCAGAAAGAGCATCTATTCCTTTTGATAAGGAAAGATCAGGCTTTGTAATGGGCGAAGGTGCTGGAGTTTTAGTTTTAGAAAGTTTAGAACATGCAGAAAAAAGAGGAGCACAAATCTTAGGGGAAATTGTTGGATATGGTTCAACATGTGATGCATATCATATTACTTCACCAGATCCTGACGGTGTAGGAGCAGCAAGTGCTATGATGAATGCAATTAAAGAGGCTGATATTTCAATAGGTGAAGTTTCTTATATAAATGCACATGGAACATCAACTCCATATAATGATAAGTTTGAGACTAATGCAATTAAGAAAGTATTTGGAGAAAATGCAAAAAGCATTCCAATATCTTCAACTAAGTCAATGACAGGGCATTTATTAGGCGCTGCAGGGGCTATTGAAAGTATTATATGTGTAAAATCATTAAAAGAAGGATTTGTACCACCTACAATAGGTTACAAGGTTCCTGATGAAGAATGTGATTTAGATTATGTTCCAAATGAAGGTAGACATAAAGAGTTAAATTATGCAATTACTAATTCATTAGGATTTGGTGGTCATAATGCTAGCTTACTATTTAAAAAATGGGATTAATTTTTGGAGGAAATAGCATGGATGTAAAAGAAATAAAAGAACTAATTGAGTTGATTAATTCTTCAGATTTAGCATATTTCGAAGTAACAAGTAATGAGTTAACTATAAAAATGGATAAATCATTAACGAGAAATGTTTCAGAGAATGTCACTATTGAAAGTAACTCAAAAGTTCAAGAAGTTACTAATAATGTTATTGATAATAAAGTTGAAGTAAATAATCAAGAAGTAAAAATTACTGATGAGGCTAACATCGAAGTTATTAAATCACCTATGGTTGGTACGTTTTATGCTTCATCTGCACCAGGAAAACCTGATTTTGTAGGTGTTGGAGATAATATTTCAAAAGGTACTGTACTTTGTATAGTTGAAGCAATGAAGCTTATGAATGAAATTGAAAGTGAATTTGATGGAGAAATAGTTGAAGTTATTGCTAAAGATGGTGCTATGGTAGAATATGGTCAGCCAATCTTTAAAATAAGGAGGGCTTAATATGTTAGGAGCAAAAGAGATAAAAGAAATAATACCACATAGATATCCATTTCTTTTAATTGATAGAGTTGAAGAAGTTATTGAAGGGAAAAGTGCTAAGGGATATAAAAATGTAACAATAAACGAACCATTTTTCCAAGGACATTTTCCGGATTATCCAGTAATGCCTGGTGTTCTTATTCTAGAGGCTTTAGCACAATTAGGTGCAGTAGTTGCTCTTGGTCAAGAAGTAAACAAAGGGAAAGTTGCATTTTTGGTAGGTGCTGATAAGTTCAAATGGAAAGCACAAGTTAAACCAGGTGATAGACTTGACCTTAGTATAGAGATGATTAGAATGAAAGGGTCAATAGGTATAGCGAAAGGTATAGCTACAGTTGATGGAAAAAAAGCATGTGAAGGCGAAATAATGTTTGCTATAGGATAGGTGAAATATTATGTTAAAGAAAGTACTAATTGCAAATAGAGGCGAAATTGCAGTAAGAGTAATAAGGGCATGTAGAGAATTAGGTATATTAACAGTTGCTGTTTATTCAGAAGCAGACAAGGAAGCATTACATACACAATTAGCAGATGAAGCTATTTGTATTGGACCTGCTTCTGTAAAAGATAGTTATTTAAATATTACTAATATTATATCTGCCTGTGTTTTAACTGGGGCTGATGCAATTCATCCAGGCTTTGGATTTCTATCTGAGAATCCAAGGTTTGCAAAGATGTGTTCCGAATGCAATATAAAGTTTATAGGACCTTCATATGAAGCTATAGAACTTATGGGGAATAAGGCTAGAGCAAGAGAAGTAATGAAAGATGCCGGGGTACCTGTAGTACCAGGTTTTGAAGGGGCTATAGAAAATGAAGAACATGCTCATATGATTGCGAGAGAGATAGGATACCCTGTAATGGTTAAAGCTTCTGCCGGTGGTGGAGGTAAGGGGATTCGTATTGTAAGAGATGATAGTGAGTTTATTAAGTTGTATGATACAGCTAAAGCAGAAGCACAAGCATGTTTTGGAGATGATAGAATTTATATTGAAAAGTTCGTTGAAAATCCAAGACATATTGAGTTTCAGATTTTAGGTGATGAATTTGGAGATGTAGTACATCTTTGTGAAAGGGAATGTTCACTTCAAAGAAAAAATCAAAAGGTTCTAGAAGAAGCTCCATCAACATTCTTAAGTGAAGATTTAAGAAATGAGATGGGAGAAGTTGCAGTAAGAGCAGCTAAGGCAGTAGGATACTATAATGCTGGTACTATAGAATTCTTAGTTGATAAAACTGGAGGATATTATTTCATGGAAATGAATACTAGAATCCAAGTAGAACATCCAATAACAGAGATGGTTACAGGAATAGATTTAGTTAAAGAACAATTAAAAATAGCTTCTAAATTACCACTTAGTTTTAAGCAAGAGGATATCAAGCTTTCAGGTCATGCTATTGAATGTAGAATTAATGCTGAAGATCCAGATAAAGATTTCAGACCATGTCCGGGTAAAATAACTGAGCTTAATTTACCAGCAGGGATGGGAGTAAGAGTAGATTCTGCAATTTATTGTGGATATTCAATTCCACCATATTATGATTCAATGGTAGGAAAACTAATTACTTTTGATAAAACAAGGGAAGAAGCAATAATTAAAATGAAGAGGGCTTTAGGTGAGTTTGGAGTAGGTGGAGTGACTACTAATATTGATTTCCAATATTGGTTAATAAACCAACAAGAATTCTTGGATGGTAACTATGACACCTCATATTTATCAAAAAAGATGGTGAAGAACAATGCTTAAGGATTTATTTAAAAAAAGTTATCAATATGCAACAGTTAGTAAGGTTTCATTAGATGAAACCTTACTACTTACACCAGAAGAGAAACCAATAATTCCAGATGGAATGTGGAGAAAATGTGATGGTTGTGGAAGTATAGTTTATAACGAAGATATTGAATCAAATAATTATGTTTGTAATAAGTGTGGAAATCACTTTAGAATTGGTGCAAAAAAAAGAATTGAAATAATTTCAGATAAAGACACTTTTGAAGAAATGTTTAATGATTTTTCAGAAGGAAATCCATTGAATTTTAAAGGTTATAGTGAAAAGTTGGAAACAGCTAAAACTAGATCAGGAATTGATGAAGCTGTTATAACTGGAGTTTGTAACATAATGAATATAAAAGTAGCTGTAGGGGTTATGGATTCAAACTTTATGATGGGAAGTATGGGTAAGGTTGTTGGTGAAAAACTAACATCTTTAATTGAGTATGCTACAGATAATAAATTACCAATTGTTATTTTTACTACATCAGGTGGAGCTAGGATGCAAGAAGGGATATTCTCTTTAATGCAAATGGCTAAAATATCTGCAGCGATAGGAAAGCATGATAGTGCTGGATTATTGTATATAACAGTTTTAACAGATCCAACTACAGGTGGTGTAACTGCATCGTTTGCAATGGAAGGTGATATTATTATTGCTGAACCTAAATGTTTAGTTGGGTTTGCTGGTAGAAGAGTTATAGAAAATACAATCAAAGAAACACTTCCAGATGAATTCCAAACAGCTGAATTTCTTCTTGAAAAAGGATTTATTGATATAATAGTGGATAGAAATGAATTGAAGACTTATATTGGTGATATTTTAAGTTTACATGGAGGTAATAGAAATGAGTAGAGATTATATCAAGACTATATCTCCATGGGATAAAGTAAATATTGCAAGGAATAAGGAAAGACCTAGTGGAAAATACTATATCGAAAATATATTCGATAAATTTATAGAATTTCACGGAGATAGGTCTTTTGGAGATGATAAAGCTATAATGGGTGGAATTGCTAGTTTGAATGGTATTAGTGTAACTGTTGTAGGTATAACAAAAGGAGATTCAACAAAAGAAAATATTGAAAGAAATTTTGGTATGCCAAATCCAGAAGGATATCGTAAGGCTCTTAGACTTATGAAACAGGCTGAGAAGTTTAATAGACCCGTTATTTGTTTTATTGATACACCAGGTGCATTTCCTGGTAGAGGGGCAGAAGAAAGAGGTCAAGGTGAAGCTATAGCTAGAAATTTAGTTGAAATGAGTAGACTTAAAACTCCGATTATATCAATAATAATAGGGGAAGGTGGAAGTGGAGGAGCATTAGCTCTTGCAGTAGCTGATAAGGTATTTATGCTAGAACATGCTATATATTCAATACTGACTCCAGAAGGATTTGCATCTATCCTATGGAAGGATGGAAGTAGAGCAAAAGAAGCTGCCGATGTTATGAAAATAACAGCACAAAATCTTAAGGAATTCAATGTTATTGATGAAGTGATTAGAGAACCTTATGGTGGAGCGCATAAAAATCCAACTAGGATGCAATTATTAATAAAAAAGAGGTTATTATCTTCATTAGATGAACTTCAAAGTAAAGATATTAACGATTTGATAAAAGATAGATATTATAAGTTTAGAAATATGTAAAAAAGCTTCTCGCAAATGCGAGAGGCTTTTATTTAATTTCTATTGAATCAATTAGACCTGTTACATCAGTAAGTAGTTCTTTGTCAAGAGTATCTAAAAATTGATAGCATTTCATTATATCAGTTAATGTTATAGAATCATTTAAGTCTGGTAACCCAGGAATAGATGATTTGTTATTCTCTTCTTTAATTTTGATATAAAGTCTAATGAAATTAGTGCAAATATCAATTAATTTAGGTATATCATTAAGTTTTTTATAACAAAACATAAGCTGAAAAAAGTATTTACTCTCATATGGATTTAATTCTAAACACTTATTTATATAATTTATACATTTTTCATAATTATGATCTTGATAATAATAAGAAGAAATTCTATATAGAATTTCAGCATCATCTGGAAATAAGGTAGACATATGTTTGTATAAATCCTTCAAAAGTGAAAAATTTTTAAGGTAGTCATAAATATTTGCTAATTTATAATAAAGATTTTTATCATTTGGGGATAAAGTAATAGCCTTTTTTATATAAAATATAGATTCATCATAATTATGAATCATTTTACATGCTAAGGCAAAATTATTAAGAACATAGGTTTTATCAGGGAATATATCAAATGATTTTGATGTAAACTCGTAGTATTTATCATAGTTTTTTAAATTAAAGTAACAATTTGCTATATCACATAAAATGATTTCAGACTCAGAGTTAATATAGTAAGCTTGTAGAAAGTAATCCAATGCATCATTATAATTAGATTCTCTCATATAAAAGTTGCCGATAGAATTTAATATTAAAAAATCATTTGGATTTATAGAGTTAGCTTGAATAAGCAAATCAAGTGACTCTTCAATTTGATCTTTAATCTCTAATATTTTACTTTTGTATACTAAGCTGTAAGCATCATAAGGGTCTAATTTAATAGCTCGATTAAAATTTTCTAAAGATAAATCAAGTTCGCTATTTAAAAAGTAACCATATCCTGTATAGTGAAAAAAAGCAGCTTCATTAAGACAAGTATTAGTATATTTTTTTGATATAGAAATTATATTATTTCCGTATTGTTCTAAATTATTTGAATTAATAGTTCCAAGATAAGGTTCTATTTCAGTGAAAAAATTATCTATTCCCATAGTACCTCCAATAATAAGTATTATCATAAATATCCATATAGTTATATTTAAGCTAAGATATGATACAATATGAATATAAATTTAATGGAGGGATAAGAATGAGTAAAATATTAGTTGTTGTAGATTATCAAAAAGATTTTGTGGATGGAACGTTGGGGTTTGAAAAGGCAACTTTATTAGAAGATGGAATTTATAATAAAGTAAAAGAAAATCTTAAAGAAAACAATAAAATTATATTTACTTATGATACACATGGGGAAGATTATTTATCAACAAGAGAAGGTGTAAACCTACCAGTTATTCATTGCATTGAAGGTAGCGAGGGTCATAAGTTATATGGAAAAGTAAATCAATTTGCTAATGTTAATGGTGTGGATAATATATATCATATAAATAAGCAATCATTTGGAGCGAGAATAGAAGATTTGAAATTAGATAATATTACTGAAATTGAAATTTGCGGTATAGTAACAAATATGTGCGTTATAAGCAATGCAGTTGTATTTCAAACTAAATATCCCAATGCGAATATAATAATAGATGCATCATGCTGTGCTAGTTTTAATGATGAACTTCATGATAAATCATTAGATGTTATGGAAGGTTTACAAATGAAGGTTATAAATAGGTAGCGTATAGTATAGTCTTAGAGTATTTCTAGGACTTTTTTTATTAAACAAATAAATTTCTTTACAATCATGAGTCAGCCTAATATAATGATTAACAATAACCTTCGTATAAGCTTGGAAATATGGTTCGAGCGTTTCTATCTAACTACCGTAAACAGTTATAGGCTATGAAGAATTTTACAAAAGAATAATTCAAAAAAATCCACGAAGGTTAATATTTATTTTTGAGGTGGATTAAATGAAAAAAACAAATATTATTGAACAAATACAAGGTGCATGTAAAAAAGCTTCTTGTGATTTAGTTATTAAAAACATTTCTATAGTTGACGTATTTGGACAAGATACATATGTTGGAGATGTAGCTATTAAAGGTGGCTACATAGTTGGAATAGGTGAATATTCTGCGGAGGTGGAATTAGATGGGAGTGGGAAGTATATTTGTCCTGGACTAATAGATGCACATGCTCATATAGAATCATCATTAACAACGCCAACAGAATATTATAAAGCTGCATTGTTACATGGAATAACAACAATGATATGTGATCCTCATGAAATAGCAAATGTGCTAGGTGAAGAAGGGATTAAGTTAATGATAGAACTAAGTGAAGGTCTACCAGTAGATTTTAATTTTATGCTTCCATCATGTGTTCCATCAACTTCATTTGAAAATTCAGGAGCTGTGTTAAAGAGTAAAGATTTACTTCCACTATATAATGAAGAACGAGTGTTAGGACTAGCTGAGGTTATGGATTCTCCAGCAGTATTAAATTGTGATGATGACATGATTGAAAAGATTTTAGATGCTAGAAATAAAGGATTAACTATAGATGGACACGGAGCTGGATTCGGATTAGATGAGATAAATGCTTATTGTACAGCACATATAAGAACTGACCATGAATGTCATTCTACATCTGAAGTTATTGATAGAATTAGAAGAGGTATGTATGTATTAATTAGAGAAGGAACAGTTGCTAAGAATCTTAAAGAATTAATTAAGGTTGCTAATATAGAAAAGTCTAGAAGGCTTTGTTTTTGTACAGATGATAAGCATATAGATGATTTAATATCTAATGGAAGTATCGATAGCTCTATTAGAGTTGCTATAGATTATGGGCTTAATCCAGAAACAGCTATCCAAATGGCAACTTTAAATTCAGCAGAATGTTATAAGTTTGTTGATAAAGGGGCGATAGCACCAGGATATAAAGCAGATTTTATTATATTAGATGATTTGAATAAGTTTAAGATTGAATCAGTTTATAAAGATGGTAAACTTGTAATGAAAAATGGTGAAATCAAATTCAAAGAAGTTGCTAATAATGCAATAGTTAAATTTGATAATAGTATAAATATACCGCACTTAAATAAAGATTCATTTAAAATAGATTTAAAAGAGAAATTGAATGTAATAGAGATAATACCAAACAAATTAGAAAGCAATCATTTGATAATCAATACAAAGGAACATAATCTAGGCGATGTATTTAAGTCATCTGTAGAAAAGGACTTATTAAAGGTTGCAGTTGTTGAAAGACATAATAATCTAGGGAATATAGGTCTTGGAGTATTGAAAGGTATAAAAATACAAAGTGGAGCTATTGCAACTACTATTGCACATGATTCACATAATATGATAGTATGTGGTCAAAATGATGATGATATGATATTTGCAGTAGAGAAGTTAAAGGAACTTGGTGGAGGTATTATAGTTGTAAATAATAAACAGGTGTTAGCATCAATTAAGCTTGAAGTTGGTGGATTAATTACAGCTAGACCATCAGCAGAAGTAGTTACGGAGTTACATGAACTTCATAAAGCTATTGAAGTTATAGCACCATCTATTAACTTTAATCCATTTTTAACTTTATCATTTTTATCATTACCAGTAATTCCAGAGTTAAAGATAACTGATAAAGGTATATTTAATGTGAAGGAATTTAAGTTTATACCCTTATCAGAATAAACATCAAATATTGTTTATAAAGTAAGATATATGGTATTATTAGAGTAGACTAGTGTAGTACAGGAGGGGAAATATATGAGCAATAGTATGGATGTTGCAAAACTTGCAACAATGATGGCAATATCAACTAGAGAAGAAGAAGAAGAATATAAAATAAAATTTAAGAAAAATGGATATATAGTTACAGCTGTAAATATAGGTGGGAATATAAATGACTCAATGACTAAAATTCTTGAAAGAGCTTTAGTTGCATCAAAAAGAAATGGGCTTATAAGAGAAGAACATCTTCATGAAGGGTGTATTATTGGAGCTACTAGAGATGCAATTATGCAAGTTGCAGATAGAGCAAATGCTCAAAATGTTGGCGGGAAAATAGGTATAGCTAGAAAAGGAGAACATGTATCAGTTTGTATTTTCTTAAGTATTGGATTACTACATCTTGATGAAGTAGTAATTGGAATAGGCCATAGAGCGATACCAATGTAAAAAAATATAGTTTATATATAAAAAACAGTTGCTGAATTAGCAACTGTTTTTTTGTTAAGTAAAATGTAATTATATATTGTTAGGTAGTAAATTAATAATATTTATTCTTGAGAATATATAAATTTATGAATAGCTTCTGTTGTTTTTTCTTCATCTATTATCATATGATACATATCTGTCCATTCAGTAGTATGATGTTCATCAAGTGGGAATCTACCTTGCTCAATATTATTTATATCCATTCCTAAAACTGTACTAGCAATTGAAAGAATTTCGCCATTGCTTAAATTAGTACTAACAAGAGGAAGTAAATCACTTACGATTCCAGGGACTTCGGTTATTCCAATATTCTTAACTTTATTAAATAAAGCAGCTAAAACATCTCTTTGTCTTTCTGTTCTTTTATAATCTTTTCCTTCTGTATATCTAATCCTGCAATAAGCAGCAGCTTGAGTTCCATTTATAGTTTGTTTACCAGATGTAGAAAGTGGTTGAGTGCTTGTACCATTTTTAGTATCAATATGCTTTATATAATTATTTACAAGACCAACTTCTTCGTTAGTTAAGTTTAGTTCGACACCACCTAATGTATCAATTACAGTAGGTAACTTGGTTAAGTCTACTTGTACAAATTTATCTATTTGAAGATTGAAGTTGTAGTTTATTGTTTTAAGTATTAATGATGGACCACCATCTGACATTGTATAGTTTAGATTACGTTTTCCTCCATCAGGAAGATTTAGATACATATCTCTCATTAATGAACAAAGTTTTATTTTATTATTTTTTTTATCGATAGATAAAATCATTGTTGAATCTGAAGCTCCGATTTCATCACCTTCATAATCGGTCCCGAATAAAGCTATAGTCATAACATCTTTATCTTCTTTTGCTGGTTCTTTTCCAGTATCAATTACATCGCTTTTGTTAATTTCAACTCTTGTCACTTTTGATGAAAGGTATGCAGCATAACTACCAACACCTAATCCAATAATTAACACTAGAGTTAATATTCCTATTAATACCTTTTTACCTGTAGATAATTTCTTTTTCATTTATTATGTACCCCACTTAAAATATTGTTTTTTTAATATTATAACACAAATATTGTAATTAAATCAAAAAATAAACAGCATAATATTTACAAAAATATTACAATATGGTATTATATATGAAATAATAATTTAATAGCAATAAGCATACTATTAAATGTAATTGATTTAATTTGTTGATTTATATAATTAAAATGTTAATAAAAACAGACTAAAGTTACTAATTAATTAATTACGCGTAATGGTAAAATAGTGTTTAAAACACATGGGGAGGATGGTTAACATGGTAGGAAAAAGAAAAATAGCAGCATTGCTAAGTGTGCTTTGTTTAAGCGCAGTATTTACGGGGTGTGGAGCCGATGAAAAGAAGAAAATTGGGATATCTCAATTAGTTCAGCATGAGGCATTAGACCAAGCAAGAGAAGGATTTATTGAAGGACTAAAAGAAAAGGGCTATGAAGATGGAAAAAATATTACTATTGATTACAAAAATGCTAATGGAGAAGTAGCAACAGCTCAAACTATTGCAGAACAATTTAAAAATGACAAAAAGGATCTAATTTTTGCAGTAGCTACTCCAGCAGCTCAAGCCGCATATAATACAACAAAGGACATTCCAATTGTTTTCACAGCTGTTACAGATCCTGTATCAGCAGAGATTGCAAAAGATTGGAAGAGTTCAGGTAATAATTGTACAGGTACTTCAGATGGCGTTTCAGTTAAAGCGCAATTAGATTTTGTTAATAAGATAATTCCTGATATTAAAACTATAGGAGTTATATTTAATACATCAGAAGCTAACTCTATAGTTCAAGTTGAAGCTTTAGAAAAAGAAGCTAAGGAAAGAGGAATAAATGTTAAGAGAATTGGTGTTACAACAGTAAATGAAATTCAACAAAACTTAACTGCTGCAGCTGGAGATATTGATCTTTTATATACACCAACTGATAATACAGTTGCATCAGGATATGCAATAGTTGGAGACGTTTGTGTTAAAAATAATATTCCTGTGCTAGGAGCAGAACCAGCAGTAGTAGATAAAGGTGGTTTATGTTCATTAGGAATTGATTATAAACAATTAGGAAAAGATGCTGCATATAAAGCAGTTGCTATATTAGAAGGAAAGAAACCTTCTGAAATTGAGATTACAATGACTGAAAATTTATCAGTAACAATAAATACAGATGTAGCTAATAAGCTTGGAATTACAATTCCTCAAGATATATTAGATGGAGCTACAAAGGTAACTGGAGGGGTATAAATTGGGAGATTTAATGGTCATATTAGAGAATGGATTTATCTTTGCTCTAGTATCAATGGGAGTATATATAACATATAAAATACTAGATTTCCCTGATTTATCAGTGGATGGTACATTCCCATTAGGCGCGGCTATCTCAGCAATTTTACTTACTAATGGATTTAATCCATGGATTTCTATTATTGTTGCAACAATAGGTGGAGCATTAGCGGGTGCAACAACTGCATTTCTACATGTAAAACTTAAGATAACGAACTTAATGTCAGGAATACTAGTAATGATAGCTCTTTATTCTATTAATTTAAGAATAATGGGTGGCAAATCAAATATACCACTGTTTAATGTAGAAACTATTTTTAGTAGTAATATATCAAAAGTATTTATAGTTGCTATTATAATGATAGTAATTAAGATTTTATTTGATTTATTTTTAAAAACAAAACAAGGGTTTTTATTAATAGCAGTAGGTGATAACGAACAAGTTGTAACTACTCTAGGCGTGAATAAAGATACTGTTAAGGTTTTAGGATTAATGATTTCAAATGCTTTAGTTGCATTAGCTGGGGCGTTACAAGCACAATATAATGGGTTTGCAGATATAGGAATGGGTACAGGTATGGTTGTGACTGGACTAGCTGCAGTAATTATAGGTGTTAGTTTACTTGGTAAAGTAAGAATTGTTAAGGCTACTACGTTAGCGATAGTAGGAGCTATATTGTATAAGGCTGCGATAACGTTAGCTTTAAGGATGAATTTAAATCCAAATGATTTAAAGATATTAACAGCAGTAGTTGTTGTTATAGCATTAACTGCTAATAGTAATGTATTTAAATTTAAGAAAAAGAGAAATGTTAGAATTATCGAAGTTAGTGGAAAGGATGGTGTTAGTGATGCTGAAGATACAAAGACTGCAGAAGGTGTTTAATCCTAACACTATTAATGAGAATAGAGTTTTTGAAGGGCTTTCAATAGATGTTGAAAAGGGAGATTTCATAACTATTATAGGTTCAAATGGTGCAGGTAAATCAACATTGTTAAATATGATTTCCGGAACTATAGAAAGTGATGATGGTATTATCGTATTAGATGGAAAAGATGTTACTCATTTAAGTGAATATAAAAGAGCGAGAGAAATTGGAAGAGTATATCAAAATCCATCGGTAGGGGTATCTCCTAACATGACAATACTAGAAAATTTATCTTTAGCAGATAATAAAGGTAAAAAATATGGATTAACTTTTGGTATTAATAAAAAAAGAATAGCTTATTATAAAGAGTTATTAATGCAAGTTGATTTAGGACTAGAAGATAAATTATACAATAAGGTAAGTCTTTTATCAGGTGGTCAAAGACAAGCATTAACTCTTTTGATGGCTGTAATGTCAGAACCGAAAATATTATTACTTGATGAACATACAGCGGCATTAGATCCTAAAACATCTGCTAAGATTATAGAAATAACTGAAAAAATAGTTAGTTCTAGAAAAATAACTACATTAATGGTTACTCATAATATGAAGCAAGCAATTTCTATGGGAAATAGATTATTTATGATGCATAGGGGAGAAGTAGTTATTGATGTAAAAGGTGAAGAAAAGAAGGATTTAACAACTGAAAAGTTATTGCAGTTATTTGAAAAAGTTCATATTACAGAGGAACTTAGTGATAGAACTTTACTTGGTTAGAAATAAGCCGTGACGATTGTCACGGCTTATTTTATTTCAAAAGTTGTACATTTAATAGGTTTATTAGGATTCATTATATTTTTATTCAAGGCACTACAATAACTATTAAAAAATAGTTTAGAGCATTGAATGCATTTTGTTGTTTCTTTTGATTTAGTATTTTTAGCGATTTTTTTAGGCTTCACTTCTTTAGCTAATAATCCATCAGCTTGGGTTTTATTACTAACCTCAGTATATTTACAACAAATGCTAGCGCTAGTTGTAGAATTAGCTTTGAATTTAAAATGGTTACAATAATTAGAACTAGATTCATAATGAATACAGTTTGTACATAATTTCATAATTAAACTTCCCAACCCTTTTTATATTTTTCTTTAGTAAAAAATTACACCTTTATTATAATAATAAAATATAGGCATAGTAAAGAAGTTTATTCTATATTCACTAATAAAGATATAGTTAAATATATTAAAAGTAAAGTTATTAGTTGGAGGATATGATGATTTTTACATCTAAAAGTATGGATAAAAAGATAAAAAAAGCAATTGAAGCATATTATAAAAGGAAATACTTAAGCTTAGCTACCTTGAAATTAGATGAAGGTTTGAAAAATTGTTTTTTAAAAGATAATGGTAGGTTTAATGAAGTTGATTTGGTGGACATAATTATTCAATATAGAAAGAATCAAGCTATAGATTTTACATTTGATAAGTTTAGATACGAATTAAAATATTTAAATATAGAAGTAATAGGAGATAGTGCATTTGTAGAACTTATTGAAAGTCATAGTATAAACTATAATTGTTGTAGGAAAATAAGTTCTAAAATGATTGGGCTGAAGCATGACATATATTTACTAGAAGTAAATAATGAGTGGAAGTTAATAGACGATAAATATAATAATGAATTAGATTATATTATTAATAGGAAGAGAAAAATAGATAATGATTTAAAAAAATACATTTTAAATGAATTAAATGGCAAGGTAATCCTTAGTAATAATAAGGGTAGGGGATTTAAAACAATAACTGTAAACAAAGTATATAAGGAAAATAAAAATAGAGCTATTGATGAATATATGAATAATAGTAGGTATAAGGAATATTTTTATAATAGAGAAAATGCAGTTGCATATGCTAAAAAGTATGTATTTAAAGATAATGATAAATATAAAAATTATAATGAATATGGAGGAGATTGTACTAATTTTGTTTCACAGTGTATTCATGCTGGTGGAATACCTTTTATTAATGAAGGTGAACATAGGTGGTATTGGTATTCAGATTATAATAGAACACCATCGTGGACAAGTGCTAAATTTTTTAGAGAATATATTATTAATTCTAATGGATCTGATAATAAATGTGGAGTTAATGCGTATATTACTAGATTTCAAGATATAGAATTAGGAGATTTAGTTCAATATAGAGAACCAACACATACAATGATTGTTACAGGATGTTTATATGATGAGTTTGATGAAGGTGATCCATGGAAGAATAAATATGATGTTCTAATTAGTCAGCACTCATCTGATGATAATGGTAGATTATTAGATTATCCATTATCTTTAAAACCAGAAGATAAGGGACGGGTTTATATAAAAATATCATCATATTATAAGTAATTAATGTCAAAGGTGGAATGTGTCTGCCTTTGACATTGTTTTTTTTTTTTTTTTAGATTGAATTGAAATAAGTGTATGAATAAAAAGAATGAAATAGCACAAGCTATTTTGGAATTATAAGATATGACTACTTGTTATAAAAATAACAAGTTAAATGGTGGCAGTGTGGATAGTAATAGTTTATGGAAAATATAACTGTTAATTAAAAGAATGAATGATAAAAAAATAACATACTAATAAAAAGGGTTAAATGTAAAAAACTTGAAAATACAAAATTCGACAAAACTATATATAGGGAATTGGTGTTAAATTTATAGAAAATACTGATAATTTAAAAGAATTAACTAATTTAAGATGTGAAAAAATAATTGTTAAAAAATAAACAAAAAACATTGACAAAAAAACTACAATGTTATATTATAATATCATAGAGAGCAAACAAATATAAAAAAGCAAATAAACAAAAATTTATTTATATAATCAGGAGGATGTTAATATGGCAGTTACAAATGCACAAGAATTAACTCAAAGAATTAGTGAATTAAGAAAGGCTCAAAAAGAATTTTCAAAGTTCTCACAAGAACAAGTAGATACAATCTTTAGAGCAGCAGCTATGGCAGCTAACGATAATAGAATCAAGCTTGCAAAAATGGCAGTTGAAGAAACAGGAATGGGAATTGTTGAAGATAAGGTTATTAAAAACCACTTCGCAGCAGAATATATATACAACCAATACAAGGATATGAAAACTTGTGGAGTATTAGAAGAAGATAAGACTAATGGAATAACTAAAGTTGCAGAGCCAATTGGTGTTATAGCAGCTATAGTACCAACTACAAACCCAACATCAACAGCAATATTCAAGACTTTAATAGCTTTAAAGACTAGAAATGCAATCATAATCAGCCCACATCCAAGAGCTAAGAACTCAACTATTGAAGCAGCTAGAATAGTTTTAGATGCAGCAGTAAAAGCAGGAGCTCCAGCAGGAATTATTGGATGGATCGATTCACCATCAGTTGAATTATCACAAAATGTTATGAGAGAATCAGATATAATCCTTGCAACAGGTGGTCCAGCAATGGTTAAATCAGCATACTCATCAGGTAGACCAGCTTTAGGAGTTGGAGCAGGAAACACTCCAGCAATTATCGATGAAACTGCTCATATCAAGATGGCTGTAAACTCAGTTTTACTTTCTAAGACATTTGATAACGGTGTTATATGTGCATCAGAACAATCAATTGTTGTTTTAGAACAAGTATATGAAGAAGTAAAGAATGAATTAGACGCTAGAGGAGCATACATCCTTAAAGGCGAAGAAATAGATAAAGTAAGAAAAGTAATTTTAAATGAAAAAGGTGGATTAAATGCAGATATGGTTGGTCAATCAGCATTTAAGATTGCTCAAATGGCAGGAGTTACTGTTCCAGAATCAGCTAAAGTTTTAGTTGGAGAAGTTGAATCAGTAGAATTAGAAGAGCCATTCTCACATGAAAAATTATCACCAGTATTAGCTATGTACAAAGTGAAATCATTTGAAGAAGCTTTAGATAAAGCTGATAGATTAATTGAATTAGGTGGTATGGGACATACATCAATCCTTTACACTGACCAATTAAAATCAAGAGATAGAATTTTAGCATTCGGAGAAAAGATGAAGACTGCTAGAACATTAATAAATATGCCTGCAGCTCAAGGTGCAATTGGAGACTTATTCAACTTTAAGTTAGCACCATCATTAACACTAGGTTGTGGATCATGGGGAGGAAACTCAGTTTCAGAAAACGTTGGTCCTAAGCACTTAATTAATGTTAAGAGTATTGCTGAGAGGAGAGAAAATATGCTTTGGTTTAGAGTTCCAGAAAAAACTTACTTCAAATATGGTTGTTTACCAATCGCACTTGATGAGTTAAATGATATGGGTAAAAAGAAAGCATTTATAGTAACTGATAATGTATTATTCCAAATGGGATACACAAATAAAGTTACAGAAGTTTTAGAAAAACATGGAATACAATATAAAATATTCTCAGATGTTGAACCAGACCCAACTTTAAGATGTGCAAGAGCTGGAGCAAAAGAAATGTTAGATTTCAATCCAGATGTAATCATATCACTTGGTGGTGGATCAGCAATGGACGCAGCTAAAATTATGTGGGTTATGTATGAACATCCAGAAGTTAACTTCCAAGATTTAGCTATGACATTCATGGATATCAGAAAGAGAATATACAAATTCCCAACATTAGGACAAAAAGCAATGATGGTTTCTGTAGCTACATCAGCAGGAACAGGATCAGAAGTTACACCATTTGCAGTTATAACTGATGAAACATCAGGTGTTAAATACCCATTAGCTGATTACGAATTAACTCCAGATATGGCTATTGTTGATGCAGAATTAATGATGACATCTCCAAGAGGATTAACAGCTTGTGCTGGTATAGATGTACTAGTTCACTCTATAGAAGCTTATGTTTCTATAATGGCATCAGAATACACTAATGGATTAGCATTAGAAGCAATCAGATTAGTATTTAAATACTTACCAGATGCATTTAATGAAGGAACTACAAACATTAAGGCTAGAGAAAAAATGGCTCATGCATCATGTATGGCTGGTATGGCATTCTCTAATGCATTCTTAGGAATTAACCATTCAATGGCTCATAAGCTAGGTGCATTCCACCACTTACCACATGGTATGGCTAATGCGTTACTAATGAATGAAGTTATAAGATTTAACTCAGCAGATGCACCAACTAAACAAGCAGCATTTGCACAATACAAATACCCAAATGCAGCATGGAGATATGCTAGAATTGCAGATTACTTAGGATTAGGTGGATCTACAAACGAAGAAAAGATTGAGTTATTAATAAAAGCTATTGAAAAGTTACAAGATGTAGTTGGTATGCCTAAGACAATTAAGGCTGCTGGAGTAAATGAAGTAGCATTCTATGAAACATTAGATGAAATGGTTGAGCAAGCCTTTGATGACCAATGTACAGGTGCTAACCCAAGATACCCATTAATGAGCGAATTAAAGCAACTTTACATCAACTCTTATGATGTGAAAGAAGCTCCAAAAGCTAATAATAAAAAGAAGAATAAATAGTTTATAATAAATCGAGGTGAATATTCACCTCGATTTTTTTTAGTTTTTTTTAAGTAATTTTCAAAAAATGATAAATTATACTAATATATTGTTAATATATTTACAGTATAGTATAATTATTGAAGAAGAATTACTTTGGGAGGAGAATTTATGGGTAATAATGATAAGGTAAGAATCGAAGCTAAGTTTGATGAGAAAAAAAGTTATAAAGCGACATTAACTAAGTATTTATTTAAGGTTTCAAGCATAGTTATTATTGCGATGTTGGTGATAAGTAGGGTTATATCATCAATAATATTTAAAACTACAATAACAGATGAAGCATTATTACAGCAGGTTGAGTCGGTATTAAATAAAGTGATGATAGTAGATGTAGTTATTTCAGCGGTAGCAATAGGCGTAATTTTATATTTTGTAGCAAAAAATGTTGGAAATACGGCAAGATTATTGAATGGTCTTAGGTTACATATTGGGTATCTAGCACAAGGGGTTTATCATTACAAAATCAAAGATAAATATTTTAAACGTGAAGATGAAGTGGGTTATATGTGTGTTGAATTAGATATATTACAAACAAAAATAAAGACTATGATAGAAGATATGAAAGTACCTACAAGTACAATGGCAGAACAATCTAATAATTTAACGGATATATCTCATGATTTATCTAAAACAACAAGTGGTATTTCAAATGAGATTAATATTATTGTTACAGGTATATTAGAAGAGGCATCAGATATTGAAAGTGTTGTTAGTAAGATTAATGAGTTAAATGAGTTAATTGGCCAAGCATTGAATGAAATTGATACTCTTTCTAAGATTGCTGATAATGTTAACAGTAATGCAAATGAAAGTAATGCTGATTTACAGGTTATAACTAATTCATTAGAAGGATTTAATAGAATATTTAATGCATTTCTAGTAACATTAGAAGAAATGAATGGCAATATAAAGAAAGTTAATGAGATTACAGATCTTATAAATAACGTGGCTGAACAAACTAATTTACTAGCATTAAATGCAGCAATAGAAGCTGCTAGGGCTGGGGAAGCTGGAAGAGGATTCACAGTAGTTGCTGAGGAGATAAGAAAGTTATCTGATAAGACTAAAGAGTCATCAGTTTCTATTAACTACCTTATAACTAATGTGCTTGAAAGTTCTCATAATTTAGCTCAAAAAACATCTCAAATGACAAATCAATTAGACAATCAAAGTGTTGGGATGAATAAGTCTATAATATCATTTAATACAATATCAGAATCTGTAACAGAGATGGATGGAATGATTGCTTCGTTGTCTAATAATTCTAGACTAATAAATGAAAGTCAATCTGAAATAATTGAGAAAGTAAATATTGTATCAAGTGTAAATCAAGATATATTATCATCTGTACAAGAGATTGCTGCATCATCAGAAGAAACGAAGGCTACATCGTCGAGATTATTAGAATACGCAGAAAGCTTAAAGAATAATGCTGATATAAGTTCAACTTATATCAATAATTTCATACTTGAAGGTGTAGATGAGGAAGAGTAATTTCCTAGGAAATTCAATAAGAGTTTGAATTATAATATATAAAATATTAAATAAATTAATAAAATGATCGGTTATCAACTGTTAATTAAAGTGGAATAAGCTTTAATTAACATTGATTAATCGATCATTTTTAGTTTAATAATAAATTGTTTTGATACTTATATGTTGATTAAAGTGGTGTGTTTTTCATTATAAATCTTAAAGCATCAATTATTAATGGCTTAAAATCTTCATTTTTTATTGAGCTTAGTTCATGGTCACTATTTTTAAGTGATATTAATGTTGAATCACATCCATTTTCAAGCAGTTTTTCATGTAGTAAAGTAGAATTATTATATGGAACTATAGAATCATTTTCACTATGAATTATAAGCGTTGATGGAGAGTTTTTACTTACATAATTAACAGGGCTATAATATTTAGCTATGTCTTGTACTTTATCGACTCCATGCAAACCTGCTACTATTGCATTGCTAGGGTACTTTTCAATTAATGAATTAATATCAGTTGGACCAGCAATATCTATAATGTATTTAACTGAAGATGAATAATCCTTTAATGATGTATCTCCTAAAAAACTAGAGTTGTCGGAATAACCAGCTAATAATGAAAGATGAGCGCCAGAAGATATTCCAACTAAGCCTATCTCATTTGTATTAAAGTTATATTTATCTTTGTTTTTATAAACCCACCTAATTGCATCTTTAACATCAGATACTGGTTTTTGAAGTTGAATTCCTTCTTGCATTAGTTGGTAATTTAGACTTATTATTGTAAAACCTTGCTCTCTAAAGGAATCTAATAAGGGTGATAATTCTTGTGGTATGGAATTATCTCCATAAATCCAACTTCCTCCATGTACATACATTATAACTGGAGAACCATTTTTCAAATCTTTAGTTGGACCAAATAAATCAAGTGTTTGTTGTTGTCCATTATAGGAACTATACACAATATCTTTTTCAGACATAGTGTTAGTAGCATCCATATTAGTAAAAGTAGACGTGGTTATACTACTCATATTAGAATAATTATCAATTAAAGATTTTACAAATGTTAGTTTATTTCTGTTAAAATAAATTACACCTATTGTAATTATAATTATCGATAGTAAAAAAATACCGATATATTTAAAAAACTTTTTCATTTAATCACCTCGCAAAATTTCCACTAATATAATTATAACCATAAATGAAGGTGATTATAAAAGAATATTAGAAAATCATTAGATTAAGATTTTTATAATTATGGTATAATTAAGCAATATTGAAAGAAAAGAGTGATGAAGAGTGTATAAACCGTTAGCAGATGAGTTAAGACCGACTGAATTATCAGAAGTTTTTGGGCAAGAGCATATATTGGGTAAAAATAAAATTTTAAATAGAATTCTTACGAGTGGTGCAATATCTAATATGATCTTTTATGGACCTCCAGGTGTTGGAAAAACAACAGTAGCAAATATAATAGCTAAGAAAGCTGGTAAAAAGTTTTACAAATTGAATGCTACAAATGCTTCCCTAAAAGATATTCAAGCCATTGTTGATGATTTAAATACATTTATGGGGATGAATGGTGTTATATTATATTTAGATGAAATACAAAATTTTAATAAGAAGCAACAACAATCTCTTTTAGAATATATTGAAGATGGAAGAATCACACTTATAGCATCTACAACAGAAAATCCATATCATTATGTTTTTAAGGCCTTACTTTCGAGAAGTACGATTTTTGAATTTAAACCATTAACAGAAAAAGATGTAAAAAAAGCTGTGGAAAGAGCAGTTGATATAAAGTCTAAAGGATTAAAAGAATTTAAAATAGATATCTCAGACGAAGCTATAGATTATTTGGCCATGTTTTGTAATGGTGATGTACGGAAAGCATTAAATGGGTTACAGGTTGCATTAGATTCTACAAATCCAAATAGTGATGCTGAAATAAAAATAGATTTAGATGTTATTCAAGAGTCAACGCAAACTAAAGTTGTAGCTTTTGATATGAAGGGTGATAATTATTATGATATATTAAGTGCTTTTCAAAAGTCTATTAGAGGTAGCGACCCAAATGCAGCAGTTCATTATTTAGCTAGGTTGATAAAAGCGGGTGATTTAATATCTATTTGTAGAAGACTCCAAGTAATAGCAGCAGAAGATATAGGGCTTGCGTATCCAAATGCAATGCTTATAGTAAAAGCTTGTGTTGATTCTGCAAGAGAATTAGGATTTCCAGAAGCAAGAATTCCACTAGCTGAGGCAACGATATTATTAGCTACTAGTCCGAAGTCTAATTCGGTTATATGTGCTATAGATTCAGCTCTCAATGATTTAGAGGAAGTAAAAGTAGATGATATTCCTAATCATTTAAAGGATGCCCATTATAGCGGAGCAGAAAAGTTAGGGCGAGGAGTTCAATATAAATATCCTCATAATTATCCTAATAATTTTGTTAAGCAACAATACTTACCTAATAATTTAGCTAATAAAATTTATTATGATTTTGCTGGAAATAAGCTTGAGAATGCATCTAATGAGTATTGGAAAAAGGTAAAAGGTGAAAATGTATAAAACTTTAGGTGGACTTCATAATGGTGGTGTAATACTTTTACATGCAGTTTCAAAAACTAATACAGAGATATTAGCTAAAGTAATAATGGAAGTTAAAAATCAAGTATATACATTTGAACTATTATTGTAATATTAATTTCTTTATTATTATATTATGGAATGAAATAACGAATTATAAATATCAATTTATATAGTGATCAATTAACAATTTGGAGTTATAGATGTAAAGCGACTTAATTTAAGTTGCTTTTAAATAATTACGAGTTGATGATTGGTCATTTTTATTTTGTTTTTCAAATCACTTATTAGAAATAAAGAAGAAGGTTTTGGTAAAAACTATCATAAGAAAGAGTATATTATAGGCTTTGAATAAACACGAAAATTAATTAAAAAAAGATTATTGACTAATGCCGAGTGTTTTGCTATGATATAAACATAAACACCGAGTAAAACACTCGGCATTAAGGAGGGGTTGTATGAAGCTCTCAACAAAAGGAAGATATGGAGTTAAAGCAATGGTTGAACTAGCTATAAATCATGGGCAAGATCCATTGTCGATAAAGACTATATCTCAAAGACAAAATATATCCGAATACTATTTAGAGCAGTTATTTTCTCCTTTGAGAAAAGCTGGGTTAATTAAAAGTATACGGGGTGCCCAAGGGGGATATATTTTAAACAAAGCTCCAAGGGAAATTAAAATATCAGATATAATGTTTGTTTTAGAAGGACCTATAGAGATTGCTGAATGTATAGACGGTACTGAATGTAACAACATAGATTGTTGTGCAACTAGGCTTTTATGGACAAAAATTAAAAATAGTATTGATGATGTTATGGAATCAATAACATTACAAGATATAGTAGATGACTACGATGAAATTAAGCAAAAAAATATAGAATTAAAGTTAGTTTAGGAGCGTGAATTATATGAAAACAGTATATATGGACTATGCTGCAACTACGTATGTTAAACCAGAAGTTTTAGAAGAAATGATTCCTTATTTCACACAGAATTTTGGAAATCCTTCATCTTTTTATGCGATATCAAGAGATACAAAAAGAGCTGTTGATACAGCTAGAAATAAAGTTGCTAAAGCATTAAAATGTGATATGAATGAAGTTTATTTCACAGGTGGTGGGTCAGAAGCTGATAACTGGGCAATCAAGGGTATTGCTAGTGCTCATAGAAATAAAGGAAATCATATAATTACTACTAAAATTGAACATCATGCAGTTCTTCATACTTGTGAGTATCTTGAAAAGAATGGCTATGAAGTTACATATTTAGATGTAGATGATAAAGGACTTATTTCTTTAGAAGAATTAGAAAAAGCAATCAAAAAAGAAACTATATTAGTATCAATTATGTTTGCAAACAATGAAATTGGTTCAATTCAACCAATTAAACAAATAGGTGAAATTTGTAGAGAACATAAAGTATTCTTCCATACAGATGCAGTTCAAGCAGTAGGAAGCGTTGATATTGATGTTAAAGAGTTAAACATTGATTTATTATCTTTAGCAGGACATAAGATTTATGGACCTAAAGGTATAGGTGCACTTTATATAAGAAAAGGTATTAAGATTGATAATCTTATTCATGGTGGAGCTCAAGAAAGAAATAGAAGAGCTGGAACAGAAAATATACCTTATATAGTAGGTTTAGGTAAAGCTATGGAACTAGCAACTGAAAACTTAAAAGAAAGAACAGAGAGAATAAGCAAACTTAGAGATAATTTAATTGAAGGGTTATTGCAAATTCCTCATTCAAAACTTAATGGTACAACTGGGGATCAAAGATTACCAGGGAATTCAAATGTATCATTTAGATTTATCGAAGGTGAATCAATATTATTATCATTAGATTTTAAGGGAGTATGTGCTTCATCAGGTAGTGCTTGTACGTCAGGATCATTAGATCCATCGCACGTGTTACTTGCAATTGGATTACCACATGAAACAGCTCATGGATCACTAAGATTAACACTAGGAGATAACTCAACACAAGAAGATGTTGATTACGTATTAGAGGTATTACCTCCAATCATACAAAGATTAAGAGATATGTCACCATTATGGGAAGACTACATTAAGAAGGGAGAATAATTATTATGATATATAGCGATAAGGTAATGGATCATTTCCAAAATCCAAGAAACGTAGGAGAAATTGAAAATGCCAGTGGAGTAGGTGAAGTTGGTAACGTAAAATGTGGAGATATTATGAAAGTTTACTTAAAAGTAGAAGATAATATTATCACAGATGCTAAATTTAAAACTTTTGGATGCGGTTCTGCAATTGCATCATCATCAATGGCAACAGAGTTAATTATAGGAAAGTCAGTTGAAGAAGCATGGGATTTATCAAATAAAGCAGTTGCTGAAGCTTTAGATGGACTTCCACCAGTTAAAATGCATTGTTCAGTTTTAGCTGAAGAAGCAATTCATAAAGCAATTAATGATTATAGAAAAAACAATGGAATGGACCAATGGGACTTCGAAGAGCATGATGACATCCACGATCATGTTCACGGGGATGAAGAGTAAATTTCATTTATGAAGAAAAAAGTAGTAATAGGTATGAGTGGCGGAGTTGATAGCTCTGTTGCTGCATACCTTTTAAAGCAGCAAGGATATGACGTAATAGGTGTTACGATGCAAATATGGCAAGAAGACAACGAATTTGTTGAGAGAGAAGGTGGATGCTGCTCTCTTTCTGCTGTAGATGATGCACGTAGAGTTGCTGATAGGTTAGAAATACCATTCTATGTGATGAATTTTAGAGATAGCTTTAAAGATAAAGTTATTGATTATTTTGTGCAAGAATACATTGATGGAAAAACTCCAAATCCATGTATTGCATGTAATAAACATTTAAAATTTGATGAGTTATTAAGAAAAGCACAAGGTATAGGTGCAGATTATGTTGCGACAGGTCACTATGCTAAGATTGAAGAAAAAGATGGCAGACATCTTTTAATTAGATCAGATGACGATAGAAAAGACCAAACGTATGCATTATATAACTTTACTCAAGATCAATTAGCTCACACTTTAATGCCTTGTGGTGTTTATACAAAGGATAAGATAAGAGAGATTGCTAAGGAGATAGGATTAGCTGTACATAATAAAAAAGATAGTGAAGAGATTTGCTTTATTCCTGATAATAATCATGGAAGATATATTCTTGAAGCGAGACCAGATGAAGTAAAAGAAGGTAATTTTGTTGATAAACAAGGTAATATATTAGGCAAACATAAAGGAATTGTTTATTATACGATAGGTCAAAGAAAAGGACTTGGAATTGCTTTAGGAAGACCAGTATTTGTTACTGATATAAGACCTAAAACTAATGAAGTAGTACTTGGACCAGAAATAGATATATTTAAAACAGAGTTAGTTGCAAAAGATATTAATTTTATTCCATTTGATAAATTAGAAGAAGATATGGTTGTTACAGCTAAGGTTAGATACTCAGGAAAACCAGCTGAAGCTATTATATCTCCATTAGCAGATGGTAAAATAAAAGTATCATTTAAAGAAAAGCAAAGAGCTATTACAAAGGGGCAATCAGTTGTATTCTATGATGGAAATATAGTTGTTGGTGGCGGAGTTATAGCAGGAATATTATAAAAGTTAAATATGATGTAGGGAAATTACTACACTAAATGATGATCAATTATCAATAAGCAATTAAGATGAATCATAACAAATTAGATGATCGATATCTTTTGAGCTAATTGATTATTGGTCATTATATTTTAAAAAAGAAAATATTTTATTGCGTAATTATAAAGGATGTGTGAATATGAAAGTATTAATTGATTTACATACACATACTATTTCTTCAGGTCATGCGTATAGTACTGTTAAGGAGAATATAGATGGGGCAAAGGAAAATGGATTAATGATATTGGGATTATCAGATCATGGTCCAGCTATGCCTGCAGGTGCTCATCAGTTTTACTTTAATAATTTAAGGGTTATAAAAGATGAAATTAATGGAGTAAGAGTTTTGAAGGGGGTAGAGGCTAATATTATAAATCTTGATGGTGATTTGGATTTAGAAGAAAATACACTTAATCAATTAGATTATGTAATAGCTAGTTTGCATCCACCATGTATAGAGTTTGCCTCAAAAGAAGAAGTTACAAACTGTATTATTGAGGTTATGAAAAAGTCTTATGTGAAGATAGTTGGACATCCGGATGATTCTAGATACCCATTAGACTATGAAAAAATTGCAAAGGTTGCAAAAGAAAATAATGTTTTATTAGAATTAAATAATTCTTCTTTAAAACCCAATGGATTTAGGGTTGGTGCGGTAGAGAATACTAAGAAAATGCTAGAAGCATGTGAAAAACATGGAACTTGCATAATAATGGGGTCAGATTCTCATATGTATTATGATATTGGAATCTTTAATAATTGTGAAAGAATAATTGAAGAAACTAATTTTCCTATTGAATTAATCCTAAATTATGATATTAATAAGATAAGAGAGTTTTTTAATATTTAAGTTTAAATTATTACGAAAGAGAATGGGGGATATTATGAGCGAAAAAACTTTTAGCATTATTCAAGTAATAATTACATTTATAACAGTGGGGGTAGTTGTTGCTTTCTATAATACACTAGATATCGTTGTTTTAGGTGGAGTTGTAGCGTGTTGTGGAGTTGCATATAATTTAGTAGCAGCTATTTATAATAGAAAATTAAATGATAAAAAGTTTAAATCTTCAATAGGACTTACAATAGTCTGTATTGTAGTTGCTGTATTCATATTTGTAAGTAGTAGATTTTAAAGGTAAGAAGGTAAATTAATGTATGATTTACCTTCTTTTTTCTTTGTCATAAATTCTTTATGAGTATTATTTTAATGAATTAGGTAACAATAAGGTATGGTTAAAAGAAGTGAGGTGTGACATGTTTAAAACACGAGATTTTTATTTGATGAAAGTATTCGATATAAAAGGAAAGTACGTTGGTTTAGTCAGTGATTTAAACATTGATTTTTATAACGGAAAAGTATTAGGATTCTTTATTTCGAACTATACTTTATTTTCAAAACGCAATTATATAGATATTGATGATATAGTCTCTATGGGCGATGTTATCACTACAAAGGGGATAGTAGAAAAAAAAGGTCTTCCGTTTAGAAAGATAAAAGATTTAGATATTTATGATATGGGAAACGTTATGAAAGGTGTATTAGAGGATATTCTTATTGATACAAAAGATTTTTCGATAAAAGGTTTGATTGTCAGTTCAGGGATATTTGATAAGATGTTAAAAGGTAAGGAAATACTGCTAATTCAAAATTGCATATTAGGTGATAGATACATACTTTATAAAGGGAGTGGTAATATTAGTTTAAAGACATTACCACATAATGTAGCTGGCAATGAAGTTCTTAAAAAAGCATAGAAGTATAGTTGTTTCAGTTCTTACCATATTAGCAATTTTATTAGTAATATTAACATATGTATATTTTGCACCTTTTAGAGATACAGTAAATTTAGTGCTTGTTGGATTTATTATTGCATATGCATTAAGACCTTTAAGTCAATATATTAGTACGAAATTAAATATAAAGTTACGAACATCTGCAATGATAATAATTGCATTAATATTTATTGGGATAGGTTTAATTATATATATATTTACGCCTATAATAATACAAGAAAGTTCTAATTTTGGAGATATGCTAGATAATGTTGATGTATATGTTGAACAATTAATCAGTTCACTTGGTTTGTCAGATGTTGAGTTTGTGAATAATATATATTCTCAAGTAAATGAACAATTAAATAGTTTTTTAGTAAATTTAACTCCAATGATTATAGAAAACATATCAAGTGTTCTTGGAAGTTTGATGTCGCTAGCGGTGATTCCAGTAGTCTCTTATTATTTTCTAGTTGATGGTGAGTTTTTATACAATAAAGCATTGTTGATTTTACCTACTGAAAAAAGAATCGTATTTAGAAGGATATTTAAAAATGTAGATAAGGTTATAAGTAGATATATAGTAAGTCAGTTTTTGTTATCATTTATAATTGCCATATTAACAACAGTTGTTCTTATGATATTTAAAGTTAAATTTGCGTTGGTTCTAGGAATTATAAATGGAGTATTTAACATAATACCATACTTTGGACCTATATTTGGTATGATTCCAGCAATAATAGTTGCATTTATTCAATCTCCATCAACCGCTATATGGACTGCTGCAAGTATATTTGCTATTCAACAAATAGAAGGTAATATATTATCACCTAAGATAACGGCGGATAGTACAGATATGCATCCTATTACAATTATAATATTATTGATTATAGGAGAAAAAATAGGTGGTATTGTTGGTATGATTATAATTGTACCTATCGGAGTAATGATAAAAGTAATTTATGATGATATTAATTACTATCTATTCTAAATATAATTGACATATTATTATAAATACAATATAATTTTTTTGAAAAGAAAAGTTAATATTAAGCAATGACTAGAATGAGTAAATATTTGTTTATCTATATAGAGAGGAAGTGGTTGGTGAAAACTTCTTAGAGACAATATTGAAGCTATCTAAGAGCTATGAATTACTAAGAGGTGCAATTTTAATTGCATAATTAGGGTGGTACCGCGGAAATTATAGTTTTCGTCCCTTGTTTTTGAGGGATGGAGACTTTTTTTATTTTAAATAGAAAAAATGTCAGGAGGAAATTAATATGAAATTCATGGGAGCAAACGAGTTAAGAGATGCTTACATAAAGTTTTTTGAATCAAAGGAGCATTTAGCATTAGAAAGTTTTCCTTTAGTTCCAAAAAACGATAACAGTTTATTATTAATCAATGCAGGAATGGCGCCTTTAAAGCCATACTTTACAGGAGTACAAACTCCACCAAGAAAGAGAATAACAACTTGTCAAAAATGTATTAGAACAGGGGATATCGAAAATGTTGGTAAAACATCTAGACATGGTACGTTCTTTGAGATGTTAGGGAACTTCTCATTTGGGGATTACTTTAAAGAAGAAATTATACAATGGGCTTGGGAATTTATAACTAAAGAATTAGCAATTCCAAAAGAAAAATTATTTGTTACAATTTATTTAGAAGATGACGAAGCTTATGATATATGGACTTCAAAAACAGATGTTGATCCAAAGAGAATATTTAGATTAGGTAAAGACGATAACTTCTGGGAAATTGGTGTTGGTCCATGTGGTCCATGTACAGAAATTCATTATGATATGGGTGCAGGACAAATAAATACAGCAGAAGAATTTGTTGAGGCTTCAGATGCGGATAAAATCGTAGAATTCTGGAATTTAGTTTTCACACAATTTGATAAAGATGAAGACGGAAATTATAATAGATTAGCTAATCCTAATATAGATACTGGGATGGGATTAGAAAGAATTGCAACTATAATGCAAGGTGTTAATAATATATTTGAAATAGATACAGTTAAAAATATATTAGGGAAAGTTTCAGCATTAGCTGGAGTTGAATATGGCAAAGATGCAGATAAAGATATATCACTAAGAATTATAACAGACCATGTTAAGAGTGTTACTATGTTAATCTCTGATGGAGTACAACCTTCGAATGAAGGAAGAGGATATGTTCTTAGAAGATTATTAAGAAGAGCTGCTAGACATGGTAGATTACTAGGAATAAAAGGGTTATTCCTAAAAGATATAGTTAAATCTGTTGTTGAAAATTATGGAACTGCATATCCAAAACTTGTAGAAGATGAAGCTTATGTAGAGAAAATTGTATCTTTAGAAGAAGAAAGATTCAATGAAACAATAGATTCAGGAATGAATATATTAAATGATTATATCACAGACTTAGTTAAAAATAATAAAAGTGAGTTAGATGGAGAATTAGCATTCAAATTATATGATACTTTTGGATTCCCAATTGAATTAACTCAAGAAATATTAGAAGAAAAGAATATGACTGTAGATTTAGAAGGCTTCAAAAAAGCTATGAACAATCAAAGAGAAAGAGCGAGAAGTGCTAGAGGTGAAAGTTCGTACATGGGAAGTGACGAGTCAGCAATTAATAAAATAGATGCTGCTATATCAACTGAATTTGTAGGATATGATTCAACAGTTACAAAAGGAAAAATTCTTGTTCTAGCTACAGATGAAGATTTTACACAGGTATTAGAAGTTGGACAAAAAGGTTATATAGTAACAGATAAAACTACTTTTTATGCTGAAATGGGTGGTCAAGTAGGAGATAGAGGAATAATTAAAACTTCAACTGGAGAAGCTTATGTTTATGACACTAAGAAAAATGTTGGTGGAAAAACTATTCATTATGTAGAAGTTAAAACAGGAGAAATTTCAAAAGATGAAGAAGCAACTATAGAAGTAGATGTAATTAGAAGAGCAAGTATATCAAAAAATCATACAGCTACTCATATGTTACATGAAACATTAAAAGAAGTAGTAGGAAAACACGTTAATCAAGCAGGTTCATATGTTGATCCAGAGAGATTAAGATTTGACTTTAATCACTTCCAAGGGTTAACTTCTGAAGAATTAGATAAAGTTGAAGAATTAGTAAATACAAAAATTATGAATGCTTATAAAGTTGATACTGACTTAATGACATTAAATCAAGCGAAAGAAAAAGGTGCAATGGCTTTATTTGATGATAAGTATGGAGATAAAGTAAGAGTTGTTTCAGTTGGAGATTTCTCAATAGAACTTTGTGGTGGTACACATATACTTAATTCAGGAGAAATTGGGTTATTAAAAATAATTAGTGAAACAGGTGTTGCAGCGGGTACTAGAAGAATTGAAGCTGTTACAGGATTTAATGCGATTAAGTACCTAGAAGAAAAACAAAGACTATTAACAGAAGCTTGTAAAGCACTTAAATGTACAGAAAAAGACGTTGTTAAAAAGATTTCGTCTCAAGCAAGTGAGTTAAAAGATAAGGATAAAGAAATTTCTGAATTAAAATCTAAATTAACTCAAGGTGCAGAAGGTGATATTTTAGCTTCAGCAAAAGAAATTAATGGAGTTAAAGTTATTTCTTATGCTTTAGAAAATATTGATGCAAATGCATTAAGAGACCTAGGAGATAAGTTAAGAAGTAAGCTAGGAAAGGGGGTTGTTATATTATTAAGTGCTGCTGGAGATAAAGTAAACTTAATAGCAATGGCTACAAAAGATGCCGTAGAAAAAGGAATTCACTGTGGGAAGATAATTAAAGAAGTTGCAACAGTTGTTGGTGGCGGCGGTGGAGGAAGACCAGATATGGCACAAGCTGGTGGTAAGAACCCTGCGAAGATAAATGAAGCTGTTGAAGTAGCCTTTAAGAGTGCTGAAAACTTATTAGGCTAATATATAAATAGTATACATTTTCATTAATTTGGGTTATAATTTAATTAGTAAATTAAATGTATATTAATCCATGATTTAGGATAGTATAATTATGGGTTCCTTTAATAAAGTAAGGGGGTGAAGTTGCATGAGCAACGGAAACATGAATAACAACTTAGATAATACAATGCAATTTGATTTAAACATAAATAAAGAGGATTTAACTAAGTCAATTTTGACAGATGTATATAATGCCCTTCAAGAAAAAGGGTATAATCCAATAAATCAATTAGTAGGATATCTGATCTCTGGTGACCCTTCTTACATTACAAGTTATAACGGAGCAAGAGCTTTACTTAGAAGACTGGAAAGAGATGAGATTCTAGAGGAAGTTTTAAAAGTTTATTTAGATATTAAATAATAAGTGCCCGTTTTTACGGGCACTTTATTTATTAAGGAGTTAATATGAGAATATTAGGATTAGACTTAGGTAGCAAAACTATAGGTGTTGCTATTTCAGACCCATTAGGTTGGACTGCTCAAGGGTTAAAAACTATAAGAAAAGTTAAAAAGACAGAAGATTTAAATGAAATAAAAAAAATTTGTGATGAATATAAAGTTGAGACAATTGTGGTAGGGTTACCTAAAAACATGAATGGTACTATTGGGGAATCTGGAGAAAGAGCTAAAGAATACTCTCAATTAATAACTGAAATCACAGGAATAGAAGTAAAACTTTGGGATGAAAGATTAACAACAGTGGCAGCACATAAAGCTATGCTTGAAGCTGATTTATCAAGAACTAAGAGAAAAAAGATAGTTGATAAAATGGCAGCTACATATATTTTACAAGGTTATTTAGATAGAATTTCTTCTATGAAGTAACATTCCCAATTGAAAATAATTATTGACAACGAGTATATAATAAATCAAAATAAAGGAGACTATTATTATGAATAAAGATTTAAAAACAATTGAACTATTTGATGAAGAGGGAAATCCAATAATATTTAATGTTGTTGCATTTTTTGATATGAAAAATCCTGATACTGATGAGGTTACAGAGTATGCAGTAGTTTATGAAGAGGGTACATCAGAAGACGAAGCATTTGCACTTAAAGTGTTAAAAGATGAAGATGGCGAAGATCTTTTAGAAGTTATTGATGATGAAATAGAATTAGCAGCAGTACAAGAAGCATACAACACCATTTTCAGTGAAGAAGAATAAATTATTGAAGAGGTGAAGTCTATGAATACAAGTAATCCAATCTTAGATTTTGATGCATTAAAAGAGCAGTTAAAAGATAAGGGATATAAACTAACTCCACAAAGAAGATCTATTGTTGATGTAATTATTGATAAAGAAGGTGAACATCTAACAGCAGAGGAAATATACGATTTTGTAAAAAAGAAATGTCCTGAAATTGGGCTAGCTACAGTATATAGAACTGTTCAAATGTTAGAGGAAGTTGGAATAGTTTGCAGGTTGGATTTAAATGATGGGTGTAGTAGGTATGAGTTAGTACATTCTGATGAAGAACATAGACATCATCATTTAGTGTGCAATAAATGCAATAAGGTTCTAGAAGTTCAAGATGATCTTTTAGAGGAGTTAGAGCAAGAAGTTGAGAAAACATATAAATTTAAAATTTTAGATCATAGTGTGAAATTTTATGGAATATGTAAAGAGTGTCAAGAAAAATAATGATTTTAAAAGGTATTATCTTTAAGTTAAGGACAAAGCCTTTGTAAATATACATATTAAAGAAAAGGAGGGAAAATATGAAGCACGAAAAAGCTAAGGTTAAGATAGTTCCTTTAGGTGGCTTAAATGAAATCGGGAAAAATATCACAGTCATAGAATACAAAAATGATATTGTTGTAATAGACTGCGGTTTAAAGTTTCCAGATGAAGATATGTTTGGTATAGATATAGTTATACCTGATGTAACATACCTTCAAAAGAATAAAGAGAAAATCAGAGGAATATTCTTAACTCACGGACATGAAGATCATATTGGAGCATTACCATATGTTTTAAGAGAGATAAATGTTCCTGTGTACGGTACGAAACTAACTTTAGGAATTGTTGAAACTAAGCTTAAGGAACATGGTTTATTAACTACAACTGAGTTAATTACAGTTAAACCACGTGATATTATAAAGCTTACATCAGTTTCTGTTGAGTTTATAAAAACAAACCATTCTATAGCTGATTCAGTGGCAATTGCTATTCATACGCCATTAGGTGTTGTTCTTCATACGGGTGATTTTAAAGTTGATTATACACCTATTGATGGAGAAATAATGGATTTTGCTAGGTTTGCAGAAATAGGTAAAAAAGGTGTGCTATGTATGATGGCAGATTCAACAAATGTTGAAAAGCCAGGATATACAGTATCAGAAAGAAAAGTTGGAGAAAGCTTCCAAAAAATATTTGGGAAAGCTAAAGGACGTATTATTGTTGCAACATTTGCATCTAATATACACAGAATTCAACAAATTATTGATGCTGCATCTTTATATGGAAGAAAAGTAGCGGTTTCAGGCAGAAGTATGGAAAATATAGTTCAAGTTGCTACTGAAATTGGATATATTAATTTTGAGGATGACATGCTTATAAGCGTAGACCAAATTAATAAGTATCCAAATGATAAGGTTGTAATTATTACAACAGGAAGTCAAGGAGAGCCAATGTCTGCATTAGCAAGGATGGCTGCATCAGAGCATAGAAAAGTTAATATAGTTGAGGGAGATACTGTAATTATTTCTGCGACACCAATTCCTGGTAACGAAAAATTAGTATCTAAAGTTATAAATCAATTATTTAAAAAAGGTGCAGATGTAATTTATAAGTCACTAGCAGAAATTCATGTATCTGGGCATGCGTGTCAAGAAGAATTGAAATTAATGCAATCACTTATAAAACCTAAGTTCTTCATTCCTGTTCATGGTGAGCATAGACACCTTAAGCAACATGGTGAACTTGCTATGACAATGGGAGTTCCAGAGAAAAATGTTCTAATTGGAGAAGTTGGTGACGTAATTGAAGTTACTAGAAGCGCTATTAGAAAAACTGGTACTGCACCTTGTGGTCAAGTATTTGTAGATGGTTTAGGTGTTGGAGATGTAGGAAATATAGTATTAAGAGATAGAAAACATTTATCTCAAGATGGTATATTAACAGTTGTTGTTACTTTATGTAGAGAAAATAATGCTGTTGTAGCAGGTCCTGATATAATATCAAGAGGATTTGTATATGTAAGAGAATCAGAAGGGCTTATGGATGATGCTAAGGAAATTGTAAAAAATGTTTTAGCAGAGTGTGAAAATAAGAGGATTTCTGATTGGGCTACATTAAAAGCAAACATCAGAGATGAACTAAGAGTTTACTTATATGAGAAGACGAAGAGAAGACCAATGATATTGCCAATAATAATGGAAATATAATTACATTGACTTTATTCGATAAAGAAATTAAAATAATAGTAAATAGAAGATGTTTTTAAGGGAAATTGGGTACAAATGTATCCAATTTTCTTTATGAGGAGAAATGTTATAGGTTTACATGGAAAAATTTAAAAAAAGTATACCTATGTATAGTACAAAAAGTACTATGAAAAGAATTGGAGGAATTCAAATGGAATTAATCAGTAGAAAAGATATTAGAAATATCGCAATAATCGCCCACGTTGACCATGGTAAGACAACTTTAGTAGATGCTCTTTTAAAAGAAAGTCATACTTTCAGAGCGAATGAAAAAGTTGATGAAAGAGTTATGGATTCAAATGATTTAGAAAAAGAAAGAGGAATTACAATTCTTTCTAAGAATACTTCATTAAGATATGATGATGTAAAAATTAATATTGTAGATACACCAGGACATGCTGACTTCGGTGGTGAAGTTGAACGTGTACTTAAGATGGTTGACTCAGTTTTATTAGTAGTTGACTCATATGAAGGTCCAATGCCACAAACTAAATTCGTTTTAAAGAAGGCTTTAGAATTAGGGTTAAATCCTATAGTTGTTATTAATAAAATTGACAAGCCAGATGCTAGACCAGAAGCAGTTATTGACGAAGTCTTTGACCTATTCTTAGAATTAGGTGCTAACGATGAGCAATTAGATTTCCCAATTATATATGCATCTGCAAGAGCAGGATATGCTATGTATAACTCTGATGATGAAAATGACAACATGGAACCATTATTCAAAACAATAATTGAACATGTTGAAGAGCCAAAAGGATATATCGATGCACCATTCCAAATGCTTGTAACTACATTAGATTCAAGCGAATATGTTGGAAGAATTGCAATTGGTAAGATACATAGAGGGTCTATTAAAAAGAATGAACAAGTTGCTTTAATTGATAAAGACGGTTCAACAAAGAATTATAGAGTTTCTAACATATATGTTTATAATGGATTAAAAAGAGAAGAAGCAGCAGAAGCTTCATTAGGAGATATCGTTGCATTAAGTGGTATCTTAGATGCAAATATTGGTCAAACAATTGCAAGTGCTGCTGAACCAGAAGCTCTTCCATTCGTAGATATCGATGAGCCAACATTAAGCATGAACTTTATGGTAAATGATTCACCATTTGCTGGTAAAGAAGGTCAATTTGTAACATCAAGACATTTAAGAGATAGATTATTAAAAGAACTTGAAACTAACGTATCATTAAGAGTAAATGAAATTACTCCAGATTGTTTCGAAGTTTCAGGAAGAGGAGAACTTCATCTTTCAATCCTTATTGAAACAATGAGAAGAGAAGGTTATGAGTTACAAGTTTCAAAGGCTAACGTTATCTTCAAAGAAGAAAATGGTAAGAAGCAAGAACCTATGGAATTATTAACAATTGATGTTCCAGAAGAATTCATGGGACCTGTTATGGAAAAACTAGGACCTAGAAAAGGTGAAATGACTAACATGACTTCAGCTGTTAATGGATATACAAGATTAGAATTCGTAATTCCTGCAAGAGGACTTATTGGATTTAGATCAGAATTCATGACAGATACAAAGGGTAATGGTATAATGAACCATGTATTCCACGGATATGACGCTTATAAAGGTGAAATGCCAGGAAGAAGCAGAGGATCAATAGTTTCATTCGAAGCTGGAGATGCTATTGCATACGGATTATACAATGCTCAAGAAAGAGGAATATTATTCATAGGAGCTGGTGTTCCAGTTTATGAAGGTATGATAGTTGGAGAATGTGCAAGAGCTGATGATTTAGATATCAACATTTGTAAAGGTAAAAAACTTACTAATACAAGATCATCAGGAGCTGATGATGCATTAAAACTTTCTCCACCAAGAAAAATGACATTAGAAGAATGTTTAGAATACATTAATGCTGATGAATTAGTTGAAGTAACTCCAGAAACTATCAGAATGAGAAAGAGATACTTAGATGCTGGCGAAAGAAGAAGATTAACTAGCAGAAGCAAGAAATAATCTGTCGATTATAGCTTGTAAAGAACAATAATTTAGTATTATAATATAGTGAATAGCCTGTAATAGGCTATTTACTTTATTATATAGGGGGTTTTTCTATGAACCTAAAAAAACATAAGGCTAAGATGATTATTGGATTGGTTATAATAATAAGTATAGCTACATTAATTACTAGTTTTTTTGTTGTTAACAATAATCCATTAACTATTACGGAAACGAGTACAATAGAAGTTAAGGATGGAGATACATTTTATAATGTATTAGATAAATTAAATGATGAAGGAAAACTTAAGGGGTTACCTTTTGTTAAAATTTACTCGAAGTTATCGAGAGAGAAAATTAACATAATGAAAGGAAATTTTACTTTAGAACCTGAAATGAGTACTAAAGATTTAATAAATGTATTAAAATCAACACCATTGGTAGATGCTAATATTATTACAATACCAGAAGGATATAATGTTGAAAAAATAGCAAAAGTACTAGATGAAAATCAGATATGTAAATATGATGATTTTATTAATGCAGTAAAAAATTATAATTTGCCAGAATACATAAAAATTGATGCTAATAAAAGGTACAATTTAGAAGGCTTCTTATATCCAGATACATATCACTTTACTAAAAATACTAATCCTAATGAAGTTATTAAAACAATGATTAACAATTTTGAAAGTGTTATTGGTAAAGTAGAAAAAGAATTAAATATAAAAATAAAAAAAGAAGATTATGAAAAAATCGTTACAATTGCTTCTCTTATTCAAAATGAATGTAGAGTTCCAAGTGAAGCAGAAAAAATTTCATCGGTTATTTATAATAGAATTAATAAGGACATGAAATTACAAATAGATGCTACTGTTATTTATGCTTTAGGATACCATGTAGATCTTGTTTTAAATAGTCATTTAGCTATAGATTCTCCTTATAATACTTATAAATATTCAGGATTACCACTTGGAGCAATATCAAACCCAGGTAAAGCATCTATAATGGCTGCATTAAATCCTGCGGATACAGATTACTTATTCTATCTTGTAGAAAATCCTGAAGTTGGATCACATTTCTTTACAAGTAGTGATAATGAATTTATGAAAAAGAGAGAAGAATTAGGATATAACGATATATAATATTGGAGGACTTGAAATGAGCGGTATAACCTTTGATTATATGGAAGAATATATTCGTGGTTTAATTCCAGATCATAATGGTAAACTAAAGGCAGTAGAAGAATTTGCAATAGAGAATAGAGTTCCTATTGTTCAAAAAGAAACGGCAAAATTTTTAGAATTTATGGTTTCTGTTAAACAACCTAAAAAGATTTTAGAATTAGGAACTGCCATAGGGTATTCTGCTACGCTAATGTATGAAGCTGCAGGAACGCAACCAGAAATTGTCACTATTGAAAGAGACGAAAACATGATAAGCTTAGCAAAGGAGAATTTGAAAAAATTCGACTTAGATAAGAATATAAATATTATGCAAGGGGATTGCCTTGAAATATTAGAATCATTAGATGATAAATATGATTTAATTTTTATGGATGCAGGAAAAGGACATTATAATCACTTTTTACCACATTGTTTAAGATTACTTAAAGATGATGGTATAATAATTGCGGATAATGTACTATTCAGGGGAATGGTTGCATCAAAAGAATTAGTTAAAAGAAGAAAAATTACTATAGTAAAAAGAATGAAAACGTACTTAGATCTTGTATCAAGTGATGAAGATTTAATTACATCTGTAATACCCATGGGGGATGGAATTGCAGTGACTAAAAGGAGGTAAAGTAATATGATAAAACCAGAAATTTTAGCACCAGCAGGAAGTCTAGAAAAATTAAAAATCGCAGTTGATTTTGGAGCAGACGCTGTATATATAGGTGGAGGAAGACTTAACTTAAGAGCATTTTCAGATAACTTTTCAAATGAAGAGATGGCTGAAGGGGTTAAGTATTGTCATGAAAGAGGAAGAAAACTTTATGTAACAATGAATGTTTTTCCAAGAAATCATGATTTAAATGGAGTAGAAAATTATATAAAAGGATTATATGATTTAGGAGTAGATGCAATAATAGTTGCAGATCCTTCAATAGTTGCAGCTGCGAAAGAAGTTGCACCAGAATTAGAGATACATTTAAGTACTCAAGCAAATATAGTTAACTGGAGAGCTGCAAAGTTCTGGTATGACCAAGGTGTTAAGAGAATAGTATTAGCAAGAGAACTTACATTTAAAGAAATAAAAGAAGTAAGAGAAAACTTACCAGCGGATTGTGAAATAGAAGCATTTGTTCACGGTTCTATGTGTATAGCATATTCAGGAAGATGCTTAATTTCTAACTACATGTTAGGAAGAGATGCAAATAAGGGAATATGTTCAAATGCTTGTAGATATAAATACTATCTAGTTGAAGAAACTAGACCAGGACAATATTATCCAGTTGTTGAAGATGATAATGGTACATACATTATGAATTCAAAAGATTTATGTATGATAAACCATATTCCAGAACTTATGAATAGTGGAATATACTCATTTAAAATTGAAGGTAGAATGAAGAGTGAATTCTATGTTGCATCTGTTGTTAAAGCATATAGAGATGCTATAGATTCATATATGGAAAATCCAGAAAACTATCAATTTAAAGAAGAGTGGATGGATACTGTTTGTAGAATAAGTCATAGACAATATCATACAGGATTCTATTTTGGTAAAAATGGAGAACAGAATTATGATGTTTCATCATATGTTAGAGATTATGATTTAGTAGGAGTAGTTCAATCTTATGATGAAGAAACTCAGACAGCAACAATACTTCAAAAAAATAGAGTATTTGAAGGCGATGTAGTGGATGTATTAAGAGCCTACACACCTAATTTTACTACTCAGTTAAATGAAATGTTTGATCTTGAAAAGAAGGTAGAAACAAATGTTGCTAATAGAGCGCATATGATGTTTACTGTTAAAGTAAATACTCCTTTAAAGAAAAATGACATGTTAATCAAAGGAAAAAAGGTACTAGAACTTTAGATGAATAGGGAGTGGCTTCAATGAAAAAACCCATTTTAATTGGAATTACAGGCGGAACAGGATCAGGAAAAAGTACAATAGCAGAAGAAATTTATAGTGCATTTCCAGACAATTGTATAGCTATGATTCAACAAGATATGTATTATAAGGATCAAAGTCATTTAACAATGGATGAAAGAGTTAAAACTAACTATGATCATCCTCATGCATTTGACAATAATTTATTAGTTTCTCATCTAGAATGTCTTCTTAACGGAAAAGCTATAGAGAAACCAATTTATAATTTTGCAATACATAACAGAGAAGAAAACACAATTAGAGTAGAACCAAGAGATATAATAATAGTAGAAGGTATATTAGTGTTAGAAGATCCGAGAGTTAGAGAACTACTAGATATTAAAATATTTGTAGATACAGATGCTGATTTAAGAATTCTAAGAAGATTAGTAAGAGATATAGATGAGAGAGGTAGAACTGTTGAGTCAGTTATAGACCAATACATAGGTGTTGTTAGACCTATGCATCTTCAATTTATTGAACCTACTAAAAGATATGCAGATATTATTATTCCAGAAGGTGGTTCAAATAGGGTTGCAATTGATATATTAGTATCAAAAATTAAAAATGAATTATCATAATAATGTATAAAAGCGTCTCCTAATGGCTAGAATTTAGCCATGGGAGGCGTTTTGTTTTGAAGGAGAGAATAAAAAAGTTAGTAACACGTTTTGATAGAAGAAGATTTATAGCGTCTATATTTTTAATTATATTCATGTCATTGGCTATGAGGTTATATGTTCTCCAAGTTCATCCATCAACTGTAGTACAAGGTGAGAAAAATAACCATCAAACTGAGCAAGTTTCAGCTATGAATTATAATATATACGATACTAATGGAAAAAATATGATGAACTATAATAAAAAATATATAATGGTTTTAGACACTAAACCTTTTAGTTTAAATAATTATGAAGAAACTATTGAGGATTTAATGGCATTAAATTTCATTATGCAATCAGAAGATCCAACATTTAGTTATTCAGATATAATGGGAGTTGAAGGAAAACACTATTTTAATATAAGTGAAGAAACTTATAATAAAATTAATTTACTTAAAGATGTAAAAGGGATTTACACTTATGTTAAAGATGAAGTAGATAGAAGTAAGGCTTGGGAAACTCAAACATTTTTATCAGATTTGAAAGAAGAAAATATAGTTGAAGGTTCTATACAGGATACTTTATATAAGCATATAGGTAATAATAAATTTCCACAAATGGATTATTATTTAGATGAAAAGGCTGTATATAGTAAACAAGAATTAAATTTAGGTGAAGAAAATAGAAATATTAAGCTAACTGTTGATAAAGATATGGAAAATAAGATTAGAGATATACTTGTATCAGAAAAATATGATCATTTAAAAAATATAGGTGTTATAGTATTAGAATCAAGTACTGGGAATATACGTAGTATGGTACAAAAGGATGAAACAGAAGCCAATGTAAACCTTGGTATAGGAAATTCAGGTATAGAACCAGGTTCGATATTTAAGTTGATTACAGAGGCTACAGCGCTAGAAGAAGGTTTAATTCAAACTAAGACTGGATTTTCATGTTCTGGAAGTGTATGCCTAAGAGATAATAAAAATTATGCACATGGCAGCTTATCGGTTTATGATGCTTTAAATGTATCATGTAACGATATATTTGGAAAAGTAGGGAGCTTAGTTGGGTATTCTACGTTAATGGAGTATTGTGAGAAATTAGGTTTATATTCTAGAGTGATTAATTTTAGAGGCGATGGCATTGATGAGGCTATGGGAAGTAAACCGCTTGAAACAGATGGAATGAATAATATTTCAATTGGACAGTGTTCTACAGTAACTCCAGTTCAAATGGCGGGTGCCATTAATTCAATTGTCAATAATGGTGTTTATGTAAAGCCAAAGCTTGTAGAGGCTATTGTAGATAATGATGAGAATGTTATAGAAAGTTTTAAGTCAGAAGAAAAAGTTGTATATAGCGAAACCACATCAAGGTTAGTATTAGACAATATGAGAGCTGTAATAAAAAAAGGTAATGCATTAGAAGCAAATGTAGAAGGTGTAGAAGTGGGTGGAAAGACTGGGACGTCTACAGGTGCTAATGGAACTAGTCATGGCTGGTTTGCGGGGTATTGCAATTTAGAGGGGAAAAAGTACACTATTGTAATACAAGTTCCTAATTTACCGGATAAAGGACCAAATGGAGAACATTTAGGTGGTAGTAATACAGCAGGTCCAATATTTTCAGATATAGTTAAATTGTTGAATAGTAAATAAGACATATTAAAGACTTCTTAAATTAAGAAGAGTTCATATTATGGAGTTGCATCAAAATAAATTAAATTTATCAAATATAAATTGATAAATTTAATTATAGTTTTAGGTGCAACTTTTTTTATGTGAAAGACTAAGCAAGTTTAATTTGTATATTAATTTTATTTAACATATAGTATTAAAATTTTAGTGTACAAGCAATATTTTAAAATTTGCTCATATTATATAATAAGCACTTACAGGAGGAACTTCCGTGTTTGTATTATCAAATATATTACAGGTATTAATTAATCCAGTTTACCTTTTTGGATATATATCAGGAAATAATACGTTTCCAACACCGTTAGATGAAAAAGATGAGAGAAAATATTTAGAATTATTAAGGGATGGAGACAAGTCAGCAAAAGAAGTTCTAATAGAGAGAAATTTAAGACTTGTTGCTCATATAGTTAAAAAATATACATTTCCTAATAAGGAGATAGATGAGCTAATCTCTATTGGAACAGTAGGCTTAATAAAAGCCATAGACTCATTTGATGTATCTAAGGGAACAAGGCTAGCTACATATGCGGCCAGATGTATTGAAAATGAAATACTTATGCTCTATAGGAATAGTAAAAAGCAAAAAAGTGAAGTGTATTTACAAGATCCTATAGGAGTTGATAAAGAAGGTAATGAGATTTGTTTAATTGACGTTTTAAGTTCAGAAAAGGATTCTGTTTTAGAAAAAGTTGAGAGTAATCTTCAAATTAAGCTTTTATATAATAAAATAGGTAAAAATCTTAGCAGCAGAGAAGGGCAAATTTTAAAAATGCGATATGGATTAGATGATGGAAGATGTAGAACGCAAAGAGAAATTGCGGGCTTGCTTGGAATTTCTAGGTCATATGTATCCAGAATTGAGAAAAAAGCACTTAAAAAATTGAAAAAAGAGCTATTAGTTAAATAAAAAATAAAAAAACCCCTTAAAATATCATAAAAATTGGAAGGATTTCTTAAATTTTGTTAGAATATATACTAAGAGACGTTTTAAGGGGGAGAATCTATGTATTTATTAAAAGATCTATTATACAAAACACTAGAAGTAAAAGCATCAGATTTACATTTAACAGTTGGGGTACCACCTACAATAAGATTAAATGGTAGATTTGTTCAATTAGGCGAGACGGTTTTAATGCCAAATGATATTAGAGCTTTCGCAAAGGAAATTGTAGGAGAAAAATATGATAAGTATGAAGAAACAGGTGAAATTGATACATCATATTCATTAGGAGGATTAGGACGATTTAGAATAAATGTATTTAAACAAAGAAATAGCGATGCAATAGCTGTCAGAGTAATTGCATTAAAAATTCCAACACTAGATGATCTTAAACATCCGCCTGTTTTAAAAGAAATTTGCAAAAAGCAAAGAGGTCTTGTTTTAGTAACAGGCCCAACTGGTAGTGGTAAGTCAACAACATTAGCTGCAATGATTAATGAAATCAATAATAGCAGACAAGCACATATTATAACATTAGAGGATCCAATAGAGTATTTACACAAACATAACAAGTGCATTATAAATCAAAGAGAGATAGGTAAGGATAGTAAATCATACCAAAATGCTTTAAAAGCTATACTTAGAGAAGATCCAGATGTTATACTTGTAGGAGAAATGAGAGACCTTGAGACTATTTCAATTGCAATAACTGCAGCTGAAACAGGTCACTTAGTATTCTCTACATTGCATACAATTGGTGCAGCAAAAACTATTGATAGAATTATTGATGTATTCCCACCTCACCAACAACAACAAATTAGAGTACAATTAGCAGCTGTATTACAAGGTGTTGTATCACAACAATTAGTAAAAACAGCAGATGCAAACTCTAGAGTTGCAGCGTTAGAGGTAATGGTAACAACTCCAGGTATACAAAACTTGGTAAGAGAAGGAAAAACACATCAAATAGAATCATCAATACAAACTGGTGGTAAGTATGGAATGAAGACTATGGATATGGCTTTAGTAGATTTATATAAGACTGGAACTATAACTCCAGATACTGCTTTAACATATGCTGTAGATAGACAAACTATAAAAAGAATGATGATGATTTAGTTTTACAGGGTACAGTTTAATTAACTGTACTCTCAAAACTATTATTGGGGGATTCCTAAACTAATGAGTAAGTACATAGTAGTAACAACTATAGGAACTAAGAATATAAATATTGCTGTAGGAGAAATTACAAAGAGTAATGAACTTAAAATTGTTAATTTAGTATCTAAGGTTACAAAAGAAAAAATAAGTAGAGATGATTTAAAAAAATTATTAAGAGAATTATTAAATGAAGCCTTTGAAGAATTAGAATTTAAACCAGAAATAATGTATTTAGGTTTAGATAATAAAGATTTTAGAATATCAGAAACTTATTGTTCAATGGATAAAAAAGATTCTGGTAAGATTAATAGTAATGATATTAAAAAAATTATATTAAAATCTAAAAGAAAAGTAGTATTGAACTCGAATGAAGAAATTATAGATTCAAAAATGAATTTTTTTATGATAGATGGAAGGACCGTTAAGAAGAGTATTTTAGGTTGGAGAGGAAATAATATAACTGTAAATATTACACATGTAATATTTAAACAATCTAGAGTAATAGATGAATATAAGGAAATATTTAATGAGATAGGAATAAAAACGATACATAGTAAGTCAAATTCTATTTCTGTAGCAGCTATGATGAAACAGGTTAAAGAGAATAGGTTAGAGGCTATGATAGAGGTTGGTAGTACAAATACCAACATAACAATAATTAATAATGGAGTAGTTGTGGATAGTACACATATTAAAATAGGTGGAGATCACATTACTAGTGATATTTCGATTTGTTGTAATTATCCCAAAATGGAAGCAGAAAGACTTAAGTGTATTTTAAGTGATAGATACAATATAGAAAATATATATGCAAAAGAGCTTAAAGTAGGAACAACATTAATAAACAGAGAACTTTTTCAGGAAGTTATTAACGCACGAATAAAAGAAATTTTGAGTTTTATTAAAATTCAGTTAAAAAATACTGGATATTATGATAAGATTAATAGTATAATTTTATATGGTGATGGTATAAGTAATTTTAATGAAATTGATAAAGAGGCTAAATTAAAATTTGGCAATGTTACGTATGTTTTAACAAAAAAAACATTAGATTTACAAAAATCCTCATATATTAACACTTTAGCTATTGTTAAAGAGGTATATAATGAGTTAAAATTAATATATGGACAAGATGTATTAAGATATTGTCACGAAAATTTTAAAGTTAATCATATAAGAAAAATGAATACTTGGTTTACGAAGGTTAAAAAAATACTAGGAGAGGGTTTTTAAAGGAGGAGTTACTTTGTTAGATTTCGAAGTAGATATGCAAGAATTAACCAATATTAAGGTAATTGGTTGTGGTGGCGGCGGTGGTAATGCCGTTAATAGAATGATAGCTGAAGGTCTAAAAAATGTTGAGTTTATAGCTATTAATACAGATAAACAAGCATTGATGTTATCACATGCTAATAATAAAATTCAAATCGGAGAAAAGCTTACTAAGGGATTAGGTGCAGGAGCAAACCCAGAGGTAGGTAAGAAAGCCGCTGAAGAAAGTAAAGAAGAAATTACAGAAGCTATAAAAGGCGCTAATATGGTATTTATTACTGCTGGTATGGGTGGCGGTACTGGTACAGGATCAGCTCCAGTTGTAGCAGAAATAGCAAAATCAATGGGTATATTAACTGTTGGCGTTGTAACTAAACCATTCCCATTCGAAGGAAAAAGAAGAATGAGACATGCTGAAATGGGTATTGATAGTTTAAAGCAAAAGGTTGATACTTTAGTTATTATTCCAAATGAAAAGTTATTAAGAATGGCTGATAAGAAAACTACTTTATTAGATTCATTCAAACTTGCTGATGATGTTTTAAGACAAGGTGTACAAGCGATATCTGACCTTATTACTATCCCTGGGGTAGTTAATGCTGACTTTGCTGATATTGAAGCTGTAATGGCTGATAAAGGCTTAGCACATATGGGTGTTGGCTATGGTAAGGGCGATAATAAGGCGCAAGATGCTGTTAAGGCAGCTATATCTTCACCGTTATTAGAAACTTCTATAGAAGGCGCTACAGGTGTTATAATTAACTTTACAGGTGGTGTTGATTTAGGTGCTATTGAAGTATATGAAGCAGCAGATATAGTTAAGGATGTAGCTGATGAAGATGCAAACATTATCTTTGGTGCAGTTATTGATGAGTCATTAAATGATGAGATGAGAATTACAGTTATTGCAACTGGATTTGCAATAGATCTTGCAAAGGCTGAAGAAGTACAAGTAAGAACTGAAGCAAAGAAAGTTCCACAAGCTCAAACAACTAATGAATCAGTACAAGCTCAAGTTCAAGAAGTTGTAGATTCACAACAAGAAGTAGCAGCAACAGAAGAACAACCAGCTAAAGATATTTTTGAACCGGAAATAAATATTCCTACTTTTTTAAGATCAAGAAATTAATATAATGATTTAAAAGCTTCTTTAGAAGTTAAAAATAAGTTTAAAAGAGACTAATAATTTGTTAAACAAATTATTAGTCTCTTTTTTATTTTTTTTAGTTTTAAAATAAAGAGGTATTTATATAAAGTATAAAGTTTTATTCATAAAACTATTAGACATTTCAGTACATATTAATCAGTAAAATCTAAAAAAATGTAACAAATAAATGCTGATAAATTGTGAAGAAAAAAATTTTTTATTAGCTGTAAGTCTTTGTAGTTAAAGATTCAGTGAGATATTGGCATTAAAAAGATATGTTAAGCATAGTAAGTTTTATGTTGGTAATTGTTAAAAAAGAGAGAGTGAAAGATTTTGAATGGAAACCTATTATGACAAAATTTTAATTAAGCTGGGAGTATAATTCTATTAAAAGGAGGGAAGGAAATGGTTGTTTATATTGATATTTATTTTTTAGAAAATTTTATAGTGAACTTATTTTTATTATTAATAACTTTTAGAATATTAAGATACGAATATAGAAAAAAAGTTATATATGGTGCGGCTATACTTGGAGCAGCATATTCAATTTTATTATTTATAAAAGATTTAACCATACTAACTTCTCTACCAGTACGAGTAATTGTAGCATTTATAATGATTGCTATAACATGTAATGGATTAAGTATAAAAGGTAAGATTAAAGCAACTATGATTTACTTTATTGGATCATTTACGTTAGCTGGAGTATGTTTTGGAGCATCACTTATGACTAATGAATATTCAATATTTAAAAATTTCACAATTACGAATACATCAATTAAGACAATACTTATTTCAGCTATATTATTTTATATAGTTATTACAAGAATAGGTGAATATATAAGAGATAAGAATATCATGAGCAATTTTATATATGATATTGAGATACCTATGGAAAATACAAAATTAATGGTAAAAGCATATTTAGATACTGGAAATTGCTTAAAAGAACCAATTACTAATTTACCATGCATAATACTTGAAAATGATATATTTAATATGCTAAAGAAAAATGAAGATGAATGTTTTCACATTGCTTATAATACAATCGGTGATAGTGGAACAATGGTTGGTATTAAAAGTGACAATGTGAGGATAAACAATAACGGACGTGAATGGAAAACTATAGATGTGATTTTATGTGGATGTAAAAATAAGTTAAGTGAAGACAATGAATTTAATGCATTGCTATCAAGAGGGGTTATATAAGGAGGAGCTATGATAAATTTACAAATCATCTTAAATAGGGTATTAGAAAAATTAGGATTATTCAAAGGTAAGGTTCATTATGTAGGTGGAAATGATGCACTACCACCACCATTAAAAAAAGAGGAAGAAGAAGAATTAGTTGAAAGATTAATAAAAGGTGATGAGAGTGTAAGGGATATATTAATAGAGAGAAATTTAAGATTGGTTGTATATATAGCAAGAAAATTTGAAAACACAGGTGTTTGTGTAGAGGATTTAATTTCGGTTGGGACAATTGGGTTAATAAAAGCTGTAAATACATTTAATCCAGAGAAGAAAATAAAACTTGCAACATATGCTTCAAGGTGTATTGAAAATGAAATCTTAATGTATTTAAGAAGAAATAGTAAGATAAAGGCTGAGATTTCATTTTATGAGCCATTAAATATTGATTGGGATGGAAATGAATTATTGTTGTCAGATATATTAGGAACAGATAATGATACTGTATATAATTTGATTGAAGATGATGTGGATAAGCAATTATTACTTTTAGCTTTAAAACATTTGAACGATAGAGAAAAAGAAATCGTTAAATTAAGATTTGGATTAAATGGACATAGAGAAAAGACTCAAAAAGAAGTAGCCGACATGCTTGGGATATCTCAAAGTTACATTTCGAGATTAGAGAAAAAGATAATAAGTAGATTAAAAAAAGAATTTAATAAAATGATATAGTTTGTCTGTAGTATAAAAATCAAGACTACCGGAAATAATGATAAATGCAGTATGTTATTACTTCCGAAGGGGTTGATAGCTTTGATTATCAATAAAGTGGAGATTTGCGGAGTTAATACTGCTAAACTTCCAGTGCTTAAGGAAAAGGAAAAGCGAGAGTTACTAATAGCAATGAGGAATGGTACAACAACTGCCAGGGAAACATTTATTAAAGGTAACTTGAGATTAGTACTAAGCGTGATTCAAAGGTTTAATAATAGGGGAGAGAATGTTGATGATTTATTTCAAGTTGGTTGCATTGGATTAATGAAGGCAATTGATAATTTTGATTTAGGTCAAAACGTAAAATTCTCTACTTATGCAGTACCTATGATTATTGGTGAAATAAGAAGGTACTTAAGAGATAATAATTCCATAAGAGTTAGCCGTTCCTTGAGAGATATAGCATATAAGGCTCTGTTAGTAAGGGATAGATTAGTAAAAGATAACAATCGTGAACCGACAGTATCCCAAATCGCTAAAGAGTTGAATTTGCCAAGGGAAGAGGTAGTATTTGCACTTGATGCAATTCAAGACCCTGTATCATTATTTGAACCAATTTACCATGATGGTGGTGATGCCATCTATGTTATGGACCAGATTTCAGATTCTAAAAACAATGATGATAGCTGGTTAGAGAATATATCCATAAAAGAAGCAATGAAAAAGTTAAATGATAGAGAAAAATTAATTTTAACATTAAGATTCTTTAATGGAAGAACACAAATGGAGGTAGCTGATGAAATCGGTATATCTCAGGCTCAGGTTTCAAGACTGGAAAAAACAGCCTTAAAACATATGAGAAAATACGTATAGAGCTCTTAAATAGAGCTCTTTAATTTTGCCATTAAAAATAAATTTATTAATAAATACTTATGTAAATGCATATAGATTATATATAAGTTTATAATATAGGGGGATAAGATTGTGGATGAAAATAATGGAAACTTACACTCATTAGGTTCGTTAAGGAGCATGGAGGTTATAGATATAAATACTGGAACGAGATTAGGATATATTAAAGATGTTGTTATAGATATACAAGCTAAGAAAGTTGAATCTTTAATAATGCCATTGACTCCAAAAAAAATGTTTTCAAAAGGTGAAGATTATGAACTTCCATGGGAAAAAGTAGTTAAAGCTGGGGTAGATGTTATATTAATTGAAGGTGGAGATTTAATAGAAAAGATGTCAAGAAATAATATATAGAAAAATACTCTGAAAAATTGTATAATATAAAGTATTAACAATTAGATGAGAGGTGTTTAACATATGAGATGTCCATTTTGCTCTTATCAAGAAAGCAAAGTTATTGATTCAAGATCAACTGATGATGGATCTGCAATAAGAAGAAGAAGAGAATGTTTAAAATGTAATAAAAGATATACAACATATGAAAAAATAGAAAACTTACCAATATTAGTTATAAAAAGAGATAATACAAGAGAGAGTTTTAATAAGGAAAAAATAATCAATGGATTAATTATAGCTTGTCAAAAAAGACCTGTATCGAGACAACAAATAGAAGAATTAGCAGGTGATATTGAAAAAGTTATATCAAATAAAATGATAACAGAAATTGAAACAGATAAAATTGGTGAAATGGTAATGGATAGATTAAAGTCTATTGATGAAGTGTCATATGTTAGATTTGCATCTGTATATAGACAGTTTAAAGATATAAATACTTTCCTTGAAGAAATAAAAAGCTTAATGTCAAAGTAAGTTAATTGAGAGATAATATGTTGTTAAATTAAGCATATTATCTTTTTTTTATTAAATTCATGTTAAATAAGGATTGATATAATAGAATAAAAAGTATATAGATGTTAATATAGATTTAGGGAAGTTTAGGAGGATATATGAAAAAAAACAAATTTAAAGATTTTATTGTGATTAATTGTGATGGAATAGATGTTGTTTTTTCAACGGCAGAAAATGGACGTTCTTTTAATAGACATACAGAAGACGGTGTTACAGAATTACATTCAATCAAGGATGATTTCAATGTAGATGAAGTTGCATATTTAAGACAAATTCATAGTGATTATATCTATAATTATACAGGTAACAATGATGAGTTTATAGAAAACGAAGGTGATGCATTATTCACTAATGTAAAAAATACTGCTATTGGTGTATTTACTGCAGATTGTGTTCCTGTAATTATTGTTGATGAAAAAACAGGAGTAATAGGTGCTGCACATAGTGGATGGAAAGGTACATTGAATTCTATTACATTGAAAACATTAAATGATATGAAAGAAAAATACGATATATCTCCAGAGAACACAAAAGTATTTATAGGACCACATATAAGACAATGTTGCTATGAGGTATCTGAAGAGTTAAAGGCACAATTTATTAATAAAAAAGATATAGATGAAAATGTATTGTTTGATGGAAGAAATTTAAATATGGAATCATGCATAATTAAGGATGCAAAAGAGTTTGGGATTAAAAAAGAAAATATTAAATCATTAGAATTATGTACATACTGTACTGAGAAAGAAAAATTATTTTCTTATAGAAAATCTAATGGAACATATGGAAGATTATTTGCTTTTGCATATATAAAGTAAAAACTTAGGGGGGAACTAAGGTGGTAAAAGAAAGAATTTTAGTGGTAGATGATGAGGAACATATTGCTGAATTAATAAGCTATAATTTAAAAAATTCAGGGTATGAAGTTATTACTGCAAACAATGGAATAGACGCAATAAAAAAAGCTAATGAAAATAAACCATCGTTGATTTTATTAGATTTAATGCTACCGGGGATGGATGGATATGATGTGTGTAAAGCATTAAGATCTAATGAGGCTACAAAAAGAATTGCAATAATAATGCTTACAGCAAAGAGTGAAGAATTAGATAAAATACTAGGATTAGAACTTGGTGCTGATGACTATATAACTAAACCATTTTCAATAAGAGAATTAATAGCAAGAGTCAAAGCAGTGCTTAGAAGAGGTAATCCTATTTTAACAACTGATACACTTATAGCATTAGGTGATTTAAGTATAAATATTGAAACAAGAGAAGTGAAAAAAAGTAATAATAAGATTGAACTCACTTTGAAAGAATTTGAATTACTAGAAATTCTTATGAAGAATAAAGGTAAAATACTGACTAGAGAACAACTTCTTGATAAAATATGGGGATATGAATATGTTGGAGAAACAAGAACTGTAGATGTTCACATCAGATATTTAAGAAAGAAAATAGAACATGATGATAAAAACCCACAATATATTGAAACTATTAGAGGAGTAGGGTATAGGTTTAACCCGGAGTTATAATATGAAAAGAAAGATAATACAATCATCTATAATAATAGTATTATTTGCTTTAATTATATCTACTAGTGGATTCTTTACACTAGTAAATATAAAAGAAATTGATACGACTAAGGATATTTTAAGTACATATAATCTCCTTTTATCAAAAACAGAAAATATAAAATTAGAAGATTTACAAAGATTTAAAATAAATGAATCGACAGTAAGGTTTACATTGATAAATAAAGTTGGAGATGTTGTTTTTGACTCTTTTGGTGAAAATTTAGAAAATCACATAGATAGGGAAGAGGTTAGTACGGCATTTAGTAAAGGTGAATCAAGAATTACAAGAGTATCAGAAACACAAGGTGTTCAACTAGTATATGTAGCTACTAAAATAAATGATGATTATGTAATCAGAAGCTCATTGCCTGTATCAAATGTGAATATATTTACTGAAAAATATATTATATATTATGGGTTATTAATTTTGGGAGTAATAATATTATCGATAATATTATCCCTTAAACTTGTACGTGCTATTATTTATCCAGTGCGTGAATTAGAAGGGGTTACTTCTAAGATAGCGAGTGGTGATTTTTCTAAGAGAGCTCGTATTAGAAATGGTAATGAAATTGGTTCTTTAGCTAGAACATTTAATTATATGGCTGATGAACTTGAGATGAAGATACAAGATTCTCAGGATAAGGGAAATAAGTTAGAATGTATATTAGAAAGTATGGATAACGGTGTAATTGCAATAGATAGTAAAAATAATGTGATGATGATAAATCCATATGCAAAGAAAATATTTGGAATAAAATCAGATATAATAGGGAAGCAAATAGGTGATTTTATAAGTGATGCTAGGATACTAGATTTTATGGTGGAAATTCCAGCTATAAATAAGGAAGAGATAAAGATTAAATCACCTGTAGAACGAATATTAAAACTGAAGAAGGCACCAATAATTCAAGAAAAAAGTTATCCAATGGGAAGTGTTATAGTAGTTACTGACATTACTGAAGTTAAACAATTAGAATCTATGAGAAGTCAGTTCGTAGCTAATGTATCTCATGAATTGAAAACTCCGCTAACATCAATAAAAGGGTTTGCTGAAACTCTAAAATATGTTGATGATAATGATACTAGAATGAAGTTCTTAGGGATTATAGATAAAGAAGCGGAAAGACTTACAAGACTAATAAATGATATTTTAATTTTATCTAATATAGAAAATTGTGAGTCAATGAGTACAGATGAATTTACAACTGACCATATTATTAGACATGTTTTAGATATGGTTGAGGTTCAAGCTAAAAAAAATAATATAGAAGTAATTTTAGAAACTAGTTACGATGGGAAAATATCTGGGAATAAAGATAGATTTTACCAATTGGTTATAAATTTAGTTGAGAATGGAATTAAATATGCAGGAGATGGCAGTAAAGTCTTTATAAGAAGTTACAATTCAGGGGAAAATTTCATTTTGGAAGTGCAAGATAATGGACAAGGGATTCCGGAGGAAGATTTGCCAAGGATTTTTGAAAGATTTTATAGAGTTGATAAAGCTAGAGGGAGTACAGGTGTGTCAGGTACTGGATTAGGGTTAGCTATAGTAAAGCATATCGTGAAATTATTCCAAGGTGACATAGTTGTAAATTCAGAGGTTGGAGTAGGAACTACATTTAAGGTTAAATTTAAAAGAATTAAATGATAAAATAAATCTCAGAGGTAATTATTTCTTCTGAGATTTATTATTTTTTGATTTATAAAGTCAGTTTTGGCAATAATATAGGTAGGGTTTGTTGACTAGTAACAAACAATAATGTAATATAACATAAAGATAGTATAATGTTATGGGAGTGAAAAAATGAAAAATATAATTACAAAAGTTGAAGTCGATAGTATTGCAGAAGAAATCGGTATTGAAGTCAATGATGTATTACTCTCTATAAATGGTACAGAAATAGAAGATGTTATTGATTATAAATTTCTAATAGAAGATGAAGAACTTGTTTTAGATATAGAAAAGCCAAATGGTGAAGTCTGGTCTTGTGAAATAGAAAAAGATTATGATGAAGATTTAGGTCTTGAATTTGGTGGCGGACTTATGGATAAAGCAAAAAGTTGCACAAATAAGTGTATGTTTTGTTTTATAGATCAATTACCAAAAGGTATGAGAGATACGCTATATTTTAAAGATGATGATTCAAGATTATCATTTTTACAAGGAAATTTTGTTACATTAACTAATATGAAGGATGAAGATATTGAGAGAATTATAAGATATCGAATAAGTCCTATAAATGTTTCAGTTCATACTACAAATCCAGAGCTTAGAGTTAAAATGTTAAAAAATCGTTTTGCTGGTGACATTTTAAGCAGACTAAAGAGGCTTTGTGATGCGGGAATAGAAGTACATACACAAATAGTTTGTATTCCAGAAGTCAATAATGGAGAAGAACTAAAAAAGACTATTTTAGATTTATATGAATTATATCCATCAGTTCAAAATGTTGCTGTAGTTCCAATTGGAGTTACTAAATTTAGGGAGGGTCTTGCACCAGTTAAGACATTTACTAAAGAAACATCTAAACAAGAATTGGGTATGATAAAAGAGTTGCAAGAAAAATTCAAAAGTGAAATTGATAGTCCTTTTGTTAGATTATCAGATGAATTTTATCTTGTTGCTGGTGAAGATGTGCCTGATTCAGAATTTTATGATGGGTTTAGACAAATTGAAGATGGTGTTGGAATGATTAGATATTATAGAGATACTATTAATGATTCGTTAGAAACTTTAGAAAAGAAGAGAGGTCACTTTACTCTTGCGTCTGGTAAATTAGCATATTCAGAGGTGAAAAAAGCAGCAGAAAAGATAATGAAAGAAAATACTAATTTGAAGTTGGACGTATTTGAAATAATAAATTATTTCTTTGGTGAGACAATAACTGTTACTGGACTTTTAACTGGGAAAGATATAATTGAACAGTTAAAGGATAAAATATCATCTAAATATCTTATTTTACCAGATAATATGTTTAGAAAAGGTTATGAATTAGCACCAACTAGTGAAAGAATAATGCTAGATGATACAAAGATAGAAGATTTAGAAAACCAGTTAGATGTTAAGGTTATAGTTTGTGATTATACAGGAGATGACTTTATTGACATACTTAATACATACAGTGAGGAGGAAATATAATGGGGAAACCAATAGTTGCTATCGTAGGTAGACCAAACGTAGGGAAGTCTACATTATTTAATAAAATTGCTGGACATAGAATTTCTATAGTTCAAGATACACCAGGTGTAACAAGAGATAGAGTATATGCTCAAGCAGAATGGTTAAGACATAGTTTTACAATGATTGATACAGGTGGTATAGAACCAGAAAGAGATGATATCATAGTTCAACAAATGAGAAGACAGGCAAATATAGCTATAGAAACTGCAGATGTTATAGTATTTATCGTTGATGGTAAAGAAGGCTTAACACCAGCAGATCATGAAGTTGCAGCAATGCTTAGAAAAAGTCAAAAACCTGTAGTTTTAGTAGTAAATAAAATTGATAATTTAAAAGATGAGGATAATGCTTGGGAGTTCTATAACCTAGGTATTGGAGATCCTGTAACAATATCAGCGACTCAAGGTAAAGGCCTTGGAGATATGCTAGATATGGTTTGTGAACATTTTGATTCAATCTATGATCAATCAGAAGAGGATGAATTTATTAGAATTGCTATGATTGGGAAACCAAATGTAGGTAAATCTTCATTAATCAATAGGTTATTAGGAGAAGAGAGAGTAATCGTATCAGAAATTCCTGGTACAACAAGAGACTCTATCGATTCACATTTAGAAACTGATTTTGGTAAATTTGTATTAGTTGATACAGCTGGTATAAGAAGAAAATCAAAAGTTAAAGAAGAAATCGAAAGATATAGTGTTATTAGAACATATACAGCTATTGAAAGAGCAGATGTATGTATCTTAATGATTGATGCTACAGAAGGAATAACTGAACAAGATGAAAAGATAATTGGATTTGCTCATGAAATGAGAAAAGCAATTATGGTTATAGTTAATAAGTGGGATCTTATAGAAAAAGATGATAAGACTATGGAAAACTTTAAGAAAGATTTACAACAAAATCTTAAGTTCTTACCATATGCAAAATATTTATTTATTTCAGCAAAAACTGGTCAAAGAGCTCATAAAGTATTAGATGTAGCTAAAGAATGCTATGATAACTACTGTAAAAGAGTTGGAACAGGAATCTTAAATGATGTAATTTCAAAAGCTATACTTATGAAGGAACCACCAATTGTTTCTCTAAAGAGACTTAAGGTTTACTATGCAACACAAGTTGCTACGAAGCCACCTAAATTCGTATTCTTTGTAAATGATACAAATGCAAGACATTTCTCATATGAGAGATATTTAGAAAATCAATTAAGAGATAGTTTTGATTTTAGTGGAACAGGTATACAAGTTGAGTACAGGGAGAGGAAGGAAAAATAATGACTAATATTACATTTTTAGGCGGAGGAAGTTTCGGTACATCGTTATCGATTTTATTAGCTAATAAGGGCTATCAGGTATCTATATACGATAGGGATGAAGCTGTTATAAATGAAATTAATGAAAAAGGTACTAATAAGAAATATTTAAAAGAAATAACTATTCCTAAAAGTGTCAGAGCCTATAACGATCTAAAAGAGGCAGTTGAAGGTGCTGAGTATGTTGTATTAGCAGTTCCTTCTCATGTAATAAGAGTTGTAGCTAGAGGTTTAAAAGGTTTAATTCCTGAGGATGTTCCTATAATATCAATTGCTAAAGGAATTGAGCAAGGCACAAACTTAAGGTTATCCAAAGTCATACAAGAAGAATTAAATAACCCAGTAGTGATATTATCAGGTCCTAGTCATGCAGAAGAAGTATCTTTAGAAATACCTACCACAGTGGTTGTGTCATCAGAAGATATGGAAGCAGCAAAACGTGTTCAAGATATATTTATGACAGATAGATTTAGAGTATATACTAATGATGATTTGGTTGGTGTAGAAATTGGTGGAGCTGTTAAAAATATTATCGCGCTTGCGGCTGGAGTATGTGATGGATTAGGATTTGGAGATAACTCTAAAGCAGCTTTAATGACTAGGGGAATGGTTGAAATTGTTAGAGTAGGAATGAAGATGGGCGGTAAAGCTGAAACATTTCTTGGTTTAACAGGTATGGGTGATTTAATAGTTACTTGTACGAGTCAACACTCTAGGAATAGAAGAGCTGGGTACTTAATTGGGCAAGGTTTGAGTGCTGAGGATGCAGCAGAAGAAGTTGGAATGGTTGTTGAAGGTATAAAAGCTTGCAAAGCCTTTTATGAGTTAAATAAGACTCTTGGAGTAGAAATGCCTATAACATCACTTCTATATAATATTATAGAAGGAAACACTAAGGCTAGTGATGCTGTTACACTTTTAATGCAAAGAGATAAAAAAGACGAAATATATTAATAAAAAAACTAAGCTAATAGCTTAGTTTTTTTTATTTATTTATTTGTTTCTAGATACTGTTGAACGTATCATGCTGTAGTACTTCTCGCCTTGACTTTCTTTTAAAGTAATTTCGAAAGGCAATAGCTTCTTAATATGTTTTAATGTATCATTACTATTTTCGATTATATAGATAACTTTTCTAGTACTATCACATACACTATAGAGTTTTACTAAATCTTTCTCTTTAATATTCTCTATTGGATAAACAATAAGAAAATCTATATTGTTTGGTGGAGTTTTTAACATTTGTTTTTCGTAGATGAAGAATCTAATTTTATGTCCTCCTAAAACATACTCAGTATCTGTTTTAATAGAAGAGGAATTTTTACTAAACACTTCACTAAAATGAGCTTGATGTGTTGATATAAATCCTATATTAATAGGTTTTTTTATATCATTAACTAATGCTTTTAAAAGAAGTTTAACTACATCTTGAGTGCCATTGGCATCGAAAAGCAATATTTTTTTAGAGTCGACCATATAATCTCTAAACTTGTCTACTATTTCTTTTTTACTTAACATATTCCTCACCCTTCCCTAATAATAATATAATAACAGAAAAATTTGTAAAAGTTAACATCTATTATCATATATATATGAAAAAATTCAAAATTTATTTTATTTTGTAAATATATCTTTAATTATATACAATTAAAAATATTTTTACTATAGTTGTATACTTTTTTGAACTTGAGAATATATATATACTGTTAAAAAGAATTAGGAGGTATATGACTTGGAGAGCTTTAACATATACAAAGACATAGCAGAAAGAACACAAGGAGACATATATGTTGGTGTTGTTGGGCCAGTTAGAACAGGTAAATCAACATTCATCAAAAAATTTATGGACCTTATGGTTATACCAAAGATAGATAATACTTATAAAAAAGAAAGAGCTAAGGATGAATTACCACAAAGTGGGTCAGGAAAAGGGATTCATACAACTGAACCTAAATTCGTACCTAATGAGGCAGTAGAAATAACTATTGATGGAGAAATTAACTTTAATGTAAGAATGGTTGATTGTGTTGGATACATTGTAAAAGGGGCACAGGGGTACTTAGATGAGGGTGAAGCTAAGATGGTGAATACACCTTGGTATGACTACGAGATTCCTTTTGAGGATGCAGCAGAGATTGGAACAAGAAAGGTTATTACAGATCATTCTACTATTGGGCTTGTTGTTACTACTGATGGTAGTGTAACAGGGATTGATAGAGATGAGTATGTAGATGCTGAAGAGAGGGTAATTGATGAATTAAAACTAATTAATAAGCCATTTATAGTTGTACTTAATAGTAAAAATATAAATTCTCCAGAGACTAAGGCTTTGAAAAAGGAATTGGAAGAAAAATATGACGTGCCTGTTCAACTTATGGATGTCTTCAATATGAATGAAGATGACATAGAGAATATTTTTAAAACTGTACTTAAAGAATTTCCTATTAAGGAAATCAACATTGAGATGCCAGCGTGGGTCGAAAGATTAGAACCAGACCACTGGCTAAAAAAGAATTTTTTCAATATAATCAAGCTTATGTGTGAGAACATAGTTAGAGTTAGAGATTTAAAAGAAACTATAGAAATTTTGAAAGTTGAAGAAAATTTAGCTAAGCCTGATTTAAATCAAGTTAATTTAGGCAGTGGCACAGCAACTCTTCAAATGAGACCTAAAGAAGGTATATTCTATAAAATATTAAGTGAAATTTGTGATTTGGATGTTGAATCAGAAAGTGACTTATTATATCTAATAAAAGATTTGAATTTTGCTAAGAAAGAATATGATAAGATTAAGGATGCATTGCAAGATGTAAAGGAAACTGGATATGGTCTTGTTGCACCACAATTAGCGGAAATGAAATTTGAGGAACCAGAAATGGTTAAACAAGGAACTAAGTTTGGTGTAAAACTTAAGGCATCAGCTCCATCACTTCATTTTATTAAAGCTGATATAAAAACAGAAATTAGTCCAATTATGGGATCTGAAAAAGAAAGTGAAGAGTTAGTTAAAGCATTAATGGATCAATTTGATAAGGATCCAGCATCATTATGGCAAAGTAACATGTTTGGTAAATCTCTAGAAGTTTTAGTTAAAGAAGGATTGCAAAATAAATTATACAAAATGCCAGAAGATGTACAAGTGAAAATTCAAAAGACATTACAAAAAATTATTAATGAAGGTAGTGGCGGATTAATTTGTATTATTCTTTAAAAAGATTAATATAAATTTAGTAAACATAAATTTAATAAATGAAGTTTAAACTAAAAGGATGAGTCAATTAAATTTTGTCTCATCCTTTTTAATTTAAAAAACTATATAATTAAACAAAATGATATTGTTTTGTATAGATATTAAGTTATTGAAAGTACTTGATATTTTTTGGTACAGAATATGTATGTAAATAGTAATATATATACTATAAAGCGTTATTAGGATTATATGAAAAAATTTATATAGATTTGAGGGTTCGTTATGAATAACAATGATTATCCATATAAAAGGGTTGGATATTTACGACAAAAAACTTCGTCGTTCCTTGGAATCCAAAACACAGGAGTCATATATGCATCACCGGGTGTAATAAAGCATATAAGAAAGAACCATTACAAGCAGTTATTACTAAAAGGAGATAATAGTATTATTGAATTAATGAGAAAAATTGCAGAGAGTCCAGACTATGTGGGAATCCATTATAGGGATGATGAATTTATATCATTAGAATTCATAAAGAAATTTGATAGATATATTTTATTAGGAATAGAAATAGATAGAAATAGTGACTATATATATGTTTGCACTATGTATCCAATAACACAGGGGAAAATAAGTAGTAGAATGATTAGTGGGAAAATATATCAGAGTGAGAATATATAGATTTCTTTGTTGAAACATTTATTATGTAAATGTATAATATGTATATTATAAATGGAAAATTATTGAGGTGAGAAAGGCTCCTCACGCGCTGGGAAACCAGTAAATAGAGATGCAGGATACGCCGCCCTGCCAATAATTCTATTTTGTTTTAATGATGAAATTTAAATATAAACTAATGATGGAGGTACTTATGAAGAAAATTGCTGTAATTTTTAATGGTGGGACTATATCCATGAAAATTGATGAAAGAATAAAGGCAGCTGTTCCAAGTTTGACTGGGGAAGAGATAATGTCAATGGTTACTGGGATAGAAGAATATGCAATGATTGAATCACATAGTTTTTCAAGCTTACCATCTCCACATATGACACCAGATATTATGCTAGAACTTAGAGATTTTGTTCAGGAATTAGTAAAAAGACATGATATTGATGGGGTAGTTATAACTCATGGGACGGATACTTTAGAGGAAACTGCTTATCTTATGCATTTAAGTTTAGATACAAATAAACCTATAGTAGTAACAGGGGCGATGAGAAGTGGATCAGAATTAGGTTATGATGGGCCATCTAACTTAGCAGCTTCGATTTGTACAGCTATAAATGATGAGTCTTGTGGGAGAGGAGTATTAGTATGTTTTAATGGAACATTAAATAGTGCTGCGGAAGTTACAAAAACAAATTCAATGGTATTAGGAGCGTTTAATACACCTAACTTTGGACCTATAGGTATAGTTGACAATAATAAAGTTATGTACTATAGAAACACTAGAAGAGAAGCAATTATTGATGTTAATAAAATAAATTGTGATGTTGCATTAATTAAATGTGTAGCTGGTATGGATAGTGATTTTATAGATTTTGCTATTGAAAAAGGATATAAAGGTATTGTAATTGAGGCGATGGGACGTGGAAATGTACCTCCTACAATGGTGGATGGAATAAAGAGAGCTATTACATCTAATATTCCTGTTGTCATTGTTTCGAGATGCTATGAGGGTAGAGTCTTTGAATCATATGGGTATGAAGGCGGTGGTAAAATGCTTAAAAATATAGGTGTTATATTTGGAGATACATTACCAGGTCAAAAGGCAAGAATTAAGTTGTTATTATGTTTATCTAAAGGATTTACTGTAGAAGAGATAAGAAAAAATTTTTAGTGAAGTAAAGAAATATAATAAAAAGCGAATGAAAAATAAAAAAATAAAAAAATAATACGGATATATTGACAAAATATATCGAATAATATTATAATAATATTCGTAAAGAGGATAACTCATATAAGTTTGGTGATATGGGCCAAAAGTTTCTACCGGAATACCGTAAATGTTCCGACTATGAGTACAGGACTTTTTCGCATTATTATTTTAGTATTGTGATTAAGCTATTATGAGTTACCTAACTTATAATAGCTTTATTTTTTTTATAGGGGGAACAAAAGTGGAAAAATTATCAACTAAAGAAAGGTTATTACCTATCTTAACAAACAAAAATGTAGATTATAAAAAAGAATTTATAGCAGGTTTAACTACCTTCTTAACTATGGCATATATAATTGCTGTAAACCCTAATATTCTTTCAGTAACAGGAATGCCAGCAGGTGCATTAGTTACAGCCACATGTTTAACAGCTGGGTTTGCGACTATTCTAATGGGATGTTATGCTAACTTACCATTTGCATTAGCTTCGGGAATGGGATTAAATGCATTCTTTGCTTATACAGTAGTTGTACAAGATAAAATACCTGTAGAAGTTGCATTAGCAGCAGTTTTCGTAGAAGGTATCATATTTATTATATTATCATTATTAAAAGTACGTGAAGCAGTAGTTAACTCAATTCCTCTGAATATGAAGTTAGCAGTTACTGGTGGTATTGGTTGTTTTATTGCTTTAATAGGATTTATAAACTCAGGTTTAGTTGTCAATAATGATGCAACATTAATATCAATGGGAGAGTTTTCACCATCAGTATTAATTACATTATTAGGTATAGTTGTAATTGCTGTTTTAGATAAAAAACAAGTTAGGGGAGCTATTCTTTGGGGAATTCTTCTAAGTTCATTAATAGCTTGGGGATATGCTTTAGCAAGTCCTGAAAAAGCAGCAGAACTTATGATTTTCTTACCAGATGGATTTTTTAAGTTTGAAAGTATTGTTCCAATAGCAGGTAAGTTAGATTTTAGTTATTTAACTAACCCTGAATTGATTAGTAAGTTTATTGCAATTTTATGTACATTCTTATTTGTAGATTTCTTTGATACAGTAGGAACTTTAGTAGGAGTTACATCAAAGGCAAATATGTTAGATGAAAAAGGAAATGTTCCTAATGCGGGAAGAGCGTTACTAGTAGATGCAGTTGCAACTACGGCAGGTTCTATGTGTGGAGTTTCAACAGTAACAACATATGTTGAGAGTTCAACGGGAGTTGCAGCAGGTGGTAGAACAGGTTGGACATCAGTATTTACTGGAATATTATTCTTAGTAGCTATGTTCTTCTCACCAATATTTGTAGCTATTCCAGCATGCGCTACAGCACCAGCTCTTATATATGTTGGTTATTTAATGCTTAGTGCAGTAAAGGGAATTGATTTTGATGATATTACGGAAGCTTTACCAGCTTTCTTAACAATAGTTCTTATGCCATTCACATATTCAATTGGTGATGGATTAACAGTAGGGATATTATCATATGTAATTATTAATGTTATATATAATATATTCTTTGCAAAAGGTGAAGAAAAGAAGAAAGTATCGTGGGTTATGATTGTACTAGCAGTATTATTCACATTTAAGATATTATTCTTATAATTAAATTAGGTAATTTATATTTTATATAGATTATAGAAAGAGTTAACTCTTTCGTATTCGTAAATCCCTATAAAAAAGGAGCGCTTTACGGGCGCTTCTTTTTTGATGCAAAAAAATAATTAAAATCAAATGTTAACAATGTGTGAACAAACCATTGACTATGTAGTTCTAGATAGATTATGATTAGGACTATAATGAAATTGTTTGGAGGATACTATGGTAAAAAGCATGACTAGCTTCGGAAGAGCAAGTAGCGATGAAGGTAGCAAACATTTATTTTCAATAGAGATGAAAAGTGTAAATCACAGATATCTTGATGTTAATGTTAAAATGCCAAAGTCATTATTAGCTCTTGAAGAAGAAATAAGAAAATTAGTAAATGAGTCATTATTACGAGGTAAGGTAGATATTTTCATAAACTTCAAAAGATATTCAAACGGTGAAGGTGTGGCTAAGTTAAATTTAAAGCTTGCTGAAAGTTATTTTGAATGTTTAAAAAAGATTGAAAGTCAATTGGATGTAAAAAGTGATATAACGGTAACCCAAATTGCTAGATTCCCAGATGTAGTTACAATAGTAGAAGAAGAAGACTCCATAGAAGAGATGTGGGAAGAAATAAAACCTTTAATTAGAAAATCATTAGCTATGATGAGTGAAATGAGAGAAGTAGAAGGTGAAAAATTAAAGGAAGATATTTTAGTTAAATTAACGGATATAGAAAAATTAGTAAAGAGTATAGAACTAATTTCTAAGGAAGTACCTAAAGTATATAAGAGAAAATTAGAGGAAAGATTATCGACATTACTAGATGGTGTAGATATAGATGAAACTAGATTAGCTCTTGAAGTAGCAATACTTTCAGATAAAGCATCAGTAGATGAGGAAATAACAAGATTAGATAGTCATATAAGCCAGATGAGAAAAACATTTAATTCTAAAGGCTCAATTGGTAGAAAGTTTGACTTTATAATTCAAGAAATGAACAGAGAAGCTAATACAATAGCATCAAAATCAAGTGATATGGAAATGACTAATTCAGTCATTGAAATAAAAAATCTAATTGAAAAAATTAGAGAACAAGTACAAAATATTGAATAATGGAGGAGCATAATGGGTATTAAATTAATCAACATTGGATTTGGTAATATTGTTTCAGCTAATAGATTAGTTGCAATAGTAAGTCCTGAGTCAGCACCAATAAAGAGAATAATACAAGAAGCAAGAGATAGAGGAATGCTTATTGATGCAACGTATGGTAGAAGAACTAGAGCCGTAATTATAACTGATAGTGATCATGTTATATTATCAGCAGTTCAACCAGAAACTGTTGCACATAGACTATCTACTAAAGAAGAAACGGTAGATGAGGTTGATGAATAATGCATAATCATAATAGAGGATTGCTAATAGTTATATCAGGACCATCTGGAGCAGGTAAGGGTACGATATGTAAAGCCTTACTTGAAAGAAATCCAGGTATTCAAATATCAACTTCTTGTACTACTAGAAATCCTAGAGTTGGAGAAGTAGAAGGTATAAACTATTACTTTATAACAAAAGATGAATTCAAACAAAGAATAGGTGAAGAAGATTTTATTGAGTATGCAGAAGTTTATGGAAACTTTTATGGGACTCCAAAATCAAATGTTGAAAAGTTACTTGATGAAGGAAAAGATGTTATTCTTGAAATAGACATTCAAGGAGCATTAAAGGTTAAAGAAAATTTTGATGATGGAACATTTATATTTATACTTCCACCATCAATGGAAGAATTAAAACAAAGAATCATTAGAAGAGGGAGTGAAACTCCTGAATCATTAATGACAAGATTTAAGTCAGCGTACCAAGAGCTTAATTATATTTCAAAATATAATTATGCTGTAGTAAATGATACAGTTGATGCTGCAGTAACAAAAGTAGAAGGAATAATTGCAGCAGAAAAATGCAGAGTAGACAGAATAAAAGAAACAATTTTAGATTCAAAGGAGGGTTTAATGCATGAGCAACTCTATGATTAATCCATCAATAATTGATTTATTAGAAAAGGTAGAGGATAGATATTCTCTAGTTATAGTTACTTCAAAAAGAGCAAGACAACTTATTGAAGGTAAGGAAAAGCTAATCAAAGAAGATTTCAGAAAGTCTTTAACAATAGCTATAAATGAAGTTCAACAAGGCGCAGTTAAATACCATAAAGAAACAGAGGAATAGGATGATATGAATAATAAGTGTGTTTGTATAGGCGTATGTGGAGGTATAGCTGCATATAAAGCATTAGATGTAATTAGTGCTTTAAGAAAGCAGAATATTGAAGTCAATGTAATAATGACTGACTCCGCGACAAAGTTTGTAACACCTTTGACATTTCAATCATTAAGTCAAAATATGGTTACTACTGATATGTTTTCTGAACCAAAAGCTTGGGAAGTTAGACATATTTCTTTAGCACAAAAAGCAGACTTATTTGTAGTTGTACCAGCTACAGCAAATATAATTGGAAAAGTTGCAAATGGAATAGCAGATGATATGCTTAGTACAACAATAATGGCAACTAATGCTCCAGTTATTTTTGCTCCAGCTATGAATACAAATATGTATGAAAATAGAATTGTTCAAGACAATATTAAAAAATTAAAGGACTATGGTTACAAATTTATTGAGCCAGCATCAGGTCGTTTAGCATGTGGAGATATTGGTAAAGGTAAACTTCCAGCCCCACAGGATATTGTAGATGAAATTCTTTTAGCTTTAGAAAATAAAGAAAAAGATTTGTTGAATAAAAAAGTTTTAATAAGTGCAGGACCAACTATTTCAAAAATAGATCCAGTTAGATTTATTACAAATCATTCAACAGGAAAAATGGGATATGCAATTGCTGAAGAAGCGAGAGATAGAGGTGCTGAGGTTACGCTTGTAACTGGACCAACATCAGTAGCGGTACCAAAAGGTATAAATGTAATTAATGTAGAGACAAATAGTGATATGAAAGCGTCAATTTTAGCGCATTATGATGATGCTGATATAGTGATTAAGTCTGCTGCAGTAGCAGATTATAAAGCAAAGAATTATAGTGAACAAAAGATAAAAAAAGGTGAAGGAGACCTAACAATCACCTTTGAGAGAGATTCAGATATTTTAAAGCTTTTAGGCGAAAAAAAGAAAAAGCAAATTCTGGTAGGATTTGCAGCTGAAAGCAATAATATTATTGAGAATGCAAAGAAGAAGCTAGTTTCAAAAAAACTTGATTTTATAGTAGCAAATGATATATCTTCAAAAGATATTGGATTTGGATCTACTGATAACAAGGTTACCATAATATCTAAAGATGGCAATAAGTTAGAATTAGATAGAATGAGTAAAAAACAAGTTGCTTCTAACATATTCGATGTTATATTAGAAAAGCGCAATTAGCGCTTTTCTTATTATAAAATCAATTTAATGTAGGGTGATAAGATTGAATTTTTTTGCTGAGATAATAATAAATAGTGATGCTCAAGAAATAGATAAACCTTTTACTTATAAGGTTCCAGATAATCTTGTAGATAAAGTAAAAAAAGGTCAATTAGTAAAAGTTCCATTTGGAACTCAGAGAAATCCGTTAAATGGATTTGTTATGAATTTATTATATGAAGAACCTGTTAAAGGAATTAGATATAGATACATAAGTAGTATAGTAGATGAATCACCAGTCTTATTAGATGATGATTTTGAGATTATTAACTTCATTAGAGATGAATATTTATGTAAGTATATTGATGTTATAAGGTTATTAATACCTACTGGGATTATGAAAGGTGTAAAAAATAAAAGTAAGAGTGTTATTATTTTTAATAAAGATATAGAACCTACATTTAAAAATTATGAAGGTTATATTGATATAATTCGCTTTATAAAAGATAATAATGGAAAATTTACTAAAGCAGAACTAACTAAGGAGCATGCACTTTCTTTACATAAATTAAATAAGCTTATATCTTTAGACTACTTAAAAGTAGAAGAAGAGGTAGTATATAGATATAATTCAAGGACATATAAGTCATTTGATAATTTGACGCTTACAGATGAACAAGAAAAGGCTATAGATATAATTTTAAAATCAGATAGTAAGATGTTTCTATTAAAAGGTGTTACTGGATCAGGGAAAACTGAAGTTTATATGCAACTTGTATCAACGATGCTAGCAGAAAATAAATCTTCAATAATACTAGTTCCTGAAATAGCATTAACACCACAAATGATTGAAAGATTTAAAGGAAGGTTCGGCAAAGATGTTGCACTTTTTCATTCTAAGCTTTCAGATGGTGAAAGATTTGATGAGTGGCAAAGAGTAAAAGATGGCAAGGCAAAAATAGTAATAGGCGCAAGAAGTGCGTTATTTTTACCTGTACAAAATTTAGGGCTAATTGTTATAGATGAAGAACATGAAAATACATATAAATCTGAACAAAACCCTAAATATAATGCTAAGGAAGTTGCCGAATTTTTAACTAGAATTAAAGATTGTAAATTGATATTAGGATCTGCAACACCTACAATTGAAAGTTATTATAAAGCAATATCAGGGGAATATACATTGTTAGAACTAAACAATAGGGCTACCAATATTAATATGCCAAAGATGAATATTGTTGATATGAGAGAAGAATTAAAGTCTGGGAATAAATCGATTTTTAGTAGAAGTCTTTATAGAGAAATTAAAAATAGGTTAGAGAGAAAAGAACAGATAATTCTATTTTTAAATAGAAGAGGATTTTCAACGTTTGTTTCATGTAGGGGTTGTGGATATGTATTTAAGTGTCACGAATGTGACATATCTATGACATATCATAAGAGTGGGTTGTTAACATGTCACTATTGTGGAAAAACAGAAAAAGTTAAATCAACATGTCCTAAGTGCGGAAGTAAGTATGTAAAATATTTTGGAGCAGGTACTCAAAAAGTAGAAGAGGAAGTTAAAAGATATTTTAAGGAAGCTAGAGTATTAAGGATGGATGTTGATACTACTCGTTTTAAAAACTCTTATGAATTAATTTATAATGCATTTAAAAATGGTGAGGCTGATATATTAATAGGTACACAAATGATTTCTAAGGGGTTAGACTTTCCAAACGTTACATTAGTAGGCGTATTAGCAGCTGATATATCCTTAAATATACCGGATTACAGGTCATCAGAAAGAACTTTTCAGATAATAACTCAAGTTGCAGGTAGAGCAGGTAGAGGAACTATAGAAGGTGAAGCTATAGTACAATCATATACTCCAGAACACTATAGTTTAAAATTTGCACAAGAGTATGATTATGATGGATTTTATGATGAAGAATTTAAAATGAGAGCAATTTTAAAGTATCCACCATTTAGCAAAATATTATTAATTAATGGAATGTGTAAAGATATTAATAAACTTAAAGATTTTATGAATAATTTAGGCATGGAATTAGAAAAAATAGTTAATAAGGAATATGATATTACAATGCTTGGACCAGTTCCATGTACAATATCTAAAATAAAAGAATATTATAGATATCAAATAATATTCAAAGGTGAATTTGAAAGTGAATTCTGCAAAAATATTAAGAATAAACTTTATGAATTAAATAAGAATGTATATAATGATATTAAGGTAAGTATTGATGTTAATCCAAATAACTTATCATAGGAGGAGAAAAAATGGCAATAAGAAATATTAGAAAAAATGGCGATGATGTATTAAGAAAAAAAAGTAAAGCTGTTGATGAGATAAACCCTAGAATATTAACACTTCTAAATGATATGGCTGACACTATGTATGAAGCAGATGGAGTTGGTTTAGCAGCACCACAAGTAGGCATATTAAAAAGAATTTTTGTTATAGATATTTATGATGATTATGGATTAAGAGTATTTATAAATCCTGAAATATTAGAGAAAAAAGGATCACAATGTGATGATGAGGGATGTTTAAGCATTCCGGGAGAAGCGGGAGAAGTTGAAAGAGCTAATTATGTAAAAGTAAAAGCTTTTAATGAAAAAGGTGAAGAGTTCATTCTTGAAGCAGAAGAGCTTTTAGCAAGAGCAATTCAACATGAATATGATCACTTAGATGGTGTATTATTTATAGACCACGTAAAGTAAGGGAGTGCTTAAATGAAGATAGTTTTTATGGGAACTCCAGAATTTGCAGTTCCATCATTAAAAAGAGTACATGAAACTTTTGGTGTAGAATCAGTGTTTACTCAGCCTGATAAACCGAAAGGCAGAGGGAAAAAAGTAGGAATATCAGAAGTTAAAGAAGAAGCTTTAACAATGAATGTTCCTATATATCAACCTATTAAGTTGAGAGATGATAAAGAGGCTATACAATATTTAAAAGATTTAAAGCCAGATTTTATTATTGTAGTAGCATATGGGCAAATCTTGACTAAAGAAGTATTAGATATACCAAAGTATGGATGTATTAATCTACATGGGTCACTATTACCTATGTACAGGGGTGCAGCACCATTAAATTGGGTGATAATAAATGGAGAAAAAGTATCGGGTAATACCACAATGCTTATGGATGTTGGATTAGATACTGGAGATATGCTTCTGACTGATAAAACTGAAATTACAGAAAATATGACAGCGGCAGAACTTCATGATATTCTTATGATGCAAGGTGCTGAAACTTTAGTAAATACAATAAAAGGATTAGTAGATGGCACAATAACTCCGATTAAACAAGAAGGAGAAACATTCTATGCAAAGATGTTAGATAAAGATCTTGCATGCATTGATTGGAATAAGACAGCGCAAGAGATACACAATCTTATAAGAGGTCTAAATTCATGGCCTATTGCATATACCAATTATTGTGGTCAAAGAATGAAAATTTTTAATTCTAAGGTATTAAGTGATAATACTTCTAAAAAATCGGGTACAATATTAGATGTAGATAAAAATGGGATTAAAGTAGCTTGTGGAAATGGAACTGTTTTATTAATAGAAAAAATCCAATTCCCAAATGGGAAACCACTAACTATTAGTCAATATCTAAATGGAAATACAATTGATTGTAATATAGTTTTAGAATAGGAATTATATTATAAGGGAAAAGGGGACGTATAAAGATGTATGGATTTTATTGGGATCCAACTTATTTGATTTTATTACCTGCAATAATTATATCTTTGTGGGCACAAACAAAAGTAAGTTCAACTTATAAAAAATATAATAAAGTAAGAACTATGAATGGATATTCAGGAGCACAAATAGCAAGAAAAATGTTAGATGAAGCAGGATTATTTGATGTTCAAGTTCTTATGGGTCAAGGTCATTTAACCGATCATTATAATCCCAAAACTAGAATTGTAAATTTATCACCAGATGTTTATAATGGTGTTACAATTTCAGCTGCTGGAATTGCAGCACATGAAGTTGGGCATGCAATTCAACATAAAGAAAAATATACTCCATTAGTACTTAGGACATCGATTGCACATGTAGTAGGTTTAGGGTCTAAGCTTTCTATGGTATTATTTATAATAGGTATATTAGTAGCAAATAGTGCCTTAATTAATATTGGGATTATATTCTTCACAGGAACTGTAATTTTTCAATTAGTTACATTACCAGTTGAATTTAATGCATCAAGTAGAGCAATTTCAGTTTTGGAAAATAGAGGCATACTTTATGGGGATGAAGTAAATGGAGCAAGAAGAGTTTTAGGTGCAGCAGCGTTAACTTATGTTGCCGCAACTTTAATGGCTATCTTACAATTAGTAAGGTTAATAGCAATTAGTAATAGATACGATGATTAAAGGAGAAAATATGAATACACGTAATTTAGCAAGAACTACAATACAAAGAATATTAAACACAGGAGCATACTCAAACTTAGTTTTATCAAATGTTTTAAATGAAAATGAACTAAGTGACAAGGATAAGGGATTAATAACAGAATTAGTTTATGGAGTTTTAAGAAGAAGAAATTCTTTAGACATGATTATTTCAAGTTTTGTAAGAGATATTAAGGTTATGGATGATGATATTCTAAATATTTTAAGAGTAGCAGTTTATCAAATGCACTATCTTGATAGAATTCCAGATCATGCAGTTTTAAATGAAGCTGTAGAAGAAGCTAAAGAAATATCTGAAAAAGAAGCTAAGCTTGTAAATGGAATACTAAGAAGTTACCAAAAAGCTGAAGGCGATATTGAAATAAAGGGAAATAAGATAAATGAATTTGAATACAAATATTCATTTGCACCTTGGATGATTAGATTATTAATTAGTCAATATGGAGAAAAAACAGCATTTAAAATAATGGCTGGATTAAATCAAATTCCAACAGTTACAGTTAGAGTTAACTCAATAAAAGCGGATTATGATGAAGTTTTTGACAGTTTAACTGAGCTTGGATATGATGTTGAAGAAGGATATCTTTGTCCAGAAGCTATATCAATAAAGGGTGGAAAAAACATAGAAAAGAATCCTTTATTTGAAGAAGGAAAGGTTACAGTTCAAGATGAAAGTGCTATGACTGTAGCTCCATTATTAGATTTACAAGAAGGTGAAGTAGCTTTAGATTTATGCTCAGCACCAGGTGGTAAGACTACTCATATTGGAGAGTTATTAAACAATACAGGAAATGTTTTAGCATTTGATTTACATGAAAATAAATTATCTTTAGTACAAGAAAATGTAGATAGATTAGGGTTAACTAATATCAAATTACAACAAATGGATGCTTCAAAATTAAATGCAGAGTTTGTTTGCTCAGCTGATAAGATATTACTTGATGTTCCTTGTTCAGGACTTGGAATTATAAGAAAGAAACCAGAAATTAAATGGACTAAAACAAGAAAGCAATTAACAGAAATTGTTAATATACAAAGAGAAATAATGAGCAATGCTTGGCAATATTTAAAGCCAGGTGGAGTAATGGTATATTCAACTTGTACACTTAACAAAGAAGAGAACGAAAATAATATAGAATGGTTCTTACAAAAGAATAGAGATGCTAAATCTTGCAATATATACTTAGGTAAAGGCGAAAATCTAGTTTATGGAGAAAATAATTCATTAACTATTATGCCAAATGAACATATGGATGGATTCTTTATCGCTAAGATTCAAAAGATTTAATAGGTGAATATATGAACAATATATATGATTTTAGTTTAGAAGATTTACAAAAATGGATGAAGGAAAATGGTGAAGGAGCTTTTAGGGCTAAGCAAGTATTTTCATGGCTTTATAAGGATGTGAATTCCTTTGATGAAATGAAAAATTTACCTGCTTCAACAAAAGAAAAATTATCTAATAGCTTTGAAATTATTTTACCTAAAGTCGAAGAAGTGTATGAGTCTAAATTAGATGGAACTCAAAAGATGTTAGTATCTCTTAATGATGGTAATTTAATTGAGAGCGTACTTATGAAATATAAACATGGTAACTCCATTTGTATTTCAACACAAGTAGGATGCAGAATGGGATGTAAATTCTGTGCATCCACGCTTGATGGAAGAATTAGAAATTTAACTGCAGGTGAAATTCTTGGGCAAGTAATTATGGGTCAAAGAGTGCTTGGAGACAGAATATCTAATATTGTTTTAATGGGAAGTGGGGAACCATTAGATAATTATGAAAATGTAATTAAGTTCTTAGAACTTGTAAATGCTGATTATGGATTAAATATAGGTCAAAGACATATAACGTTATCAACATGTGGATTAATACCAAAGATTTATGAGTTAGCAGATATTGGAATGAGTATAACATTAGCTATATCATTACATTCGACTAGTGATGAAAAAAGAAGAGAGATTATGCCAATAGCAAATAAGTATTCAATAAGTCAAATACTAGAAGCATGTAAATATTATATAGATAAAACAGGTAGAAGAATTACATTTGAATATTCATTAGTTGCAGGAGTGAATGATGGCAAGGAAGATGCAAAATCTTTAGCTAAACTATTAAAAGGTATGCTTTGCCATGTTAATTTAATACCTGTTAATGAAATAAAAGAAAATGAACTAAAAAAACCTTCGAAAAAAGCTATCTTAGATTTTGAAGAAATTTTAAAGAGTCAAGGAATTGAAGTTACTTTAAGAAGAGAGATGGGAAGCGATATAAATGCTGCTTGTGGACAGTTAAGAAGGAGTTATTTAGAAAAATAGTATAAAAGGGGGCGGGTGTATGGTTAGCATTAAGAGTGATATAGGTATAGTTAGAAAGCATAATGAAGACTATACTGAGTTTGTTATTACAGATGAATATGAACTTTATATAGTAGCTGATGGTATGGGCGGACACAATGCTGGTGATGTAGCAAGTAAAATGGCTGTAGAAAATATCATGAATTTCGTTGCTAGAAATTTTAAGCATGATAGCTTTGATAAGTTATTAGAAGAAGCTGTTATGTATGCTAATTCTGCAGTTTACGGACACTCAAATAAGAATAGTGCATTACGTGGAATGGGGACAACGGTAGTTTGTGCATTAAAAGTTAAAGATTTTATGCAAATTGCTAATGTTGGAGATAGTAGTGCATACTCAATAAAAAATAATAAATTAAAAAAAATCACTAGAGATCATTCATTAGTACAAGAGTTATTAGATGGTGGAAGTATTACAGAGGAGGAGGCAAAAGCTCATCCAAAGAAAAATGTAATAACGAGAGCCGTTGGAACTGGAAGTAATGTTATGGTTGATATATTTGAAGTGAATAAAGAGAACTATGATAATATTCTGTTATGCACAGATGGTTTATCAAATGACTTAACAAAAGAAGAAATCGAAAAAGCACTAACTAATTTTGGAAAATCGAAAAACATCAGTGAAATACTTGTTGAAATGGCTAAGGCTAATGGTGGTAAGGATAATATCACTGTAATGTTGTTTGGAGGAGAGGTGTAGTATGAATAATATGTTGTTAGGGGACAGATATGAAATAATCGAGAAAATCGGAGAAGGTGGAATGTCTGAAGTCTATAAAGCAAGATGTACAAAATTAAATAGATTTGTAGCAGTAAAAATACTTAAAAAAGAATTTTGTGATAATATAGATATTTCTAATAAATTTAGAAAAGAGGCAGCTGCACTAGCAAAACTTTCAGAATCTAATATTGTTAATGTATTAGATGTAGGAAGTGAAGATGGTATTGAATATTTCGTAATGGAATTTGTAGATGGAAAGACGCTTAAAGATGTGATTAAATATCACGGGAAATTGAGCTATCAAACAGCTATAAAGGTTTCATTACAGATGGCTAAAGCTTTAGATTGTGCACATAGAAATAACATAATTCATAGAGATGTAAAACCACAAAATGTACTAGTAACAGAAAGTGGAGAAGTAAAAATAACTGATTTTGGAATTGCTAAAAATACTACACAAAGCACTATAACAAATACTCAAACAATAGTAGGATCAGCACATTATTTTTCTCCAGAACAAGCTAAAGGAAGTTTTATTGATTGTAGAACTGATATTTACTCTTTAGGTGTTGTTATGTATGAAATGGTAACAGGAATCCTTCCTTTTGATGGAGAGTCACCAGTTACAATAGCATTAAAACATATTCAAGAAGAGCCAATAGCTCCTAAGAACATAAGTGCATCTATTCCTGAGAGTTTAAATAAGATTATTCTAAAATGTATGCAAAAAGATGCTACAGGAAGATATGCAAGCATGAAGGAATTAATTCAAGACTTACAAAAGGTTCAGGATAATCCTGATATTGTTATAAATAATTTTGAGGAAAATAAAGATGATGATCATACAATAGTTATGGCACCTGTAGTACCACCTACAACGCCAAGAAATACTTCGTTAGAAGATGATTACTATGAAGATGATGAAGATGATTTCGAGGATGAAGATGAAGATGACTTTGAGGACGATAAACCGTTAATAAAGATGACTCCTAAAAAGAAAAAAGCCTTAATAGGTGGGGGAGTAACAATCGGAATTATATTATTATTTATGGTTGGATTCTTTATTGTTGGAGGAAGTAGCAAAGTTAAAGAAGTTGAAATTCCTAAAATTATAGGATTATCTAATAAAGATGCTAAGAAGAAAATTGAAGAACTTAATTTAGTATATAGAGAAGAAAAAGCTGAAGAGTCAGATAAAGAAGAAGGTACAATTCTTTCAGTTAATCCTAAGGAAGGTACTAAAGTTACTGAAGGTAGTGAAGTAAAAGTTACTGTATCGGCTGGTGAAGAAACAATTGAAATGCTAAATATTAAGGATTATACAGAAAAAGGAGCCTCAGATGCATTGGTTTCTGCTGGATTTGATATTAGTAATATTAAATTTATAAAGCAAGAAAGTGATGATGTTGAAGTAGGTAAAGTTATAAGTTCTAATCCTAAGGAGAAAACAAAAGTATCTAAAAAATCTTCAATAGAGGTATTTATAAGTACTGGTCCTAAGATTGAGTTAGTTAAGGTTCCTAATAATCTTAATGGTAAAACAGAAGCTGAAGCTAAAAAAGAATTAGAGAATTTAGGTCTTGTAGTACATGTAAATTATGAAGATGTAAGTGAGTCATCTAAAGATGGTATTGTATTAAAGACATCAAACGCAGATGCAAATTTACAGAAGGGTGCTGAGGTATCAATAACTGTAGGTGTATTAAAACTAGATTCTTCTTTATTTGTTAAAAAGGGAATAACTTATGCAGAAGCTAAATCTATGTTAGCTGAAGCAAATTCTAAGTATGGATTCCAAGTAACATTTAAGACTTCAGGAGATATGGATGATAGTGCAAAAGTTGCTGAGTTTGAAAGTGTTAAGGTTGGCAAAAATGGTTCTATATCAATTACGTTAAAAGCTGATGAGAAACCAGAAAAACCAGAAAAACCAGAAAAACCAGAAGTTCCAGCAGGCGAATAGTAAAAGAGTATATTTCTGTGAGGGGATGTATCAAAATGATTTATCATTTTGATACATCCCCTTTTATTTAGAATTTAAAAATAAGGATACAATTCTAAAAGAATTACTGAAAATATATTGTTTTACACTTTTAATTTTTAATTGTGATACAGCGCCGTGTTTTTATTTAGAGATATTTTTATATAACAGTTAATTATAAGAGTATATTTAAATTAATTTAAGTGAAATGAGAAAATAAGGTATATATTTTAAGTATAGATACAAACTAGTAAAGTAAATCTTATTCTATAGGAGGCTAGTTATGGATTTAAAAAATAGTGAAACTGAACAAAATCTAATGAGAGCATTTGCTGGTGAGAGTCAAGCTAGAAATAGATATACTTTTGCAGGTGAAATAGCTAATAATCAAAAAAACCAAATGATATATTTATTGTTTAAGTATGTTGCAAGTCAAGAAGAAGCACATGCAAAGGTATTTATGGATCATTTAAAAACAGCAGGAATAACTAATGTTGATATAACAGCAGGATACCCTGTTGATATGGGAGAAGATTTAGCAAGTTTACTAAAACAATCAAATACTAATGAATTAGAAGAACATGATAATATTTATAAAACATTTGCAGAAGTTGCGACAAAAGAAGGTTTTACAGCTGTAGCAAATAGTTTTACTAAAATTGCTGAGATAGAAAAACATCATGCAAATTTATTTGATGAGTATTCTAAGAAGATAAAAGATGGGATGTTATTTAAATCTACACAACCAGAAAAGTGGATATGTACACATTGTGGATATATTTATGAAGGGATAGAAGCACCTAAAGTATGTCCTGTATGTCAAAAACCACAAACATATTATAGTTTATTATCAAAATCTAATTTTGAGTAAGATATAATAATAGAGACTTAAAATAAGTGATTTAACAAACAAAAAATAATCAATGAGCTAATAGCAAATTAAGTATAGTAACTCTTAGAGTTATAAATATAACTTAATTATTTATTAATCATTGATTATTATTTTTTTATAATTACTAATTTAAATAATTAGAATAACTATCTATTTAAAAGGTATTGAAAGATCTATGGTTTAAATAATGTATGACTAATTAGCACATCCCACCATTAGATCCGCCACCGCCACCACCACCACACATATCATTACCGCCACCTTGTTTAGCATTATTATTAGTGGTGTTATATCTACTTTTGAAGTTATTTGCTTGCTGTCTAAGTTTATAGATTGTGTCTATATACTCAGGATTATCTGGATTCATATCATAGGCTGTATTTATTTCTTGAAGGCCCGCATCATACCATCCTTTTTGAATTAGAACAAATCCGTGAAGGAAATTCCATTCTGCATTATTTGGGTTATAAATTAAATTCAGTTTTGTTTCAGCAGCAATGAAGTTTCTTTGTTGTAATAGATTTCTAACCTCAGTATAAACATTTCCATTAATAAGTATTTCATATGCTTCATTTGCATCTAATAATTTTTCTTCAGCTAATGGTTGAAGCGGAGTATCTGCATATTTTTCAAGGCTATATTGATTAACTACACTTTTATAGGCTTTAAGTATTTCATCTTTTGTAGCATCGGGTGTAACTCCTAGAGCTCTATAAGGGTCCATATATTAAATTCCTCCTATTTGCATAATGGGTATATACTTTTATACTATGCAAATAACTAAAAACTGTACTTTCATTCACTAATTTTTAAAGTTAACATATAATATTACATAACTTTTACTAATGGAGATGATTGGTTGGATATTATACCAGAGTTTTTAAGGAACTTAAATTTGATTTCTATAGTTTTTAGACTTGTTTTAGCTGTTATATTTGGAGGTATTATTGGAATAGGAAGAGAGTTTGAAAAAAGGCCAGCCGGTCTTAGAACTCATATATTAGTTTGTATAGGTGCAACACTTGCAATGATCACTAATATATATATCAGTAATATGTATAATATGACACTAGATCCAACTAGAATAGGTGCACAAGTGATAAGTGGGATTGGTTTTCTAGGGGCAGGGACTATACTTGTAACAGGAAATAAGAAAGTTAAAGGATTAACTACAGCTGCAGGATTATGGGCATCGGCATGTATGGGATTAGCTATAGGTACAGGATTTTATGAGGGAGCTATAGTTGGGTGTATTTTTATTGTACTATCTACAGTAATACTAGTTAAATTAGAAAATTATATTGATAAAAAATCTAGAGTAATTGATTTGTATTTAGAAGTAGATACTCCAAGTGATTTTTCAAATTTAATAAAGAAGCTGAAATTAATGAAGGTAAAGGTTTGTGAGGTGGAAATGAATAATTCATATAGAGTAAATAAAGATTCGCTTGCAATTTTATTAACATTAAAGGTACCTAAAGAAGGAATGAAAAGTGAAATGTATAATTTTATAGAGGGGCAGATAGGGGTGCTTTTTATTGATGAAATATAATTTTAATAATAAATTTATAAAATTATATATACTATAGTGCGTTATGATTATGGCGTTGTATCAAAATATAAAATTTAAAATTCTAAATTAATGGGGCTGTATTGAAATGATAAATCATTTTGGTACAGCCCCAATTTTATGTAATAAATGTATAGTGGTAATAATAAGTAAAGTAATATGTAATTTATAAGTACATTAATAAAGATAATATAGATACACCGACTATTATAGTAATAGTCATAGATTTTGTTTTACATGCTATAAGTAGTGCAATAAATGCAGCAATGGATTTTGGGTTAATTATAGATAGTTCACCATCTATAATCATAATGTCAGGAACTATTAAAGCTGCAAAAATTGCAGGGGGAATATATTTCATCCAAGTTTTTAAATCCTCGGGTAATTCTCTAGATGATAAATATAATATAGGTAATCCTCTAGAAACATATGTAGCTAAGCTTACACAGATTATTAATATAAAAATCCATAAAGAATTCATTAGTTTTCCCTACCTTTTTTAAATGATTTTTCAATAAAAAAGCATATAGTTGCACCTATTATAGTAGCAAAAATTATATAAAGATTATTTTTTATAATCATAGAAAGTGACAATGCAGCTATTCCAGAAATAATTGCAGCAAGTATATGAAGTTTATTTTTAATTTGTAATATTAAAAGGCAAATAAACATTGATGTTAAGATGAAATTTATAATAACTGTATCAATATCAATGATAGTACCAGTTATTCCTCCAATAATATTACTAGTTATCCAAGAAACATGAGAAATTAAATTTACTAAAATAGCATTTCTATTTGACCAATTCCCATCTTTTAATTTTATAAAGTTTATAGCAAATGTTTCATCAGTTATTCCATGAGAAAAAGGAATTAGAAATCTTTTTGATGCTCCTTTAAAATATGGTGCAAGTGCAGAACTCATAAGAATAGATCTTGAGTTTACAATGAAGTTAGTAAGTGTAATTGATAATATAGAAGCATTAGCCATAATCATTGATGAAGTTATGAACTGTCCACTTCCTGCGTAGGCAAACAAAGAAAGTACACCTATCTGTAAAGGTGTGAGGCCCGCTTTTTGAGATAGTATTCCAGAAGCTAGTCCAAGAGGGATATAACCTAAAACAATAGGGGTAGCAGCTTTGAAACTCTTAATAAAATCATATTTAAAAGAGTTCTTATAAACATCCATTAACATTCTTTTGTCTCTCCTTTATATTGCAATAATAATTATTATAATACTTTGTTAAATAATATACAATATTTTACTTGTTTTCCATTAAATCTATTTAACTTAAAGCTAACATTATTTTACAGAGAACCAATAATGTCTTAACAAAAAATGGGTATTATTAAATTGTACAAAATATACGAAAAGGGTGGATGAAATGAAGAAGAGATTTATATCATTAGCTTTAGCAGTTGCAACAATGACTACGTTATTTGTTGGATGTGGAAGTACTAATAAAACAGGTGATAGTAAAAAAGAATTAACGATTTATACCGCGTTAGAGGAAGATCAAATTAATGATTACTTAGAAGGGTATAAAGCTAAGTATCCAGATGTGGAACTTAATATTGTAAGAGATTCTACTGGAGTAATAACTTCAAAATTAATAGCTGAAGGTGAAAATACAAGTGCGGATATAATTTGGGGTCTTGCAGCAACTAGCCTTCTTGTATTAGATGAAAAAGGTATGCTTGAAGGATATGCACCAGAAGGTGTTGACAGAATTGATGAAAAGTTTAAGGGTGATGGAAAAACACCAACATGGGTAGGAATAGATATATTTGAAAATGGAATTGGAATTAATAAAACAGAGTTAGATAAATTAGGTCTTAAAGCTCCAACATCATTTGAAGATTTATTAAATCCAGCGTATGCAAATATGATTTCTATGCCAAACCCAGCATCTTCAGGAACTGGATTCTTAGTAGTAGCTGGTATATTAGAGCATTTTGGTGAAGAAGAAGGATGGAAGTACTTAGAGAAATTACATGAAAATATTAAAGCTTATACACATTCTGGATCAAGACCAGCTGTTATGACTGCACAAGGGGAAACTAATATAGGTTTAGCTCTTGGATATAGAATTATTAAAGAAAAGCAAAAAGGTGGACAAATTGATATAGCATTCCCTACAGAAGGTATATGCTGGGATTTAGAAGCTAATGCATTAGTTAAGAAAGATAGTGTAAAGCCAGAAGCAAAAGAATTCTTAGATTGGGCTATTACTGATGAAGCAATGGATAAGTATCAAAAAAGTTATCCTATGGTAACAATCGATAAAGAATATGAAATACCTGCTGAATATGGAAAAAATCCTAAAGAAAAATTAATGAATGTTAATTTAAAGGAAGTAGCTAAAAAGAGAGAAGCTATCCTTACTAAATGGAGCGAGAAATTTGATAGTAAAAGTGAACCGAAAAATTAGTTTTTAAAAGGAGAAAAATAATGGATTCTATCTTGAATTTGAATAATATAACTAAAAGTTTTGGTAACTTTAAGGCATTAGATGATGTCTCTTTAAATGTCAAAAAAGGTGAGTTTTTAAGTTTATTAGGACCAAGTGGATGTGGGAAAACAACATTACTTAGAATAATAGCAGGCCTTGAAAAGTGCCAATTAGGAGAAGTTAAATTTGAGAATGAGGACATAACTTTATTAGAAGCTAGGAAGAGAGGCTTTGGGATTGTATTTCAATCCTATGCCTTATTTCCTAATATGACCTCTTTTGAAAATATAGCATTTGCATTAAATGGTAGAGGATTAAGTAAAAAAGAAATTGAAAATAAGTGTAATGAACTATTAGGAATTTTAGAGCTTAAGGATAATAAAAATAAGTACCCAAGACAATTGTCTGGTGGACAACAACAAAGAGTAGCACTAGGTAGAGCACTTGCAACCTCTCCAAAGCTATTATTATTAGATGAGCCACTTTCTGCTTTAGATGCAAAGGTTAGAGAAAAACTTAGATATCAGTTAAAGAAGATACAGAAAACACTAGGTATTACAACTATTATGGTAACTCATGATCAAGAAGAGGCTTTAAGCATTTCAGATAGAATTGCAGTTATGAATAATGGGACTATTGAACAAATAGGGACTCCTGAAGAAATTTATGATAATCCAGCAAGTGATTTTTCAGCTAATTTTATAGGGATTACAAATATTATAAATGGTTCTTATGTAAGACCAGAGGCAGTGAATCTTAGTCATAAAGCTGAGGAATCAGCAATTTTAGTGAAGATACAATCTGTAGAGTTTAGAGGCAGTTTTTATAGATTAAGTTGTAAGTGTAAAGAGAATAGTTTCTTTGTAGATATTCCAAAAGATGAGTATAGAGAAAAAAATCTAGATGTCAATTTAGAAGTATGGATGTCTTTGAAAGAAAACTTTAAGAATAGGGTGTGTATAGCTTGAAAAGTGATAAGTTGATTAAAAGATTATTAACGATATTTATGTTATGTACACTTGTTGTATTTGTAATAATTCCACTAGCTTATTTATGTATAGAAGCTTTTAAAGGTAGTGGAAATTTACATGGGCTTGATGCGCTTAAATATTATATAAGTAGAAGCATAGAAAGTGGGTCACTTAGTAATTCCTTAAAGATAGCTTTATATACATCATTGATAACTGTAATATTAGCATTTATCTATGCTTATGGGTTAACTAGATGCAGAGTACCATTTAAAGGAATGTTTAAAAGTGCTGCATTTATACCATTATTTGCACCAACTATGATGTATGCAATTGGATTAATATATCTTTTTGGTAATAAGGGTGTATTTACTGAATTTTTAGGAATAGATGTTGGGATTTATGGAATTAAGGGGATAGTACTATCACTTGTAATATTCACATTTCCACAAGCATTTATAGTTTTATATGTGTCATTAAAGGGAACTGATGCAAGACTTTATGAAGCAGCAGAAACATTAAATATAAGTAGTATTAAAACTTTCTTTAGGATTACATTACCAAGCGTTAAATATGCATTGTTTAGTGCATTTTTAATAACATTCACATTGAGTTTTACTGATTTTGGAGCAGCAAAGATAATTGGTGGTCAATGCAATATACTTCCACTTGAAATATATAAGCAGATTTTAGGGCAACAAAATTTTGCTGTGGGGGCAGGATTAACTTTAGTACTTCTTATACCGTCTATGATATTTTTGATTGTTGAGAAGGTTATAACTAGAAAAGGATCTGAATATGTCCAAGATGGAAAAGCTAAGCCATTAATTATTAAAGCTAATAAATTTAAAGATATTGTATTCACAGTACTATGTTCAATAATAATGCTATCGTTTTTAAGTGTAATATTAATAGTTGGATTTACATCTGTTGTTAAGTATTGGCCTTATGATTTAACATTTACACTTTCTAATTATACATTTGAAAATAGTATTTCAAATGAAGGTGTATCGTTCTTAAACAGTATAATAATTTCGATAGTAACTGCAGTAGTTGGAGTTGTACTTATATTTATTAATTCTTATCTTATTGAAAAAGTTAAGGAAATGAAAGTACTTAGAAAGGTATGTTATGTATTTTCGATGATACCACTTGCAATTCCTGGATTAGTAATAGGGATATCATATGTAATATTTTTCTCTAAAGGAGAGAATCCTTTGAATTTCCTTTATGGAACTCCAATAATTCTAGTTATTGCTAATTTAGTGCATTTTTATTCAGTACCATTTATAACTTCAATGACTTCCTTGAAGAAGTTAGATAAAGAATATGAAGAAACAGCAGAGGTTATGGATATATCATTTGGTAAGTTACTATCCAAGGTAACACTACCATTGTCAATAGATTCATTTAAAGAAAATTTCCTTTATTTATTCACTAATTCGATGATAACAATATCTGCAATTGTATTTTTATATACACCTGCATTTAAGGTTGCAACAATATCTATAGTTAATCTTGAAGATATAGGTGCTCTATCTTCAGCAGCAGCTTTATCCTGTTTAATAATCGCAGGGAATATAGCTATGAGAGTTTTAGTTGTGATAATTGAATTCATCTATAAAAAGATAAAAGAAAGAAAAGGTCAGAATTTATGTGATGTAAGTACTAATTAATAAAGCATATAAGTTTTAATTTGAAGCATTAGGATAATTGTTAATCAATTAAAACATATATATAGATTTAATATTTAAAAAGATATATTTAGGAGGAATTGGTATGAAAGTATTTTGTTTAGGTGGAGCAGGTAGAATAGCAAGAGAGGCAGTATTAGATTTAGTAGAACATTCTAGTTTTGATAAGATTACAATAGGAGATATTGATGAAAAAGTAGGGGAAGAAATAGTTAGTTGGTTAGATGATGAGAGAGTAGATTTTGCACTAGTAAATGTTTTAGATAAGGAAGCTACAATTAATCAAATGAAGGGATATGACATTGTAATGGATGGAACAACTATTGCATTAAATGGAATATCTACTGAATGTATAGCAAAGGCTGGATGTCATTGTATAAACTTAAATGGATTCGGTGAAGAAAACCAATTTGATGAAATATTTAAAGATAATAACAGAACAGCAGTGCCAGGGTTTGGTATGACTCCAGGATTAACTCAAATGATGGCAATGAAGGCAGCAAATCAATTAGATACTGTTGAATCAGCAAGAGTATCACATGGGTCATTTAGACCTATTGCATTCTCTAAATCTATAACAGAAACAACAACATATGAATATGATCCTAAATTACCGACTAGAACTGTATTTGAAAATGGAGAATTCATTCAAGTACCTCCATTTGCAAGACCAAGAGAAGTACAGCTTCCAGAACCATATGGATTAACTACACAATATATCATACCTCACTCAGAGACAGTAACATTAGCTAAGGCTTTAAAACATAAAGGAATACAATTAATAGAAACAAGAGGAACATGGCCAAAACAAAATATGAGCCTAGTTAGAGCATTATTTGATTACGGAATACTTAGAAATGATAAAATAGTAGTAAATGGTGCAGAAGTTGGAGTAATGGATTGTGTTTCAGAATATCTAATTAATAGTGAAGAGGGATCTAAGACAGAATTGTATGGTTACGCACTTCACATTGAAGTAATAGGAACTAAAGAGGGTAAAAAGTACAAGCATGTATTATATCATACCCACCCAGCATCAGATGGAAGTGTAAGAGATTGGGAAGGGCTTAGAGCATATACAAAGAACGTTGGAATTCCTATGGCTGTAGCTACAGAGATGATAGCAAATGGAGCTTGTAATAAAACAGGTATATTAATACCTGAAGATGCATTTGAACCAGATTCAATATTTGAGGCATTAAGAATAAGAGGAATTGAAGTACATCATACTATAGAAGAAATGTAATAATATGTATCTAGAAATAAGCGTGGGTAACCACGCTTATTTCAGTTGTTATAAAAGTAACAAAATAATTTGATCTTGAATATATCTTATGTATAAGTATGTATTTGGGAGCGAAGATATGGGTAAAGTTATATCGTGTAAAGAAGCTGTTGAATTAGTAAAATCTAATGATGTTATTGTTGTTGGACTAGGAGCAGCTGAAGGGAAATGTTTTTTAGAAAATCTTCATTTAGTATCAAATAGGGTTAGAAATGTAATTATAACAACTTTTTTACCACTTACTCCATGTAAGTATTGTACAGACTCTAATAATTTTGATAGTTTCAGCATGGATAGTTTTTTCTATAGTGGACAACTAAGGAAATTACAGCAAAATGGGAATATATCATATGTTCCGACGCATCTTCATTTATCGGCAGTTAACAGGATTTCAAAAGTTAAACCGAACATATATGTAGGGAATGCTACTCCACCAGATAAACATGGGTTTGTATCATTATCTTTAAGTAATGTATATGAAAAGAGAATGATAGAGAGTGCAGATATAGTGATTTTAGAATTAAACCCTAAACTTCCAAGAACTTTAGGAGATGTTGAAGTACATGTTGATGATATCGATTATATTATTAATTGTGATTATGATATTTCAACTATTCCTGAGGTGCAGCCTAATGAAAAGGATATTAAGATAGGCAAATTAATTAGTGATAGAATAAATGATGGAGATTGTATTCAGCTTGGTATAGGGGCAATACCTGATGCTGTTGCAAATGCTCTTATGAATAAAAAAGATTTAGGGATTCATACCGAGATGTTTACTACAGGGATGATGAAGCTTATAAAGGCTGGCGTTGTGAATGGGAAGAGAAAGAATATATATAATGGAAAACACGTAGCAGCCTTTGCACTTGGAACAAGAGAGTTATATGATTTTTTAGATGATAATCCTTCTGTTATGATTAGAGATGGTTATTGGACTAATGACCCTTGTACAATTGGTATGAATGATAATCAAGTATCTATAAATACATCAGTTGAGGTTGATTTAACAGGACAATGTGCATCAGAGTCAATTGGACCATTTCAGATTAGTGGAACAGGAGGACAAACAGATACAGCAGTAGGAGCGCAAAGATCAAAAAATGGACGTTCGTTTATAGCTTTGTATTCTAGTGTGGTTATTAGAGATAAAATTACAGGAGAATCTAAAGAAATTTCTAAAATAGTACCTCAATTGAACCTTGGTGCAACCGTGTCATTATCGAGGAATGATGTGGATAATGTTGTTACGGAATATGGTATAGCAGAACTTAAGGGATTATCTATTTGTGAGAGAGTAAAACGACTAATTGATATTGCAAATCCAAAGTTTAGAGATGATTTGTATGAAGAGGCAATTAAAATGGGTATAATAATTAAAAATAGATTTTGATATATTTATTCATAAAAATGCAATTAATTACATAAATTAATTGCATTTTTAGTGAAAAGATGTTTATTATAAGAGTAAGAATTAAAAATTAATGGAGGTAACATGGAAGGAAAAATTATTAAAGGAATAGGCGGCTTTTATTACGTAGCAACAGAACAAGGATTAATTGAATGTAAGGCAAGAGGTCGATTTAGACATATAGACTTAAAGCCAACAGTGGGAGATAATGTAACAATTAAGGTTGATAATGGAAAGGGTGTTATTGAAGATATCCATGAGAGAACATCAGAACTTATAAGACCTACAGTTGCAAATGTCACACAAGCCTTTGTAGTTTTTGCAATTAAAAATCCAGATATAAATTTAGATTTATTATATAGATTTTTAGTTTTATGTGAATACAATAATATAAAGACTTTAGTTTGTTTAAACAAGGTTGATTTAGTAAATGAAGAAGAGAGAGAATTAGTAAAAACTAAAATAAATTCTATAGGATATGAAGTATTATTTATTAATGCAAAGCAAGGATTAGGTATTGATACATTAAAAGAAATGCTTGCAAATGAAGTAACAGTTCTTTGTGGACCATCAGGTGCAGGTAAATCAACTTTAATAAATAAATTTATCGATAGAGAACACATGGAAACAGGGATAGTATCAGAAAAAATAGGTAGAGGTAAACATACTACAAGACATAGTGAACTTATAGAAGTAGAAAATGGATATCTTGTAGATACACCAGGTTTCACAACATTGGATATTACATTTATGGATAGTGAAGAGTTAAGATATTGCTTCCCAGAATTTGAGGAATATAATCATGAATGTAAATTTAGAGGATGTGTTCATAACAAAGAACCACAATGTGCTGTTAAGAAGGCACTTGAAGATGGAAAAATCAATAAACATAGATATGATTTTTATATAAGAACACTAGAAGAAATAATGGATGGGAGGAGAAATAAATGGTAAAGATTGCACCGTCGATATTATCAGCAGATTTTTCAAAGTTAGGTGAAGAGGTAGAAAAGGTATCAAATGCAGGAGCAGATTTTATTCATATAGATGTTATGGATGGGCATTTTGTTCCAAATATTACATTTGGTATGCCTGTTATGAAATCAATAAGGAAATATACAGATAAGGTTTTTGATGTTCATTTAATGATAGAAAACCCAGGTAATTATATTGATGGGTTTATTGAAGCTGGAGCAGATATAATTACTGTTCATTATGAAGCTGATAGACATATAGATAGAACTATGCAATATATTAAATCAAAAGGCGTTAAAGCTGGAATAGTTTTAAATCCTGGTACACCAGTATCAATGATAAAGGATATGATTCCTTATATAGACATGGTGTTAATAATGTCTGTTAACCCTGGATTTGGAGGACAAAAGTTTATTCCTTATTCAATTGATAAGATTAAAGAAGTAAAAGCTTTAGCAGAGAAGTTAAATAAAGATCTATTAATCCAAGTTGATGGTGGGGTAGATAGAAATAATTCAAAAGAATTAATAGAAGCTGGTGCTAATGTATTAGTTGCAGGTTCGGCAGTATTTAATGGTGGAGATTTAAAGGAAAATATCGAAGCTATTAGAGGTAAATAAAATGAGAGTAATGATTGTTGCTGGTGGGTTAGAACCTTCATGTGATTTATTGAAAAATACTTTAAAGAAGGTTGATACAGTTATCGGTGTAGATAAAGGGTGTAATTATTTGGTTCAAAATAATATTTTTCCTCAGTACATAATTGGTGATTTTGATTCTGTTAATAAGGAAAACATAACATTATTAGAAAAAAGAGGAGCTAAAAGATTTGAATATAACCCTGAAAAAGATTATACAGATAGTGAAATAGCAATGGAGTTTGCCATAGAGGAATTACAGTGCAGTGAAATAGTCTTATTAGGCGCTACAGGGAAGAGGATTGACCATTTCCTAGGTAATATAGGCATATTGAAAAGAGCGTTAGATAAAGGTGTAAGGGCTACTATGGTAGATCATTATAATGAGATATTTATAATCAATGAAGGTCAAAAGATTTTTGGAGAAGAAGGAGATTATATTTCATTTCAAGCATATTGTGAGTGTGTAGAAAATTTTACAATAAAAAATGCTAAATATGGATTGAATAATTATTCTTTAAGACTAGGTGATCCATTAACTATTTCTAATGAGTTTTTAGTGGGACCAGTTGAGGTAAGTTTTGATTTTGGAACAGTTTTAGTAATAAAAAGTAAAGATTAAAAAAAGTTGTAACAATTTTGATAAATCTTCATAAGATATAATAAGAGAATAATAATAGCAATTTATAGATGTGGAGGGAATATGTCAAGAATAGTAGCAATTAAATTACCAAATTTTATTTCAAAATTTATAAGATTTTTTAGAAGGAAAAAATAATTAATCATATTACATATGATATAAACCTTTTATAAAAGAAGAACCTAGTAGTGAAAACTGCTAGGTTTTTTCAAGTTGTTTTTTTATATTTAAGCAAGTATAATAACCATGAGGTGAATAAAATGGAAAATAAATTACCAAAGGAATACATAGCAAATATAGCAAAAGCTTCAGCTTATTTTACTTTTAGAAATGGACCTGTTAAGGATTTACATAAAGAGGGTAAATTAACGGATGAGGATATAAAAAAATTACAAATGTATATGGAAAATCATTTAGCATATCTTTATAATGTGTTATTAGAAGAGAATAATTTAAAGAAATTTGAATTAATTACTAATACGATGAGTAAATTTTATGTAAGTGATAGTGAAAAAGTTGAGATGGATGATGATGGATTTGATAATTTTTATAATCAATTATTTCCTAAAACAAGTAATATAAAATTTGAGTAAATAAAAAAAGCAATTGCGGATAACAATTGCTTTTTTTATATGAACTATATTGCTCTTTGAACCTTTCCAGATCTAAGGCATCTTGTACATACGTGAACTGTCTTTGGTGTTCCATTAACTAAAGCTTTTACTCTCTTTATGTTAGGAGCCCAAGTTCTCTTTGATTGACGATGTGAGTGTGAGTATTGTGTACCTGCAACAACACCCTTGTTACATACTTCGCATCTTCTTGCCATTTGAAAACACCTCCCTTTTTGTGAAGATAAATTCTCTTCAATAGGACAGATAATATTCTACCATACTTATTTATAATTTTGCAAGTAAAAAAACAAAAAAGTTGAGCATAATATTATTGAGAGGTATATTTAACTGTATAATATTTACTTGAATAAAAGAAAAAAGTGATATAAAATATCTATAAGGATAATTATAAGGAGGATTCTATTATGGTAGGATATTCAAATGACCTTGGCAACGTACATTACTCTGAAGAGGTCTTAGCTAAAATTGTCGGACTTTCAACAATGGAATGCTATGGTGTCGTTGGAATGGTTTCTAAAAATGCTACAGAAGGTTTTTGGGAGCTAATGAGAATCGAAAATCTTAGTAAGGGTGTAAAATTAAGTTTCAATGATGAAGATAAATTAGTAATTGAATTATTTGTTATGGTTGAGTATGGAACAAAAATCTCTGTGATAGCTAATAACATTATTCAAAAAGTTCGTTATAGTGTTGAAAACTTTACTGGATTAAAAGTATCATCTATAACGGTCAATGTTCAAGCTGTTAGAGTCTAGGAGGTAAAAGGATGAAATTTCAAACTATTAATGGCCATAATTTCTATAATATGGTTGTTCACGCAAGTAATTGTTTGTTAGAAGAAAGCGATTATGTTAATGCACTAAATGTCTTTCCAGTACCAGATGGTGACACAGGAACTAATATGTCAATGACATTTAAAGCTGCAGTTAAAGAAATAGAAGGATTTAATAATCCATCAATTGGAGAAACTTCAAAAAAATTAGCTAAAGGTGCTTTAATGGGAGCAAGAGGTAACTCAGGAGTTATCCTTTCTCAAATTCTTAGAGGAATCTCTAAAGGATTAGCAGGAAAAGAAGAAGTTACAGCTAAAGAATTAGCTGAAGCTTTTGTAGAAGGATCAAATGCGGCTTATAAGGCTGTTATGAGACCAACAGAGGGAACAATACTATCTGTTGTTAGAGCGGCTTCCGAAGGTGCTGTAGCTGCAAATAAAGATGATATTGTTGAACTTATGGAAGTTATAACTAACGAAGCAAAAGTTATGTTAGATAAAACACCAGAACTTTTACCAGCATTAAAAAAAGCTAAAGTTGTAGATTCAGGTGGAATGGGATTATATATATTAATTAAAGGCATGTACCATGCATTAAGAGATGATATAGTTTCAGAAATTAATGATAAAGCAGTAGCAGAGCCTTCAGCAGCAAAAGCTGGTGCGCAATCAATTGAAGATATAGATATTAAATTTGGTTACTGTACAGAATTCATAATCTTAGGAGATGCTGAAAAAGCAAATGAATTCAGAGCGAAGATTGAACCAATGGGCGATTCAGTAATAGTTGTAGGATATGAAGATGTTATTAAATGTCATATTCATACTAATGACCCAGGAACAGTTTTAGCACAAGCAGTTCAACTTGGAGAATTATCAAAAATTAAAATAGATAATATGAGAGAAGAACATAGAGAACTTTTAGAAGTTCAAGGTAATGAAGAAGCAGAAGTTGCTATTGAAGATTCAGAACCAAAGAAATATGCATTTGTTTCTGTGGCTATGGGATCCGGTATAACAAATATTCTTAAAGATTTAGGTGTAGATCATGTAATTGAGGGTGGCCAAACAATGAACCCTTCAACACAAGATATGATGGAATGTATTGAAAAGTTAAATGCTGACCATATATTCATACTTCCTAACAATAAGAATATAATAATGGCAGCTAATCAAGCAGCTGAAATATCTGATAAAGATATAAGAGTTATTCCTACAAAGACAATACCTCAAGGTATTACTTGTATAACAATGTTTAACCCTGAAGCTTCAGTTGATGAAAATCAAGAAGCTTTAATGGAAGCAATGGAATCAGTTAAAACAGGTCAAGTTACTTTTGCGGTTAGAGATACTGAAATAGATGGTATTGAGATTAAAGAAGGAAACAAGCTTGGATTAGTAGAGGGAAAAATTAAAAAGGTTGGAGAAGATGAATTTGCAGTTGCAGAAGAAGTTCTTGAATCAATGATTGATGAAGATAGTGAGCTAATAACAATATTCTACGGTGAAGATGTAGATCAAAGCAAGTTAGATGAATTTGTTAAAGAGTTAGAAGATAAATATGATGACTTTGATATTCAATGTTACAATGGAGAGCAACCTCTTTATTACTTCATAATGTCAGTAGAGTAGTCAAAAATAAAAAAACAGAGGGATGTATCAAGTGATGATACATCCCTCTGTTTTTATTGTAAAAATATCTATGTACTAAAAGGAGTAACTATATAAATATTCTCATATATAAAAGAGTAGAAGAGTAGAAGAATATGCAGGGAATAGCAAGCATTGATTGGTATAGATGTAAAAAGTAACCTGAAAAACATGCAATTTTGAATTGGTATATTAATATATTAATGTGTTTGTGATAAAATGAATAAGAATTAACAAAAAACAAAGATATTCAGGAGGAACATACTTTGAATATTTATGCTGATATAAGCTCTTTAAAAGGGGTAGGACCAAAGCTTACGGAAAAACTAAATAAATGTGGAATTTTTATAGTTCTTGATTTGCTATTATACTTTCCGAGAGATTATGAATATGTAAGAAGTGATCTTGGATTTGATGAAATAACAGAAGATGAGAAAAGTGTTTTAAATTGTAGGATGATTACTTATGATAGAGATGTTAGAACCAAGACAGGGAAATTATTATCATCTATATCTTTTGATTATCAAGGACATAAGGTTAGTGCTAAATGGTTTAATCAACCTTTTATTAAAAAGAATTTTAGAAAAGGTGAAGAATATAATCTAGTAGGCAAATTTAAAAAAGTAGGAAATGTTTTAGAAATAGTTAATCCTATTGTAGGGTGTTCAGAGGTAAGGCAAAATGAGATTATTCCAAAGTATCCATTAAAGGGAGATTTGACTGATAAAGTATTGGCTAAACTTATCAATGCTATATTGCAAGATGTTAACATAACTGAAAATATGCCACAACATTTAATAGATAAATATAAACTTGTTTCTTTAGATAAGGCTGTAAGAGGAATTCATTTTCCAAGTGGTAGAATAGAGTTAAATGATGCGTTAAATAGATTGAAATTCCAAGAGTTATTTACATATTCTATGAAGTTATTAATGCTAAAAAAGAAATTAAAGTCTGAAAGAGGGCTTGTATTTCCAATACATAAGGAACTTTGGGATTTAAAAGCAGCACTTCCTTATGAATTAACTAATGCTCAATCAAGAGTAATGAGAGAAATATTAAATGATGGGCGTAGTAATTACCCTATGAATAGGTTAGTACAGGGGGATGTTGGTTCGGGGAAGACTATTGTTGCTTTAATAGCTTTGTTTAATGTTATAAAGAATGGATATCAAGGTACACTTATGGCACCAACAGAGATATTAGCTACACAGCATTATCATGAGGCTAAGAAGTTATTAGAACCATTTGGGATACATATTGAATTATTAACTGGATCAACTAGCGCAAAAGAAAAGAGAAGGATAAAAGAATTAATTTCAACAGAGGAACCTATATTGGTAATTGGAACACATGCCTTAATTCAAGAAGATGTAGAGTTTGGTAAGCTTGGATTAGTGATTACAGATGAGCAACATAGATTTGGAGTAGAACAAAGAAAAAGATTAATTAGTAAAGGCATTCAGCCTGATGTTCTTGTTATGACGGCAACTCCAATTCCAAGAACGCTTGCCTTATATGTTTATTCTGATTTAGATATATCTGCTATCGATGAGTTACCTCCAGGTAGAAAGAAAGTAGATACTAAATTCTTTAATGATAATATGAGGAATAAGGCATATAATTTTGCATTAAAAGAAATAGAAAAAGGAAGGCAAGTTTATATAGTTTGTCCTTTAATTGATGAAAATGATAAACTAGAATTAAATTCAGTTCAGAAGCTATATGATGAGCTTACTGATGGTGTGTTTAGAGGGTTAAAGGTTGAGATGCTTCATGGAAAGATGAAGCCTAAAGAAAAAGATGAGATTATAACAGAATTTAAAAATAATAATACTAAAGTCATAATTTCAACAACGGTTATTGAGGTTGGAGTTAATGTTCCAAATGCATCTGTTATGATTATAGAAAATGCAGAAAGATTTGGATTGTCTCAGCTTCATCAGTTAAGAGGTAGGGTTGGTAGAGGGGAGTGGGAATCTTATTGTATTTTAATAGGAAACGCTAAATCAACTACAACTAAAAGAAGAATGGAAATAATGACAGAGTCAACAGATGGGTTCTACATATCAGAACAAGATTTGAAACTTAGAGGTTCTGGTGAGATGTTTGGACTAAGACAAAGTGGTGATATTGGGTTAACTCTTGCAAACCTATATGATGATGTTGACATTTTCAGATGTGCTAGGGAAGAAGTAAAGATAATTTTAGCATCTAATGATGATGAAAATAAGAGAATTTGCATGGAGATTTCGTCATCTTTAGAAAAATGGAGTAGATATATTTGCTTCAATTAAAATAAATTGTACAAAAATAAAGAATATGATAAAATTAAAATGATATTATTATCTAGGAGGAAAATGCATGAGAATAATTGCTGGAAGAGCTAGAGGACGTAAACTTATACCTCCTGCAACAATGGAAACAAGACCAACTTTAGATAGAGTAAAAGAAGCAATGTTTAGCATAATATTAAACTATATTGATGATGCTGTATGTGTTGATGTATTTGCAGGTACAGGAAGTTTAGGGTTAGAAGCTGCAAGTAGAGGAGCAAAGGAGGTTTATCTAATAGATAAATCACCAGTAACATTCCCATTACTAAAGCAAAATGTTGAAAGTTTAAAGTTTGAAGATTGTTGTACTCCATTAAACATGGATTCATATGAAGCTTTAAAGATGTTAGCTAACAAAGGTAAGGTGTTTGATATTATATTTATTGATCCACCATATTGCAAAGAAATGATACCTGAAGCTATGAAACTTATAAAAGAAAATAATATGCTTCATGAAGATGGAATTATTGTAACTAAGATAGACACAATTGAAGAAATTTATGCAGGTTATGAAGATATAGAATTATTTAAGAGTAGAAAATATGGTAATACTACTGTATGTTTATATAAGTATGAGAATACTGAAGAGTAGTTAAGGGGGACATTATGAGAGTTGCTGTATATCCTGGGAGCTTTGATCCAGTAACAAATGGTCATTTAGACATAATAAAAAGAGGTGCAAGAGCTTTTGATAAGGTAATTGTAGCTGTACTAATAAATATTGAGAAAAAAGGACTATTCGATGTAGAGGAAAGGGTGAACCTTATCCGAAGAGTGGTAAAAGATATACCTAATGTTGAAGTTGTAAGTTTTAATGGGTTATTAGTAGACTTTGCGAAAATTCACGATTCAAGAGTTATTCTGAAAGGTTTAAGAGCTGTATCAGATTTTGAGTATGAACTGCAAATGGCACTGATGAATAAAAAACTTGATCCTCATATTGAGACTATGTTTATGATGACGTCTGCTGAATACTGTTATTTAAGTTCATCATCAGTAAAGCAGGTTGCAAAATTTGGTGGATGTATAAAAGGATTAATTCCTGATGAAATTATAAATGATGTACAAAAAAAGTTTGATAATATATAAGGTGGGATGAGAAGATGGAGAAAAATGAAAACAATATAATCGAGTTATTAGAATATCTTCAAGAGATAGTAGATACGGCGCCAAAAGTACCAATTACAGGTAAGTCAATGATTGATAAAGAAGAGTTTAGTGAGATAATTGATCAAATAGTTAACTATTTACCAGATCAATTAAAAAAGGCTCAATGGGTTATGTCTGAGAAAGATAGGATTTTAACTGATGCACAAAAAGAGTATGAAGTAGTTAAAAGAGAAACTATGGAAATGATGAAGCAAAATATCGAAAATCATGATATGGTAAAAGAAGCTAAAAATAGAGCGAATGAGATAATAGCACTAGCTCAAAGAGATGCTAAAGTTATCAGATTAGGTTCTAGAGAATACTCTAATGAAATTCTTTCAGAATTAGATAGAGAATTAGAAGCTAAAAAACTTGAGATGCTTCAAAATATGCAAAAATCATTCGAAACTTTAGCTAAAGACATAGATATGAACATGACGGGTGCATGTACAACTATCAAAGAAAATATAGCAGAATTAAGAACTATGAGTTAGTTTTAATTTATAAAAAGGAAGCTGTAATCAGTAAAGGTTAAACCTTACTCTGATACAGCTTTCTTTTTGTTTATAAATTAAAATTTATTATGGTGCAAATATGTACTTTTTTTATACATATTTTTAATAATGCAATATAATAATGAAACTAATAAAAAGATAATTATAGGTATAATAAAGTTATAGTAGCTTGATAGGGTTATTTTACTTGGAATAGTACTAGTTATTATGCTTTTAGGTAGAATAAATGATGTTATGGAAAAAGTTATAATAAAACTTAATATACCTTGTAAAAATTTTTTTAAAATATAGTTTTTCATAGGTAATTTCTGCTTAGCAAAAAATGAACTAACTTGAGCAATTATTGATAATCCTGAGAAAGAACATAAAAAACTAATCATACCGAGTTTTAATGGTAAAGAAAGTGAAAGCTCGGAGATTATCTTAGTTCCATTAGTAATTTCTATACTACCTAAAAGTAAACCGTATAACGAATTATTTGGTAAGTTAATAAGATTTTCTATATCGTTTATTATTAAAACAACATATTCATTATTTTTAACTATACTAATTATCACAGAAAATAATATTACATATGCGGCAACATTTAAAGTTGTGTTAATAGCATTTTCAACAGAAGTCCTCATTGCATCACCGAATATGGTTTTAGGTGATGTAATTTTTTTATTTGGAATACAATTGTTTGTTGAGTTTCTTTGTTTAAATAAAAATCCTATTAATATAACGGAAACATAATTAGCTATTAATAGAAGGTATCCATAAAATGTTGAATTTAACATAGCAGAACCTACAGCACCTAATAAAAATATTGGACCAGCATTTGAAGCTATATTTGCAAGGTGCCTAAACTCATTGTAATTTATGTATCCTGCTTCATATACATCAGTTGTATATTTAGCACCTAAAGGATAGCCACATAAGAATGAGGCAGCAATAGGGAAGGAACAACCCTTTGATAAACCAAGAGGTTTGCAAAGTATTGGGCCAATTATCTTCGAATAAAGATTTATACCATCATAGCATATCAATAGATTGCAAATTACGCAGAATGGCAGTACTGTGGGGATGATAGCCTTAAATACAAGTTTACCTCCCTCTAAAGCAGCATCTATACATGAATTCATATTTAATACGAATAAAATTATAACGACACTTATTAAAAAACATATAGTATAATTCTTTTTTACTTTTAATTGCTTAAGTAAAATACCAATTAATAATAAAATAAAAAGCCACAGCAATATAATAATGTACATAGTATTTCCCTCCTATACATTGAATTATATGCTAGTGACTATATTAAATATTAATCTAAAATTATTGGAGATTGTAAATAATCCATATTTGGATTTATATTTTTATTAAGTAAAGAGTAAGCTTTTGTTGCTTGAATATCTAAATCAAGTAGTGGGTTATCTGTGAATTTACCAACTTTAGTTATTAGTTTTAAATCGGAATTCTTTTTAATATACTTTAAAATTTCTCGGCCTTTTGTATTAAATCCTAAAACTCTACAATATAAATTTTCAACGTTATTTAAATCAATTTCATCAAAAGAATCTATTCCTATAAAAATCTTAGTTAATATTCTTGAAATTTTTGTGTAGGTATATCTTTTGGATTTGCATTTAAAAACAAACTCTTCATAGGTGTTAGAATTGTAAATTTCTTTTAATAATTTATTATCTATACCTTCATTTGCATCTGAAAGATTGTTAAAATTTACACAACTTGTTATTAGTTTAAATTTAATATATTTAAACATTTCGTCTTGGAAGTTTAAATTTTCAATATTTTTCAATTTTTCTTTCAATATTTTGTATGTAGGTTCGGGAACTGTGTTTTTTATTATTTCTGTTGTTTCACTTGATTTAAGTGAAGCTCTAATTGCGGTAGCGGATGAAAAAGTTATGGATAAATTTTCATCGTTATATGTTGAACCTTCACGTTTTAGTGTACTAGGAATAATTTTGCTATTTAAAGTCAATAATGATTTTATATACTCTATTCCAAGTATGTTATTAGAAGAAGAAATTACATCTTTAACTTCATTGCCAAGAATTTTAAAAAGAGAATTTTCTCTAGCGGAAGGAAATGATAGACCTTGATTTAAAAAATATTTCAAATTTTCTTTATATTCAATTGGTTCATCTGTTAAAATTGTAGCAATTTTTTGCAGGATAGTTACATCCCCAATCTCACTACCAAAGAATAAATTGTTAACACAATTTAGAGAGTTTAAGATGCTTACACTACCAAAAGCAAATTTTTCAGCAGAAGATAAAGCATAGTATGTTGGTAGTTCAATAACTAAGTCGACACCATTTTCTAATGCTATTTGTGTTCTAGTCCATTTGTCTAATAATGCAGCTTCGCCACGTTGAACAAAGTTACCACTCATTACGCAAATAATTCCATCAGCATTAGTATTATGTTTTGCTGTTTCTAGGTGTAGCTTATGTCCGTTATGGAAGGGATTGTATTCGGTTATTATGCCTGTTAAGTTCATATTTATTCTCCTTTACGGGTAATATAAAAATATTATAGCATATAAAAACTTGAAAGATTATTATTTAACATTTAGAATATTAAGAAAATAAAGAATTATTCCCAGTAGTTAATTTTGTGTTGAAATAATTGCTAAAGTAGAGTTATAGTTATATATGAAAATGGTTAATGAGATAATGGTTATTGAGATATTAGTTAATGGTTAATAATACAAAAGGTTGGCATATTGAAAGGAGAATAACGATGGAACTTATGAAAAAGTTATGGGAAGCAGCTAAGGCTGACAAGAGAAGAATTGTTCTTCCAGAAGGGGATGAAGAAAGAACAATTGTAGCTGCAGAACAAGTTCAAGAATTAGGTTTAGCCTTACCAATACTTGTTGGAAAGACTGATGTGATTCTAAACAAAGCTAAAGATTTAGGAGTTGATTTAACAGGTGTTGAAATAATTAATCCTGAAGAATCTGATAGATTAAGTGCTTATGTTGAGGCATTCTATGAGTTAAGAAAAAACAAAGGAATGACAATTGAAAAAGCAGAAAAAATCGTGAGAGATCCATTATACTTTGGTACAATGATGGTAAAATTAGATGATGCTGATGGTATGGTTTCAGGTGCTGTACATACTACAGGTGATTTATTAAGACCAGGTCTACAAATAATAAAGACTACTCCAGGAGTTTCAGTAGTATCAAGCTTCTTTATCATGATGGTTCCAGGATCTACATATGGTGAGCAAGGAATGTTATTATTCTCTGACTGTGCTGTTAATCCTAATCCAACAGCTGAGCAATTAGCAGCAATTGCAATTGCAACAGCAGATACAGCTAAGACTTTATGCAAGATTGAACCAAAAGTTGCTATGTTATCATTCTCAACTATGGGATCAGCTGATCATGAAATGGTTGACAAAGTAAGAAAAGCAACTGAATTAGCAAAAGAATTAAGACCAGATTTAAATATAGATGGAGAACTTCAGTTAGATGCAGCTATAGTTCAAAAAGTTGCAGATCAGAAAGCTCCAAACAGTACTGTAGCTGGAAAAGCTAATGTCCTAATATTCCCTGATTTACAAAGTGGAAACATTGGATATAAGCTAGTTCAAAGATTTGCAAATGCAGAAGCTATTGGACCTATGTGCCAAGGGTTTGCTAAGCCAATCAATGATTTATCAAGAGGTTGTAGTTCAGAAGACATCGTAAATGTTGTGGTATTAACAGCAGTTCAAGCGCAAAGTAAATAATACTTAGGTTAATTAGGAGGAAAATTAAATGAAAGTTTTAGTTATAAACTGTGGTAGTTCATCACTTAAATATCAATTAATTGATATGCAAACAGAACAAGAATTAGCTCAAGGGCTAGTTGAAAGAATTGGTATTGAAGGATCTGTTTTAACTCAAAAGGTTGAAGGAAGAGACAAATATATCATTAAAACTGAGATGAATGATCATAAAGATGCAATTAAGCTTGTTTTAGAAGCTTTAGTAGATAAAAATAACGGAGTAATATCATCAATGGATGAAATTACAGCTGTTGGCCATAGAATTGTACATGGTGGAGAAAAATATTCTAAATCAGTAGTTATCACTGAAGAAGTTATGAAGTCAATTAAAGAATGTGCTAAATTAGCACCACTTCATAATCCTGCAAATGTTATTGGTATCGAAGCTTGTAAACAATTAATGCCAACAGTACCAATGGTTGCAGTATTTGATACAGCATTCCACCAAACTATGCCAGAAGAAGCATTTATATATGCACTTCCATATGAGTTATACACTGATCATGCTATAAGAAAATATGGGTTCCATGGAACTTCTCATAAATATGTTTCAGCAAAAGTTGCAGAAGTTATGGGAAAAAATATAGAAGATCTTAAAATAGTTACTTGTCACTTAGGAAATGGTGGTTCTTTAGCTGCTATTAAAGGTGGTAAATCAATAGATACTTCAATGGGATTCACACCACTTGAAGGAATTGCTATGGGAACTAGATCAGGAAACATTGATCCTGCAATAGTTACTTACTTAATGACAGAATGTAATTATTCTGCGGCTGAAGTAAATGATTTATTAAACAAGAAATCAGGAGTTTTAGGAATTTCAGGAGTGAGCTCAGATTTCAGAGATATCGAAGGTGCTGCTGAAGACGGTAATAAGAGAGCACAATTAGCTTTAGATATATTCCATTACAAGATAAGAGCTCAAATTGGTGCTTATGCTGCATCAATGGGTGGAGTTGATGTTATAGTATTTACAGCTGGTGTTGGTGAAAACTCTCCAGAAACAAGAGAAGCTTGTTTACAAGGTCTTGAGTTTATGGGAGTAACTGTTGATAAGGAAAGAAATGCGGTTAGAGGTAAAATTAGAGAGATTTCTACAGCAGATTCTACTGTAAAAGCGTTTGTAATTCCAACTAATGAAGAGTTAGTTATAGCTAGAGATACAGTTTCTTTAATATAACAATAAATTATTGTATAAACTGCTTGACTTTTATCAATGCAGTTTATATAATAAATTGTGTTTGTTAATCAACAAATTTTTAGCTAAGGAGTGAATAATTGCTCTACATTACCCATAAAGGTAAAAGAATTTATTTGTTTATACAAAAAACGACAGAATGGAGCATTTGTTATGAAAATATTATTCGTTGATTTATTGTCAAAAAAAGATAGAAAAAAGGTACTTGAGTTATCTTTTGAAATGAATTCATTTGAATTCGAAGGCGAACAAATCAAAGCTCTTGAGCCTGTACAAGTTGTTGGTTCAGTAATACCAAGAGAAGAGTTATTAGTCTTAACAGCTAATGTAAAGACTAAGCTAGAACTTACATGTTCTAGATGTTTAGATACCTTTATCTATCCAATAGATATTGATATAGAAGAGAGGTTTACAAATAATGAAGATTTCCAAAGCAATGAGGAAATTGTATTTGTAAAGGGTGATTCAATAGATATCAGCGGAATCGTTGAAAGTTCTATAGCATCTACCTTACCGATCAAGAGACTTTGCACAGATGATTGTAGAGGGCTTTGCCATGAATGTGGCAAGAATCTTAACAAAGAAGCTTGTCAATGCGACAATGTTGATGTTGATTTAAGATTCGAAAAGCTTAAAGAATTATTTGGCCAATAAGGAGGTGTAGTAATGGGAAATCCTGCTAGAAAGACATATAGAGCAAAGAGAGATTCAAGAAGAGCTCAAACTTTCAAGTTAAGCTTACCAGGAATAGTTGAGTGTCCACAATGTCACGAAATGAAATTAGCACACAGAGTTTGTAAAAACTGTGGGTTCTACAAAGGTAAAGAAGTAGTTGCTTCTACTCAAGAATAAGAAAGTCATAAGACTTTCTTTTCTTTTATATATAGAAAAGAAAAAGGGGCGGTATTTATGAAAATTGCAATAGATGGGATGGGTGGAGATCATGCACCTAAGGCTGTTATAGATGGCGTTATGCAAGCTTATAAAGAATACACTGATATAGAGTTCTACATAACAGGACCGAAGGATAAAATTCAAGAAGAACTTGATAATTATAAATATGATGCAGATAAAATAAAAATAGTAGATGCAACAGAAGTTATTACAACTAATGAACATCCAGTTATGGCTGTTAGAAGAAAAAAAGATTCAAGCCTTTGTAAAGCTTTAAATCTTGTTAAGACTGGGGAATGTGATGCTATTATATCTGGAGGAAGTACAGGTGCATTTTTAGCAGGCTGTACATTTATTGTTGGAAGAATTAAAGGGGTGGATAGACCTGCTTTAGCTCCAATTATGCCGGGTAAAAATGGAAGTTTTATGATTGTAGATGTTGGTGCTAATGTTGATTGTAAGCCAAATTATTTACTTCAATTTGCACATATGGGTAAGATTTATTATCAAAATGTATTTAACGTTGAAAAACCATCAATTGGACTAGTAAATATCGGTGCTGAAGAAGAAAAAGGGAATGAGTTAACTAAACAAACATATCAGCTGCTTAAAGAAGAAGAAAATCTTAATTTTATTGGTAATGTTGAACCTAGAGAAGTTTCTAATGGAGATTGTCAGGTTTTAGTTACTGATGGATTTGTAGGTAATACAATTTTAAAAATGTATGAAGGTGTAGCAAAAACACTTTTAACAATGATAAAAGAAGAAATTTTATCTTCAAATGTAGTTTCTAAATTAGGTGCAGTACTATTAAAGCCTGTTTTTAAAAAGCTTCAAACTAAGTTTGACTATAAAGAATATGGTGGTGCTCCGTTCTTGGGAGTTAATGGTATTTGTATTAAAGCACATGGAAGTTCTGATGGGAAAGCATTTAAAAGTGCAATAAGACAGACAAAGAAGTTCTATGATAGCGATGTTCTTAATAAACTTAAATCAGAAATACAAAATAATATAATATAACAACTATATTGACTATAGTGGAAATATATAATATTATCTAAATGAATGATTTAGGAGGTGAATGGTATGTTTGATAAAATTAAGGAAATCATTGCTGATAAATTAAGCATTAATGAAGAAGATATAACAATGGATGCATCATTTGTTGAAGATTTAAATGCTGACTCATTAGATATTGTTGAGCTTATTATGGCTCTTGAAGACGAGTTAGAAATGGAAATCCCAGACGAAGATGTTGAAGGCTTTACAACAGTAGGCGACGTTGTAAAATACGTAAAAGCTCACGTAGAAGAATAAGAGTTATCCCGCAAGCTTTGCGGGATTTTGTTTACTATTTTAGTTTATTCTTGAATTTGTTAAATTAGCAAGTTGAAGAATAAACTCCAAGGAGTTGAAAGTGATGAACAAATTTAATTTAAAAGAAGCAGAAGCTTCAATTGGAGTAACATTTAATGAAAGCTCGTTGCTTATTACAGCTTTAACGCATTCATCGTATGTGAATCAACATAAGGGCGTTGAATTTAACGAGAGATTAGAGTTTTTAGGAGATTCAATACTACAACATTGCATAACGCAATATTTATTTTTAAATTATGAAGATAAAAGTGAAGGTGAATTAACTAAAATAAGAAGTTTAATAGTATGTGAAAACTCATTGTATGAAATAGGTATAAAATTAAGCCTAGGTAATTTTATAAGAATGAGTAGGGGTGAAGAACTTACAGGTGGAAGAGAAAGAACATCTATAATAGCAGATGCTGTTGAAGCGCTTATAGCTGCTATTTATTTAGATAAAGGATTTGAATATGCTAAAGATTTTATATTAGGACACTTCTATGAAATAATAACACTTGCAATAAATAATGATATAATCTTAGATTATAAAACTAGATTACAAGAATTATTACAACAAAATGGAGAGGTTTCTATATGTTATGAATTAATTAAACATGAAGGACCACCTCATAGAAGAAAATTCTTTGTACATGTTCTTGTTGATAACAAGGAAATAGGAACTGGAGAAGGATATTCTAAAAAAGAGGCAGAGCAAAATTCTGCTAAGAACGCATTAAAGTTCCTGGAGGAATCTAATGCATAAAAGGACAGTTATAATACCAGTTTTTATATCGCATCAAGGGTGTCCTCATCAATGTGTATTTTGCAATCAAGATAGAATTGCGGGAAAAGCTGATGAAATCCGAGAAAAACAAGTTAGAGAAATAATTGAAGAATATCTAACTACTATAGATTCAAATAAATGTATTATAGAAGTATCATTTTTTGGGGGGACATTCACTGCAATTCCAGTAGAGCTTCAAAAAGAACTTTTAAGTGTAGCTCATGAATATAAATTAAAAGGTAAGATACATAAAATAAGAATGTCAACAAGACCAGATGCTATTAATAAATACATATTAGATTATCTAAAAGAATACACGGTTGATATTATAGAGCTAGGTGTACAATCATTAAATGATGAAATATTGAAAATGGCAGGAAGAGGCCATAGTGTATATGATGTAGAAAAATCTTCAGAGTTAATTAGAGAGTATGGGATTACGTTAGGTCATCAGATTATGCCGGGATTGCCAGGGGATACTTTAGAAATTGATCTAGAAACTTGTAAAAAATCAATTTCATTAAAACCTGATATAGTTAGGATATACCCAGCGCTGGTTATAAAGGATACACCTATGGAAGTGATGCACAGCAGAGGTGAGTATGTTCCATATACATTAGAAGAAGCTATAGATGCATCTAAGATGATGGTTAAGTTATATACTGATGCAGGCGTTAATGTTATTAGAGTAGGGCTTCAAGGAACAGATACAATAGCTTTAGGTAAGGATGTTGTAGATGGTCCATTCCATCCTGCATTTAGAGAATTAGTTGAATCAAATCTTATAATAGATAATATTCTAAGCAGAGTTTCACAAGAGAAACATATATGTATAGAAATTAACTCGAAGGATTTGAGCAAATTATATGCTAATAAAAAACAATACTTTAATAGTTTGTGTGAAGTAAGAACTGGTAAAACCGAAGTTTTAATTAATGATAAAATTAAAAGAGGTACTTTCAAGATATCTATAATTGAAGAATCCTTTACTTTTAAAGTTTAGGTACAGTCAAAAAAATATACCAGAATGAGAGTATATTTTCATGTGCCTTAATTAAATATAATAATGACTGCTGAAGCTTACTTCAGCAGTTTTGCTTATATTGATATTTTTATGGATTTACTATAAAATTAGATAGAGTAGGAGTGATGAAAAATGAAAAAAGCAACTAGAGAAAGAATGGTTTACATATTATCTATTTTTATTCTTTTTGTATTTATTATTGGATTATTACCAGTAATATTTTAAACAAAGATAATCTACAAAAAGATAAGGAGTGACCCTATGTTTTTAAAGTCATTAGAGATTAGAGGATTTAAATCCTTTGCAGATAAAACACATTTGAAATTTAAACGTGGAGTAACTGCTGTCGTTGGGCCTAATGGAAGTGGGAAGAGTAATATTTCAGATTCTGTAAGATGGGTTTTAGGAGAACAAAGTGTTAAAACTTTAAGAGGTGGAAAGATGGAGGATGTCATCTTTGCAGGAACCCAGTTTAGGAAGGCTGTAGGATTAGCTCAAGTTTCACTTACGCTAGATAATGCAGATAACTCTTTAGATACTGATTATAATGAAGTTACTGTGACAAGAAGAATATTTCGTTCAGGAGAAAGTGAATACTTAATAAACAATCAAAAATGTCGTTTAAAAGATATAAATCAACTTTTCATGGATACAGGTATAGGAAAAGAAGGATACTCTTTAATTGGACAAGGTAAAATAGAGGCTATATTAAGTGGGAAACCTGAAGAAAGAAGAAATCTACTTGAGGAAGCAGCGGGGATAGTTAAATATAAATCTAGAAAAGAAGAAGCAGAAAAGAAACTTTCTAACACTGAAGATAATCTTGTGAGAATAAGGGATATTATATCTACTTATGAGGAAAGATTAGAACCTCTAAGATTAGAAAGAGAAAAGGCTTTAAAATATCAAGAATTAGCCAATGAATTAAAGGCTAAGGAAGTATCGCTATTAGTAGATTCTATAAGTAAGGTTGAAGATGAACTTAAATTAGTTTTAAGCGATTTAGATGAAAGAAATAAAAAGCTTAATGAAAGAAGATTAAAACTAGATGAAGTAAAAAGCGAACTTGCAAATTATGAGTTACAAATAGATGAATTAGAAAAGAAAAATAGTATTGAGAGAACAGAATTTTATTCCAAAAAGGAAGAAACGGCTCAGAATGCTAATGATATATTGATTTTTAATGAGAGAATTAAAAATATAAAAGATTTAATAAAGAAATATGAAGATGAAATTTCTGAGAGTGAATTATATATAGAAAAATTAAAAGAAGAGCAAAAAGCACTCTTAGAAGAGTTGAAAATAAAGGTTGAAGAACAGAAGGAAAATGAAAGTATATTATTTGAGTTAGAAAAAGATATAAAAGAAGTTAATGAAAAAGTAAAAGTTATGGAAGATGAACTTTTAGGATTAAAAGATGATGAATTTGGTATTCATCAGAAAGCTTCAGAATTAAATAACTCTATAAAGATAATAAATAGAGATATAGATATTAAGGTTGATCAAAGTCAAGTGTTAAAAACATCTATTGCATCTATTGAAGATAATATTAGTATTAATACTGCAACAATTTCCGGATTGAAATTAAGTTTTGTTAACTCAAAAGAAGAGATTACAAAGTTAGAAGAAAATCTTAATGAATCAAGAAAAAACTATGCTAACTATCAAACGAATTTAAAAAGGTTAGATAGAGAGTTAAATAATATATTTGCTATGATAAATAAGCAAGAGGCTAACCATTCTATGCTTATAGACTTAGAGAAGCATTATGAGGGATACAATAGGTCAGTTAAGATGCTTATGGATAAAATAGATAAAGGTAATATACCATATGCAACTGGAACTAAAGTGTTTGGAGAGATATTCAATGTAAAAAGAGAATATGAAGTAGCTATAGAAATAGCGTTAGGTGCTGCAATATCAAATGTTATAACTAAAGATGAAGTAGTTGGTAAAAAATTAATTGAATACTTAAAAGCTAATCATTTAGGAAGAGCGACATTCTTACCTCTAAATATAATTAAAGGAAATAAGTTATCATTACCCGGTAATATAACTTCTTGTGATGGTTATATTGGGTTAGCATCTGAGATAGTTCAGTATGATGCATTATATAGAAATATACTAGAGTATTCTTTAGGTAGAACTATTATTGCTAAAGACATGGATAGTGCATTAAAGATATCTAAGTTAGGTAATTATAGATATAAAATAGTAACATTAACTGGTGAAGTTATTAATCCTGGTGGAGCCCTTACTGGTGGTTCTTTAAATGGTAAGAGTACTAACCTTCTTGGGAGAAAAAGAGAAATAGAAGAGTTAGGTGAGAAACTTAAAAGTAATAAAGAGCAAAAGGAAGAGTTAATATCACAAAAGCAGGATACAATAAAAGCTATAAAAGACATGGATGAACTAATATTAAGTATTAGAGAAGAAATTCATAGTTCTCAAATACAGTTAAAAGGAACTGAATCAGAGATTAATTCTTTAGTAAACGAAGTAAATAGATTAAAAAATTCTTTAGGAGTTTCTAAAAATGAAGTTATATCTATTGAAAATCATATAGAAAGACTAAAGAATGAAATAATAACAAAAGAGAAAAGTATAGAAGAAGTTCAAGGCAAGAATAGTAAGAATAAAGCTAGAGTTATTGAATTAGAAGAAGCAATAATAAACAGCAGGAAAAATAGTGAGGAATCTAGGGAGAAGCTTACTGAAGTTAAGGTAAGTAAGGCTACTTTAGATGAAATAGTTAGTGGTAAATCTTCTGAGATTAAAAGAAGAGATAGGGATATTTCTGAAAGAGTAAGCAAAATAAATGGATTTAAAAAAGAAATATCTGAAAAGAACAATAATATAAATAGTTTAAATTTAAATATTAAAGAAAAAGAAGATAATATTAATAAGATATCTATAAGAATAAAAGCTCTTGAAGAAATTTTTAAAGAAGATGAAGTTAAAAAGCTAGAGATAAAAGAGAAGTGTAAGGTTTCAGAATCGAATATTAATGAGCTTATTGAAATTATAAGAAAAGAAGAGGGCGATTTTAGTAAAAGAGAAATTCAAAATGCTAAATTCGAAAGTGAGAGAGATAACTTATATTCTAAATTAAATGATGAGCTTAATTTAACATTAGCAGAAGCTAAGGAAATGGCTTGTGAAATTAGCGATTTACATTTACACAAAGAATCTATTTATAGATTAAAGGGTAAAATAACTTCTTTAGGAACAGTTAACTTAGCTTCTATTGAAGAATATGAAGATGTATCTGAAAAGTATGAATTTATGTCTACTCAAGAAAAGGACCTTGAATCTGCAAAACAAGAGATTGTATCTGTTATATCTCAAATGACTGTAAAAATGCAAGAATTATTTAGAGAGAATTTTAAAATATTAAATATAAACTTCAATGAGACATTTAAAGAATTATTTAAAGGTGGAAATGCACAACTTATATTATCAGAAGGTGATGAACTTACTGCTAATATAGATATTAATGTTCAACCACCAGGTAAGAAGCTTCAAAATATAAATCTTATGTCAGGTGGAGAAAAGGTTTTATCTGCAATAGCTTTATTATTTGCAATATTAAAAATGAAGCCAACACCATTCTGTATACTAGATGAAATAGAGGCAGCTCTTGATGATGCTAATGTTTACAGATATGCAGAATTCTTGAGAGATTTCTCAGATAGAATACAGTTTATAGTAATAACACATAGAAAGGGTACAATGGAAGCCAGTGATGTTATGTATGGAGTAACTATGGAGGAGAAAGGGATTTCTAAGGTTGTATCAGTTGACTTAACGAAAAATATCTAGGAGGATATGAATTATATGTTTGGGAAATTATTTGACAATTTAAAATCAGGTTTATCGAAAACTAGAAATGCATTAACAGATAAAATAAATGAGGCATTAAATTTAGCTATAACAATTGATGATGACTTATATGAGGAGTTAGAAGAGATACTTATAACTTCTGATATTGGTATGGATACTACAATGGAAATTATTGAAAAATTAAAAGATAAGATCAGAGAAGATAAAATAAATGATACTGAATTAGTTATTCCAACTTTAAAGAAGGTAATAGCAGAAATGATGGCTGACGATACTAAAGAAGTTGATGAAGAATATGAAGGAAAAGAAGTGTTACTTGTAATTGGCGTAAATGGTGTTGGTAAAACAACTTCTATTGGAAAACTTGCGGCAAAAAGTAAAGCTGATGGAAAAAAGGTATTACTTGCAGCAGCAGATACATTTAGAGCGGCAGCAATTGATCAATTAGAGGTTTGGAGTCAAAGGGCAAATGTAGATTTAATTAAGCATTCAGAAGGATCAGATCCAGCAGCAGTTGTGTTTGATGCTGTAAATGCAGCTAAGTCAAGAAATGTAGATTTATTAGTATGTGATACAGCTGGTAGATTGCATAATAAGAAAAACCTTATGGATGAGCTTGGAAAAATCAATAGAATAATTGATAGAGAATATAGTGAAGCTAGAAAACAAACATATCTTGTTTTAGATGGTACAACAGGACAAAATGCAGTTATACAAGCTAAGCAATTTATGGAAGTTTGTCCTATAGACGGTATAATACTAACTAAACTTGATGGCACGGCTAAAGGTGGAGTAGTGATATCTATAAAAAATACTTTAAAGATTCCAGTAAAATATATTGGAGTTGGGGAAAGTATTGATGATTTGCAAGAATTTGATGCAGAAAGTTATGTAGAAGCAATGCTTTAAAATTAAATGTAGATAAATTTTTGGAATTAATATATAATCTTTTAGAGATTAAATTTTAGAAGATTATTAGATTAATAATAATGTGTCTTTTATGAGGGAATTATCAGAAAATAAGAACTTTTAACTGTTAAGGGAAAATACTTGACACCTATAAGTATATTTGATAATATATCACTTGTAGGTAAGGTGATTAATATGCACGATAGAGTTGAGATTTCACAACTGATGGATTGTTATGGTCCATTACTAACCGAAAAGCAGTTAAACATCATGGAGCTTTACTACAATGATGATTTATCTTTAGCAGAAATTGCTGAGTTAAATAGCACAAGCAGGCAAGCGATTCATGACCTTATAAAAAGATGCTATAAACAGTTTTTGTCCTATGAAAGTAAACTTGAATTACTTAAGCAAAGCATAGAACGAGAAAAGAAAATAATAAGTCTTTTAGATGATATGAATAATAAGTACTCTATAAAAGAGAAAGATTATAATTATTATAAAGAAGTTTTAGAAGAATTATAGCATAGGAGGGTATAACATGGCTTTCGAAGGTTTAGCGGAAAAGCTTCAAGGAGCTTTAAATAAACTTAAAGGTAAAGGGAAATTAACTGAAAAAGATATTAAAGAAGCCATGAGAGAAGTAAAGCTTGCATTATTAGAAGCCGATGTTAACTTTAAAGTAGTTAAGAGTTTTATTAAAGCTGTTAGTGAAAAGTGTGTTGGTGGAGATGTGCTTGAAAGTTTAACTCCGGGTCAACAAGTTATCAAGATAGTTAACGAAGAACTTACTAATCTTATGGGTGGTAGCGAAAGTAAAATAAACTTCTCTAAGTCAGGAACAACAGTAATTATGCTTGTTGGTCTACAAGGAGCAGGTAAAACTACAATGAGTGGTAAACTAGCGCTACAATTAAGAAAGATGAATTCTATCAACAAGCCGCTTTTAGTAGCTTGTGATATTTATAGACCAGCAGCGATTAAGCAATTAGAAGTTGTTGGGAAATCAATAGATGTTCCAGTGTTCTCAATGGGAGATAAAATTTCTCCAGTTGATATTGCAAAAGCAGGTATAGAACATGGAAAGAAAAATGGTAATAATGTAATTATTATAGATACTGCCGGTAGACTTCATATTGATGAAGATCTAATGACTGAATTAAAAGATGTTAAGGCAGCTGTAAATCCATCAGAAATACTACTTGTTGTAGATTCTATGACAGGACAAGATGCAGTAAATGTTGCAGAAAGTTTTAATAATGATCTTGATGTAACAGGAGTAATACTTACTAAACTTGATGGAGATACAAGAGGTGGAGCAGCACTATCAATCAGACAAATAGCTGAAAAACCAATTAAATATATTGGTGTAGGCGAAAAAATGACTGATTTTGAGGTATTCTACCCAGATAGAATGGCATCAAGAATCCTAGGTATGGGTGATGTATTATCACTTATAGAGAAGGCTCAAGAAGCATTTGATAATGAAAATGCTGAAGACCTTGGGAAGAAGATGCTTGAAAATGACTTCAATTATGAAGATTATTTAGATTTGATGGCACAAATGAAAAAACTTGGACCACTGAACAAAATAATGGAAATGATGCCTGGAATGCCAAAGGAAATGAAGGATGTAGACTTTGATGCTGGTGAAAAGCAGATGGATAGAGTAAAAGCTATTATTCAATCAATGACACCAAAAGAAAGAAGAAATCCAACATTAATAGCTAAAAATTCTTCAAGAAAGAAGAGAATAGCAGCAGGTTCAGGAACTAGTTTACCAGAGGTAAACAAGTTAATTAAAGGTTTCGAGGTTGCAAGAAAGCAAATGAAACAAATGAAGTCAATGCAAAAGCGAGCTAGCAAAAAAGGCTTTTTTGGTAAAATGCCTTTTATGAGTTAATATATATTAACCTAAGCTTATGAAGGAGGTGAAATTACAATGGCAGTTAAAATTAGATTAAGAAGAATGGGAGCTAAAAAAGCACCTTTCTACAGAGTAGTTGTTGCTGATTCAAGATGTCCAAGAGATGGAAGATTCATCGAAGAAATCGGTTATTACAACCCAATCACTGAGCCAGCTGAAATCAAAATTGATTCAGAAAAAGCTAACAAATGGTTAGACAATGGTGCTCAACCAACTGATATCGTTAAAAAGCTTTTCGTAAGAGCTGGTCTTAAATAAGTAATTGTTACTTAGGAGGTGAATCTGTAGTTAATTATTAACTACAGTTTATATGAAGGAATTAGTTGAAAAAATCGCTAAATCCCTAGTGGATCACCCTGAAGAAGTTCATGTAAGTGAACTACCGGGAGAGCACGCTATTATCCTTGAACTAAGAGTAGCACCTCAGGATATGGGGAAAGTTATCGGAAAGCAAGGAAGAATAGCTAAAGCTATTAGAACCGTAGTAAAGGCCGCAGCTGTAAAAGCAGAACAAAAAGTAGTTGTAGAGATAGTTGATGTAAAGAGTTAGGGATTCCTAACTCTTTTTACACAATTAAAATACTTTTAGATTTAAAGTAATAAAATATGTACATAATTAATTATAGATAAAGTGTCCCATACTTACACTAGTTGAGGTGAAGAAAATGAGAGAAATATTAAGAGTTGGTAAGATAGTAAATACACATGGTTTAAAAGGTGAAGTTAAGGTAATTGCGTTAACTGATGATCCAAAGAGATTTAAAGAATTAGAATATGTTTTAATAGATAATAAAGAAGTTAAGGTTCAAGGATGTAAATTCCAAAAAGATAGAGTAATCGTTAAACTTGAAGGAATAGACATAATAGAACAAGCAGAAAAGTTAAAGACTAAATATATGGAAATTAAAAGAGAAAATGCAGTTGAATTAGAAGAAGATTGTTACTTTATTACTGATATAGTTGGTTGTACAGTAGTAGATACAAATGGAACAGATTTAGGTAAGATTTATGAAGTAATTCAAACAAAAAACAATGATGTTTATTGGATAAAAAAACCTAAAGAATTATTAATTCCAGTTCTGTTAAAGATAGTAGAAGATATAAATATAGAAGAAAAAATTATTACTATCAGACCAGTAGGAGAATGGCAAGATGAAGATTAATATTCTAACTCTTTTCCCAGATATGTTTTCGGTTTTTGACCATAGCATACTTGGAAGAGCTAAGGAAAAGGATATTTTAAGCTTTAATGTTGTTAATATAAGGGATTTTACATTAAGTAAACATAAAAAAGTTGATGATTATCCTTATGGCGGAGGTGCAGGGTTGGTTATAGGACCACAGCCTGTTATTGATGCAATTAGAAGTGTAAAAAAGACATCTAAATCAAAAGTTATATTCTTAGGACCTAGAGGTAGGACTTTTAATCACGAGCTAGCTAAGGAGCTTGCAAAGGAAGAGGAGCTTACTTTTATTTGTGGACACTATGAAGGTATTGATGAAAGATGCTTCAAATATATAGACATGGAAATTTCTTTAGGAGATTTCATTTTGACAGGTGGGGAAATTGCCGCAATTCCAATTATAGATTCTACAGCGAGATTAGTTGATGGAGTTCTTGGAAAAGCGGAAAGTTACATGGATGAATCATTTTCTGATGGGTTATTAGAATACCCTCAATACACTAGACCAGAAGAGTTTGAAGGGGATAAAGTTCCTGACATACTTTTATCTGGGCATCATGAAAATATCAGAAAATGGAGAAGAAAAATGTCTCTTTTAATTACAAAAGAGAGAAGACCAGACCTGTATAAACAAATTAAATTGACAAAAGAGGATATTAAGTTACTAAAAGGTAATAAATAATATATTGTATTATACAAAAAGTTATGTTAAAATAGCTTTTGTGCTAGTACGGGCGTTCCTCTGTCAGACACGTAAAAATTGTTAAGAACGTCAAAATATCAATATTAGGAGGGAATGCACAATGAACGAAATTTTAAGAGCTATTGAAGCTGAACAAATCAGAACTGACTTACCACACTTCCACGTAGGAGACAACGTAAGAGTTCACGTAAAAATTAAAGAAGGTAACAGAGAAAGAGTTCAAGCTTTCGAAGGTACTGTAATTAAAAGACAAAATGGTGGTTTAAGAGAAACTTTCACAGTTAGAAGAGTTGCTCTAGGAACTGGAGTAGAAAGAACTTTCCCAGTTAACTCTCCAATCATCGAAAAGATGGAAATCACTAGAAGAGGTAAAGTAAGAAGAGCTAAATTATTCTACTTAAGAGATAGAGTAGGTAAATCAGCTAAGGTTAAAGAATTATTAACTAGATAATTATTTGCATTGATAAGAGGGGCTTTAATAGTCCCTTTTTTCTTAGTTTACGATAAATTAAAATAGATCATACTTAAAACAGAGGAGATGATTGAATGGCTGCTATAAATTGGTTCCCTGGGCATATGAGAAAAACTCAAAGGGAAATTAAAGAAAATTTAACATTAGTAGATGCTGTAATTGAAATAAGAGATGCTAGAATTCCAAGAAGTTCTGCAAATCCTGATATAGAAAAATTATGTGGAGATAAACCAAGATTAATTCTTTTAAATAAAAGTGATTTAACTGAAAGAAATGTTACTAAAGCTTGGATAAAAGAGTTATCAAGAGAACATGTAATGGCTATTGAAGTTAACTGTATAACAGGCCAAGGTCTAAATCAAATAAAACCTTCATTAGATTTACTTTTAAAAGAAAAACACGATAGAATGAAGAGTAAGGGTTTAGTTAGAATAATGACTAGAGTTATGGTTGTTGGTATTCCTAATGTTGGAAAGTCAACATTTATAAATAAAATGGCTAAAAATAATATAGCTAAAACTGGAGATAGACCAGGTGTTACAAAGAATAAACAATGGATAAAAACAAAAATGGATATAGAGATGATGGATACTCCTGGAGTTTTATGGCCAAGATTTGAACATCGTTTAACAGCTTTAAACCTTGCATTCACTGGTGCTATTAAAGATGAAGTAATGGATACAGAAGAGTTAGCTTTTGAATTAGTTAAGAGACTTAGAAAGTTCTATCCTGAATTCTTAAAAGAAAGATACAAAATTGATGATATGGGTGATGAGCCTCTTGAAACTCTTGACGCTATTGCAAGAAAAAGAGGATGTTTATTATCTCGTGGAAATATAGACTATAATAGAATTGCAGTTATATTACTTGATGAATTTAGAAGTGCTAAAATCGGAAAGATATCATTAGAAAGACCGCAAGATATTTTAGATGCTTTAGAAGAAGAGCTACAAGCTAAGAGATTAGCAGAACAAGAATTAGCTGAGAAAAAGTTAGAAGAAGTGGCTGAAGAAAGCATGGAAAAAGGGGAAGCGTAATTGAAAAGTTTAAGCTTTACTATAATTAAGGAAATGGCAAGTAGATTTAATGTCTTCAACGATATGAAAAATCCAGAGTTTTTAGAATTTATTCAGAAGTTAAAAGAAGATAAAAGAAAAAATGTTCAGGGGCTTGCAAATAAGTTAGAAAAAGAAGTTAAACGTATTGAAGATGAAATTATAAGGGTGAAAGCCATGTATGATTTTGATAAATCTTTTGGAGATTTTAAATATGTTGCTGGTGTTGATGAAGTTGGTAGAGGACCACTAGCTGGACCTATTGTTTCATGTGCAGTTATTCTAGATTTAAATGTTTTAGATGATGATTTATTATTATATATAAATGATTCTAAAAAGTTAAGTGAGAGCAAAAGAGAAGAACTAGCAGTAATAATTAAAGAAAAAGCATTAGCTTATCATATATCCGCATGTGATAATGTTGAAATTGATAATATAGGTATTGGTGTAGCTAATAATAAAGTATTTATTGAAGCTTGCACATCACTAGCTATAAAACCAGATTTAGTTCTTTCAGATGGATATTTGGTTAAAGGTTTAGGAATTAAAAATGAATCTGTTATTAAAGGTGACACAAAATCGGCATGTATAGCAGCTGCATCTATTGTAGCTAAAGTATATAGAGATAACTTAATGAAGGAATATGCGAAAGAATTCCCTAATTATAGTTTTGAAAAAAATGTTGGTTATGGTGCTCAAAAACATATAGAAGGTATAAGGAATTTTGGTCCATGTGAAATACATAGATTAAGTTTCTTGAATAATATTTTAAATAATTAGTTTAGTCTAAAGGCATCTGTAATATGATTTATATTATAGATGTCTTTTTTTATATTTAATTCTACCTCTATAACATCAAATCTAAAAAAATTATTGTAAAGATTTTTGAAGTGGATGTAATAGGTAGAGAGTTTTATAATGTTCTTTTGTTTTATGCTGTTTACTGAATATCGCCCTTTACCAAATTTAGACGTGTACCTAGATTTTACTTCTAAAAATATAATAGTATCTTCATGAAAGCAAATTATATCTATTTCTCCAAATCTATTTCTATAGTTTCTATCCAATATTGTATAGTTTTTTGATTCTAAGTACCTACAGGCAAGATCTTCGCCATATTTACCAATAGAACAATTAAGCAAATTAAAAACTCCTTATAAATAAAATTAATAAGTTTACTATAATAATACTTTCCTAAAAAAATAAATAATAATCAAAAATATGTTTTATAATTTTTAACACTGTCAATACTCTTAGAGGGTGATTAGAATGGCAATTAAAATTATAAGTGCAACACAAAGTGGTTTAGATGGAGTATTAATTAATGTAGAAGTTGATATTTCAAAGGGTTTACCACAATTTAATATGGTTGGGTTACCAGGGGCTTCTGTGAAAGAGGCGAAGGAGCGAGTGAGAGCGGCAATAGTTAATAGTGGATATTCATTTCCGCTAGGTAGAATAACAATAAATTTAGCTCCAGCAGATGTGAGAAAAATAGGATCATTATTAGATTTACCAATAGCTATTGGCATTTTAATGGAGTCAGGTCAAATAGCTAAGAAAGGTTTCGAGAATTTTATAGTTTTTGGTGAGTTATCATTGTCAGGAGAGCTTAAGGGAATAAAGGGATCAATTCCAATAATATTTGAAGGGGAAGGTGCTAAAATTGAAAACTTTATCTTTCCTTTAGAGAATTTAAGTGAAATAAGATATTTTTCATTAGGGAATTTTTATCCTTTTAGAAACTTAAAAGAAGTAGTGTCATTTATAGAAAATAATGATTTGCTTCCATATGAATTTAATACAGAAGATAATAATTTGCAAGAAGAGTATGGTATTGATTTTGGAAATATAATTGGTCAGAATACATCTAAGAGAGCGATGGAAATTGTAGCTGCTGGAAGGCATAATATTATACTATTTGGTTCACCAGGTTCAGGAAAAACTATGTTAGCAAAAGCATTACCATCAATACTACCACCATTATCAAATGAAGAAAAAAAGGAAATTGCAAAAATATATTCGGCAAGTGGATTGTTAAAGGATGGATTAAATATAAAGAGACCGTTTAGGTCACCGCATCATACAACATCAAAATGTGGTCTTATTGGTGGGGGGAGAGAAGGAAAAGCTGGGGAGATTACATTAGCTCATAATGGTGTATTATTTTTAGATGAAATATTAGAGTTTAAGCGTGATGTTTTGGAAGTTTTAAGGGAGCCTTTAGAGGAAAAAGTGATAAATTTGAATAGGGATAATAAAAATTATAAGCTTCCATCTAATTTCTTGCTAGTTGCTGCATATAATCCATGTCCTTGCGGAATGTATTTATCATCAAATCAAGAGGCGTGCACATGTAGTATGACGGAACGTAGAGCATATTTAAATAGGTTATCTAGAGCAATGATGGATAGAATAGATATATATAATTTTGTTCCAAGACTTGAGTTAAATGATTTGAAAAAGAAGAGTGATCCTATAGATTCAAAAAAAATTAAAGAAACGGTAATGAAGGCAAAGGAAAGACAAGAATTTAGGTTTAAGAATGATACTTGGAATTATAATTCTGAGATTAATGTAAGAGATATGATGGAGTACTGTAATGCAAGTTTAGATGCTAGAGAACTAATGGAAATTTATTATAAAAATAATTTATTATCAATGAGGGCGTACAATAAATTGATAAAAGTTTCAAGGACCATTGCAGATTTAGAAAACAGTGATGATATCAAAGGTTATCATGTATTTGAAGCGGCGAATTTTAGAAAAAATGTAGAAGGAGAAATTAATTAGAGGTTTACTTATGGAGAAAGATGTAATATTATTATGGTATTTAATGTTAAAAATTGATGCTAAAACAAAAGTAGGTTTAATGTTAAAGTATAAATCAGAGGAAAGTATATATAATAATCTTGATAGGATTGTACAAAATAAAAGTATATCACCAGCTATAATAAAGAAAATGAAAGAATTTAACCTTTATGATGCAAAAGAATTTGGAAAGTGGTTAGATAACAATAAAATTGGGTTTATAACTTATGGGAGAACAAATTATCCAGAAAGATTTTATAGTTTGGAAATACCACCATATGCCATATATTATAAGGGAAATATAAATTTATTATATGAAGAAAATAGTATTTCGATTGTAGGATCTAGGAGGCCTACAATTTATGGTGCAAATATGTGTAGTAGGATTAGTTCTTTTATAGCTAAAAATGACAGAGTGGTAGTGAGTGGATTAGCACAGGGAATAGATTCTGTAGCTCATAAGGCTGCACTAGATGTTGATGGGAAGAGTATTGGTGTCTTAGGTTGTGGTATAGATGTTGTATATCCTGCGGGAAATAGACAGCTTTATGAGAGAATGTCAGAGTTTGGGCTAATAGTAACTGAGTTTCAACCACATTCAAAACCATTGAAATTTCATTTTCCAATGAGAAATAGATTAATAAGTGCTATTGGTGAAAAATTAGTAGTAGTAGAGGCGTCAAAAAAGAGTGGGTCCTTAATAACTGCTGATTATACATTGTCATTAGGAAAAGATATAATTGCTGTACCTGGAAGAGTTGGTGAAGTAAATTCGGAAGGCTGCAATAAGCTTATAAGGGACGGAGCGGCAAGTATAACAGAGATGGAAGATTTAGAATTATTCTTAGGAATAAACAAAAAGAAGGAAGCTAAAAGTACTACTAAAAATGATTTGTTAAAGATAATTGATAGAGAACCATTGCATTTAGATGATATTATTGAAAGTATTAATGTTGACAGAAAGACATTGTTTAGGTTATTATTTGAAATGCAAAACACAAAGGAAATAATTTGCCTACCAGGCAACTTTTATGCTAAATTAACTTAAATTTAAGGGGGTGTAGACTCCGTACTTGTACTGGAGTTTGTATATATGGGTCAAAATCTTGTAATTGTTGAGTCTCCTGCTAAGGCAAAAACAATCGGTAAATATCTTGGAAAAAATTACATAGTTGAAGCGTCTATGGGTCATGTTAGAGATTTACCGAAAAGTAAATTAGGTGTAGATATAGAGGATAATTATAATCCTAAGTATATTACTATAAGGGGAAAAGGTGAATTAATAAGTAAGTTAAGAAAAGCTGCTAAAAAAGCAGATAAAATTTATCTTGCGACTGACCCCGACCGTGAAGGAGAAGCTATATCATGGCATTTAGCTAATTTATTAAAAATTGATGAGAATGATACTTGTAGAATAGTTTTTAATGAAGTTACTAAGAGTGCAGTAAAGACATCAATAAAGGAAGCTAGAAAAATTAATATTAATCTAGTAGATGCGCAGCAAGCTAGAAGAGTATTAGATAGATTAGTTGGATATGAAATAAGTCCAATCTTATGGAGAAATGTAAGATGGGGATTAAGTGCAGGTAGAGTTCAATCAGCTGCATTAAAACTTATTTGCGATAGAGAAGAGGAAATTAAAGCATTTATACCAGAAGAATTCTGGACAGTTGATTGTAAATTAAAGAAAGAAAAAAAGAAATTTGATATAAAGCTTAATTCTTATAAAGGTAAAAAAATTAAAATTACTTCAAAAGAAGAAGCAGATACAATAATTAAAGATTTAGAAGTGAATGATTTTGTAGTAGACAAGATTAAGAAGGGGAAAAAGGTTAGAAATCCTTTAGCACCATTTACTACAAGTACACTTCAACAAGATGCATCAAGAAAACTTAACTTTACGACAAAGAAAGTAATGTCAGTAGCACAAGTGCTTTATGAAGGAGTTGAAGTTAAGGGGTTTGGAACAGTAGGTTTAATCACATATATGAGAACTGATTCTATGAGAATATCAGATGAAGCTCAAAATAATGCATTAGAATTTATAAATAGTAATTATGGTGAGGAATATGCTCCTAAGGAAAAAAGAATATATAAAGGTAAGAAAAATATTCAAGATGCCCATGAAGCAATAAGACCTACACATGTAGAGATTACTCCAGAAATTGCTAAAGCTAATTTAACGCCAGAACAATTCAAATTATATTCACTTATTTGGAAGAGGTTTGTAGCAAGTCAAATGGCATCATGTCAATTAGACACGAATTCAGTAGATTTCACTAATGGTGATTATAAATTAAAGGCATCTGGATCTACAATTAGTTTTGATGGATTTATGAAACTATATGAATATTCAACTGAAGAAGATGATGATTCAGTAACAATGCCGGTATTAGTTGAAGGTGAAGTCGTTAGTAAAGAATCGATAGATGGTAAACAACATTTTACGCAACCACCTGCAAGGTATACAGAAGCTTCATTCGTTAAGTTGTTAGAGGAAAAGGGGATTGGTAGACCAAGTACATATGTACCTACAATATCAACTTTAACTTCAAGAGATTATGTTAATAGAGAAAAGAAGATATTAATACCTACTGAGTTAGGGTTTATAGTAAATAACATGCTTACTGAATATTTCACTCAAATAGTAGATGTTGACTTTACTGCTGATATGGAAAGAAAGTTAGATGACATAGAAGAGGGAAGTACAGAGTGGAAAGCTGTAGTTGATGAATTCTTTGCACCTTTAAAAATAGCTATTGAAAAAGCTGAAAAAGAAGTATCTAAAGTTGTAATAGAAGACAAGGTATCTGATGTTCCATGTGATAAGTGTGGAAGAATGATGGTTATAAAAAGAGGTAGATACGGAAACTTCTTAGCATGTCCTGGATACCCAGAATGTAAAAATGCAAAACCAATAGTTAAAGAAATAGAAGCACCATGTCCTAAATGTAATGGTAAGGTTTTAGCGAAAAGAAGTAAAAAAGGTAAAAACTTCTTTGGATGTAGTGGATATCCTAATTGTGACTTTGTATCATGGTTTGAACCTACAAAAGATAAATGCCCAGAATGTGGAACTTATATGGTTAAAAAATACAGTAAAGCTAAAGGTGATTATTTAGCTTGTGCTAATACAGAATGTAAAAATAAAATTTATTCAGAAAAAGAAGAGAAAAAATAACAATTAAGAAAAAAGAAATCAATTACAATAAGACAATTTAATAATTATGACATCATTATTCATCCAAATTCCGAATTGTAAATAATATTGTTGAAAAATAACGAATCATATGGTATTCTAGTTGAGTGCTTGTATGAAAAGAGGAACAATTAAAATTATTTAGAATTTTCTAACAATTTATATAGCCAATATATATACTATATTAGGAGGATGAAACTATGATGTCATTATTAGAAAAAACAAGAAAATTAAATAGAATTCTTCAAAAAAATGGGACAGAAACTGTAGCATTTGAAGATATCTGTGTACTATTAAGTGAAGTATTATCTGCTAACGTTTATGTTTTAAGTAGAAAAGGCAAAGTAATAGGACATAGCTTTTTAGAAAATTTCGAATGTGATTTAATGAAAAAGCATGTCGAAAATGAAAAGAGATTCCCAACAGAATATAATGAAGAATTATTAAACATAAATGATACTAATGCAAATGTTAAAGCATTAGGAAACTGTGTATTAGATGGTAGTGAAAACTGCATTATGGAAGATAAGGTTTCTACAATAGTTCCTATCATTGGAAACAGAGAAAGATTAGGAACATTAGTATTAGGTAGATTTGCAAAAGAATTTACAGATGAAGATTTAGTAGTAGCTGAATATAGTGCTACAGTTGTTGGAATGGAAATTCTAAGATCTATGCAAAGTGAATTAGAAGATGCTGCTAGAAAGAAAGCAGTTGTTCAATTAGCTATTGGAACATTATCTTATTCAGAGTTAGAAGCAGTAGAACATATTTTCCAAGAGTTAGATGGAAATGAAGGTTTACTAGTTGCATCTAAGATAGCAGACAAAGTAGGAATAACAAGAAGTGTTATTGTTAATGCTTTAAGAAAATTCGAAAGTGCTGGTGTTATTGAATCAAGATCATTAGGTATGAAGGGAACTCATATTAAGATCTTAAATGACAAGCTTATGGATGAATTAAATAAAATCAGATAATATTACATATTTTTAAAAGGAGCCAAAATAATGGCTCCTTTTTTGATGAAATAATTAGAAAAAAGTCCTTGCTACAATAAATAGCTTATGTTATACTATCATAGGAAATAATACACACACTGTTGATTTGGTAAGAGCGGTGCTCAGGATTTTTGAGTTTCTTACAAGGATGATAACAGTGGAGGAAAAACCAGGAGGAATAAATAATGTCAGTAATATCAATGAAACAATTATTAGAAGCTGGTGTACACTTTGGTCACCAAACAAGAAGATGGAACCCTAAGATGGCTCCTTATATATTCACAGAAAGAAACGGAATATATATCATAGATCTTCAAAAGACTGTTAAGAAGGTAGACGAAGCTTATAACTTCATTAAAGAAGTTTCAGTAGACGGAAAGGATATCCTTTTTGTTGGAACTAAGAAACAAGCTCAAGAAGCTATTCAAGAAGAAGCTATAAGATCAAACATGCACTTCGTAAACAACAGATGGTTAGGTGGAATGTTAACTAACTTCCAAACAATCAAAACTAGAATTAAGAGATTAGAAGATATCGAAAAAATGCAAGCTGATGGAACTTTCGAAGTTTTACCTAAGAAAGAAGTTATCAAGTTAATGGGCGAAATGGAAAAGCTTACAAACAACCTTGGTGGAATCAGAAACTTAGACGTTGCTAACATTGGAGCTATGTTCATAGTTGACCCAAGAAAAGAAAAGAACGCTATTTCAGAAGCTAAGAGCTTAGGAATTCCAGTAGTAGCTATCGTAGATACTAACTGTGATCCAGAAGAAGTAGATTACGTAATTCCTGGTAACGATGATGCTATCAGAGCTGTTAAATTAATAACTGCTAAAATGGCTGACGGTATAATTGAAGGAAGACAAGGCGAACAATTAGCTGAGTAATATTTTTAAGAGGTAGGTTTATATCTACCTCTTAACCTAAATAATAAGGTAAAATCTCGAAATTTAAGGAGGAAATTACAATGATAAGTGCTAAATTAGTTAAAGAACTAAGAGAAACAACTGGCGCAGGAATGATGGACTGCAAGAAGGCTTTAGTAGAATCTCAAGGAGATGTTGAAAAAGCTGTTGAAATATTAAGAGAAAAGGGATTAGCTGCTGCTGCTAAGAAAGCTGGTAGAGTTGCCGCTGAAGGAATAGTTGCTACTTTCGTTTCAGAAAACAATAAAGTTGCTGGTATCGTAGAAGTTAACTGTGAAACAGATTTCGTTGCTGCTAACGAAGAATTCGTTGCTTTTGCTAACAGAGTTGCTGAAATGGCTTCAACAACATCTGCTACAACTGTAGAAGAATTAACTGCTGAGAAGTATGATGAAAACGCTACAGTAAACGAAACTTTAACTGCTTTAATCGCTAAGCTTGGCGAAAACATGACAGTTAGAAGATTTGAAAAGTTAACTATCGAAAATGGAGCTATCACTAGCTACATCCACGGTGGCGGAAGAATCGGAGTAGCTGTAGAGCTTGCTTGCGAAACTGAAAGCCCTGTAGTTGCAGAAGTTGCTAGAGAATTATGCATGCAAGTTGCTGCTGCTAACCCATTATTCTTAGATAGAACATCAGTAGATAACGAATCTTTAGAGAAAGAAAGAGAAGTTTACAGACTTCAAGCTCTAAATGAAGGAAAACCAGAAGCAATCGTTGAAAAAATGGTTACTGGAAGAATTCAAAAGTACTACAAAGAAGTATGCTTAGTAGACCAAGCTTGGGTTAAAGATGGAGATAAGAGCATAACTAAATATCTTCAAGAAAAATCACAAGAAGTTGGTTCTCCAATTACTATTTCAAAATTCGTAAGATTTGAAAGAGGAGAAGGAATCGAAAAGGCAGAAGATAACTTTGCAGAAGAAGTTGCTAAGATGAGTAAGTAATGTCAAAGAGAACACTTTTCGTGTTCTCTTTTTTTAAAAAAACAAGTCAGATTAATTATGTGGAGGGATATTATGAATAAGTGTGCATATAACAGAGTTATACTTAAGGTGTCTGGAGAAGCTTTAGCTGGTACAGCTGGATTTGGATTTGATTTTGATATCGTTAAGAGAATAGCTTTAGAAGTTAAAGATTTAGTAGAAATGGGTGTTTCTGTTGGATTAGTAGTAGGTGGCGGAAACATTTGGAGAGGTAGAAGTGGAGAAGGTATGGATAGAAGTACAGCAGACCATATGGGAATGCTTGCAACTTGTATTAATGCATTAGCACTTCAAGACTCACTTGAATCTGTAGGTGTTATGACAAGAGTTCAAACTGCAATTGAAATGAAAGAAATTGCTGAACCTTTCATAAGAAGAAGAGCTGTTAGACACTTAGAAAAGGGTAGAGTAGTAATATTTGCTGCCGGAACTGGAAACCCTTACTTCTCAACTGATACAACTGCTGCATTAAGAGCTGCAGAAATCGAAGCTGATGTTATATTATTAGCTAAGAAGGTTGATGGAGTTTACGATAAAGATCCGCATAAGTATGCAGACGCTAAAAAATATGATAAACTAACATATATACAAGTATTAGAGCAAGGATTACAAGTTATGGATTCTACTGCTACTTCACTATGTATGGATAACAACATTCCAATCTTAGTTTTTGGTCTTGAAGGCGAAGGAAACATCAAAAAAGCAATTTCAGGTCAAAAAATAGGAACGTTAGTATCAAAGTAAAAGGAGGATATTATGGTAAAAGACATTTTTAAGCAAGCTGAAGAGAAAATGACAAAAACTTTAAATGTATTAGACTCAGATTTATCAACTATGAAAGCTGGAAGAGCAAACCCAACAATGCTTGATAGAGTACAAGTTGAATATTATGGAAGTATGTGCCCTATTAGTCAAGTGGCAAACATATCTGCACCAGAACCAAGAGTATTAGTTATTACTCCATGGGAAAAACCATTATTAAAAGATATTGAAAAAGCATTATTAAAGTCTGATTTAGGTATAAATCCTTCAAATGATGGCTCTATAATTAGACTAGTTGTTCCTGAATTAACAGAAGAAACAAGAAAAAATCTTGTTAAGAATGTTAAAAAAGCAGGAGAAGATGCTAAAGTAGCAATTAGATCAATTAGAAGAGATGCTAATGATAAGATTAAAGCATTAAAGAAAGACGGACATATTTCTGATGATGAAGTAAAAACATCAGAAGAAACAGTTCAAAAGAAAACAGATGTTTTTGTTAAAGAAGTTGATAATAAAGTAGCTGCTAAAGAAAAAGAAATAATGTCAATATAACTGACAAACTAGGTGGGAATTTAGTTAATAAATCCTTATACTTAGTTAGCTTATCTAGAGCAACTAGATATATATAAAACCTGCTCTTGGGCAGGTTTTTTTACTCTATATGGAATTATATTATTAAATAAGAGGTAGGATATTTTATGTTAAGATTATTTAAAAAGAGTAATAATATAATAAAGTCTAATGAAATAGACATGAATAATATCCCACAGCACATAGCAATTATAATGGATGGTAATGGTAGATGGGCAAAGCAAAGAAAGTTACCAAGAACTATGGGACATAAAGCTGGTGTAGAGACAATAAGAAAGGTTTTAAAAGAGGCAGATAAATTAGGTGTAAGATATTTAACTATATATGCTTTTTCAACTGAAAATTGGAAGAGACCGAAAGATGAAGTTAGTGCACTTATGAAATTATTAGCTGAATATTTAAATACTGAAGTAAGAGCATTACATAGTAATAATGTTATATTAAAAATGAGTGGGGATATGACAAAGGTACCTAATGAGTGTAGTGAGGGTCTTAGAAATGCCTTGGAATTAACTAAGGATAATACTGGAATAACTTTAAATATTGCATTTAATTATGGTGGAAGAGATGAAATATTAAGGGCTGCTAAAGCTTTTGCGATAGATGTAAAAGATGGTAAGGTTGAGGCTGAAGAATTAACTGAAGCATATTTTGAGAACTATTTATTCACAAAAGGAATGCCAGATCCAGATTTAATCATTAGACCATCAGGAGAACAAAGAATATCTAATTTCCTTTTATGGCAATGTGCATATTCAGAATTCTGGTATTCTAATATTTGTTGGCCAGATTTTACAGAAGAACATTTAAATCAAGCAATATATGACTTCCAAAACAGAGATAGAAGATATGGCGGAGTAAAGGCTTAGAGGTGAAGATATGAAATCTGATAATAGATACTTAGGAGCTATTTTTATTGCTCCTATAATAATATTTATATTCTTAGGTGGTCTACCATTAAAGTTATTAACAATAGCTTTATCAGTAATTGGATTACATGAGTTTTATAATGCAGTAAAAAATAAAAATTTCAAACCAATATCATATATTGGGTATATATTAATAGCTTGTCTATATTTAGTTGATGGATATGATAAAATATTATTGATATTAATTTTAGCTACAATTATAGCTTTAATTATACCTGTAATTAATTTAAAAATAACATTTATAGATTCAGCATTAACAATAATAGGGTTTGTATATGTAGCATTCCTATTTTCATTCCTACCAGCTATTGATTCAATGGAAGGTGGAAGATTTCTAATATGGTTAGTATTCCTAGGATCATGGGGAGCAGATACTGCTGCTTATTATGCAGGAAGACTGTTTGGTAAGAGAAAACTTTGTCCTGAAGTTAGTCCAAAGAAAACTGTTGAAGGATCTATAGGCGGATTATTAGGAAGTGCATTACTATGTGGAATATACGGAATGATAGTATCAAAATATGTGCCACATGTTGCAGTTATACACTTTGTTATTATAGGATTATTAACAGGGGTTGCAGGTCAATTTGGTGACTTAGTTGCATCTTCGATAAAGAGATATGTTGGGATTAAAGATTATAGTAATCTAATTCCAGGTCATGGTGGAATATTAGATAGATTTGATTCAATTTTATTTAATGCATTAGTAGTATTCTACTATTTAGCATTAGTACTAGTTTTATAAATTTAAATTCACAATGAATTTAGCATATTAAAGGAAAAGATTAATTATCAAGTTATAATTAAGTATGTTTGTTAACTTAAATGTTACAGCGATTTAATTACATGTTGATAATTAATCTTTTTTATTTTTAGGAGTATATAATAGAGTTTATGCTATTAATTAGTGAATACTATTTATTAAGGACTAATATACATAATTTATAAGGGGAGATGATTATGAATATTAGTGAGGAATATAAGAGGCTTATATCACTAGGTATATTGTTTGCAATAGTAGCATTTGTTACATTTACATTGAAAAGTTATTTTAAACCATTTTTCATTGTGTTAGTTTTAGTTATTTCAGCTACACCAGTATATAATATACTTAATACAATTAAAGTTAATAAACATATAGCATCATTTTTGAGTGTGTTAATAATAAATTTGCTATTTATAGGAATAGCAATTTATTTTGGTAATTATATTATTGAGATGGTACAAAATTTAATAGAGACAAATGAAGAGGTAGTAAAAGATTTTTTAATGAATTTCAGAAGTATATTTGATTTAGATGTTGATAATTTTATAAGTACATTAAGTAAATTTGGGGGGAGTTCCATAATTAAAGAAGGCGCAATAATGACTGGGGAAAGTTTAATGAGTTATTTTGTAGCAAATGTATTTACATTCTTCTTTTTAGTTGATAAGGGTAAAATTTATGATTTTTTAGTTAGAATAATACCTGAGAAGTTTTTAGTAAGATTAAAGGTTAAAAATAAAAATTTAAAACAGATTGTTGTTGTTCAAGGAAATTTAATATTAGTATCAGCACTAATTATGAGTATAGGTTTTATTATGCTAAGAGTTGATAGACCAATATTTCTAGCCGTTTTTGGTGCTGTAATTGATATTTTACCTTATGTAGGTACAATAATTGTTTTTATACCAATAATAATATACAATATAGTAATGAAGAACTATTTTACAGCTATAGGATTTATAATATTATATATTTTATTAATAGTTGTAAAAGAGATACTTGAAGCAAAATTTTTAAGTAGTAAGCTTGAATTGCATCCGTTAATAGTTTTTCTATCAATATATATAGGTCTTAATATATTTGGATTATTAGGTATGATGATTGGACCTATCTATTGTATGCTTGCAAAAGACATAATTTATAATACATGATACACATCAGGAGGTAAAGATGAGAAGCATTTCTATATTAGGAGTAACTGGGTCTATAGGAACACAAACTTTAGACTGTATAAGAAAATCAACTGAAAAAATAAAGGTAGCAGGAATTACTGCAAATTCATCTATAGATAAAATGAAGGAAATAATTAACGAATTTAAACCATCATATGTAGGAATGATGAGTAGGGAAGGTTTTATTGCAATTGATGAATTTGTAAAAGAAAAAGGGTATGATATAGAAGTTGTTGAAGGTATGGAAGGCTTAGAAAAGATAGCATCATTAGAAGAGATAGATATGGTAGTTACATCTATTGTAGGAATGATAGGGTTAAAGCCTACATTAGCAGCAATTGAAGCTAAAAAGGATATTGCATTAGCTAATAAGGAAACTCTAGTTGTAGCTGGAGAGCTTGTTATGCGAAAAGCTAAGGAATATGGAATTAAGATATATCCTGTTGATTCTGAGCATAGTGCAATATTTCAATCTTTAAGTGGGTATTCTGATAAGGACATAAATAAAATAATTCTTACAGCATCAGGTGGTCCATTTAGAGGGAAAAAGTTAGAGCAGTTAAAAGAAGTAACTGTGGAGCAGGCTTTAAAACATCCTAAATGGAATATGGGGAGAAAAATTTCAATAGATTCAGCTACTTTAATGAATAAAGGCTTAGAAGTTATTGAAGCACATTTCTTATTTGATTGTCCATATGAAAATATTGAAGTTTGTGTTCATCCGCAAAGTATAGTTCATTCAGGTGTTGAATTTAAGGATGCTAGTATTATAGCTCAATTGGGTTCACCAGATATGAGGTTACCTATTCAATATGCAATTAATAGAACTAATAGAGTTGAACAAATTGCGAAACCACTATCATTATTTGAAGTAGGAAATTTAACATTTGAAAAGCCAGATTTAGAAACATTTAAATGTTTAAAGCTTGCATTTAAAGCTGGTATGGAAGGTGGATTAATGCCAACTATACTAAATGGAGCAAATGAAGAGTTAGTTGAAATATTCTTAAATAAAAAAATATCATTCCTTCAAATTGGAGATATTATTGAAGAATGTATGGAGAAATTTAAAAATTATAAAGAAAAAGACGTAACACTAGAGAATATACTTGATTTAGATGAAAAAGTAAGAGAATATATAAGAAATAGATGGAATAGTTAGGAGGACGAATTAATGTATTGGGTAATGGCTATATTAGGGTTTAGTTTGCTTATTTTAGTCCATGAATTTGGACATTACATAGTAGCTAGAATGCACAAAGTTACGGTTCATGAGTTTGCAATAGGTATGGGACCAAAAATTTGGAGCTATAAGGGTAAGGAAACAACATTTTCATTAAGAATACTACCTATCGGAGGATTTGTAGACTTATACGGCGAAAACGAAAATGTAAATGATAAAGGAAGTTTTTCGAGTATTGCAAAGTGGAGAAGAATAACAATTTTACTTGCTGGAGCTGTAATGAACTTGGCTTTTGCTGTAGGAGCATATACGGTAGTAAATTATAATATAGGGTTAGCTGAAACTAGCTTAAGGGAAGTGAAAGTTGGTTCACCAGCAGAAAAAGCAGGATTACAAGTAGGTGATGATATATTAAAGGTTAATGGTAGTAAAGCATGGACATCTAAAGATGTTGTTTTAGAAGTTAATCTTGGGAAGACTGAGCCAGTAACATTACTTGTAGATAGAAATGGTCAGCAAAAGGAAATAACAATAGTACCAGAAAAAGCAGAAGATAATAGCTATCTAATAGGTATAGCATTTAATTATGATCAAAATCCATCAATTATAGATAGTTTAGGATTTAGTTTTAAATCAGGAATGTCTGATATAGTAACTACATTTAAGTCATTAGGCATGATAGTTACTGGAAAAGCTAATTTAATGACTGATGTAGGTGGACCAGTTACGATTATAAAAATGACAGGTAAAGCAGCTGAAAATGGTATGCTTTCATTATTTAACTTATTAGCATTTATAAGTGTTAACCTTGCGGTAATGAATCTTTTACCAATACCTGTTCTAGATGGAGGTACATCTGTTATGATACTACTTGAAATGATTTCAGGTAGAGAAATACCAGAAAAGATAAAGAATGGAATAACAAATGTATTCTGGGTTATACTCATGGGATTCATGGCATTTATATGCGTAAAGGATATTTTATTCCCGGTACAATTTTAGGAGATGAAAGAAATGGATAGAAAAGAAACAAGAAAAGTTAAACTTGGTGATATATATATAGGTGGAGATGCACCTATAACAATTCAATCAATGACTAATACAGATACAAGAGATGCAGAAGCAACACTTAATCAAATTAGAGAATTATACGTAGCAGGATGTCAGATAGTAAGATGTGCAGTTCCGGATATGGAAGCTGCTGAAGCTTTAAAAGAGATTTGTGCTAAGTCACCAATTCCTGTTGTTGCAGATATTCACTTTGATTATAGATTAGCATTAAAGGCAGTTGAAAATGGTATTTCTAAGATTAGAATTAATCCTGGTAATATAGGTTCAGAAGATAGAGTTAAGGCTGTTGTTGAAGCTTGTAAGTCTAAAAATATTCCAATAAGAATAGGTGTAAACTCTGGATCTTTAGAAAAGGATATTTTAGAAAGAGATGGCAAGCCAACACCTAAAGGTCTAGTAGAGTCTGCATTAAGACATGTGAAAATACTAGAAGATTTAGATTTTAAGGATATAGTAATTTCAATAAAGTCATCAAATGTTAAAATGATGATTGAAAGTTATAGACTTATGTCTGAAAGCTGCAATTATCCTCTTCATCTTGGAGTAACTGAATCAGGAACTCCATTTAGAGGTACTATAAAATCATCAATAGGAATCGGCACATTATTAGCTGAAGGTATTGGAGATACATTAAGAGTATCATTAACATCAGATCCAATTGAGGAAATTAAAGTAGCAAAAGAAATGTTATATTGCTTAGGATTGAAAGAACAAGCACTTGAATTTGTATCATGTCCTACATGTGGAAGAACTCAAATTGATTTAATTGGTATTGCACAGGAAGTTGAAAAAAGACTTGAAGGCATGAATAAAGCAATAAAGGTAGCTGTTATGGGATGCGTAGTTAATGGTCCTGGTGAAGCTAGGGAAGCTGATATTGGAATTGCTGGTGGAAAAGGCGAAGGTATAATATTCAAAAAAGGCGTTATTATTAAAAAAGTTAAAGAAGAAGATTTAGTTGAAGAGCTTATGAAAGAAATAGAGCTGCTTTAATAAAAATATAATAATGTGGACAGTACTAAAAGTAATGGTACTGTCCTTTTTGGTGATTAAATGCGTAGTATAAGTAAGTAGATAAAATGTATATGTATGGGGAGGTGGCAATAGTGAAGATAAAAGAATTAAGAGATATAATTTTAGGAGCATCATTTAGTAGTTCAAAAAATGATGGGAAATTATTATTTGAAAGAAATTTAGTATCTAATATTAAAGGAAAAAATATAGATGGAATTTATCACATCTATGGAAAAGTAAGTGATGAAGATAAAAGTAAAAGTTATAATTCACATCTAAAGGTAGATATGAAAAAAGGGAAGTTAGTAGGTGCTATGTGCAACTGTGAGGATACTCAGGAAAACTCAAAACTTAGTAGTACATATTTATGTAAGCATAGTATAGCAACAGTACATAAATTCTATAGCCTGGCAGAAGATAAACTTTCTCAAAAACAAGACAAGAAAGAGTTAGTAAAAGAAAAAAGTAATTATTCGAAGAAAGAGAAGCTAATAATAGATATAAAATTAAAGTGTATTAAGAAATCTACTATTGAATATTATGAGCTAGAACTTAGGATTGGTGAAAAAGTAACGTATATAATTAGTTCATTAGAAGAATTTTTAGATAATGTATGCAAAAATAAATCTATTATTATAAATCATGAGTTTAGATATAATCCTTTTAAGCATGAAATTTCCTTAGATGATATGAAGGTTTTAATGTTTTTAAAAGATTATGTAGATAAAAATAGAAATTTAAATAATAAAAAAGAAAAAGCTATTGAGGGCAGGCTAATAAGATTATCTCAAGAAAAATTACAGGAATTATTATTATTACTAGATAAGAGCAAGAAGGTAACTTTAAATTATGAGTACTTAGATTATACATCAGAATTAATTTATGACAATCTTCCTATTGGATTTACTTTGAAAGAAGTAAATAACCAGATAGTTTTAACAACAAAAAAGAAGTTTCCAATTGCTCTTGATAATAAGCTAGGTGTATTTTTATATGATAGAAAGATATATCTACCAAATTGTGAACAGACTAAATTTTATGGACCACTTTATAAAGAGTTAAAAAGTAAGGGCCAGATTGTATATAAGAAGGATAAGGATGAATTGTCTAAAGTCTTATATAATATAAATAAAATTACTAAAGATATTATTTTAGATGAAGCTATAAGACAATTTAGTAAAAAGGTATTAACACCTAAATTCTATTTTGAAAGAAATGGAGAAGAACTTTATTGCAGAGTGAAAGTTGATTATAGTGGAGAAATAATAGATATATTACAAGATAAATCTAATAATTATTTAAGAGACTATAAGTGGGAAGAAAAAATAAGTTTTGAGTTAGAGAGACTTAGATTTATTAGAAAAGATGGTATATTCACATTTATAGGAAATGATGAAGAGGTATATAATTTATTAAGTTATGGGTTAGCTTCATTAAGTAAGCTAGGTAATATCTATTTATCAAAAGAATTTAGAAATGTAAAGGTACTTAAAGCATCAAACTTAAAATCATATATAGATGAAGATCATGGACAGTTTTATTTGAAATACAATTTCGAAGGGATAGAAAATAGTGAACTTAATAGCATAATTCAAGCTAAAGAATCAGGAGAAAGATTCTACAAGACAAGAAATAATAATTTTTTAGATTTAGAAGATGAATATGTTGGAGAGTTTTTAAATTTAGTATCGTTAGTTACTAATGAAAAAGAGTTTGATTTAGATGGAATTGAAATAGATAGTAATAAGTTAGTACTTATAGATGAATTTATAAAGACAAGAAAATTAGGTTTTATTAGAGGTAATGAGGCAGTAGAAAATATAAAAGAGAAGTTACTAAATAGGATAAATAATAAAATAATAAGTCCTAGGAATTTAAAAGCTAAACTTAGAGATTATCAAAAAATAGGGTACAATTGGCTTAATTCTTTATCAGAGTTAGGGTTTGGTGGTATTTTAGCTGATGAAATGGGCCTTGGTAAGACTATTCAAACTATAGCATTTTTACTTTCAAAAAAGAAATATAAAAGTATAGTTATTGTTCCGACGTCATTAATATATAATTGGAGAGCTGAGTTTGAATGTTTTGCTCCTACAATTAAAGTTGGAATAGTTCATGGAGATAAAGAAGTAAGAGATAAGGTTATAAAAGATTATAAAAAATATGACGTTATATTAACATCTTATGGAACTTTAAAAAATGATATTTTTAAGTATAGTGATAAGAAGTTTAACTATTGTATTATTGATGAGGCTCAAAATATAAAAAATCACGAGTCTCAAATTACTAAGGTAGTCAAAAGTATAAATGCAGAGTGTAGAATAGCATTAACTGGAACGCCGATAGAAAATAATCTAATGGAACTATGGTCTATATTTGACTTTCTAATGCCAGGGTTTCTATATGATAACTTAAGATTTAAAAAGGAGTTTATTAAAAATACTAATCAGATTAATATATTGAAATCATTAATAAACCCATTTATATTACGAAGAGAGAAAAAGGATGTAGCTAAGGAGCTTCCAGATAAGATTGAGAAAAAATATTTAATAGAGATGACAGATAGTCAAAAACAAATATATAAATCTTACATGAAAGAAGTTAGAAATAATTTAAGTAAGGGTTCAGAGGATTCGATAACTGTATTTTCATATCTAACAAAACTTAGACAATTATGTTTAGATCCATCACTTATAGTTGATGGATATGAAGGTGGGAGTGGTAAACTTAAAGAAGCAGTAAAGATAACAAAGTCGGCAGTAGAAAATAATAAAAAGATATTACTATTCTCCCAGTTTACATCAGTATTAAAAAATATTGGAGAAGAAATGAAATCTGAAGGAATAAGATACGTGTACTTAGATGGTGCTACTCCAGCAAAAGAAAGAGTTAAATTAGTAAATGAATTTAATGAAAATAATGATATAAAAGTATTTTTAATATCATTAAAAGCAGGAGGCACAGGTCTTAATTTAACATCAGCTAATTTAGTTATTCACTTTGATCCTTGGTGGAATCCAGCAATAGAAAATCAGGCAACGGATAGAGCACATAGAATAGGTCAAAAAAATATTGTTGAAGTAATAAAATTAATAGCTCACGATTCTATTGAGGAGAAAATTACGATGCTTCAAGAAGATAAAAAGAAATTAATTGATAGTGTAATGAGTAATGAAAATATGAATTCTATAAAGATAGATGGTTTAACCAATGAAGAAATAATTAATTTATTTAAATAAAAATAAAGACACTTTATATCGTAAGGTGTCTTTTTAATATACAGATGGATATAAATTTAAAAATTAAGGTTGTGATTTTAAAAGAATCATTTTAAATTTTTAATTGTTATACATCCCCATCTAGTTCTAATATGAGCTTGATGTTATAATGAGTAGTATATAAATTTACAAAAGTTAAAGTTAGATAAGGGGAAAATAATGGATAATAATATATATGAATCATATTTAAAGATACTTGAAGAAGAATTAGTACCAGCTATGGGGTGTACTGAACCGATTGCTATAGCTTATGCAGCAGCGAAAGCAAGAGAAGTCCTAGGATGCATGCCGATTAAAGTTGAAGTAGGATGTAGTGGGAATATAATAAAAAATGCTATGTGTGTTACTGTTCCTAATACAGGGAACTTAGTTGGAATTAAAGCAAGTGCAATTATAGGGATTTTAGCTGGAAAAGCTGATAAGGGTCTAGAAGTTATAAATACTGTAAGTAAAGAGGCAATAGAAAAATCAAATGAACTAATGAATACACAATATTGTACAGTAGAGGCAATGGATACTGATATTCAGCTTCATATTGTAGTAAAAGTATATTCAGAAAAAGAAAGTGTTAATGTAGAAATAAAATATGCACACAATAATATATGTAGAATTACAAAGAATGAAGAAGTTATATTCTTAATTGAAGAATCTACAGATAAATATCTAGGATTATTTGTTGATAGAAGAATACTAAATGTTAAGCAAATCTTTGAATTTGCTAATACTGTAGATATTAAGGAAATAAAAGATGTTTTAGATATGCAAATTAAGTATAACATTGCTATTGCAGAAGAGGGTTTAACAGGAAATTATGGTGTTGGTATAGGAAAAGTAATTTTAGAAAATTATATAGGTGATGGAATAGTACCAAAACTAAAGGCTTATGCAGCAGCAGCTTCAGAAGCAAGAATGAGTGGAAGTTCATTACCTGTAATGACTAACTCAGGAAGTGGTAATCAAGGAATGACTACATCAATTCCAGTTATTATATATGCAAGAGAAAAAGAATTATCAGATGAGAAACTTTATAGAGGACTAGTATTTGCTAATCTTATGACAATACATCAGAAAACAGGTATAGGAAGACTTTCAGCATTCTGTGGAGCGGTTAGTGCAGGTTGTGCTAGTGGGGCAGCTATTACATATCTTGAAGGTGGAACGTTAGAGCAAATTAATAAAACAGTTACTAATACATTAGCTAATATATCAGGAATAGTATGTGATGGAGCTAAAGCATCATGTGGTGCTAAAATAGCAACAACTGTAGATGCAGCAATGATGGGTCACTATATTGCTATGAAAGACAAATCATATGATGCACAAACAGGAATATTAAAAGAAGATATAGAACAGACTATTAGCGCTGTAGGTAGACTTGGTAAAATGGGAATGAAGGAAACAGATAAAGAAATATTAGACATAATGCTTGAAAAATAGAAAAGAAAAAACATCCTAATAAATAGGATGTTTTTTTGGTTGCGGGAGCAGGACTTGAACCTACGACCTTTGGGTTATGAGCCCAACGAGCTGCCAACTGCTCCATCCCGCGATATTAAGTTGCTAAAGGATTTCCTTAAGCTATGTACCAAGTATAGTCCACATATAAGTAAAAGTAAATGGTTATTTAATGGAAGGGTAAAATCAAGGATAAAATAAAAACATCCTAGTAATTAGAATGTTTTTTGGTTGCGGGAGCAGGACTTGAACCTACGACCTTTGGGTTATGAGCCCAACGAGCTGCCAACTGCTCCATCCCGCGATATTAAGTTTGCTAAAGGATTTCCTTAAGCTATGAACTTAGTATAGTATTAGTATGACATAAAGTAAAGCAGCAGATACAGCTATATATAGCTTAAATATATTGCTTAGCTATAGTATGCTTCTTGGTATACTATGTTTGCTATCATATACTATAGATATAGTCAATGTTATTTTTTATTATTAATATTCCACTTTAAATTTAACAATTATTGATATAAAATATATAAGGAAGAAAGGGGGAGTATAAAATGAGCAATGATATTTTAAAGCTGATAACCCTCGAAATTAATAAGAATGAAGCTTTATATGATAAAGGTGTTAAGATACAAAAGTTCCAATACTTAAAGAAAAGTAACGTATTAAAAGCGTTATTAAAAGGAACTGAATTATTAACACAAGAAGAAGAAGAAGAAATAAGAAAGGTAATTCAAAAATTAATTCATATAGATGTTACTGTGGAAGTAGTATTTTATCAAGATATAACTAACGTTACACTTCAAGAAATATGTGATAAATACTTTTTTGATGCAATAAAGCATGTTATAGAAAAAACTCCATTAGCTAAAAGTGTGTTTTTATCAGGGAAAAAGGAAGTTAAAGAAAACATATTGTATATTTACAATGGATATGAAGAGGTAACTGATTTTCTCAAGAAAAAAGGGATAGAAAAAGAACTTTCAAGAGAAATAAAAGATATATTTGGAGTAACATCACAAGTTCAGCTTATATTCGACGAAGCATTGTATATAGCACCTGATTATGATGCAAAGGCTCAGAAGGAAAAAGAAGCATATCAAAATGCAATTAAAGATAGAGCAAATGCACCTAAAGAAAAGAAGGAATCTAAACAAGGTGATAATGGTAAAAAGCCTTATGAAAAGAGAGATTTCAAGAAAGAAGCTAAAAATGAAAATACTATTATGGGAAGAGGTATATCAACACAATCAATTCCTATCAGTGAAATAGATGAAACTTCAGGTGTTGTAACAATAATTGGAGATGTATTTAAAACTGAAGTTGTTGAAACAAAGACAGGAAAAATAATATTAACATTCTTTATTACGGATTTAACAAGTTCAATTTCTGTTAAGTGCTTCTTAAAACCACAGGATACAGAAGCTGTTTTAGAGGCTGTTAAGAAAGGCTTATACTGTAAAGTAAGAGGAGAAGCAACCTTTGATACTTATGCAAAAGAAGTTGTTGTATTTGGTAGAGATATAGAAAAACTTAAAAAGGCTGAAAAGATGGATGGAGCACAGGAGAAAAGAATAGAGCTTCATTGTCATACAACAATGAGTGCTATGGATGGTGTTACAAATGTAAAGGCATTAGTAGAAAGAGCTGCAAGGTGGGGACATGAAGCTATTGCAATTACTGACCATGGAGTAGTTCAAGCATTTCCAGATGCACAAATAGCTGCTAAAAAGAATAAAATTAAAGTTCTTTATGGCGTCGAGGGATATTTAGTAAATGATGGAATTCCAATTGCGTTGAATGAAAAAGGGCAAGATTTATTAGATGAATATGTTGTTTTCGATATTGAAACAACAGGATTTTCACCAGTAAATGATAGTATAATCGAAATTGGTGCAGTAAAAGTTAAAAATGGTGAGATAGTTGATAACTTCTCAAGTTTTGTTGATCCTCAAAGAAGGTTACCATTTAAAATAATAGAATTAACATCAATTACTGATGAGATGTTAAAGGGACAAGAGAGAATAGATACAGTTTTACCTAAGTTTTTAGATTTTGTTGGTGATGCTGTAGTTGTAGCTCATAATGCAGGTTTTGATACAGGATTTATCAAGAAAAATTGTAGAGACTTTGGTCTAGAATTTAATAATACAATTGTAGATACAGTTCCACTTGCAAGGTTTATGTTGCCAGAATTAAAGAGAGTAAAGCTTAATTTAGTTTGTAAAGCTCTAGGAATATCTCTTGATAACCATCATAGAGCAGTTGATGATGCAAAAGCCACAGCAGATATATTACTAGAATTTACAAAAAGACTAAGAGAAGATAAAGAGATTTTTACTTTAAAGCAGCTAAATGATAGTTTCTTATCAGAAGGTGATGTTAAAAGAATGACATCATATCACATAATAATATTAGCTAAAACTCAAGAAGGATTAAAGAATTTATATAAGCTTGTATCAGAAGCTCATATAGATAATTTCTTTAAGAATCCTAGAACTAAAAGAAGTAGGCTGCAAGAGATGAGAGATGGTCTTATAATAGGATCAGCTTGTGATGCTGGGGAGTTAATTAGAGCAATATTAGATGGGAGATCTGACGATGAATTAAAAGAAATTGCTAGCTTTTATGATTATTTAGAAATTCAACCAATTGGCAATACAAAATATATGATAGCAAAAGGTATTGCAAAAGATGAAGAGAATCTAAGAGATATAAATAGAAAAATTTATGCACTAGGTAAATCTATGAATAAAAGAGTAGTAGGAACTGGAGATGTTCATTTTCTTGATCCACAAGATGAAGCTTTTAGAAGAATAATAATGGCAGGGAAAGGATTCTCAGATGCAGATGATCAAGCACCTTTATATTATAGAACTACAGAAGAGATGCTAAGAGAATTTGCTTACTTAGGAAAAGATGCAGCATATGAGGTTGTAATTAAAAATCCAAAAGAAATAGCAGCTGAAATTGAGGTGTTAAAGCCAATTCCGGATGAGACATATCCACCTAAAATTGAAGGTGCTGATGATGATATAAGAAATATGACCATGAGTAAAGTACATTCTATTTATGGAGAAAATTTGCCAGAAGTAGTACAAAAGAGATTAGATAAAGAGTTAAACTCTATCATTAATAATGGATATGCAGTTCTATATCTAATTGCACAAAAGCTAGTTGCTAAATCACTAGAAGATGGATATTTAGTTGGTTCGAGAGGATCTGTTGGATCATCATTTGTTGCTACTATGACAGATATTACTGAAGTTAATGGACTTCCACCTCATTACGTTTGTCCAAATTGTAAAAAATCAGAATTCTTTATGGATGGTTCAGTTTCATCAGGTGCAGATTTACCAGATAAAAATTGTCCTGATTGTGGAACTTTATATATAAAGGAAGGTCATGATATACCTTTTGAAACATTCTTAGGATTTGAAGGAGATAAGGAACCAGATATAGATCTTAACTTCTCGGGAGAGTATCAAGGAGTAGTTCACAAGTATTGTGAAGTATTGTTTGGAGAAGGATATGTATACAAGGCAGGTACAATAGGTACTGTTGCAGAAAAAACTGCTTATGGATATGTAAGAAAGTATTTAGATGAAAGAGGTAAAAGAGCATCTAATGCGGAGATAGAAAGACTAACATTAGGGTGTACAGGAATTAAAAGAACTACAGGACAACATCCTGGTGGAATCATGGTTGTTCCAAATGATAATGAAATATATAATTTCTGTCCTATTCAAAAACCGGCAGATGATGTAACTTCAGATGTAAGAACAACACATTTTGATTATCATTCAATTTCAGGTAGATTATTAAAACTTGATATACTAGGGCATGACGATCCTACCATGATAAGAATGCTTCAAGATTTAACAGGTATTGATCCTAAAAGTATTCCATTAAATGACCCAGAAGTTATTAGCTTATTTACAAGACCTGATGCTTTAGGTGTAACTAGGGAACAACTAAAATGTGAGGTTGGTTCATATGGATTACCTGAGTTTGGAACAAAGTTTGTTAGAGGGATGCTTGTAGATACACAGCCACAAAGTTTTGCTGATTTAGTACGTATATCAGGACTTTCTCATGGTACTGATGTTTGGCTTAATAATGCACAGTACTTTATAAAAGAAGGATATACAACACTAAAAGATTGCATATCTACAAGAGATGACATCATGGTTTACTTAATGTATAAGGGAGTTCCTCCAAAACTTGCATTTACAATAATGGAAAGTGTAAGAAAGGGTAAGGGACTAACAGAAGACTTTGAAAAATCAATGAAGGAAAATGATGTTCCAGATTGGTATATAGAAAGTTGTAGAAGAATCAAGTACATGTTCCCTAAAGGTCATGCTGTTGCTTATGTTATGATGGCGGTAAGAATTGCATACTTTAAGGTACATTATCCACTTGCTTATTATGCTACGTATTTTACAGTTAGAGCAGATGATTTTGATGCAGATTTAATTTGTAAAGGTGAAGCTGCTATGGAAGCAACTTTAGAAGAATTATATGAACTTGGAAATAAAGCTTCAGTTAAGGATAAAGGAATGATAACTGTTTTAGAACTAAGTTTTGAAATGAGCGTTAGAGGATTTAAATTCTTAAAAGTAGATATATACAAATCAGAAGCTACTAAATTTATTATAGAGGGTAATGCATTAAGACCACCAATAAATGCATTACAAGGAGTTGGAGAAAATGCAGCTAAATCTATTGTAGAGGCTAGAAAAGACGGAGAGTTTATTTCTAAAGAAGATCTTAGAAATAGATCTAAGGTATCTAAAACAGTTATTGAAACATTAGATAACCATGGTTGTTTAGAAGGCATGAGTGATACAAACCAATTATCTTTATTCTAAAAGAAAAAATATAACACTAATTTAAAGTCAATTATTAATGTAAGATTGAAAATTAAATCTCTATGAGATTTGCTTAATCTAACGTTGGTAATTGACTTTTATTATTCAGATTGAAAAAAAAGAGTAATATTAGTATAATTATAATAGAGTATGGAAAATTATGGTGAGGGGTGGAGTATGAAACTATCGAAAAAAATAGCTTTTACGTATGGGGTTGCGTTAATAGTTGCGTTATGTGTAAGTGTAACTTTTCTTTTTGGATTTCAAAAACGAGCTGTTGAAGGTGAAAAGTTAAGGTCGAAAGAAATAACAACTGGTGTAAGAGCTAGATTTAAAGAAATGATAGGTGAGATAGACGATGAAATTAATTTTTATAATGAGTTAATTCATATACAAGTAGATGATGAATATAAGGATATTATTGATGTGTATATAAATAATATTTTCAAAGCTAATGTTATAGATTTTAAATGTGATTTTAATTACGAAAATAATAGTGTTAAGAATATTTTTTTTGAAGATAATAGTTATTCAGATGTATATGGGGAGATTATAAATAAAGTAAATAGTAGCATTTTAAAAGATAGAAATAGTTCGAGTGGAACTATGTATATTGATGGAAATTATTATGGAGTTAGTTATAAGAAGTTGGATGATAATAATAACTATGCTGTATTTGCGAAAAAAATAGATGCTAATATTTTAGCGAAAATAGGTAAAAGCACTAATAGTAAAGTAGAGTTAGCTAATGAAGCATATGAGGATAATAAAGCTAACGTAATTACACCTGAAGGGATAGAGTATATATTTGAATATGGTACAGATACAATAACAAGTCATTCTGTAGTTAATAGTATTAATAATGATGAGGAAATATTTATTAAAGTAAAGCAGACTAAAGAAGTTGAGAACTCAATACATGAGAAATTTAAAACATTTTTGATTATTGTAATATCAGTAGCTATATCAATAAATATAATTTTATATGTATTTATTAAGAATAAGATAATAAAAAGAATAATTTCTGTAAATAGCTCAGTTCATAATATAAGTGGAGATGACTATAAATTAAAGAGAATTTCACAAGATTATATCAATGATGAAATTAGTGATTTAAAAATTAATATAAATAATATGCTTGAAAGAGTAAATAGTGCAAATTTAAAAGTTGAAAATAGTGAGTCAAAACATAGAGGCGTTATTAATACAATGACTAATGGGTTTATTTACTGTAAGGTCATTAGGGATGATAATAATAAAGTTATAGATGGAGAAATTATTGATATAAATAGAGCAGCTAGTAATATGTTAAATATTAATAAATGGGAAGGGGAAAATATTACAACAATTTTACGTCAAGATATACACATTAAGGAAATTATACTAAAACATTTAAACGAAATTAAAGTTAATTCTCAAGTGATGATAGACAAGGAAATTGAGTTCCCTAACAAGAATTGGGGAGTTATAACGATAAATAAAATCGAACAAGGATTTTTCTTTATAATTATAAATGATGTTACCAAAATAAAGACAAATTCTGAAAAAATGGAGTATTTAGCTAATTATGATGAATTAACATCAATATATAATAGACGAAAGTTAATAAAATATATAGAGGAGTTAGAAAAGAACAATATAGAATACAATTTCTTATTTATTGATTTAGATAACTTTAAAGGATTAAATGATTCACTAGGGCATGAAGAGGGAGATGGAATTTTAAAGGAAGTCTCTAAAATATTATTAAAGTTTGCAAGTGATAATGTAAAGATAGGTAGATTAGGCGGAGATGAATTTGTTGTTATAAAAGTAGGTAAATGCAATGAAAGTGATTTGAAAATTTTCGCTAATAAAATAATTAAAAATCTAAATAAAAAGTATAATTTTGGAAAGTTCATATATCATTTAAAGCTAAGTATAGGTATTGCAACTTTCCCTAAAGATGGAGAAAATAGCAATACTATAATTAAACATGCTGATATAGCTATGTATAATAGCAAACTTAAGGGTGGGAATACAGTATCGATCTTTGATACTAGTATATTAGAGGCACATGAACTTGAGAATAAGATTAAAGAGGGTATAAAAAATAGAGAGTTTAAAGCATATTATCAACCTATATATGATATTGAGAAAAATAGAATAGAGGGAGTAGAGGCATTAGTAAGATGGGATTCTAATGAAACTATAATAGAGCCAGATAAGTTCATTATAGTAGCTAAAAGAAATGGGTTGATGGCTAAAATAGATAAGTTTGTATTTGTTTCAGCATGTAGATTTAGTAAAGAGTGTAAAGAACAGTTTGGCGAGTATATTAGCATTTCTGTAAATATATCACATTCATTACTGATGAGAAAAGAGTTTGTGGAGTTTATATTAACAACTGCAGAGAGAATAGGTGTTCCTAATAAATATATTAAACTTGAAATAACAGAAGATGAGATAATTGGAGATATAAAGTATGTTGTTTCAATTCTAGAATATTTAAGAGCTAGAGAGATAAAAATCGCATTAGACGATTTTGGAACAGGATATTCTTCATACAGTTATGTAAATATACTACCATTAGATATAATAAAAATTGATAGAAGTTTGATTATGGATATTGAGGATAATGAAAAAAATGTATCAATAATAAAGTCCTTAATGGAGCTGTCAAAAATATTAGATATTGAAGTAACCTGTGAAGGTATAGAAAATAAGAATCAATTAGAAATTTTATCAGGCCTTGGATGTGATAGAATTCAAGGATATTTCTTTAGCAAACCAATTTCTACAGAATATGCATTTGAATATATTAAAAATTTCAATAAATAATGTATAGAATTTTTTAAGATGCACAAAATATTATTGTAGCCATCGAGGGTGAAAAATGGTCTAAGGTGGCTATGGGGCACTACTGTAAAAAAGTAGTGCCTTTTGTTATATTTCTAGAAATTTATTTGTAATAATGATATAATCATCCTTGCAAAAAGATTAAAGGAGAAATTTCAATGACAAAAGTTGATTTTAAGGGAAGTGTAGTTTTAAACCCAGTTCCTGTAGTTTTAATAACATCTAAAAATAAAGAAGGAATGGAAAATGTGTTTACTGTGGCATGGACAGGAACTGTATGTACAAAGCCAGCGATGCTTTCGATTTCTGTTAGACCAGGTCGTCTTTCTTATGAATATATAAAAGAGAGTATGGAGTTTGTTGTGAATTTACCACATAGAGGTATGACAAAAGCTGTTGATTACTGTGGAGTTCGTACTGGTAGAAAAAATGATAAAATAAAAGAAATGGGATTTACTATGAAACCTTGTACACATATAAGTGCTTCATATATAGATGAATGTCCTGTCTCTATTGAATGCAAAGTTACACAAATAATTCCACTTGGAACTCATGATTTAATATTAGCAGAAGTTCAAGGCTCACACATAAATGAAGATTTGATGGACGAAAAGGGTAAAATTCATTTTGAAAACGGAGATTTAATAAATTACTGTCATGGGGAATACTATCCGATGAGTAAGAAATCTATTGGAACTTTTGGATATTCAGTTGCTAAGAAGAGTACAGTAAAAAAACGTAATTTAAATACAAATAAAAATATAAAAAAATAAATCCTTTAAAAGGGTTTATTTTTTTTGAGTTAAAGTAAGTAGGAGAAAAGATTTGAATAAAAAGTTAAAATGTGGTATTTTCTATGTATTAGATATATATGGGAGGTAAATATGAGAAGAAAGCTTGCTTCAACTTTAATGGGTGTTTTTGTGATATTAATTGGTTTGTTATTTTTAGCAAAGGCATTTGGTTTTTTAGGAGATATTGATTTTAGTGGATGGTGGACGCTGTTTTTAATTGTTCCAGCCGTATACTCAATGGTATCCACAGGGGTTAGGTGGCATAATATATTTATGCTTGGTATTGGTATAGTGTTTTTACTAAAACAAAGAGGATACATTGAAGATGTAAATATAGGATATATAGTTTTAGCTATGGTTGCTATTTCTATAGGTATGGGTTTAGTAACAGGAAAAACAGATAGCTACAATAGATGGGATTTCAAGGGAATGGATAAAGTGACTTTAGAAGATGAAAATTATTTAAATTCTACAGTTATATTTTCAGGAACGGAAAAGAGAATTAGATCTGATAATTTTAAAGGTGGAAATATAACAACAATTTTTGGTGGAAGTGAGATAGATTTAAGCGAAGTTATTATAAATGAAACTATAGTTATAGAATGCACATCAATATTCGGAGGTATAGACATTAAGTTACCGGTAGGGTATGAGATAAAAGAGGATATAGCTAATATATTTGGAGGCACAGATATACATCGTAATAAAAATAAGAATGCATATGAAAATGAAGCAGTAAAAAAAGGTGTTATTGTAGTAAAAGGTGCATCAATATTTTCTGGTATAGATATTTATCAGTAAAATGAATATTATTCATTTTTTATGTTAATAATAATAGTGTAGTAGAAAGGTTATACATCGGAATATAAATACTTATACTACTAAAGACAAAATGTAAGTTTAATCACTTATATTTTGTCTTTATTTTTAAAAATTAATAATGTTTTTTGAATAAGGAAAACAGGGTTAGGAAATACTAATAGCAAGAGCAGTACATAAATTTTCCCTTGAAATATATGTTAAACTATGATAAGATGGTTTTGAAGTAATACTAATAGCTGAATTTTGAAGTGGGAGGATGACGCCCGCTTTTTCTATTTAGAACGCAACTACACCTAGTTGCGTTTTTACATATGCTTTATTAGTTTATTTCTACAACTGAATATAGAAAAGGAGGGTTCAAATGAAAATTGATGCCTTAATAGAAACAATCGATAATTTAATTAGACCTATTGCAGATGATTTAAATTACGAAATTTATCACATTGAATATGTAAAAGAGAACGGTGAGTATTACCTAAGAATTTACATTGATCAAGAAGATGGAATTAAACTTTCAGATTGTGAAGCAATGTCAAGAAGAGTAAGTGAAGTTATGGATACAAAAGATCCAATTACAGAAGCTTATTTCCTAGAGGTTTCATCACCAGGATTAAATAGAGGACTTTACAATTTAAATCATTATAAAAGATTTATTGGTAAAGAAGTAATAATTAGATTTACTAAAGCTCTAGATGGAAAGAAAAATATTAATGGTATATTAAAGGAAGCTACTAATGAAGCAGTAACTGTAGAAGGTGAAGAAACTATAGTAGTACCTATGGATAAAATAAAGTCAGCAAATCTAGATGGGGAAATATAACAAGGAGGATATAAAGATGAACGAAGAGTTTATTGGTGCTCTTAAAGAGATAGTTAAGGAAAAGGGGATTAGTGAAGATTTAATTTTCGCTACAATCGAAGATGCATTAGTTGCAGCATACAAGAAAAACTATGCAAACAACACAACTTCAGCACAAAATGTTAAAGTTACAATCGATAGAGTAAGTGGTGAAATGCACGTTTACTCACAAAGAATAGTATGTGACGATGTTTATGATTCAGTTACTGAAGTATCTTTAGAAGATGCTAAGGCAATTAATCCAAACTATGAGGTTGATGATGTAATTGATTTTGAAGTTACTCCAAAGAACTTTGGTAGAGTAGCAGCACAACTTGCAAAGGGTGTAGTTACACAAAGAATTAGAGAAGCTGAAAGAAACATTATATACAATGAATACAAAGAACAAGAATTTGATATAATAACAGGAACAATTTTAAGAAAAGACAAGGGTAACGTATTTGTTAAGCTTGACAGATTAGAAGCTGTTATTGGACCAAATGAACAAATTCCAAATGAAGAATATAATTTCAATGAAAAGTTAAAACTTTATATTGTAGAAGTTAAAAATACTTCAAAGGGAGCTCAAATTTTAGTTTCTAGAACACATCCAGGTTTAGTTAAGAGATTATTTGAACTTGAAGTTCCAGAAATATATAGTGGTGTAGTTGAAGTTAAGAGTATTTCAAGAGAAGCTGGTTCAAGAACTAAGATTGCTGTATTTTCACATGATGAAAATATTGACCCAATGGGAGCATGTGTTGGACCTAAGGGATCAAGAGTACAAAATATCGTTAATGAACTAAAAGGTGAAAAAATCGATATCATTAAATGGAGCAAAAATTCAGAAGAATTTATTGCTAGTGCATTAAGCCCAGCGAAGGTACTTAGTGTTACATGTGACGAAACTACTAAATCAACTAAAGTTGTAGTTGATGATAACCAATTATCATTAGCTATTGGTAAAGAAGGACAAAATGTTAGACTTGCAGCTAAGCTTACTAACTGGAAGATCGATATTAAGTCTAAGTCACAAGCAGAAGCTTTAGCTGCAGAGGAAGCTGTTAAATCAGAAGAAGTAGAAGTACAAGAATAGGGGGAGTCTTTCGTGAAAGTGAAGAAAATACCTTTAAGAATGTGTACTGGATGTATGGAAATGAAACCTAAGAAGGAATTAATAAGAGTAGTTCGTTCTAAAGAAGGGGAAGTTTCTGTAGATTTAACAGGGAAAAAAGCAGGAAGAGGCGCTTACGTTTGTAAGAGTGTAGAATGCTTAGAAAAAGCTTTTAAAGCAAAGAGATTAAGTAGAAATCTTGAAACTAATATAAATGAAGAAGTCTATAATAGATTAAAGGACGAGATTACGAATGAATAAATTTTTTAACTTTTATAGTTTAATTAAAAGATCTGGTAATCTTATAGAAGGTTATAGCAAATGCAACGATTTTAGAAATAAGATAAAATTACATTTATTTATAATTTCAACGGATGTATCAGAAAAGTCTAAGTCTAAATTTGTTAAACATTGTGAAGCTAACGAGATACCTTATATCTATGACTTTACAAAGGAAGAACTGGGTAGCCCAATCGGAAGACCAGAAGTGAAAATAGTAGCTATTGATAACGAAAAAATGGCAAGTAAGCTATTTTCATTATATAAAGAAGAATTTCCTAAAATTTAATCGGGGGTGATTTTATTGTCAAAAATCAGAGTATATGAATTGGCAAAAGAACTAAATGTAAGTTCTAAAGAACTTATCACATTATTAATGGATGAATTTAGCGTAGAAGTTAAAAATCATATGAGCGTTATAGAAGATGAAGATGCTGAACTTATTAAAGAGTTATTAGGCGGATCAGTGACAGTAACTGCAGATGGTGAAGAAGCTACTAAAACTATAGTTGACGAATATGAAGATCAACTAGCTGAAGAAGTTAATAATGTTGCTAAGAAAAGAAAGAAGAAAAAAGATGAGAATCTTGATGAAGCTGCAGAAGGTTCAGAAGCTGCTGGCGGAGTTATTGAAGTTGGAGAAACTATCACAGTTAAAGAATTATCTGAAAAACTTGGTAGATCAACAACTGATGTTATTAGAACTTTAATATTCACAGGAGTTATGGCTGGAATTAACCAAGAAATTGATTTTGAAACAGCTGAAAAAGTTTGTGAAAAATATGAAGTTTTAATAGAAAAGAAAGAAGATTCTTCAGAATTAGATGAAGAGTTTGAAGATGATGCAGTTGAAGTAGAAGAAAACTTAGAAAAGAGACCTCCTATTGTTACAGTAATGGGACACGTTGATCATGGTAAGACTTCATTACTTGACTACATTAGAAATGCAAAAGTAACAGATTCAGAAGCAGGTGGAATCACTCAACATATTGGTGCTTACACTGTTAATGTTAATGATGAAAAGATTACTTTCTTAGATACACCAGGACATGAAGCTTTCACAGCTATGAGAGCAAGAGGAGCACAAATTACAGATATCGTTATCTTAGTTGTTGCTGCTGATGATGGAATCATGCCACAAACTAAAGAAGCAATCAATCACTGTAAAGCTGCAGGAGTTCCAATGATTATCGCAGTTAACAAAATTGATACACCAGGAGCTAACCTTGATAGAGTTAAACAAGAGTTAACTGAGTTTGGTTTAGTTGCAGAAGACTGGGGTGGAGATACTGTAATAGTACCTGTATCAGCTAAAACTGGAGAAAACATAGATACACTATTAGAAATGGTTGTATTAACAGCAGAAATGCAAGAATTAGTTGGAAATGCAAACAGAAAAGCTAAGGGAACTGTAATTGAAGCACAACTTGATAAAGGAAGAGGAGCAGTAGCTACTTTACTTATTCAAAATGGTACTTTACATGTTGGAGATTCAATCTTAGTAGGTTCTACATATGGTAGAATTAGAGCTATGTTCAATGATAGAGGAAGAAAGATTAAAGAAGCTGGTCCATCAATTCCAGTTGAAATATTAGGTCTTTCAGAAGTTCCTGCTGCAGGAGATAGATTCGTTGTAACTAAAGATGAAAAAACAGCTAGAAACTTAGCAGAAACAAGAAGAGATAAGCTTAAAAATGAAAGCTTCCAATCTTCAAACAGAGTATCATTAGAAGATTTATACTCTCAAATTAAAGAGGGTGCTGTTAAAGAACTTAGCATCATAGTTAAAGCTGACGTTCAAGGTTCAGTTGAAGCTATTAAGCAATCATTAGAAAAACTTTCTACTGATGATGTTAAGGTTAGAGTTATACACGGTGGTGTTGGAGCTATAACTGAAACAGATGTTACACTTGCAAGTGCTTCTAATGCAATAGTTATCGGATTTAACGTAAGACCTGATTCTAATGCTACTGTTATTGCAGATAACAATGGTGTAAGTATTAAAACTTATAGAATAATCTATGATGCTATTGAAGATGTTAAGTCAGCAATGATCGGAATGCTTGATCCAATATACAAAGAAGTTGTTCATGGTAAAGCAGAAGTAAGATTAACATATAAGATTTCAAATGTTGGAACAATTGCTGGATGTTATGTTCAAGAAGGTAAAATCCTAAGAAACTCTGATGTAAGAATTATCAGAGATGGAATAGTAATTGTTGAATCTAAATTAGCATCATTAAAGAGATTTAAAGATGATGTTAAAGAAGTTAACAGTAGCTATGAATGTGGATTAAACATTGAAAAGTTCAATGACTTAAAAGAAGGCGATATTATTGAATCTTTCGGAACGGAAGCAATAAAGAGAAAAGAACTTTAAGAGAGGTGAGTTAAATGGCAAACTTCAGAGGTGGAAGAATTAACGAAGAAGTAAAAAGAGAAATATCTAATATAATTAGAAATGAAATAAAGGATCCAAGACTTACTGCTATGATATCTGTTACAGATGTTAAAGTAACTAAGGATCTTAGATATGCAAAGGTATTTGTAAGTGTATTTGCAAATAATGATGAAGAAAAAGCAGCTTCATTCCAAGCATTAAAAAATTCAGCTGGTTATATTAGAAAAGAAATTGGCCATAGAATTAACTTAAGATATACTCCACAAATTATGTTTGAATTAGATGATTCAATTAATTATGGAATGAAGATAGAACAATTAATTTCGAAGGTTAAGGAGAAATAAAAATGTCTTTAGCTGATGTGAAAAAAAATATTTTAGCTTCAAAAAAGATAGGCATTACCTACCACGTGTCACCTGATGGTGACGCTGTAGGTAGTGCATTAGCTTTATATCAAGGATTATTAAAATTAAATAAAGATGTATATATGATATCTAAGGATGATTTAGGAGAATATTTAAAATTTCTACCTTCATCAGATGCCGTTGATAGTACAATCATAGAACCAATTCAGGGTACTGACCTAGTTATAGGTGTAGACTGTGGAAACTTTGAAAGACTATCTGCAAATTTAGAATACTATAGAGGCATAATTGTCAATATAGACCATCATATATCAAATGATTACTATGGTGATGTTAATTATGTAGATACAAGTGCTGCAGCAACAGCAGAAATTATTTATGGACTTTTAAATGAGATGAAAATAGCTCTAGACCTTAATATTAGTACATGCCTTTATACTTCTTTAGTTACAGATACAGGAGCATTTAGACATTCTAATGTTACAGAAAGAACATTAGCTATAGCATCAAAACTTAAAAGCTTTGGTGTAAATAACACTGATATTTATACGCAATTATTTGACAACAAAGAATTTGAATCTTTAAAGACTATGGGATTAGCCTTAAGTAAAATGGAGCTAATGTTTGAAAATAAGCTTTCAATAATTACTATGGACTCTACATTTGGAGAATTAGGTGATTCTTCAGAAGTTGTAGGATATGGACTTAAAATTAAAGGGGTAGAAATAGCACTTTTAATTAGAGAAACAGAAAAAGGTGTAAAAGCAAGTTTAAGATCAAAAAATAATGTTGATGTGAGAAAGATTGCAGAAGCTTTAGGTGGCGGAGGTCATATTAAGGCTTCAGGTATAACTTTTAAAGATATGTCTTTAGAAGATGCTAAGTGTAAATTATTAAGAATAATTGAAGATGAGTTGAAGATATGGACGGAATAATTAATATATTTAAAAATACAGGGATGTCATCTTTTGATGCAGTAAGAATTGTAAAAAGAGTTGCCAAAACTGGAAAAGTAGGTCATACAGGAACATTAGATCCTGAGGCGAGTGGAGTTTTACCAATTTGTATTGGTAAAGCTACTAAAATAATAGATTACATAATGGATTCAGAAAAAATATATGAAGTTGAACTTAAGCTGGGATTTAAAACAACTACATATGATTTAGAAGGTGAGGTATTAGCAGAAGCTGATACTTCTCATCTTAGTGAAGAAGATATAATGCAAGCTATTATGTTTTTCGAAAAAGAATATTTACAAGTACCACCTATGTATTCAGCTTTAAAGCAAAATGGAGTTAGACTTTATGAGCTAGCAAGAAAAGGTATAGAAGTTGAAAGACCAGGTAGAAGAGTTGTAATTAAAAAAATTGATAACGTAGAAATAAATAATCCTTCTGTAAAAATGAGAGTTACTTGTACAAAAGGAACCTACATAAGATCTCTTTGTTATGATATTGGAGAAAAACTAAATGTTTATGCTACAATGACAGCACTTAAAAGAAGTAAAACATCAGTATTTACTGAAGAATGTTCTGTAAATATAGCTGAGTTAACGGAAGAAAACTTAAGTGAAAATCTAATTTCAATAGAGGATGCATTAGGAAGTTTTGAGAAACTAGTTATTAATGAAGGCTTTGAAAAACTTTTAATTAATGGAGTTAAGTTACAAGATCCAAGATTTACTTCACAACAGGTAAATGAAGGTGAGTTATATAGAGTTTACTCTAGTGATAACCAATTTATTGGTTTAGGTCAAAAGGATAATAAAAGCTTTAAGATTATAAAGTTATTATTAAGCTAGGAGAATTAAAAGATGAGGATTATTCAAGAAGGAAATTCTTGTGATTTACAAAAAGGAACATACATAGCTTTAGGTAGTTTTGATGGACTTCACAAAGGACATTTATCTTTAGTTCAAAAGATTAAAGAACTTTCTAAAAAGAATAATGGGTTATCGACACTTTTTACTTTTACTAAGCATCCATTAGAGGAAATATGTCCTGATAAAGCACCAAAGCTTGTAATAGATAATGACTATAAATTTAGGATTCTTAAGCAGCAACAAGTAGACTTGGTAATAATGAGAGATTTTGATAATGATTTCATGAAGAAAACACCTGAAGAGTTTGTAAAAATGCTTGTGGAAGAATACAATGCTAAAGGTATAGTAGTTGGATTCAATTACAGATTTGGTTATAAGAATCAAGGGGATACTAATCTTTTAATAGAGCTATCTAAGAAGTATGGATACGAAGTAGCAGTTATGACTCCATGTACATATACAGATGAAGTAATCAGTAGCACTCGAATCAGAAATTCGATTTTAAATGGGAATGTAACTGATGCTAGAAAAATGTTAACAAGACCTTATTCATTAGAAGGTGAGGTTGTGCATGGCAAGAAGCTAGGGAGAACTATAGGATTCCCTACAGCTAATATGGAAGTATCAAAAAAAATGGTTATTCCCCAAAATGGTGTATATTATACAAACGTTTTGTACAATAATAATATATATAAAGCAATTACTAATGTTGGGAATAATCCTACAGTCAATGGTCAAAAATTGACTATAGAACCATATATACTTGATTTTGATAAGGATATATATGGAGAAAAAATAAGAGTTTACTTCTTAGAGAGAATAAGAGATGAAAAAAAGTTCGAATCTCTTGATGCCTTGGTAAATCAATTAAAAATGGATGCAGAATATGCATTAAATAGAGAGTTAATTACACAAACGAACAAATTAGACTAAAATTTATTTACTTTATATTTTAAGTTTGTTATAATAACTCTTGTAAGAACCTTTCTCTAAGATTTGAGGGTTCCGTCTCATTTCCTGGATTAAGGGGATAATTATTAATGGAGGTGCTTACAATGGAAGCAATCAGAAAGCAAGAAATCATCAAAGAACACGCAAGACACGAAGGAGATACAGGTTCTCCAGAAGTTCAAATCGCTCTTTTAACAGAAAGAATTAACGATTTAACTGGTCACTTAAAAATGCACAAGAAAGACCACCACTCAAGAAGAGGTCTTTTAATGATGGTTGGACAAAGAAGAGGTCTTTTAAACTACTTATCAGCTCAAGATATCGAAAGATACAGAGCTATAGTTAAAAAATTAGGCTTAAGAAGATAATCTTTTAGAGCGGAAATTTCCGCTCTATTATTTTAATGTTAAAAAATAATTTTAAATAAATATAAAAATTTTGATATAGAACCTGAAGGGAGGTTATTAAATGAGTAATATTTTAAGTACTACAATAGCTGGAAGAGAAATGAAAGTTGAATCTGGTAGAGTTGGTATGCTATCAAATGCAGCTATCTTTATGAGCTATGGAGATACAGTAATATTAACAAATGCTAATGCTTCAGAAAAACCTAGAGAGGGGATTGATTTCTTCCCACTAAGTGTTGAATATGAAGAAAGACTATATTCAGTTGGTAAAATACCAGGTGGATTTATAAAGAGAGAGGGTAGACCTTCAGAAAACGCAATTCTATTTGGTAGAGCGGTTGATAGACCAATTAGACCATTATTCCCAAAAGGGTATAGAAATGATGTTCAAGTTGTTTGTACAGTAGTATCTGTTGAACAAGATAACTTACCAGAGATTCTTGCAATTAATGCGGCTTCAATGGCATTAAGCTTATCAAGTATTCCTTTCACAACTCCAGTAGCTGCAGTTCAAGTAGGATTAATAGATGGTAAATTCATATTAAATCCAAATTCAAAAGAAAGAGAAGAAAGTATATTACAATTAACAGTAGTTTCAACTAATGAGAGAGTTATGATGGTTGAAGCTGGTGGACACGAAATTAATGAAGATACAATGATTGATGCAATTAAGTTTGGTCATGATAAGTGTCAAGATATAATCTCTTTCATAAATGAAGCAACAGCTAAATTTGGTAAAGAAAAAATGGTTCCAGAATTATGGAAACCAAATGCTGACTTAACAGCAGAAGTTCAAGCATTTGCTGGGGAAATGACTAAGACAGCAATGTGGATAACTGATAAAGATGAAAGAAACGCTGCTATGGATGAAGTAAACGATAAAGTTTACACTGAATTCCAAGAAAAATATGCAGATAGTATTTCTGATATTAAGGAAATCATGTACAACATGCAAAAAGATGTTGTAAGAGAAATGCTTTTAAAGCATCATAGAAGACCTGATGGAAGAACTTTCGACCAAATAAGAAAAATCACTTGTGACGTTGATATATTACCAAGAACTCACGGAACAGGTTTATTCCAAAGAGGACTAACTCAAGTTATGACAGTTGCTACTTTAGGAGCTGTAGGTGACATTCAAATTATAGATGGTATTGGTGAAACAGAATCTAAGAGATATATGCATCACTATAACTTCCCATCATATTCTGTTGGAGAAGTTAGACCACTAAGAGGACCAGGTAGAAGAGAAATAGGTCATGGAGCTTTAGCTGAAAGAGCTTTAGAACCACTAATTCCTTCAGAAGAAGAATTCCCATACACTATTAGATTAGTATCAGAAGTACTAAGTTCAAATGGATCAACATCTCAAGGAGCTGTTTGTGGTTCGACACTAGCGTTACTTGATGCAGGTGTTCCATTAAAGAGACCAGCTGCTGGTATAGCAATGGGTCTAATAACTTCAGAAGACTTAACAGAAGAAGAAGTTATGACAGATATCCAAGGAATTGAAGATTTCTTTGGAGATATGGACTTTAAGGTTGCTGGTACTACAGAAGGTATTACTTCTATACAAGTTGATACAAAGATTAAGGGTATGAGCTTCAATGTTATAGAAAAAGCTATTAGAGGAGCTAGAGTTGCTAGATTACATATCTTAGAAAAGATAGAAGAAGCAATTCCATCTGCTAGAAACGAAGTTTCTATACATGCACCAAAAACTTCAACTATGTCAATTGATCCAGAAAAGATCAGAGATGTAATTGGAGCAGGTGGTAAAGTAATCAATAAGATTATAGCTGATACAGGCGTTAAGATTGATATTAAAGAAGATGGAACAGTATTTGTATCATCATCAGATCATGCTGGCGTAAATGCTGCTATGAAGATTATTGAAGGCTTAACTAAGGAAATTAAAGTAGGGGAAGTTTACTTAGGTAAAGTAACTAAGATTGCTGCATTTGGAGCATTCGTAGAAATCCTACCAAATAAAGAAGGTTTATGTCATATATCTAAGTTAGATAAAGCTAGAGTAAACAAAGTTGAAGATGTTGTTTCAGTTGGTGATGAAATTTTAGTTAAAGTAACTGAAATTGATAACCAAGGAAGAGTTAACCTTTCAAGAAAAGATGCTTTAGTTGATGACACAGAAACAGAAGGTAAAGCTGAATAGTTAATTGAAAAGGCAATTTATTGCCTTTTTTTTTATACTCAAATACTGATATAATGTAAACAGAATAATTTTAAGAATAAATCAATATACTAATTACAATAATATAAGTGCTATAGGAGGAAAAATGTATAAATATTATACTTTAAGTAATGGATTAAAAATAGTTACAGAATATATAGAACATGTAAATTCAATATCAATAGGTGTAATGGTTCAAAATGGATCAAGAAATGAACCAGAAAATTTAAATGGAATTTCGCATTTTATTGAGCATATGTTCTTTAAGGGAACAACGAAAAGAACATCAAAAGAAATAGTTGAAGAAATTGAAAATATAGGTGGTCAAATTAATGCTTATACAAGTAAAGAAGCAACTTGTTACTATACTAAGACTTTAGATACTCATTTTGATTTAAGTTTAGATGTGTTGTCAGATATGTTATTAAACTCAAAGTTTGATCCAGAAGAGATTGAAAAAGAAAAAGGTGTAGTAGTAGAAGAAATAAACATGAGTGAAGACTCTCCAGAGGATGTTTTAGAAGACCTACATGCAAAAGCAATGTTTGGAGATAATCCTCTTGCATATCCTATTCTAGGTACTATAGAGAAGGTTAGATCATTTACTAGGGAGAATTTAGTTGATTATATAGATAATCACTATACACCTAAAAATTCAGTTATATCAATTTGTGGAAAATTTGATGAAAAAGAAATCATAAAATATGTAGAAAAATATTTTGGAGAATGGAATTGTAAAAAAGAAATAATTGTTGAATATAAGACCCCAATTTTATTAGATGATAAATTATATGCTGATAAGCAAATTGAACAGCTACATGTCGGATTAGGTTTAAAATCAGTAGCTTATGGAGATAAGCTATCACCAGGGATGTTGGTATTAAATAATATTTTAGGTGGTGGAGCTTCATCTATATTATTCCAAAAAGTAAGAGAGGAACTTGGACTATGTTATACAATATATTCATATTTACATCCATATCAAGGGGTAGGTGTACTTAATATATATGCAGGTCTAAATAAACAATTTGGTGAAAAAGCATTGACAGTTATAGAAACTGAATTAAATAATTTAGTTAATAATGGAGTATCTAGCAGAGAATTAGATATTAATAAGGAAAAAATTAAAGCAAGTTATATTTTAGGTCTAGAGAGCACATCATCAAGAATGTTTGCTAATGCTAAATCATTATTATTTAGAGGTAGAGTGAGGTTGCAAAGTGAAGTCCTTGAAAATATATCAAAAATTACTAACGATGATATAGGACTATTGTTAAATGAAACAATAAAAGGTGGAATTATAAGTGCCGCATATGTAGGGAATAATGTAGATTATAATAATTTGAATAATATTGTCAATAAATCAAGAATAGCATACGATAATTCTAGTCAAAATGGAAAATTTAATATATAATTATATTTAGATTTTACTCATAATTCTTTTCATATTTGCATAGATTGTATGTAAATGGGAGGCGATATTGTGAGTGAATTTGAATATAATAATAGAGAGAATCTTGAAAACATGCGTTTGTTAAGTGATTTGGAAAGGTACGAAATCTTTAATTTAGATGCTGTTGAAAAGTATGACTCTAATCAAAGTCTAGATTTTATTGTTGATGACGAAGGAAATTTAGTTTATCTTGTAGCTGGTGCCAATGGTGGAAAGTTAAGCTTGTTTGGTGGATCAAAAGAGGTATTAGAAATACCTTGGGACTGTGTTGATAAAATAGGGGCAAATATCATTCTAGTCTACGCTGATAATAGCAGGATTAATAGAGAACGGGTATAACCAGTAAGAAAAAAGGGGGAGAATTACTTGAATATTATCGTACAAAAGTTTGGAGGAACATCTGTTTCGACAGAAGAGAGAAGAAAGCAAGTTGTTGCAAAGGTTAAGGCTGCAATTGAAGGTGGTTACAATCCAGTTGTTGTTGTTTCAGCAATGGGGAGAAAAGGTGATCCATATGCAACGGATACACTTTTATCATTATTAGATAATCAATTTAAGGAAGCTAATAAGCAAGCACAAGATATGCTAATGTGTTGTGGAGAGATGATTAGTTCAGTTGTTATGTGCAACGAACTAAAAAATGCAGGAATTGATTCAATGCCATTTACGGGTGGTCAAGCTGGTATCATAACTGATGATAACTTCACTAGTGCGGATTTTATAGATATTAAAACTGATAAAATTTCAGATGCTATCAATGAAGGAAAAGTACCAGTAATTACAGGATTCCAGGGAATTACTGAAAATGGTTGTTTTACAACACTTGGTAGGGGCGGAAGTGATACTTCAGCATGTATTTTAGGTGTTGGATTAAAAGCTAAAGAAATTGAAATTTATACTGATGTTGATGGAATAATGACTGCAGATCCTAGAATAGTTAAGGATGCTTCTGTAATTGATGTAATTAGTTATAGTGAAGTATTCCAATTAGCAGATCAAGGAGCTAAGGTAATTCATCCAAGAGCTGTTGATTTAGCAATGAAGGCTAATATTCCTTTAGTAATAAAGAATACAATGTCTGATGCTAAGGGTACACTAATAAACTGTTTAGGTTCAAAGGGGCCAAGAGGAACAATAACAGGAATTACTCATGTTAGTGATAGAATTCAAGTTTGCGTTGCATTACAAGATAACAAGGATGAACCTAATTACAGAAAAACATTAGATATATTAGCACAAAATCATATAAGTTTAGACTTAATTAATATATTCCCAAAAGAGCAAATTTTTACAATTGGTGAACCTGATAAAATAAAGCTTGAAAAGATATTTGCAGAAGCGAACATTAAGTTTACTACTACAGATAACTGCTCAACACTTGCAATTGTAGGTGAAGCTATGACAGGTGTTCCAGGTATAATGGCTAAAATAGTTGGGGCGTTAAATGGTGAGAATATAGAAGTATTACAAACAGCTGACTCAAATATGACTATTTGGTGTTTAGTTTATAGTGATAGTGCTTCTAAGGCAATAAACGTACTTCATAAAACATTTAACTTAGGTTAAGAATAAAAAAATACCTCCTGTACACACTAAGAGTATCAGGAGGTATTTTTTTATGGAAAATTTTATGTCTGTCTTAAATGAAGGAACTCAAGACGAGAATCAAAACCAAGCTAAAAATGAAAATGAAAATCAAGAGAATGAAAATCCACCAGTAGAGGAAGAGGAAAATAAAAGTTCTGAAATAAAAGATTTTGGTACTGCAAACAATTCAGCACCAGATCAAAGTGTTCAAGTGTTACCTATAATAGGAACAATAGAAGGTCATCAAGTGGCACCACCACAAACAAAGGCAACAAAGTATGAACATGTTATTCCTTTACTAATAGCAATGGAACAGGACCCTAAAGTTAAAGGAATATTAATTGTATTAAATACTGTTGGGGGAGATGTTGAAGCAGGACTCGCAATAGCAGAAATGATAGATTCATTATCTAAGCCAACTGTTTCAATTGTAATTGGTGGAGGTCACTCAATTGGAGTACCACTTGCAACATCATCAGATTATTCATTTATTACACCATCAGCAACGATGATAGTTCATCCTGTTAGAATGAATGGATTTGTAATAGGTGTTTCTCAAACATTTAACTATTTCCATAAGATGCAAGAGAGAATTAATGATTTTGTAGCTAGAACATCAAAAGTTACAAAAGATCAATTTAATGAACTTATGCTTAAAAATGGTGATTTATTAAATGATATGGGAACTATGCTTATAGGAAAGCAAGCTGTAGAAGTTGGCTTAATAGACGAAGTTGGTGGAATTGATAAAGCACTTAAAAAATTAAATACAATGATAGAAGCGTATAATAAACAATCAGAATAAAGTGTGGTTTTACCACACTTTTTCTTTTATTTAAACTTCTTTGGTGATTATATAGTCTTAATTAGTAAGAGTAGCAATAAAATAATATAAAGTGGATTACAAGTAATATGGAGGGGATGGGAATGAAGGTAATTTCAATCATAAATTACAAGGGTGGAGTAGGTAAAACAACTTTGACAGCTAATATATCCGCGGAGTTAGCTAATTTAGGAAGAAAAGTTCTAATGATAGATTTAGATCCACAAGCTAGTTTAACATTTTCTTTTATAAAAGATGTAGAGTGGAATAATCAAGGTAAGGACTTGCTTACTATAAAGCATTGGTTTGATGATGTTTTGAATAATAAAGATAGTAGTTTGGATAAGTATATTAAAAAAGATTTATATGTAAATAGTAATTTAAAAGAAAAATTGCATATAATTCCATCTCATATTGGATTATTTGATGTTGAATTAGAGCTATATCAGATGTTAGCTGGGAAAAGAGATAGATGTTATACAAAACAAAAATTAAATATGATATTTTGTTTAGACAAAGAACTAGAGAGGATTAAGGAAAAATATGATGTAGTTATTATTGATTGCCCACCAAGTTTCAGTTTAGTAACACAAAACGCAATAGCTGCAAGTGATAATTATATAATACCTACTAAACTAGATTATTTATCTACACTTGGGGTTACGACTCTAGATACACATATAAAAAGATTAGTAACAGAAATAGAAGAAAGCATAGGTCATTATAATTTTAAGGAATTTAATTTAAGAGCTAAATCTTTAGGGGTAGTTAGCACAATGGTACAAAATAGAAGTGGAGATTTAATATCAGCCATAAAGGAATATCATCAAATTTTAGAAAGAAATAACTTGAACTTATTTAAATCTAAAATTCCAGATAATAAAACTTTATTTGGTGGTAGCTCTCCATTACCTGTAATAATGACAAAACCTAAGAATCCAACTGAAGATTATATAATCAATGAGCTTAAAAGGTTAACTGGGGAAATTATAAATAGGGGGAATTTATAATTATGAATTCCAAGAATAAAACAGTTAAGTTTCTAAATATATTAATTAATAATTTATCACTATTAAAAGATGAAGAGTTTGATAAATTATTAAGAGGAGAAGGGAAATTAATATTTAAAGAAAAAGAAGAACAAATTAAGTCAAAGATTATCCAATGTAATATATCAAACAAAACAGTGCAATCTATACCAGACCTTTTAATAGAGAGTACAAGCAAGGAAGATGCACTGAAAATATTTGATATGTATTCTCCTAAAAAAAATGAATTGATAGAGATTGCAAATATTTTATCTGTTCATATAAATAAAAGTGATAACAAGCAGAGATTAATACAAAAAATTATTGAAGCAGTAGTAGGTAGTAAACTAAGAATAGATTATATAAATAAAGTAGAACTTTAATGAAAATTCTACTATAATAATCCTATTAAGTGATTTGAACTTAAAATTATAGATAGTATATCGTATAAGGAGATTACAAAATGAAAAACTTAGAGAATGAAATAATAAAATGGATTTCAGAAGTGTCAATTGATTTAGAGAGTAACAAAGCTATAAAAGCAATAAATATAGTTTTAAAAGAATGTGGAGAATGTGGAGTTGAACTTAGTGTTATAGGTAATGAAATTTATGATATAGATAATGACAATTGGGTAGATTCACCAGAGTTTATTTTTGAAAATAAATTAGTATTTAACGATGAGTTTGGAAGCAAGTCTTGGGAAGAGATATTAGGGTTTATAAGAGGTGTATTATTTAGAAATACAGTTTTAGATAAAGATAATCTTGTAGATATAGAATATATTACAATAAGCTTTGAAAATGGAGCTCTTAATAAAATCAAAATGAAATTAGAAGAACTAGTTGACATGGGTGGAGCTATAGTGAGTAACATGGTGGTTGAAGAGGGATATCCAATATTAGTTATGTATAGAGAAGAACCAAATTATGCAGAAGATAGTGGGTGGAATTTTATGAGTGGATACGAAGAGGATGAGTATTGTAGAGATGCATCAAACTTTAAAGTATATTCTGTAAATACTTTAGTAAACTACAATAATGATATTTTGAAGCATTTAGATAGTGGGTTTAATACTGCATTTGAAAGAGACAGCGAAGAAGGCGAATTTGAAGAAATACAAGATTTCTTTAATGATTCTGACGAAATTGAACATAATCACCATTAACATTTCCATAATTTGCACAATGTTAAATATAGTAAAATTAAGAAACTGTTTATAAGAAAACAGTTTCTTTGTTATTATATCAATATTAATTATATAAACTTGACTAATGATTAATAAAAGTTTAATATTTATATTAAATTATTAAACATTAGGGGTGGTACAAATGAAAAGAGAGAATTTTGGTAGTCGTTTGGGGATATTAGCGGCTGCAGCAGGATCAGCTATAGGTCTGGGGAATATATGGAAGTTTCCGTATATAACAGGTAAAAATGGAGGAGCTGCATTTATACTTGTATATTTAGCGTGTATAGTTATTATAGGTATTCCAGTGTTGTTATCTGAGTTTGCCATAGGAAGAAGTACTGGGGCAAATGCAGTACATTCTTTTAAAAAGCTAGCGCCAAAGTCAAAGTGGCACTGGTCAGGATTTTTAGCAGTTTCGACTGCATTTATAATATTATCATTTTATGCGATAATTGCAGGTTGGGTTATATCATATGTAGTTAGATCCGCAACAGGAAAGTTATCAAGTATTCCAAAAGATGGATTTGGAGATTTATTTACGGCAATATCATCAAATCCAATTGAACCAGCAATAGCTACATTATTTGTTTTAGTTATTACTGGAGTAATTGTTTATTTAGGGGTAAAGAATGGAATTGAGAAATTTTCTAAACTAGCTATGCCAGTTTTACTAGGGTTATTAGTATTACTAATAGTTCGTTCAGTAACATTACCAGGTGCTGGAGCTGGATTAGAATTTTTGTTTAAACCAGACTTCTCACAACTTACAGTAGAGTCCGTGCTAGAAGCTCTTGGACATTCATTCTATACGCTGAGTTTAGGTATGGGTATTATATTAACCTATGGTAGTTATATAGATAGAAAAGAGAATCTTATAACACTATCATATCAAGTTGCAATAGCAGATACAATTATTGCACTTATGGCTGGTGTAGTTATATTCCCGGCAGTATTTGCATATGGACTAGAGCCTACAGCAGGTCCTGGATTATTATTTATAACAATTCCAGCTGTATTTAGCTCAATGCCATTTGGACAAGTGTTTGAATTATTATTCTTTATATTAATAGCAATAGCAGCCATTACTTCAACAGTATCTTTAATGGAAACAGTAGTAAGTTTTGTTTGCGATCAATTTAAACTACAAAGAGCAAAAGCTATAGTATTTGTGACAGGAGCATTATTCTCTCTTTCAATACCTAGTATATTGTCTTTTGGACCACTATCAGAGATTAAGTTGATAAATGGATTAGGAATATTTGATTCATTAGATTTCATAACTAATAGCATACTTTTACCTATAGGTGGAATATTGGTTTGTGTATTTGTAGCTTGGGTTTGGGGAATTAAAAATGCAGAAAATGAAATAACTACTGATGGTAAGTTTAAGTTTACAGGTGCAAAGTTATACGAGTACTCTGTTAAATATTTAGCACCACTAGCGATTTTAGTTATATTCTTATATGGGTTAGGTGTATTTAAATTAATAGGAAATTTATTTATGTAGAAATTAAGAATTCATATATATTGAGATTTAAATTTTATAGTGATCAATTAGTAATGTATAATAAACAATTAACTACTAAAAATAGTTAATTGAAATTATAGTTATTAATTGATCATTTTGCACATTATTGCAATAAAATAACAGTGAAACAATAAATAAATGATATTTATTATCAATTATAAAATATAAAGCTTTAAATAATAGCGAGAATAATGTATTATAGATAGTAATTATTACTTAATAACAGGAGGCAGAAAATGATAAGAAGTTTTATATCATATTATAAGAATTATAAGAAAATGTTTTTATTAGATATGTTAGCTGCTTTTATTGCAGCAGCATGTGACTTAATATATCCAATGATGACTAGAGAATTAGTAAATGATTCTATTCCAAATAGGAATATTAGGATGGTAATTGTTTTTGCAGTTACATTATTAGTAATTTACTTAATTAAAGCAGCATGTGGTTATTTTATGCAGTATTGGGGTCATGTTGTGGGTGTAAGAATGCAGGCAGACATGAGAAAAGATATGTTTACTAAATTTCAAAAGTTACCAAATACATTCTTTGATAACAACAAAACTGGAGATTTAATGAGTAGGATGTTAAATGATTTAATGGAAGTTTCAGAACTTGCTCATCATGGACCAGAGGATCTATTTATATCTATTGTTATGCTTATAGGATCATTTGTAATATTATGTACTATAAATATACCATTAACTCTAATTATATTTGCTTTTGTACCATTCATAATTATATTTACATTGAAGCAAAGAAAAAGAATGTTAAATGCATTTATGCAGACTAGATTAGAAACTTCATCTGTAAATTCAACTTTAGAGAATTCACTAGCAGGTGTAAGAATAACAAAGGCGTTTGTATCACATGAATTAGAACATGATAAGTTTGATAAAGGAAATTCTAAGTTTAAAAAAGCAAGAGAAAAAGCATATAAGGTTATGGCACAATATTTTGCTGGAGTAAACTTTGGAATTGATATGTTAGACTATATTGTTTTAATAGCAGGGGGAGCATTCACTGTATTTAACAAAATAGATATAGGAGATTTCTTAGCATATGTTCTATATATAAAGTTATTCACTCAACCAATTAAAAAACTTGTAAACTTTATGGAACAATACCAAAATGGTATGACTGGATACAAGAGATTTATGGAGATTATAGCAGAGGTTGAAGAGGTAGAAAAAGAAAATGCAGAAGAGCTTAAAAGTGTACAGGGTGAAATAGAATTTGAAAATGTTAACTTTAGTTATGAAGACAAATCAGTTTTAGATGGAATATCTTTAGTTATAGAAAAAGGTAAGACGTTAGCATTAGTTGGACCATCTGGTGGTGGTAAAACAACATTCTGTAGTTTAATACCTAGATTTTACGATATAGATAATGGTGATATTAAGATTGATGGTAAAAGTATTTATGATGTTAAGTTATCATCATTAAGAGAAAATATTGGAATGGTACAACAAGATGTATTTTTATTTACAGGAACGATAAAAGACAATATTTTATATGGTAAGCCAGATGCATCAGAAGACGAAGTTGTTGAAGCTGCTAAAAGAGCAAATATACATGAGTTTATTTGTGGGTTAGAAGAAGGGTACAATACATTTATCGGAGAAAGAGGTGTAAAGCTATCTGGTGGACAAAAACAAAGAATATCAATAGCAAGAGTATTCTTAAAAAATCCACCAATATTAATTCTTGATGAAGCTACATCGGCATTAGATAATACTACTGAGTATTTAATCCAAAAGTCATTAGAAGATTTATGTAGTGGAAGAACTACTATTGTAGTGGCACATAGATTATCTACAATAAAAAATGCAGATGAAATATTAGTTTTAACTGATAAAGGTATAGAAGATAGAGGAACTCATGAAGAACTTATTAATAAAGAAGGAATCTATAAAGAATTAAATAAATATTCAGCTATATAATAATTAAAAATTTACATAAGTTAAAGAGGGATGTATTTAAAAAAGAATACATCCTTTTTAATTTTTAGTAAGATGCTTGAAAAAGATGAAATATTATTATATACTTTTGTTATAAACTTTAAAAAGTTTATAACAAAAGTATTGGAGGGTATTATGACTGAGATAGAGAAATTATTAGTTGGTGAGTATTACAATACTAGAGATTCAGAATTATTACAGATGCATAGTAGAGCTATTGAAATTCTTAAAAAATTTAATAATAGTGATAGAGAACAGTCAAATGAAATATTAAAGGAATTACTAGGAGCAGTGGGGGATGGAGTATGGGTAGAAAAACCATTTTTCTGCGATTATGGTAAACATATATCTATAGGAGAGAATAGTTTTATAAATTATAATTGTACTCTTTTAGATTGTAATAAGATAACAATAGGGAAAAATGTATTGATTGGACCAGGGACAGGGATATATACAGCATCACATCCAATTGATTACAAGGATAGACTAAATAAAATTACAAATAACGAAGCTCCATATAAAACATATGCGTTGCCTGTTGTAGTAGGTGATAATGTATGGATTGGAGGGAATGTTAGTATATTGCCTGGTGTGATTATTGGAGATAACTGTGTTATTGGTGCTGGGAGTGTTGTGACAAAATCAATACCTGAAAATTCTGTTGCAGTAGGAAATCCATGTAAAGTTATTAAAAACATTTGTGAAAAATAATATTAAGAAGTGAGGAATATTTATGAAGAAAATATATAAATGTATCATATTTGATTTAGATGGAACTGTATTAGATACTGAGAAAATGAATATTATGCCATTGCAAAGATTGGTTAAAGAAGAATTGGGTAAAGATGTATCTTATGATAGTTTATTAAAATATAGGGCATATGCAGGAAAGAAAACATTAGAGTTATTAGGATTTAAAGATATTGAGAACTCGTATAATAAATGGGTAAAATATGTAAATGAGTTTGAAGAGGGAGCAACATTATATAATGGGTTTGATAAGGTTATTGAATTAATTCATGAAAAAGGAATTATATGTGGAATTGCCAGTTCGAAAATGAAAAATCAATATGAGATAGATTTTCTACCAACGGGGTTACATAAATATATGAAGAGTGTAGTTTTAGCAGAAGATACTGAGAATCATAAGCCACATCCAGAACCACTGCTTAAGGCAGTTCAATTGCTTGATATAGAACCAGAAGATTCAATGTATGTTGGAGATACACTTGCAGATTATAAGTCATCAAAAGCAGCTGGAATGGATTTTGCATTAGCAGTATGGGGAGCGGCAGATATAACAGGAATTGAGGCTGATTATAATCTTGAAGAACCGCTTGATCTTTTAAGGGTATTAGGAATATAGATGAATAGTATAGCGGGGAAGCCACGCGAACTTAAAAAAGTAAATACTTCATTAATATTAAAGTCAATTAAGGATAGAGTTACAGCTACAAGGTCACAAATTGTTGAGGATACTAATATAAGTCACACTACAGTTAGAGCTATTCTGAAAGAGTTAATTGAGAGTGAAGAAATAGTTGTTAGTGGGTTAGATGAATCAAGTGGTGGAAGACGTGCAGAAAGATATAAAATAAATGCAGGTAAGAAACATATACTGTCAATTTCAATAGAACGTAACAAGATGTTTTGGCGAGTTGTAAATATAGTTGGAGATATAGTTGAAGAAAAGCAGATAAACTTAAATGGATTAGATGATAATAAAGCTCTTTTAGAAGAAATAGATATACTCAGTGAAAGATATAAGGATATTAAGTGTATTGGAGTAAGTGTCCCAGGTATAGTAACGTCAAAAGGATATCTATCGGGATTAGGTGTTGATGACTGGAGAGAAATTAATTTAAAAGAATTAATAGAAGCTAGGTATAATATTCCTACAATTTTAGAGAATGATTTAAACTCAATAGCATTAGGGTTTTCGAAAGCGTATAAAGAGAATGGAAATATAGTTTATTTAAGTTTTACGACATTAGGGGCAGGTGCTGGAATAATTATAAATGGCAATTTATTACGAGGTGAAAATGGTTATGCTGGTGAAATAGGAATAATGCCTATGGGAAATTCATTTCTAAATAATATGATACTTAATGATTTAGATGATATAGAATATTGTACAACTATTGTTAATACAATAAAAATTATATCAAGTATATTAAATCCTAAGATTATTGTATTAGGCGGTAATAGTTTTAGATATGAATTAGAATATGATATTAAAGAGAGATATAACCATGAAGCTAATATTTCAGTAGAGTTATTAACAGATAAAAATGAAAGAAGCAATGTGCTTTTAGGAATAACAGAGATATCATTACAATATATAAATGATGAAGTGAAATTGTTAAATGTTAAAAATTAAATATGAGATAAACAAAACTATATTATAATAAATATAAATTATTTTAAATTAGGATGTTAAGGAGCTAAGAAACCTATGAAATACATAGGACTAGCTCCTTTTTTGTCGTTTTAAATAGAATTGAATGTTAAATCGATTTAACATTCTCATAATATTAATTAACATTAGGCTAATATTCCTTTAACAAAGTGGATGTATTATTAACTTGTAAGCAAGACAAGCAATTATAAAAAATATATTGATAAATTTGGAGGAGAATTTTATGAAAAAGAAAACTTTAAAATTAATGGTAAGTGCTTTACTAGTAACAATGATGGGAACAGTTGCAGTAGGGTGTGGAGAAAAAACACCAGAAACTTCTAAGATCGCTATTTCAGGTTCAACATCAGTAGGACCACTTATGGAAAAATTCGCTAAAGAATTCCAAGGTAAAAATGAAGAAGTAACAATTGAAATAAATCAAACAGGATCATCAGCAGGTATCAAAGATGCAATCAACGGAGTATCAGAATTCGGTATGTCATCAAGAGATCTTAAAGATGAAGAAAAATCACAAGTAGATTCAACACTTATAGCTTATGATGGGATTGCAGTTATAACAAATACAGCAAACACAGTTAAAGAATTAACTAAGGATCAAGTTAAGGGAATTTACACAGGAAAGATTACTAACTGGAAAGAAGTTGGCGGTAAAGATGCTCCAATCGTAGTAGTATCAAGAGAAGAAGGTTCAGGTACTAGATCAGCATTCGAAGAAATCGTTGGATACAAATCAGAAGAATTAGTGAAAGAAGCTCAAATAGCTGATGGATCAGGAAATATTAAGACAACAGTAAAAGGAAATGAAAATGCAGTTGGGTTCGTATCATTCGAATACTTAGATGATTCAATTGGTGCTTTAAACATAGATGGTGTTCAACCAACAGCTGAAAAAGTAAAATCAAAAGAATATAAGTTATCAAGAGGATTCTTATTAGTAAACAAAAAAGGTGAAGTTTCAGAAGCAGGTAAGAAGTTTGTAGATTGGATTTTAAGTGATGAAGGACAAACAATGGCTGAAGCAAATGGAGCAATCAAATTAAAATAAAAAATAATCAGAGTTGATATAGGGAAAAAAACTCTTTAATATTACTTAAAATGGTGTGCAATTGATGAATTTAAACATCAATTGCACATTGTTAATTGTGTAGGAGGTACTTAGCATGGTAAATGCTAACGAAATAAATAATAAAAATAAGTATAGGTTAGAAAAAATATCAAGTAAGGTATTTTTGATAAGTGCATTAATTGCAGTAGTAAGTTTAGTTTTAATAGTAGGATTTGTATTTTATAAAGGATTAACACCATTTATTTCAAAAGGGTATTCATTTACAGACTTTTTCTTTGGAACAGAATGGGTTCCGAGTGCAGATAAGTTTGGAATTTGGCCAATGATTTTGGCATCATTATTAGGTATGTTTGGTTCATTATTTATAGGTGTTCCAGTAGGAATATTTACAGCAGTATTTATTGCTGAAATTGCACCAAAAAGAATCGCAAATATTATATCAAGAGCAGTAGAACTTTTAGCAGGGATACCATCAGTTTTATATGGGGTATTTGGACTTGCTGTAATAGTTCCATTTATACAAGATACTTTTGCACTACCAAAGGGGCAAAGTTTATTAGCAATCATAATAGTTTTATCAATTATGATGCTACCAACAATAATAACAGTATCAGAAACAGCAATAAGAGCAGTGCCTAAAGCATATAAAGAAGGATCTTTAGCGCTAGGAGCATCTCATATTGAAACTATTTTTAAAGTTATAGTACCAGCAGCAAAATCAGGTATATTAGCTGGTGTTGTACTTGGAGTTGGGAGAGCAGTAGGAGAAACAATGGCAGTTATATTAGTTGCAGGTAACTCACCTATTATTCCAACCTCGATAATGGATAGTGTAAGACCTCTTACAACTAACATAGCATTAGAAATGGGATATGCATTTGGTACTCACCAAGAAATGCTATTTGCAACAGGTATAGTACTGTTTGTATTTATAGTGTTATTAAACTTAACAATTACAAAACTTTCTAATAAGGAAGGTAAATAAGATGAGAAAATTAAAGGAAAATATTTTAAAAGGACTTGTATGGTCAGCTACGGCTATAACACTAGGAGTATTAATATTTATTCTTTCATATATATTTATTAAAGGATTTAAGGTTTTAAATTTAGATTTCTTAATTAAGGATTATTCACCTTCAGGTGATGGTGGAGTATTCCCTATGATAGTTACTACAATTTATATGGTTATACTTTCAGTTGGGATTTCAACTCCAATTGGAATATTAGCAGCTGTATATCTTCAAGAGTATGCGAAGCAAGGGAAATTAGTAAAGGTAATAAGATTTGCTACAGAATGTTTATCAGGTATTCCATCAATTGTATATGGATTATTTGGAGCTATATTCTTTGTTGAATATCTAAAAATGGGTTATTCAATACTAGCAGGGGCATTAACTGTTTCAATTATAATATTACCAGTAATAATAAGAACTACAGAGGAAGCGCTTAAAGCAGTGCCACAGTCTTACAGAGAAGCATCTCTAGGACTTGGAGCAACAAGGCTTCAAACTTTATATAAGGTAATAGTTCCAAGTGCTGTACCAGGAATACTTGCAGGAACAATTCTTTCGATAGGTAGAGTTATTGGAGAGTCAGCAGCAATATTATTAACAGCAGGTACAGTTGCAAAGATTCCAGATGGTATACTATCAAGTGGTAGAACATTAACAGTTCAAGCATATTTAGTTACTAAAGAAGCTGGAGCTATAGAACAAGCATGTGCTGTTGGAATTATATTAATCGTAATTATTTTATTATTAAATACATTAGCAAGATTTGTTACTAAAAAGTTTAACAAAGCTAATTACTAATTAAGAGGTGTAATATGGAAAACACAAAAATTAAAGTAAATAATTTAAACTTATTTTATGGAGATAATCAAGCGTTAAAGAATATAAATATAGAAATAGAAGAAAAGAAGGTTACAGCCTTAATAGGACCTTCAGGATGTGGTAAGTCAACATTTTTAAGAACAATAAATAGAATGAATGATTTAATAGCATCTGTTAAAGTTGAGGGAGAAATCACAATAGATGGTGATGACATATACAAAGATAGTGATGTTATAAAGTTAAGAACTAAAGTAGGAATGGTATTCCAAAAACCAAATCCATTCCCAATGTCAATATACGATAATGTTGCATATGGACCAAAACTTCACGGAGTTAAAAATAAGGCTGAACTAGATAAAATTGTAGAAAAGAGTTTAAAAGATGCAGCTCTTTGGGATGAAGTTAAAGATAGATTAAAGACTAGTGCTTTAGGGTTATCAGGAGGCCAACAACAAAGACTTTGTATTGCTAGAACTATAGCAGTATCACCAGAAGTAATACTTATGGATGAACCAACATCTGCCTTAGATCCTATTTCTACAGCTAAGACAGAAGAGCTTATGGATGAATTAAAGAAAAAATATACTGTTGTTATAGTTACTCATAACATGCAACAAGCTGGAAGAATTGCAGATAAAACAGCTTTCTTCTTAAATGGTGAAGTTGTTGAGTACGGAAATACAGAAGATATTTTCTATAAACCAAGAGATAAGAGAACTGAGGACTATATTACAGGAAGATTTGGTTAAAGGGTAAGGTGAAGAATTATGATGAGAAAGATGCATAATGAGAAGGTTAGTGAATTAAATAATGACTTATTAGATATGACAGCGTTAGTAGAGACACAGATATTTGATGCTATAATAGCTTTGAAAACTCAAAATATGGAGCTTGCTGATGATGTTATTAGAAATGATGATAGGGTAGATGATTACCAAAGACAAATTGAAGAAAAGTGTATTAAATTTATAGCTACAGAATCACCTTTAGCTAAGGATTTAAGAAGTGTCTATACTACATCTAAAGTAGTTACGGATTTAGAAAGAATTGCAGATCATGCAGTTGATATTTGTAAAATAGCTAAAAGAGTAAAGGGAATATCTATCGAAATAGAAACTGCACCTTTATGGGAAATGGTTGATATAGTATCTAAAATGATTGGTGAAGCAGTTGAAGCGTATATTAATTGCGATGAAAAAGCTGCTTATGAAATTTGTAATAAAGATGATATGGTAGATAATTTATATCAAGGAATGTTTGAAAGAATATTACTTAAAATGAGCAAAGATGAATCGTTAGTTATACAAGGAACGCAACTATTATTTGCATCTAAATATCTTGAGAGAATAGGAGATCATGTTACAAATATTTGTGAATGGGTTATTTTCTCTAAAAAAGGTAATTATGTAGATTTAAATGAGTAGGAAATTTAACTTGTATTTTATACGAATAAAATATTAAATTAAGAAGATCAATTGTCAATGAAAATTAAGCTATATATAATACTAAAAAGTATGTATTAGTTTAGATTATAAGTTGATAGTTGGTCTTTAATTACTTTTTATATTTTATTAAATAAGATAATAGTTTATAATAGTAATAATGATATATTATGTAAATATATTTTAAGATATATAAACTAAGAGGTGATTTTTTTGGCTAGGGGTAGAAGTAATAAAGGCAGTAAAGGTAGCAAAAGTAAAAAGCAGGCAAAAAAAGAAGTTAAGGAAAAGAAGAATGGTGATTTTAAAGGATTAACATATATTGCATTAGGTATAATTCTTGCGATAGCTATATATACAGATTTGGCTGGTGGATTTTCAAAATTTGCTCAAACAGTTATTTATAATTTAGTTGGAGTAGGAGCATATATAATACCAGCTTTTTTAATTTATTTTGGTGTTGATAGTATAATGTCAAAAGGAACTATACAATTTAGTAGAAGGCTATTTGGAGTATCTCTTATTGTGATAATAGTTACATTTGCAGTTTCAACCAACTATATAAGCAATATAACTAAGCTTGGGAGCTTAGGGGAGACTATAAAGCTTATTGTAACAGCAGGGGGATTACATGGTGGATTTATAAGTGCTCTTATAACTTATCCATTATATAAAGCTTTAGGATTTTTGGGTTCATTTGTTTTATATATAACTTTAAGTGCTATGGGAGCTATATTAGTATTTGATATAACACTTATTGATATTATAGATTATATAAAATATGAAGTACTTAAAATCGGTGAGAAAGTTAAGAATCATAAAAGGGAAAGAAAAGAGGCATATGCAGAAGTTGAGGAAGAGAAAGTGGTTAAACCTACTAAGTCTAAATCGTACAACAGTAATTTTATAGATGTAGAATCAAATGATGAGGAACAGGATTTAGAGCGTAATGAGTTTTTACATGAGGTTAATAATAAAATTAAAATATTAGATTTTATGAAGAGCTCTTCACTTGAGGACTATGATGTTAAAGTTGACGATTCTCGTAAAGAAGCAGCGGTTTCAAGAAATGTAGATATATTTAAAATGCCGAATGAGTTCGAAGATGATTTAGATGATATTAATGAACTTATAAAAGTAGATTTAGATGAAGTTGCTGATATAGATGAAAAAGAAGAAATTATAAATATTATAGATGAAACTCAAAACGATGTTTTAGTTGATGTATTTGAAGAGGTAATAGAGGAAAAAGTTTCAGTAGTAAAAAAAGAAGTTTTAAATGAAGACGAAAAAGAAGTTATAAATAAAGAAATTCAAGAGAGTATAAATGAAGAGGATGTTGTTAATTCTGGGAATGGATATAGATTCCCTGATATAGAATTATTAGAAGTAAATAAAACAAAACTAAGTAAAGGTGATAACGAAGAACTTATGGGAAATGCATCTAAGCTTGAAGAAACACTTAATAATTTTGGTGTTAAAGCTAATGTTGTAAGGTTTACTAAGGGTCCATCTGTTACTAGGTTCGAGTTGCACCCAGCTCCAGGTGTTAAGGTTTCTAAAATAGTGAACCTTCAAGATGATATAGCATTAGGTCTTGCAGCAAGTGGAATAAGAATGGAAGCTCCTATTCCTGGTAAGGCTGCAATAGGTATAGAAGTTCCCAATAAAAAACAAACACCAGTATTCTTAAGAGAAGTATTAGATTCAAAAGAATTTAAAGAAAGTAATAAGAATTTAGCATTTTCATTAGGGAAAGATATAGCTGGGAAATGCATAGTTGGTGATTTAACAAAGATGCCTCATACATTGATTGCAGGAGCAACAGGTTCAGGAAAGTCAGTATGTATAAATACTTTAATTGTAAGTTTATTATATAAATATTCACCAGAGGATGTAAGACTATTAATGGTTGATCCAAAGGTTGTAGAGTTATCTGTTTATAATGGGATTCCACATCTTTTAATACCAGTTGTAACTGAGCCTAAAAAGGCAGCAGGTGCATTAAACTGGGCTGTTAATGAGATGGAGAGAAGATACAATGCTTTTGCTGGAGTAGGAGCAAGAAATATTGAATCTTACAATTCCATGATTGATAAAGGAATTATACAGGAGAAGTTACCGTATATAGTAATAATAGTGGATGAACTTGCTGACCTTATGATGACTTGTCCTGGTGAGGTTGAAGATTATATTTGTAGATTAGCACAAAAGGCTAGAGCTGCAGGTATGCACCTTATTATTGCAACACAAAGACCTTCGGTAAATGTAATAACAGGTGTAATAAAAGCCAATATACCATCAAGAATATCATTTGCAGTATCATCAAGTATAGATTCAAGAACTATATTAGATTCTGCTGGAGCAGAAAAATTATTAGGTAGAGGGGATATGTTATACTATCCTACAGGGGAAAGTAAGCCTCTTAGAGTACAAGGTGCATTTATTTCTGAGGAAGAGGTAGAAAAAGTTGTAACATTTATTAAAGATAGTGAAAAGGAAGCAGAATATAAAGAAGAGATACTAGAGCATATTAATAAAGAAGCAGCTAGTGCAAATGCCGAATCAGGTGGAACAGGTGAAGATGGGGATGAGTTATTAGATCAAGCAATTGACATCGTAATTGAGTACCAACAAGCGTCAACCTCTTTCTTACAAAGAAAATTAAGAGTAGGATTTAACAGAGCTTCAAGAATTATGGATGAATTAGAAGATAGAGGAATAATATCGGAAAAAGATGGCAGTAGGCCAAGACAAGTTTTGGTAACTAAATCAGAAATGTTTGGAGATGATTAAAAGTTCTTGTAAAGACAAACAACATACATTAAAATATATAAGTATTTAAATAAGAACTTAGGAGGAACTATCTTGGAAAAGTATAAAGTTGGAATGATTAGTCTAGGATGCGATAAGAATCGTGTTGATTCAGAATTAATTCTTGGGACAATGAATAAATATTATGAAATAACAAATGATCCAATACAAGCAGATATAATTATAGTTAATACATGTGGGTTTATAGAAAAGGCAAAACAAGAGTCTATAGATACAATATTAGAAATGGCAGAGTACAAAAAGAAACATAAATGTAAGATGCTAATTGCTACAGGTTGTTTAACACAAAGATATGGTAAGGAACTTTTAGAATTAATGCCTGAAATTGATATACTAATGGGTGTTAATGATTATATGCAGATTCATAAACATATATTAGCATTTGCCAAGGAAAATAAAACAATTACTGTTAATAATTATAGTGATGAAAGTATTAATGAAGGTATTAGATTATTAACAACTGATAAACATACTGCGTATGTAAGAATAGCAGAAGGTTGTAATAATTTCTGTACGTACTGTATTATACCTAAAATAAGAGGTAAATTTAGAAGTAGAACTATGGAAAATGTAGTAACAGAAGTAGAAAGTTTAGCTAAATCAGGTGTTAAAGAGATAATTTTAATAGCTCAAGATTTAACTTACTATGGAACAGATTTATATGGAAAACAAAACTTACATGAGTTGATTGGTGAAATATCAAAAGTTGAAGGGGTAGAGTGGATAAGATTACTTTATTGTTATCCAGAAGAAATAACAGAAGAACTTATTGAAGAAATGGCATCAAATCCTAAAGTAGTTAAATACTTAGATTTACCTATACAACACATATCAAATAATATATTAAGAAATATGGCTAGAAAAACTTCTAAAGAAGCTATAACAGCTAAAATTGATATGTTAAGAGATAAGGTTCCAGGTATAGTTTTAAGAACATCATTAATTGTAGGATTCCCAGGAGAAACTGAGGAAGATTTCGAAGAATTAAAGAACTTCCTAATAGATTATAAATTAGATAATGTCGGTGTATTTACATATTCACAAGAAGAAGGTACTCCAGCAGCTAATATGGATAATCAAGTAGAAGAGGAAATTAAAGAACAAAGAGAACAAGACTTAATGTCTATTCAGAGAAAAATTGTAAATGATTTAAATCAATTGAAAATAGGAAAAAATTATGATACTATTGTAGAAAGAGAAAAAGGAAAATACTACATTGGAAGAAGTACCGAAATGGCTCCTGAAATTGATGGATTAGTTTACATAGAAAAAAATGAATCTTTAAAAATAGGAGATATCGTTAAGGTGAAGATTACTCAGATAATGGAGTACGATTTAGTAGGAGTTGTGTGTAATGAATCTGGCGAATAAGCTAACAATGCTAAGAATATTCTTAGTTCCAGTATTTTTAATATTTATTGCAATAGGAAATATACCATATGGTACATTTATTGCAACATTCATTTTTATAGTAGCTTCTATAACAGATCAATTAGATGGATATATAGCTAGAAGTAGAAACCAAATAACTAAATTTGGGAAATTTATGGATCCATTAGCAGATAAGTTACTTGTTACTGCAGCATTGATTTCTTTAGTAGAAATGCAAGTGGTACCAAGTTGGGCGGCTGTAATAATAATAGCAAGAGAGTTTGCAGTATCAGGTTTAAGAACGTTAGCAGCTTCGGAAGGTACAGTAATTGCTGCTAGTTGGTGGGGAAAAGTAAAAACTGTTATTCAAATAATAGCAATATTATTACTTTTATTACAAGTAAATATAAATACATCACCACTATTAACTTCCTATGTTGAAGGTAGTCAATTTATAGAATTATTTATAAATCATGTACCTAAAATAATGCTTAATTTAGCTGTAATAGCTACTATAGTTTCTGGAGTAGATTATTTTGTGAAAAATAAAAAAGCTATAGACGTAGATAAGTAAATGTAATTTAAAAATGAAGGGCAATTATTGTAATGACTATACATTACAATAGTTATCCTTCATTTTTTTATATATATGATAATTATAGAGTTAAATCAGAATAGAGTTAAATAGTTAAAGTATGCATATATATAAATAAAAAAATAAATACTAGTAGAATGTATAAAATATATTAGTTTATAATTAAGTGTATTAATTACAAGGGATTTGGAAAGAATTATCAAATGGAGAGAATTCTTTATAAAATCTGTTGACTAAATATAATAAATTTTATATAATGAATACATAGAACAGATGTTCGAGAGAGTAGAGAGGATGGTGCTAATTATGGCAAATATAGATATTGATAAGTTAAAAGCAATAGAAAACGCAATGGGTCAAATTGAAAAGCAATTCGGTAAGGGATCAATCATGAAATTAGGTGAAAACAGCACATTAAGTGTTGATGCAATTTCAACAGGATGCCTGGATTTAGATATAGCATTAGGAATAGGCGGAGTGCCAAGAGGTAGAATAATTGAAGTATATGGACCAGAAAGTTCAGGTAAAACAACTGTAGCATTACATATAGTAGCTGAATCACAAAAATTAGGGGGAGCAGTAGCATTTATTGATGCAGAGCATGCTTTAGATCCTTCATATGCAAGAAACTTAGGCGTAAATACAGAAGAGTTAATTGTGTCTCAACCAGATACAGGAGAACAAGGATTAGAAATTTGTGAAGCGCTAGTAAGATCAGGAGCTATTGATGTAGTTGTAGTTGACTCTGTTGCAGCATTAGTTCCAAGAGCGGAAATTGAAGGCGAAATGGGAGATTCTCATATTGGTTTACAAGCAAGATTAATGTCTCAAGCATTAAGAAAGCTTACAGGAACAATAAATAAATCAAAATGTGTAGTTATCTTCATTAACCAACTAAGAGAAAAAGTTGGTGTTATGTTCGGGAGTCCTGAAACAACTACAGGGGGAAGAGCACTTAAGTTCTATTCATCAGTAAGACTTGATGTAAGAAGAATAGATTCTATTAAACAAGGTGAAAATATTGTTGGTAACAGAACAAGAGTTAAGATAATGAAAAATAAAGTAGCGCCTCCATTTAAGCAAGCTGAATTTGATATAATGTATAATGAAGGTATATCAAGAACAGGAAATATCGTAGATGTTGGAGTTAAAGAAGGTATAGTTCAAAAGTCTGGAGCATGGTTTGCATATGGAGATATTAGATTAGGCCAAGGTAGAGAAAATGCAAAAATGTATTTAAAAGATAATCCAGAAGTAGCATTAGATATAGAAAATCAAATTAGAAGTAAACATGAATTACCACTTAATAAAAGTGGTGAAATATCAGTGGATTCAACTAAGTAGAATATTAATTTTAATATTGGGAGATAATAAGCTAGGAGGAGTTCCTAGCTTATTATTTTAGGCGTTTAAAATTTGCTTAAAAACTTAAAATAAACTAATTACAAATAATAGAGTAAACTTGACATAATTCCGATTTTAATATAAAATTATAGCAAATACTGGTTTATTCAAATTCATAGACAGTTAGAATATATGATTCCTACTGCGCCTTTATTTTAATCAATAAAATAAAAGGAAAAACGTCGTTAGGAGGTGTTTATATAATGGGTCTGTTAGTTTGGGCTTTAGTATATATATTAGTTCTTGGAATTTCAGGGGTGGTATTATATAAAGCTATACAAAAAGCTTCAAAGAATAAGATTGAGACTTTAGAAAAAGAGGCTGAAGAAGTATTGAAAAATGCAAAAAAAGAGGCTGAAGCAATAAAGAAAGAGTCTATTTTAGAAGCAAAGGAAGAGGTTCATAGACTTAGAACTGATTTCGATAGAGAATCTCGTGAGAGAAGAAATGAAATTCAAAGACTTGAAAGAAGAGTCATTCAAAGGGAAGAATCACTTGATAAAAAGAGCGATTCTCTTGAGAAGAGAGAAGAGACGATCAATAAGAGGATTCAAGAAGTTGATCAAATGGAGGTAAACGTTCAGACACTGTTAAATGATGCTAGAGGGGAACTTGAAAAAGTTGCTAATTTATCATCAGAAGAAGCGAGAGAAATACTTTTAGACGTAGTTAAAAAGGAAATAACTCATGAAACAGCGATGATGATTAAGGAAATTGAGTCAAAAGCCAAGGAAGAAGCAGATAAGAAATCTAGGGAAATTATTACTAGTGCAATTCAGAGATGTGCAGCTGACCATGTATCCGAAACTACAGTACATGTAGTATCCTTACCAAATGATGAAATGAAGGGTAGAATTATTGGTAGAGAAGGTAGAAATATTAGAACACTTGAAACTTTAACAGGAGTTGACTTAATTATAGATGACACTCCAGAAGCAGTTATTTTATCAAGCTTTGACCCTATAAGAAGGGAAATAGCTAGAATAGCACTGGAAAAGTTAATAGTTGATGGTAGAATTCATCCAGCAAGAATCGAAGAGATGGTTGAAAGAGCTACGAAAGATGTTGAAAATGATATCAAGGAAGAGGGAGAACAAGCAACTCTTGAAACTTGTATTCATGGAGTACATCCTGAAATCGTTAGACTACTTGGAAGATTAAAGTATAGAACTAGTTATGGACAAAATGTTTTAAAACATTCTATAGAAGTATCGTACTTAGCTGGCTTAATGGCTTCAGAGTTAGGTTTAGATGTAAATCTTGCTAAGAGAGCTGGTCTTTTACATGATATTGGAAAGGCTATAGAACTAGAAGGGCCACATGCTATTCTAGGTGGAGACTTTGCTAAAAAGTATCATGAATCACCGTTAGTTGTTAATGCTATTGCAGCACATCATGGTGATGTTGAAATGCTAAGCTTAGAGGCGATTCTTGTTCAAGCGGCAGATGCTATATCAGCAGCTAGACCTGGAGCAAGAAGAGAAACTTTAGAAGCGTATATTAAGAGGTTAGAAAAACTTGAAGAAATCGCAAATTCATATGAAGGTGTAGAGAAGTCATATGCTATTCAAGCTGGAAGAGAAATTAGAATTATGGTTAAACCAGATCATTTAGATGATGCTGGATCTGTTGAACTAGCTCGTAGCTTAGCTAAGAGTGTTGAAGAGCAATTAGAATATCCAGGTCAAATTAAAATCAATGTAATTAGAGAAACAAGAGCAGTAGATTTTGCAAAATAGAATTATGATACAATAAAAATACATTTTGGTTATCCAAAATGTATTTTATTTTATCTAAAATAGAAAAAAATTAAAAAAACTGAAAATATTTCTAAAAAAAAGAAGGAGAAAAAGAAAACGTATAGAATATATATAGTGTAAAGATATTTTAATATATTTTTTTACATAGTATTGTAAACGATTTTTAACTAGGAGGAATTACACAAATGGAAGTATTAAAAGTTTCAACAAAATCTAATCCAAATTCAGTTGCAGGAGCATTAGCTGCAATAATCAAGGAAAAAAACATAGTAGAAATCCAAGCGGTTGGTGCAGGGGCAATTAATCAAGCAGTTAAAGCTATTGCTATTGCAAGAGGATTTGTAGCGCCAAGTGGAAAGGATATCGTTTGTATACCAGCTTTTACGGATATTCAGATTGATGGAGAAGAAAGAACAGCAATTAAATTAATAATTCAACCTAGATAATTATATAAAATGGTTGAGAGGGAAAGGTCACACATTTTTATGTGTGACTTTATTTTTTATGAAATCCTTTAAGTAACTCTTGATATTTAAGTTATTTGACGGTATAATAAAATAGTTAATATGAAATTAATTTGTAAAGAGGTGTGTTTATATGGTATCTAAAGAAGTTTTAGTAAACAATGGAACTGGTTTACATGCAAGACCAGCTACTTTATTAGTAAAGAAAGCTTCAGCTTTCAAATCTGATGTTAGCATTGAGTTTAACGGTAAGAAAGCAAACGTTAAGAGCTTAATCGGAGTTTTATCTTTAGGAGTAACTAAGGGATCAAGTATCACTGTAGTTGCTAACGGAGATGATGAAGCATTAGCTTGTGAAGAAATTGTTTCTTTAATCGCTAACTTAGACGATTAATAAAAAAAGTGCCATTAGGCACTTTTTTTATTTTACTTAATTATGTATTTAACAAATAGAATTACTCATTGTACATCTAATTGTAAAGTAAACTAAGTTAACAGCCGCTAAACCAACTAGAACATAGATAATACGCATAAGAATTGCTATGTTACCAGTTAAAAGTTGGACAAGGTTTACATCGAAAAGTCCAATAATACCCCAATTAAGTGAACCAATAATTACTAAAACAATAGATAACTTATCAAAAATATTTAATTTACACATACAAATTCCCCTTTTCTTATTACTTAATAATATATATGAAAAAAAATTAAAAATTATTACTACAAAATATAAAAAATATGTTATAATACGAATTATAAAATATAAATACATAAAAATGTTCGGAGGTAATAAGGTGACAAATTTATATAATACACCATTAAATTCAAGATATGCTTCAAAGGAAATGAGTTATATTTTCTCAGACGATATGAAATTTGGAACGTGGAGAAAGTTATGGGTTGCATTAGCTGAAAGTGAAAAAGAATTAGGTTTAAATATTACAGATGAACAAATCACTGAGTTAAAAAGCAACATAGATAATATTAATTATGCAGAAGCAATTGCAAAAGAAAAAGAAGTTAGACATGACGTGATGAGCCATGTACATGCATATGGATTACAATGTCCAAGTGCTAAGGGGATTATCCATTTAGGGGCTACAAGCTGCTATGTAGGGGATAATACGGATATAATCATTATGAGAGATGCGTTAGTGTTAACTAAGAAGAAATTAGTTTCAGTTTTAAATCATCTTTCTAAGTTTGCAATGGAATATAAAGATATGCCTACATTAGGATTTACACATTTCCAACCAGCTCAATTAACTACAGTTGGGAAAAGAGCTACACTATGGATGCAAGATATAGTTTTAGATATTGAAAAGATAGACTTCGTATTAAGTACTTTAAAACTAAGAGGGGTTAAGGGAACAACTGGAACTCAAGCTAGTTTTATGACATTATTTAATGAAGATGAAAATAAAGTAAAAGAATTAGAAAAATTAGTTTCTAATAAAATGGGATTTGATAAGAGTTACGGAGTAACTGGTCAAACTTATTCAAGAAAGGTTGATTCAATAGTTTTAAATACACTTTCAGAAGTTGCACAAAGTGCATATAAGTTCTCTAATGATATTAGACTACTTCAAAGTATGAAAGAGGTTGAAGAGCCATTTGAAAAGAATCAAATAGGATCATCAGCGATGGCATATAAGAGAAATCCTATGAGAAGTGAGAGAATTAGTGCATTAGCTAGATTTGTTATAGTTAATTCTTTAAATCCTGCTATAACTGCGGCTACACAATGGTTTGAAAGAACTTTAGATGATTCAGCAAATAAGAGATTGGCTGTAGCAGAAGCTTTCTTAGCTTTAGATGGAGTATTAAATCTATATATGAATGTTGCTGAAAATCTTGTGGTTTACCCTAAAGTAATAGCAGCACATGTTATTAATGAACTTCCATTTATGGCAACAGAAAACATAATGATGGAATCAGTTAAAAAGGGTGGAGACAGACAAGAATTACATGAAAAGATTAGAGTACATTCTATGGCTGCAGCAGCAAGAGTAAAGGGTGAAGGATTAAACAACGATTTAATAGAAAGAATTATAGAAGATGGATCATTTGGCTTAACTAAGCAAGAAGTACTTGATATAATTGATCCAAATAAATTTGTTGGAAGAGCTCCAAGTCAAGTTGTTGAATTTATAGATGAATATATAACTCCTATAATTGAAGCAAATAAGGAAGCTAAAGAAGTTACATCAGAAATTAATGTATAAATAACATTAATATGTTAATAATACTACTATAAACATTAGGAGGTAGTATTATGAATAACAATAGTAATGTTGAAGAACATAAGTGCATTAGTTGCAAAGGAACTGGTACATTAGAGTGTACTTGTATAGAGAGCTCAAATGATTGCATATTATGCAATGGACATGGAGAATTTGAGTGCCCTATTTGTGAAGGTACAGGTATATTTTAAATACTAGTAAGTTACTTATAATAAAGAATCTAATGTAAAAAGAAGAGTATGATCAATTATCAATAAGCAATAATAAAAGCAGACTTTAGAAGTTAAAGTGCTTTAAATTGCAAGCTGGTGATTGATCATTTTTTTGTTTTTATAATAATATATCAATAGATTCAGGGAAAAGTATTATAAAATATAAGTACATATAAAATAAAGTAGGCATAATATATAGAAATTAATTTTATTAGGAGAGAGTATGGTTTACTATCTAAATGAAAATTTTAGATCTGAAGATAAATTCTCGATAAATGGATTGGAAATAATACAGACGTTAGGGTGCAACGTAACAAACTCAAAAAGTGAGGATATAATTTATCTCTTAGGTAAAAAAACTAAGGAGAATGGCGTATATAAGGATATAAGAATCAATATAATGAAAAGTGGCATTGGAGAGGTTGAAACAGTCTCAGATTTTATAAAAGATGGATACTTACCTAAAATTAAAGTAGTCGCATTCAATAGCAATGTAGAGAATACAATTATATATTCATCTCAGTGTGATAATAAAAGAAATGAAAAATACTTAGTGTGTTACACATATTCAAAGAACAAGTTTGATTTGAGCTTTGATTCGGAAAGTTTTAAAGTTAATAATAAGTTAACAGTAGAGGATTATAAAGATAAATCAAGTAGAGCTATAAGTAAATTAGGAAATGAAGAATATTTATACTACAATTCAGGGATAGATGGGAAAAAACATAAAAATAGTAAAAAGCGAAAAGATGGGATATCTGAATCTAAAGAAATAATAGATTTTAGATTAGCATATGATTTTGATATAGAGGATTATACACTAATCATATATCAAAATGTGACTAATAAGGCTGTTTTGGAAAGTGAATTGAAATTAAATAGTGGAGAATTTAGGGTGAAGACTAAAAATATAATAATAAAGTAGAAAAAACTCCTCAAAGTTATTGAGGAGTTTTTATATGAAAATTATTTAATATCAAATTCATTTATACCATCTGTAGAAATAGTTAGAAATTCATTATCTTTCATTGAATAATGACCAGATGAGTATGGCTTACCATCAAGCAATAATTTTACTTTAGAAACATTTGTTGCATCTGAAAATGTATTTGCTATACATTGTAGTATATTTCCTTCAATGCTACTTCCTAGATTACTATCATGTACAAAATTTGAAGAAATATCTACAAAAATGGAATCTTCATTGAGTTGAACAGAATTTAAAGTTACGCTATTTGGTATATTTTTGATTAATGAATTATGAGGAGTAGTTTTAAGCAACTCAAATAGCTTCGTGTGTAAATCCTCATCAGTTTTATTTAGAGTACTAGTTATATAGAAAAACTTATCAGCACTAGCACTATAAAGATATAATTTAACATTATCTTCTGTTTTGTTAGAACTATCCTTTTCATATGCTGATTCAATAATTTCAGATTGAATTTCTGTAACATTTAATTTACTTGTATCAGTAGCACTATTACTAGCATCTTTTGTTGTATTACATGAAATTAGAATAAATGGAATACAAAGTGAAAGTAGTAATTTTTTTAAGTGTTTCATAAATTATCCCCTTACATAAATTTATCAAGTTAATTATAACATAAAAAAACAATTTGTTAACGGTTTATGTAGAATTCTACAATTTATTTAATAGGCAAAACATTATTTAATTATAGAGTTGATTAAAATTGGGGAGAAAACATAAAATTATAAAGACATGATTTAAAAGTGGAGTATATATAAGGTATTAATAATTTTTAATTAGGTTTTGAAATTTAGTAATTGGAACTTATGAAAATAGAATTTATTTGAAGGGGTTATGGAAAAAGAAATAGTATAAAGATGTATAAGTTTAAAGTCAGTACCCTAGAGTGAGAAAAGATATGTATCTCTAGGATACTGTAATTTATTGAAAATCTATCTCCACCATTATTGATATGGATAGATATAGATGTTCTAAAGAAATCTTAAATTTAACCTACAATATATATAATGGTCAAAAATTAAATGATTATTCTATGTAAAAAGTTATAATCTTGTATATTTTATGAATTTAATAGAAAAATATACCAAATTATTTCCAAAAATAAATAAAAAATTACATAATATGTTTTAAACATCTAAATTGTAGTGTATAATATTAGTAAGAATTAAAATATGTATGGGTAAAGGGGAAATAGGTATGCAGAAAAATGAAATTGCTGTTTATGGGAAAAATAATAATTACTTATCTGAATACCAAGGAATATTAGATGATTTTAAAGAGGTTCATAAACTAATGGCAGAGGCTAATGGGCCAGAAGTTTTCTTTCTTATTACTAATGCACAAAAAAAATTAACTAAAAAATCTATAGATGAGATAGATAAAATGATAACAGATTTAATAGTTAATTTTAATGATGAAAACATAGAAAAGTTTATGGAGAAAATCATTTCAATGATGAGTTCTTTGGAGACAACTAAACATCTATATGGGAATATAATTGATGTAGATTCCATTAAAGGATATATATCTAAAAAAATAACAGTACTTTCAGTTAAGAGATATAGAATTATTGAAAGTCAGATTATGAAAAATAGATTTATTGAAGAGTCTAAGTTAAAAGTGCTGTATAGCAACATTACGAATTGCAAAAAAATAGTTAAGTTTGCAATCGACTTAGATAATGAAAATCTTAAAGCAGTTGAGTTTATTATTACAATGCTTAATAATCTTATTAAGAATGCTGCTAGGATGGGTGTGGATAACTATACAAGAGAAGTTATATTACTTGAAGTTAATGAGTATGAAAAAATACTTACTCATAAGATGAATTCTGAAGATGATGATGAACATCATTATGAAAACGAAATCAAAATTGAGGACAAGATTGTTAATGAAAAAGCTGTAGAAGAATCTTGTAATATGTTAGTAACACTTAGTCAATCAAACGATTCTAAAGCAGTTCAAACAGAAAAGTTAACACAGCAATTTATAGATACTTCAAATGAAGTAGTAATAAATGCTAGAAGGAATAGTGGTGGCGGAAATTATATAAATGAAGCTGTTAGACAATTTGCTTCTATTATGAGTACTGTGCAAACTTTAAATTATTTACAGGGTGGAGTTATAGATATTATAGCAGTTGCTGAAAACATATCAACTCAATTAAATGATTTAGCTTGGCAGGGATATAACATAGTTAATAAATCATGGGATGAGATAGGTAGTAAAACTATTGATGATAATAAAATGTATATTAGGGAGCTAAATTTATATTGTGATATATTAATGAAAGCGTATGATATCTATCCAGATAATATAGGTCCATTAAAAAAATATATAACTATATTAGATAGTAAGTTAAAGCATAAGGCTATATTGAAAATTTCAAAAGATGATGAATTGGATATAAATAGATTAAGAAAAGAAAAAGCTGAAATTATAAAAAGAAAAGATTCTGCATATAAATTACTAGAAATGGAACCTAAGAAAAAGAAGGGGATTTTTTCTAGGTTGTGGGGTCATTAAGATTAAAAGTATATAGATAAAGTATAAGTATAAGGAATGATCAATGTACGATTGAAAGAAATCTATAACTCTGTGGAGTTTGATTGCTTAAATTGTTATTTGATCATTTTGTTGTTTATGAGTAAATGGGTGGAAAAGATGGTTATATAAATGTTGTCAAAGAGATATTGCTTATAGTAGAATAATTTAGAAAACATAGGAGGAATAAGAATGAATAATTTAGTTTTATTAGGTATAGTGTTATTTTTAGTAATTTTGTTATATAAAAAAATAGAAGTTGCAAAAGTTAATATGATAGCATTTATGATAGCAATTGTTTATAGTAGTACATTTTTATTGAATTCATATTTAAATACAATTCTAGAATTATATGGAGAGGTATTTAAAGGAATGGCTATATCGGTAATAGTAATAGGTCTATTCTTAAATATTAATATAATAGTAAGGGAATGGAATGAAGATAGTTTTTATAAGAGAGGAATTCTGTATTTAATTATAACTACAGTAATGGGAGCTTTAATAGTATTTACAGTTAGTAGTTTTACAAAAGTGGGTATTACAGTAATACCATTCACTTTTACAGGGGGATATTTTGTAGTAGGTGCAGTAATTATATTGATTTTGTTATTTATATTAAGGAAAGAAGAAATATATGGAGTTAAGAAGATGGTATCATTAATGCAAAAAGGTATGCCTTTTATAGTTTTTATCTCAACAAGTTTATTAATAGAGATAAATGGATTAAGTGCTTTATCATCAATTATAATTTTCTTTTTCAGTATAGTATTGGTATGTTTTATTCAAGTTTTTCTTGTTCATTCAGGATTTATATTAATAGTTAAAAAAGAAAACCCTATTGAATATTTCTTATCTATAAGTAAAGCATTATATTACGCCTTTAAAAGTAGAAGTAGTGGAGAGACATCTCCAATATTAGCAAAAGAAGTTGCAAAAACTATTAATTTAAGTTCGAGTTTAGTTACACATTATTCTTCAAAATTTGTTAAAGTAGGAATGAATGCATGTAATGGAATATACCCAGCATTTATAGGTGTATTTGGATTAAACCTATACGGGAAAGATTTATCATCTATTAATATGATATTAATCATATTATCGGTAATTATAGCATCATTAGCTTTACAGAATATGCCGGGAGTTGCATCTGTATCAGCAGTACTAGTTCTTATTGCGTTAGGTTTACCGTTAGATAGTCTATTTATAGTTCTTGGAATAGATTATATAATTGATAAGATTAGAACAACTACAAATATAGCTGCAGTGGGAGCTGCAATTAAAATATTATAAGTATTCAGACATAAATATAATACTTGTTAGAAATCTTTAGGGCTTGTATAATAAGCTTTGAAGCAGATAAATGAGGAGCGAATTAAAATAATGGATGTAGATAGAATTTTAAAAGAAAAAATATTAAATTTAAAAAAGGGAATAGAAATTGTAGGTGGAAACTATCTATTAGAAGATAGTGTTGAAAATATTATAGCAAAAGCATTTGTTTTAAATAATGGTAAAATTATTATTAATAATGTAGAATATTCAGCTGAGGAAATTTTTAAAGGGAAATTGGAGTATGAAAAATACTTGCTATTAAATAAAAAGAAGGTTATTGAGAAAGTATCATATAAAATTAAGCAATATGATACAAAACTTGAAACATTAATGAGAAAATATAATAATACAACTTCTATTGAGGAGTATAATGAAATAATGAATCATATCTTGAAAGAATATGAATTTGATATTAATAATTTCATTTTAAACAAGGTTACAGAAATTGATCCTGAAGTAAACTATTATGGAGAGTATTTATCTGAAAAGAGAGATGGATTTGTTAAAGGTATTTTCTTTAAGTTATTTAATAAATAGAATAATCACTCACACTTGAATACTATTTGACTTATATTAATAATATAAATCAAAATAGGGGAGACAAAGATGAGTAGTAATAAACATAAAAAAGGAAATATGCAGCAATATCCTAATATGCCAAACAATAATGAAATTGAAGGTATAGATAAGGGTGAGATTGAGGCGTTACAAGATGCTTTGAAAAAAGATGAGTCAGGTGTAATGAATGCTATGGTTTCACATATTCTAAATACGTTTAATTCACAAGGTTATAATTTTAGGAGCGTTGATGAAATACTAGAGTATATGCAAACATCAATGAATAACAATAACAAATAAATAGAGTTAAAATTAATAAAAACCAAAAAAATTATTTACAAAATAATATAAAAACAGCAAAGAACAATTGGTAATTATCCTATAAAGTGATACAAAACTTAAAAAAGTTTATGTCACATTTTAGTGAATATTAACAATTGTTCATTTTTTTTTATTACAATAAAAAAATCTAGAAAATAAGAGAAATATATAAACATAAATTGATATTAAAATGACAGTTAAGTTGTTAACACGAAACTTGTAAAATAAACTTAACTTTGGTATAATTTGGATAAATAAAGGCGATATTCAGTGTGGAGGATGAAAAATGACCAATAAATTATACTCATTAGTTGATTTTAAAATGTTGAAAAAGTATAACTATTTAGTTAGAAAAAGAGAGGGATTTTCCACAGGAATAATAGTTAACTCTGAAGAGATTGGTCATGGATCTAAAGTTAATGTTTATGATGGATTTTCAAAAAAGAGTGTTAAGAATGAGATAATTGTTCCTACACAGTTTTCTAATCAGAGAGAATTGATGTCATTTATTTTGAAAGATAAACAAGGGAATAATATATATATGATGTTCGATAAAAAACAGATGCCAGCAAGTGGTGATATTGTAGTATGCGATGCAAAAGGTAAGAAAACAATTTGTAGATACTATAATAATAAGGCAAAAGTTGTTATTTCGAGCCTTGATAAAAATGAAAGTCTAGTATTTAATAACGAAGATGTTAAGTTGTATGCGACGGCGGTAGGATTGGTAAACTCTATATAGTATATAATTAACTATTATACACAAAATAATAGTGTAAATATATATTAGATTGGAGGGCATACAAATTATGAAAAATAAGATGAGTTCTGCAACGAAAAAAGCGAAAAAAGCTATGAAAAAGAACAATTTAATGACCGAGATGGCAGAAGATTTCAAAGATATGATTAAAAAAGCTAAAAAAATGATGAAATAAAGCCAAGAGTTTCTAAATAAAATAAGAAAAAGGTTCATTAGAGTTACTCTAATGAACCTTTTTTCAATGTAAATTTAAAAATAACGCCATTTTTACTATTGTTTATTTCGTAATTAGAATTATGAAGTTCTAATATGTTTTTCACAACAGATAAACCTAACCCATTACTTCTATCTTTACGATTTCTAGATTTATCACCTCTATAGAATTTAGTAAATATATTTCCTATTTGGTCTTCTGGTATAAATGCACCTAAATTTTCAATACAAATTTCAAATGTTTCACCTAGATCATTAAAGAATATATTAATACCATTGTTTTCTGGTGTGTATTTAATTGCATTAATTAATATGTTTGATATAACAAGTTGAATATTAAATATATCACCTATAACATATACATAGGGATATGCATCTTCTACATTTACTTTAAGATTTTTCTTTTGAAGATTCAATTCTTGTTTTGATAATTGACCTTTAATCATTCGTAAGATATTAAAACATTCCATTTTAAACTCTACGCTACCAGATTCAAGTTTTGAAATCTCTAACATGTTAGTAATCATATCACTCATTCTATTAGACTCTTCTAATATAGTCTCTAAATATAAGTCGGCTTCTTCACCATCAACAATACCATCGCGAAGTCCTTCTGCATATCCTTCTATAATACCAATTGGAGTCTTAAGCTCGTGGCTAACACCTGTTATAAAATCTTTACGTAATTTTTCTGTTCTTCGTTCTATTTCTATCTCATGCTCAAGTGCTTTGTTTTTTTCTTTTAAGTCATCAAGAGCATATTTTAATTTTGCAGAAAGGAAATTAAGGGTACTTCCTAAATTACCAATTTCATCATTTGTAGTTACTTCACATAATTCATTGAAGTTTAAACGAGACATTTTTTCAGCAACTTGATTGATTTTAATTAATGGAACAGATATTAATTTAGCATATATAAATGCTAAAAGTATTCCAACTAATAAAAGTGCAAACATAGTATTTTTATAAAAGTCCAGCATTACTGATGAGGCTTCTTTTATGGATTGTACTGAACTAACAGAAATAATTATTGAGTCATTCTTAAATGATAAGGACATAGGAGAAATTACACCAATTTTTTTACCATAACCATTTTGAAATTCGGTAGGTGTTGTTTCTTGGCTTTGTAAAACACTATATATTAGCTCTTTGTTACTTAACAATTCTTTTGCAAATGATGTCAAACTATCTGTCTCTTCTGAATTTTTATTATAATCGCTTATAAAGTTTAATTGACCAGAAATAGAGAAAATTGCAATTCTTGTATTATTTTCTTCCTCAAAAGTAATAAGTGCATCTCGAAGTGTTGAATCATTTGTTATTTGATAGGCATATAAAGTTTTAAATTTATCTACATCACGAACCATATCTTTTGTTTTTTGATTTATATAGAAGTCTTCAAAAAATAATGAGTGACATAGGAATGTAAAGCCAATAACGCCGATTACTAGTCCAAATGTAATAATAAATATTTTATGAGAAATAGAAATTTTGTATTTGTGATTAAGATTCAAATTTATATCCACTTCCTCTTACAGTTTTTATCATATATGCTTTATCATGTAACTTTTCACGAAGTCTTTTTATATTAGTATCGACAGTTCTAATGTCACCATAATAATCAATTCCCCAAACATTATCTAAAATAGTATCTCTGCTTAGAGAAATTCCTTTATTGTTACATAAGTAAACTAATAGCTCATATTCTTTAGGGGTAAGTAGAATTTCTTCATCATTTATTTTAACTTCATGAGCTTGAGTGTTTATAATAAGTCCATTGAAGTCAGATGGTTCATAGTCTGAACTAGATGGAGTCCTTTTTAAAAGTGCTCTAACTTTTGCTACAAGTACTTTTGGAGAAAATGGTTTCGTTATATAATCGTCAGCACCCATTTCAAAACCAAATAATTTATCTTCTTCTTGTCCTTTTGCAGTTATTAAAATTACAGGAACTTGGGAAGTTTCTCGTATTTGGTCAAGAACCGTGATTCCATCGATTTTTGGCATCATAATATCTAATAGAATAATATCGAATGGATGTATATTAAATAAATGTAATCCAACATCACCATCTTCTGCTAATTGGACATCAAATCCGTCCTTAATAAAATAATCTTTTAAAAGTAGTCTCATTTTTGCTTCATCTTCAATTATAAGTAGCTTCTTTTTCATATTTACCTCCCAATTAGTCATATATATCTATTATATAAAATAAATATGTCAAATTGAATACAAATAACATATTTAATGTAAGGTATATTGTTCTTCTTGTAATTAGCATCGGTACATATTATAGTTAATATAAGATATATGAATAGAATGGAGATTTTAATGAGGAAAATAAATTTTGACTTAAAAAAGAATAAATTAGAAAATGGATTAGAGGTAATTACCATAAAGAAGGACAATCAGATTGCATCTGTAAACTTAGGTGTTAAGGTTGGAGCTTTATATGAAACTTTAGATGAAAAAGGTATTTGCCATTTTATTGAACACATGGTGTTTAAGGGAACTAAAAAAAGAGACTTTAAAGAACTAAATGATGATTTGGAATTTTTAGGAGGAGAGTATAACGCGTATACAGATTACTCTGTAACTGTTTATTCATATAGTTCACTAGAAGAAGAACTAGAAAATACAGTTGAATTACTTTCAGATATGATAGTTAACCCTATATTTCCACCTAAAGAAGTGGAAAAGGAAAGAGGAGTTATATTAGCTGAAATGAGAAGTAGTAAAGATGATGTTGAGGATTATAGTTTTAAAAGAATCAATGAAGAAGCATTTAAAAGCAGTCCGCTTAAGTATGATGTTGCAGGACTAGAAGAGAATGTGAAAAAGTATTCAAGAGATGATTTATATAATTATTATAAAAAACATTATATACCAAATAATTCCGTTATAACAATAGTATCTTCTATGGATCATCAAGATGTTGTAGCACTAGTTGAAAAATATTTTAAAGACTGGGAATCTGGTACAGTAATTGAACTTAATATTGAGGATGAACCAAATGAGGTAAAAGAAATAGTAACAATAAAAGATAATATAGAGCAAAGTACTATTTTATATTTATATACTTTCTATGATTTAGAGAAAGAGGATGAGTTACCACTTAGAATATTAAATCATAGATTAGGTGAGAGTGGAAATTCATTATTATTTAGAGAGATAAGAGAAAATAGAGGTTTGGCATATGATATATACTCTAATTTGGATTTAACTAAACATCTAAAAACTCTTTATATTTATACAGCAGTAGCTGATGAAGATGTAGATGCAGCTAAAGAAGCGATAGAAGAAACACTTGAAGGAATTAAAAACAAGCTGATAACATTTGGAGAAAGAGATTTATCACTAATGAAAAAGGTTCATAAAACAGCTGTTGTTTCAACACTAGATGATCCTACAGAATTAGGTAATTATATTCTACATCAATGTCTTGATAATATTGATGTATATGAGTTTGTTAAGGATATGGATAGAATAAAGAGAGTAGAAGTTGATCATATTTATAAAGTAGCCAATAAAATTTTAAAAAATCCTACGGTACACATACTAAAATCCTCTTAAGGTGGCAATAATTATGAATATAATCACAAAAATTGAAGTTCAAAAGAGAAACAAGGAAAGAGTAAATATTTATATAGATGAAGATTATGCTTTTGCAATATCAGCGGAACTTGTATATAAATATGATTTAAAGGTAAAATCTAAAGTTGATACAGAAACACTGAAGGAAGTAGCTGAAAAGGAAGCAATAATGAAATGTAGAAATTCAGCTATACGAGTAGTAGAAAGAAGTTATAAAAGTGAAAAAGAACTCTATGATAAATTAAAAGAAAAAGGCTATGAAGATAAGGCAATAAATCTTGCAATAGAATTTTTAAAAGAATACAATTTTATAAATGATGAGACATATACAAAGTCATATATAAAAGATAAAATAAAAACTCAAGGACAAAAGAAGATTCTTTATACATTAAAGAGAAAAGGTATTGATGAAGAGCTAATAAAAGATAATCTTTTAGCAATTGATAAAGAAGATGAGAAGGAAGTAGCTTTTACATTAGCTGAAAAAAAATACAATATTTTAATAAAGAGAGAGTCAGATAAATATAAAATTTCACAAAAGTTATATAGATATTTATTATCTAGAGGATATGAGTTTAGTATAGCTCAGGAAGCTATAAAGAAAATTACTAATATTGAAAACGAGTATTAGAAAGGGATATAATAGTGGGATTTTTAGCACTAGGCATAGTAGCATTAATCATAGGATTATCAGTTATTTATAACATAAAAGATATACATGGAGATGAAAGCTCACTTTCGAGCATAGAAAAATTATTCTACTATATTTCAGTTTTTATATCATTTTTAGTAATGATGTTAAATTTAAATTTTTTATATGTTAACATAGTCAAATTTGCAGCTACAAAGTTAAATATGACATCTGCAATAGGATTAAATATATTTAAAATTATATGTTTACTTGCAATATTTTTCATCATGCAATTTATCCTAAATAAAGTATTTAGTTTATTGATTTTACTTATCAAACCGATTTATGATAATTATAATATGCCAAGAGCTTTAGATTATGCTATATCTATTGTTTTTGGAATTGTTAAGGGCTTTGTAATAGTACTTATAGTATTTTTAGGTGTAAGTAGCTATAACAATACTTTTTCTTATAAGAAGACTATAGATGTTTTTTCGAACTTAGATAGCTATAAGATGGTTAACTCTTTTGTAGAAGATAATAAAAGTGTGATTTTATACAACGACATAAAAGAATATGTGCCAGAAGATAGTGTTCAAGTATTCTACAATGGAGTACCACTTGATTATGGTATTGAATCAACAGAGGAAATTGATAATAAGGCTAAACAATTGACTAAGTATTCAAATTCTGATAGAGAAAAGGCAAAAGCTATTTATGCATGGGTAGGAGCGAATATAACGTATGACTTTAATAAAGCTACAGATGTGCTAGGTGGTAAATCTGTTTCAGATAGTGGTGCAAGGTCTGCATGGACTACTAAGTCAGGGATATGTTTTGATTATGCTTGTCTATATATAGCTATGGCACGAAGTATAGATTTACCTGTAAGGCTAATAACAGGAGAGGCTAGCAATGGAACTGAATTTGGACCTCATGCATGGAATCAAGTATATCTAGAAGACGAAGGGAAGTGGGTTAATGTAGACCCTACTTTTTATTCTAATGGAGATTATTTTGATACCAGTATTTTTGAGGTTGACCATATTGTTGATGGTATAGCTGGAGAATGGAAAAACTAAATTATAATAGTCAGAAAAAAAGCACTATAATGTATTATAGTGCTTTTTTGAGTTTAGATAATATTAAATTTATTGCTTTTTCGCATTCTTCATCATATTCATCAATTGACCAAGCTAGGTTAAAATAAACAAGTGCTTTATTTGTATCCTCTTTCATTGCGTAACAATAAGCAAGATTAAAGAAATATTTACTTTCACATTGGAGTCTAATTGCTTTTTTTATCATATCTATAGCATTATCATAATCTTTTAGTTTTAGAAAGCATACACCAGCATTATAGTAAGAACAAGCTTCATTTTCATTTAAGTCAATTGATTTTTTATATAAGTCAATTGCTTTATCATACTGTTTTGTATTGTAAAGTTTATTACCTTCATTAAAATAATTCATAAATCCTCCTAGATTAATATTCAAATGTCAAAAAGAATATTACGTTATATTAAATAATATTAAATAATCTGAATCATATGATACAATTATTTATTTTATAAAAAATTCCTTGTATTAATATTATTACCAATTTTCATATAAATATTATCATTTTCTGTAATTATTATAATAATAAGTTAAGCGAATTATACATAGAATTATATAACAGGTATTACTTGATTACATATTAGAGGGGGGAGCCTTAAATAGGCGATCAATATGAGTTTTATAAATGAGGATGAATTATATTTACTTTCACATATTAGAGATGATGAAGAAAAAATAATATATAGTATAAAGAATAAAGGGAAGGTTTTAATTAAGAATTCTAATACTGATTTAATAAGCAATTTAATTTCAACTAACCTTTGTGAGCAAAAAACTACAATGGTTGTAACTAATGAGAATATAGAAGATGAAATAGTCAAAAGATTGGATGGTATAAAAAGTAAGATAGTACATTACAATGATAGTTCATCAATTGATGATATAGGAGAAATAGATGACTATGAAGGAAGTATATCATCTTCACTTAAAAGTAAACTAGATGTTTTATCGAGAGATATAGATAAAAAGGTGAAAATATTAGAAGATATAAAAGAGTTATTTATAAAGCAATACGATTGTGGATTAAATCTATTAGAGATATATGAGAAGACTAGTATGAGGTTGACTCAATATGATGAGAGATATAAACACTATTTAGTATATAAAGAAAAAAGAGAATTTCAAGGTTATAAATATAAGGAGTTAGAGGCTAAAGTTGAACATATTAAATCATTAGATATTATAAATTCTTATATCAAATATAGGAGATTTTCTAATAACAAGATGTTTTCAAAACTTAGTGATGAGATAAATCAAGAGAACATAGCACTTGCAATATATAAGATATCATCAATATTAAATAATGAATGGGCATTTATATTACCTATGATAAATAATAAGTATAGTGAAGCCTTTATGGAAGTTTTTATAGCTGATAGAAATGTTTCAGAAGAAAGATTGTTAGAGCTTGCAAAAGAGATAAACTACAAGTTGAATAGTGAAGATGATGAGGTTTCGTATAGTAAGAAAGTAAAAAAGATACTAGGATCTATATTTAAAAAGAAAGTTGGGGAGTTAAATGATGATGAATTAGAAGTTCAAAAGATATATAGTGAGTATCTTGAGAACAAGGAAAATCTAACAATATTTATAAATGCATTTAAGTTTCTAAAATTAATAATTACTAATGAAGAGTTTGAAGAGTTTACAACTAAACTTTTGAAGGAAGATGAAATTAGCGAATACTTAAAGACATTAAAAAATACAATTAATATCTTTGAGAATTTCAAAGAAGTCACTTCGAATATAAAAAAGCTCGAAGACTCTGATTTAGAAATACTAGGTTATTGTTATGATAATGTAGAGAGAAAAGAAGAAATAAGTAAATTATTAAGCTTTATTCCTGATATATATCTTTATGTATATCAAGATGACATAGAGGAACGTGAAAAGAATCAATTTAATAATTATAAGGAGTTTGAATATATTAGAAATGAAGTAATTCTATCTATGAAATCTAAAAATGAATTTGTTGTTAAGTATATTAATTCATATTGGAGTGAATATGTATCGGCTATATCAAAAGAAAGTTTTATTCAAATTGATGATGAATCAGAAAAAAATGATTTTGATATTGTTAGGGCAATGTATCCATGTCTATTTATAAAGGAAGATAATGAGGATTTATATGAGCTTATAAGGAACTATTCTCCAGAATGTTTAATAATAGTGAAAAATGAAAAAGCATTTGTTTTGAATTATCATATAGAAGATGAAAGTGATGATGCAATTGAAGAGGTAGAGTTACCTAAATTAGATGATGAACAAAATAATATAACAAAGCATTCTGATTTTCAAAAAGAATTATATGAATTAATAATAAAGATGGGTTATGAATGTATAAAAAATGTAACAATTTCAGGATATGATGTGGATTTATTAGTATTTGATAAAAATAGTAAACATGAATTAATTGCAATAGAGATAGATAAATCAATTTATGATTTAGATAGCTATAGTGTTAGAAAAGATGATATATACAAGAAAGAGTATTTAGAATCAACAGGTGTTGATTTGATAAGAGTTTGGAGTAGAGATTGGTGGAATGAAAAGAAAGAAGAAATTCATAGGATAAAGTGTATATTAAAAAAATAGATGTTGTAAAATAACATTAATTCTAATATAATATTAATGCATTTAAATGCCATCAGTTCGGGAACCTCCTGATGTAAAATAAAACTAGGTGTAACAAACCTTAGGTTCCATCTATACTTATTTAAAGGGAGATGGAAAGAGATGAATCAAAACTTAACGAGAAAACTTGTAATTTCAGCACTTATAGCAGCGGTGTATGCAGCATTAACATACGCTTTAGCACCTATAAGTTATGGACTTATACAGTTTAGAGTATCAGAGGTCATGGTGCTATTAGCATTCTTTAATCCAACGTATATTGGAGCTCTAACATTAGGTTGTTTGCTTTCAAACATATTAGGTGGACTTGGAATACTAGATATTATTTTTGGAACACTAGCAACGTTTTTAAGTGTGAGTGCTATAAGTATTACTGCATCAAAGATAAAAGATACAAAAAAAGGGTTAATAATCTCATCTATTTGGCCAGTTATTTTTAATGGGCTTATAATAGGGGGAATGCTAAGTATATTACTTGAGGTGCCAATGGTGATTGCTATGTTACAAGTAGGAATTGGAGAATTCTTAGCTGTTTCAGTGGTAGGTGTGCCAGTAGTTTTATATGCTCAAAAGAAATATTCTAATAAATTAGCATTAAGATAATTAAACGGGTTTTATACCCGTTTTTTGTTTTTTTATTAATAAAAGTATAGATTAATTATTAATAGTGTAAATATTCTAAAAATTTAACAAAAAGTTGGTTTAAAAAGACAAATTATATAGTACAATAAATATAAGAGTATAAATTACTTATGGAAAAATAAAAAATTATTGTTGTTTGAGGAGGAATAAGAAATGAAAGTTTGCTTCCCTATTAAGTCCAATAAAGGTATAGATAGTATTCCATGTAAACATTTTGGAGTATCGCCTATGTTTATAATGTGCGATTTAGACACTGATGAGATTAGAGCCATAGGTAATGATGAGATTAGTCATCAACATGGTCGATGTAAACCTTTAAAAACATTGAAAAGTGAATGTGCTGACATTGTAATAGTTAAAGAAATAGCGTTAGGAGCAATTGTTAAGCTTAGATCATTAGGTATTAAAGCATTCATGGCTGAAGATTGCGGAATAGCAGAAAATTTAGAGCTATTTAAAAAAGGAAAATTAATGGAGTTTTCAAGTGAATATTTCATGCAGTATGAATATGATAATGATGGATATCAAATAAGTTAGACAAGTTATGTATGAGGGAAATCTATTTTGATTTCCCTCATTTTTCATTAGAAGAATTAAGCTTTTTGAATATTAGTTGCCATTGGTCCTTTAGGACCATCTTCAACATCAAAAGTAACATTTTCTCCTTCATGTAGGTCCTTGTTAGGTCCTTTTTCTTTTACTTGAGAATGATGTGCGAAAACATCATTACCATCATCACAAGAAATGAATCCAAATCCTTTTTCTTCATTGAACCATTTCACAACTCCAGTTCTATTTGACATAAATTATCGCTCCTTAATAAGAATTATCCATAAATATTATTTGCATATAAATAAAAAATTACTCCCAAGTTTAAAATTAGTTTATAATTACACAAAATATGATATATAATAACTAAATTATGTATAGACTAAATTGAAAAATTACAATATAATTGTAGTATTAAAAATGAAATTAAGAAGGAGCACATAATGAGAGCAGTATATAGAAATCCAAAAGAATTAGCCAGTAAGATAAAAGATTTAGTTGATACATATAGAGAAGGTCTTATATCAGATGAAAAGTTCGAAGCAACAGTAATTGCTATGATCGAAAGAAATGAAGATAGAGTTTATAAAAATGGTTTTATGCCAGCTAAGCTAATTAATGTTTTGGGTGAAGAAAGAAAAGCACTAATTGATGAAATAGCTAATAAAAATAAATAGTCAGTGAAAAGAGTGAAGTTTTAGAGTAATATTTAAAATTTTACTCTTTTTATTTTAAAAATCCAAGGCTAAATATAGTAGGAGATTAGTTTGATGGCACAATTTTAAATGTGGTGTAATGAAATGGAAATATTAACAATATATTAATTATATGTTACAATAAAACAAATAACTAGTGGGGAGAGCATTAATGGCGAGTAATAATACTTACTTTATAAAAGGCGATAAAATAAAAGTTGATGGATCTATTTACACCGTAGATGGATCAATTATGTTTTTAAATGATGCCGATAATTATAAGTGGATAGAGTATAAAATTAAAGATATAAAAGATGGTAGTATTGCATGGCTAAGTATTGATAGCACATATAGTGAATTTGCGATTTATAGAACATGCAGAAAAAGCAAAGACTTTACAGAAGATGGCCTTCAACAAAAAGGATATAGAGAAACAGATTATGGACATGCTTCAGTAATTGAAAGTAGTGGTAATGTTGATACTGAAATAGGTGATAGAGTTAGATATAGTGAATATGAAGATGTTTCAGAAGAAAATATTATGGCCATAGAAGATTGGGAGGATGAAACAGAGTATTCCAAAGGATATTATTTAGATGAGAATGAAATAGAAAAGTTAAGTAATCAGGATACCAATAATACTGTAAGTCAAGAAAATAGTGATGAAAAATATAGTGAAACTATGACTAGTGATGAAAGTAATTATAGTAATCACTCTAGTAGTACAAGTGGGATTATAATAATTATATGTGTAGTAGTAGTAGCTATTATAGGTGTATTTGCAAGCTTTACAGGTAGTTCAGGGAGTGCGAAAATAGAAGAGTTCATTAAGAGTAGCACTGATTTTACCTATTATACATCTATGACATCTGATTTAGATGATAAGCAAAAGGCGGATGTATACCAAACAAAACTAAGTGTAGAAGCTGCTTCGAAGTTAATAATAGACGGGATAGAAGGAGATACTGAAAGTGTTCAAGATAATTCAGAAGATGGATCAGTAGCTATTTTAACAAAAGATGAATATTGCTTAGTTTATACAAGTGAAGACTCTCAAACATTAGTGCAGATTAGTACTAGAAACTATGCATATTCAAGTACTCATAGACCATATCACGCTAGACATAGTACAGGGTTATTCTATAGAAGTTATTACTATAATAGGTGCTATAATACTGATAGTTCAAGATATAGTAGATCTAATAATGGATATGAGAATTATACAAATACTAGTACCAATACAGGGTATAATGATAACAATAAATATAAGACGTACTCAGATAGTGTAAGAGATAGTAGTGTAGGTTCAAGACCATCATCTGGTGGGGGAACAAGTTCAGGTAAATAAAAGGGGGATTTTTATAATGCAAGATATATTAAATACGGTAATTTATTCATGTTTAGGAATAGTTTTAATGATGATAGGAACATATTTAGTGGATTTAGTAATTCCATGTCACTTTCCAACAGAAATTAAAAAAGGAAATGTTGCAGTAGGTTATTTAACAGCAGGTATATCAATAGCTGTTGGGATAATATTAAAAAGTGCAATAATATCACCATCAGCTATTTCTACTGGAAACACAATGCTTCAAGAAGTTGGTGGAACAATAATTTACTTTATTATAGGAATAGTATTTTGTATCTTAGGATATGTAGTTATAGATAAAGTAAATAAAGAATATGACTTAAGCAAAGAAATTGGAGCAGGAAATGCAGCAGCCGGAATTATGGTTATGGGATTATTTATAGGACTTGCTACAGTAATAAGTGGAGTAATAGTTTAGTTTAAAAATGTAGGAGATTAAAATGGAAGAAAAAAAGGCTTTTAATTATAAAGTACTCATGATGACTACACTTATAATATCAGGATGTTCTATTATTTATGAGGTTTTAATTAGTTCTGTAAGTTCATATTTAGTTGGAGATAGTATAAAACAGTTTTCAATTACAATAGGGTTATATATGTGTGCTATGGGGATAGGGTCATACTTATCTAAATATATAAAGAGTAAGTTGTTTGATTGGTTTGTTTTAGTAGAGATAAGTGTGGGATTTTTTGGTGGATTAAGTTCACTAGTATTATTTCTATCAAATGTTCATTTACAGTCATACGAACTAGTTATGTATATACAAATTATTCTTATAGGAACTTTGGTTGGACTTGAAATACCTTTGCTTACAAGAATAATAGAAGAAAATACAAAGGACTTAAGAGTTACATTATCTAATATATTTAGCTTTGACTATATAGGTGGGTTAATAGGGTCAATTTCATTCCCATTATTATTACTACCTCGATTTGGGTATTTTGCAACAGCATTTTTAGTTGGTACTTTAAATATAATAATTTCAATTATTATAATATATAGATATAAAAGTTATATAAAAAATCTTAAGTTACTTAAGATTTTAGCTTTTATTGCGCTTATAATAATGCTTGGAGGAACTATATCTTCAGAAACTATAGCTAAGAATATTGAAGGAAGTTTATATAGGGATAAAATAATATTTTCAGAGCAGACACAATATCAAAATGTTGTTATAACAAAGCATAAAGATGATTTAAGACTTTTTATTAATGGGAATATACAGTTTTCATCATCAGATGAATATAGATATCATGAATCGTTAGTACATGTACCTATGTCTGCTGCTGATAGAAAAAAGAATGTATTAATACTAGGTGGTGGAGATGGACTAGCAGCAAGAGAAATACTTAAATATGATGAAGTAGAAAAAATAACGTTAGTAGATTTAGATGAAGAAATGGTTAGGATATCAAGAAGTGATAATAATATTTCAACCTTAAATGAAGGATCATTAGATAGTCCAAAACTTAAAGTTATTAATCAAGATGCATTTAAGTTTTTAGAAGAGAATGATGAAATATATGATGTAATACTTGTTGATTTGCCAGATCCTAATGATGAAAGTTTAAATAAGTTATATACAAATATATTTTATAGATTATGTGGTAATCACTTGTCAACAAAAGGTGTGATGGCTATACAATCAACAAGTCCTTACTTTGCAAAAGAAGCATTCTGGTGTATTAATAAAACTTTAGAAGAGGAAGGATTTAATGTGGTACCATATCATGTTGAAGTACCTTCTTTTGGTGATTGGGGATTTCAGTTAGTTAGTAAACAAGAATTAGATATTGAAAAACTGGATATAGAAGTAGATACAAGGTTTTTAAATGAAGAAATACTTAAAAGGTTGTTTTTATTTAGTGAAGATGAAAAAATAGATAAGGATAGTTTAATAACAAATACTCTTTCTAGACCTAAGTTAATAGAGTATTATTTAAAATGTGTTGAGGATTGGAGATAAGGCACAAAGTACATGGTTTACTCATAGATTGTATTGTATGACTAATACAAATTTATATTATAGGAGTAGATATGGAAAAGAAACTTACTTGTTTAGATGAAACCTGTGAAAATAAAATTGAAGAAAAGCTAGGGTATCAAAAAATATTTTGGATTTTTGTGATATTTAGTATAATAGGATTTATTTTAGAAACAGTATGGTGTTTTATTAGTGATGGATATTTTGAAAGTCGTAAGGGATTAGTATATGGTCCTTTTAGCCAAGTCTATGGATTTGGTGCAATTATTTTAATAGCTTTATTATGGAAAATGAGAAATAGAAGCAATACTACTATTTTTATATGGAGTGCTGTAATAGGTGGAGCAGCAGAATATATATGCAGTTTTTTTCAGGAGAAAGCATTAGGTACAGTATCTTGGGAATATAGCAATAGTTTTTTAAGTATTGGTGGTAGAACAAACTTGAAGTATTGCATTTTTTGGGGAATACTTGGAGTTTTATTAATAAAGGTTATTTATCCTAAAATAAGTGTGTATATAGATAAATTATTAAATAAAATGGGTAAAGTTTTAACTGTAGTTATGGCAGTGTTTCTTGCATACAATATGTTTATCTCAGTAGCAGCACTTCAGAGACAATCAGAAAGAAGAGAAGCTATACAAGCATCAGGATACTTAGATACGTATTTAGATAATAATTTTAATGATGATGTATTAAAGGAGATATACCCTAATATGTCTATAAAATAATAATTTTTTTATTTATGATAGTATATCTATAAAGCATATAAGTATAAGTAACAATGAATATTGAATTAAGATTATTGATATAATATAATAAAGGAAACAAAGGAAAGAATGAGGTATAGGCAGATGAGAATGTAATCTTTTTTTAGATTTAAGACAAACAAATAAAAAATACCCAGGTAAATGGGTTATTTGTTATGTTCAAATTTGAGAGAGATTACTTAAATGGATATGTCTATAGCTTAGTGAAGCTTTATTTGTGTATAATTTTATTTAGCGCAAGTAAGGTCTATTAAAATTGAGTTTAGTATATATAGAAGTAATTATCTCTCTTTAGTAAAGGAGAGATTTTTTTATGGCTTTAATTAAGGTGAATAGATTAAAAAAGTATTATAAAGATAGATTAATATTAGATATTAATGATTTAGAGATTAATGAGGGAGATAAAGTTGGATTAGTTGGTGTTAATGGGTGCGGTAAGACTACCTTATTAGACATTATAACTAGTAAAGTAGAATCTGATGAGGGTGAGGTACATTTAGATAGAAGCTATTCATATATAAGTCAAATGGAAGAGGAAGTTATTATAGAAGTCAATAAGGTGGTTAAAGAGCTTTCAGTGCCTAGAGAATATAAAGACTATTTAAGTGGTGGAGAAAAGGTAAAAGCAAGGATAGCAAAAGCTTTAAGTAATGATACAAGAGTTATTATTGCAGATGAGCCAACGTCGAATTTAGATGCGGGTACAATAAAGATAATTGAAGATAAGTTTAAAAATTTTAGAGGATCTATACTTCTAGTTTCTCATGACAGAGAGTTTTTAGATAATGTATGTAACAAGATTATTGAATTAGATAAAGGTGGAATTGTTGAGTATAATGGAAATTACTCAAAATATTTAGTAGAAAAACAAAAGAGAGTTGAAAGAGAAAAAGAAGAATATAGTCAGTATATAAGTGAAAAAATACGGTTAGAAAATGCAATAATTAAGAAAAACTCGTTGATAGATGGAACTAGAAAAGCTCCGAGAAGAATGGGTAATTCAGAAGCTAGACTTCATAAAATGGGTGATCAATCAGCTAAAAAATCTATGGATAATGCAGTTAAGAGTTTGAGAAGTAGAATTAATCAGTTAGAGGTAAAGGAAAAGCCTATTGAAAATGAGAGCATAAAAATTGATATGGTAGATGGAAGTGAATTTTACTCTAAACAACCAATAGAAATAAATAATATAACTTTAGGTTACGGAGAAAAAATATTAATAAAGGATTCATCATTTAAATTAAGAAAAGGCAAAAAAGTAGCTTTAATTGGTGATAACGGAGTAGGTAAGACGTCTTTAATTAGTGCTATACTAAATAATGATGAGAGCGTAAATATTGCTAATAGAGTTAATATAGGTTATTTTAGACAGGATTTAAAACTATTAGATCAGGATAAATCTATAATTGAAAATATAAAAATTAATAGCTCTTTTGATGAAACTTTTATAAGGATAATATTAGCTAGCTTTTTATTTAAAGGTGACGCTATTTACAAAAAAGTATCTGTACTCAGTGGTGGAGAAAAAGTAAAGGCATCACTATGTAAAGTTATTTTAAGTGATAATAATATTTTAATATTAGATGAACCTACAAATTATCTAGATATTGACTCCATGGGAGTTCTAGAAGAAGCATTAAAAAACTCAAATAAAACAATGATAATTATATCTCATGATAGAAAATTCATATCAGAAGTTTGTAATGAAGTTCTTGAAATTAAGGATAAATCATTAGTGCATTATAATTATTCATATTATGAGTATGTAGATAGAGTGAATAAATCTAAAGTAAGTAATAAATGTAAAATCAAAGCCGAGAGAGAGATGGTTATCAATAATAGAATAGTAGAATTAATATCATTAATGTCTATTGAAAAGAATGAAAAAATAAAAATGAATTATGAAGTTCAATATGAGGAATTAATAAAAGAAAAGAGGAACTTATAATTAATCTATGTTATAGATAATGAACAAATAGTATTATTCCAATTAATTCTAAATGAGTGTATAATTATATTGATAATATCAGATGTAAGAGAGTATTCTTAAAATGTTGAAAGGGTGCTTAGTTAAAAATAAGAAAAATAACTTACTATAGTTTTCAGGAGGTATAAGTATGAAATTAAATTGGAGTCTAAAAGAAATATATCCATCATTTGATAGTGTAGAGTTTAAAGCGGATATTAATAAACTTTCAGTTTGCATTGAAGAAATTAATGAGTGGGCAACTGATATTGTTAAAGATAATAATGATGTTGTAAGCAAATTAGAGGAATATATAAATAAAATCACTAACTTTACTGTATTACAAAGTAAGCTTAGTAGTTTTATAAACCTTAGTTTAAGTGTAAATACCCAAGATAGAGAAGCTCTTAAGTATTCAGATATTTTTGAAACAAAGTTAACTGAATTAGTGGAAGCATCTACTAAAATTGATAGATGGATAAGTAGCATTGATGATATTGATGCAGTTATTAACTCATCAAAGTTACTTAAAGAGTATGAGTTTTATATAAAAGAAATTATTGAGATGAGCAAGTATCTTTTAAGTGATAGAGAAGAAGCGATAATTTCTAAAATGAAAAACACTGGATCTAATGCTTGGATTAAGCTTAAGGATAATTTAATATCAAATATGAAAGTTGACTTTGATGGAGAGCAACTACCGTTAACAGTTATACTCAATAAGGCACAAGACGAAAGTGAAGAAGTTAGAAAGAAAGCTTATGAAGCTGAAATAGAATCTTATAAAAAGGTAGAGGAAGGTGTAGCAGCAGCTCTTAATGCAATAAAGGGAGAAGTTTTAACTGTTTGTAATTTAAGAGGATATGAATCACCTTTAGATATGACTTTATTAATTTCTAGAATGATAAGAGAAGAACTTGATGCAATGATTACTGCTATAGAAGAAAGTCTTCCTGTGTTTAGAAAGTATTTAAGAAGAAAAGGTGAGATGCTAGGTCATAAGAATGGACTTCCATTTTATGATATGTATGCACCCGTATCAAATGCAGATATGAAATTTACCTATGAAGATGGAGCTAAATTTGTTGAGAAAAATTTTAGAAGCTTTAGTGATAATCTAGCTGACTTTGCAAAGAGGGCTTTTGATAATGCTTGGATAGATGTAATGCCAAGAGAAGGCAAAGTTGGGGGAGCATTCTGTGAAAATCTTCACTTCATAGGAGAAAGTAGATTTTTATTAAATTATGGAGATAGTTTTAGTGATGTAGTAACACTTGCACATGAATTAGGTCATGGATTCCATGGGGAATGTTTAAATAAGGAAGCTACATTAAATTCAGACTATCCTATGCCAATTGCAGAAACTGCTTCAACATTCTGTGAAACAATAATAAAGAAAGCAGCAATAAAAGATGCAACAGAAGAAGAAGCATTAGCAATACTAGAATCCGAGATTAGTGATGCAACTCAAGTAATTGTAGACATATATTCAAGGTTCTTATTTGAAAAATCTTTATTTGAACAAAGAAAAGATGGAGCATTAAGTGTAGAAGAAATAAACGAACTTATGATAAATGCACAAAAGGAGTCATATGGAGATGGACTAGATCCAGAGTATCTACATCCATACATGTGGACTTGGAAGCCTCATTACTATGATGCAGATATAAACTATTATAATTTCCCTTACGCATTTGGATTGTTATTTGCAAAAGGACTTTATTCAGTTTATCAAGAAAGAGGTCAAGAATTTGCAAAAGACTATGAAGATTTACTTTCAATTACAGGTAAGAATAAACTTTCAGATGTAACAAAAGTACTGGCAATTGATATTAGTGATATAGACTTTTGGAGAAATTCATTAAAGATAGTTGAAGAGGATATTGAAAAGTTCATTAAGATAAGTAAATCTAAGGTATAAAAGGCACTTTAATTAGGTTGGTTTTTTATAATAATAAATATATGTTAATGAAAATAGGGCTGAATCAAAATGATAAATCATTTTGATTCAGCCCTATTTATTATATTCATAGTATTGATTGACTTATTAATATTAAAGTGCTAGAATACCAGTATTGTACAAATGTATATATAATTTAATCATAACACAATAAGAGATATGAGTCAATAGTTATTTTATTAAAAATTATAAAAAATAATGGAATGTTAAAAATAAAAAACACAAGGAGTGATAGTATGAATAAATTTATTATGAAAGCTTCTAATGGATTAATTGAAAATGGAGTTTTAGAGGATATCATTACATGTAATAAAAAAACAATAGAGTATGGTTTAAAGCTAAATGAAAGTGAAGCAAAGACTCTTATGAGTACAAGAAAAGAAGCTTTAGTTAATAATGGTAGAATAGAATTTAGTGGGGAAGTGATAAGAAAGATAATTGAAGTTTTTTGTGACTCGCCGTATATTTCTCAATATAATTATGTAGATACAATAGATGAACTTATAGATATTTTTTATTTTTATAAAAATGAAACACTAGATTTTGTAGGTGATGATGAAATGATTGAAATGATGAAGAATTTTTTTGATGGAAGTTGTCAAGGATCTTTAGAGTTATTGCAAAATAGGGAAATGTATAAAGTCGAGAGAAATATTAAAAATGGGATCCATGATTATTTGAATATTGGTGAAGATAAAGACGATATGTTGATTGAGGATTAGTAGGAAATTTAGGAGTGTGTTGTATATGAATAACTATCTTGAAGTGAAAGGATTAATAAATAAAGAGAAGCTTAGTAAAGACAATTTCTTTTTAAGCTTACTAGAGGAACTTAGTAGAAAAAAGATATTTAGTTTTGAAGAGGTTCAATTTGTTCAAATGCAAGTCGTAGGAATCTTAAAAGAAGAAGTTGAATATTACACTAGAAGAGAAAGTAGCTCTATTAGAATTGAGGTTGCTGAAGAGCTTCTATTATCAATATATTATACTATTGGGATTTTTCTAAAGGGGATAAATAATATTGATGAATGTATAGATATCTTGAAATGTGGAAATTCAAAAGAATTATTTAAATCTGGACGAAAGGTTTTAGAAGGAAGTATATTAAAAGCATTAAAGATAAGAGAGTCAGTTAATAAAAATATGATTACAACTAAAAACTATGCTTATAATGATACACTTGGATATGGGATAGATTTATTTTTCAAAGAATATGATAGTAGATTTTCGGCACATAATACCCCAGGATCAATAGATTATCCATTATTTGATGATAAAATGGAGCTTGTTGGAGTAGAGTATATTATTAGTTATTTAAGTAAGATCGATATGGAAAATAAGTATTGCAGTAATTTCAATAATGAAGACATTGAAAGTTTATTAGATAGTTATGATAATGAATGTGAACAACTTCTAATTAATATTTTCAGCATGGTTTTAACAAATTCAATAGGATCTATATTATGTGGTAAAGATGCAAAAAATCTGTATATAACTAAATCAGAAATAGAGTATATAAAGTCAAATTTACAAGGGAAAACAGATTGCGAACTTAAAGTGATTATTGAAAAAGCATGTATTGAAAGTGTTGTGAAATTAAATATTACTGAGGAAGAAGTAGTTGAATATGTAATGAATGCTTGTGATTTTATTTATACAAGAATAAGAGATTCTATTACTTTAAATAAATTAGAAACTGTATTTATCGCAAATACAGAAGTTGATAAAAATAAATTTGTTTATATAGATAGTGAAAGTATTAGTAATGATGATTTTAAAAAAGTAACCGAGAAAATAAGAGATACTTCAGATGTAAAAGAGAAAATTAGAATATTAAATAAAGAGATTACTAGCCTAGAAGATTTAGTAGATGTTTTAGGAGCTGATTGTATATTTGATGATGAATTAATAGAAGTCTTTGATAGTTTTGAAAATATGAAAATAGCATTGTTATTAAAGTATAGTAAAATTCCAATTAATGTTACAGATTATGATGAATTTGAAAAGGAATGGTATGATGTAGCATATACTTATGTTTACAATACGAATGAGGAAAAAAGATTAGATATATTAAATAAATATAATAAGATTGATATGTAGACATTATAAAAGAAGTTAAAGCAGTTGAATTTCAACTGTTTTTTTGTTTTATAAAAATTTAGTTTATACTATAAAGTAGTTATGTAAAATATTTATTTGAAAAATAATTTTTACTTTCGTGAACCAAAATTTATTTAAGATGGTCTAATAGGTGTAAATAACTTCGAAGTTAAATTTATTAGAGGGGAGAGAATAACTTGGATTTAGAATATGAAGTTAGTCTTGCAATAGAAGGGAACAAGGAAGCCTTTTCAAGACTAATAAAACATTATGAAGGTTCTCTATATAGAGTTTCAAAAACTATACTTCAATCAGATAGTGATTGTGCAGATGCAATCCAAGATACTATCCTTAGAGCATACAAAGGTGTGAGTAAATTAAAACAACCAGAGTATTTTAAAACTTGGCTTATTAGAATTTTAATAAATGAGTGTAATAGAATTAGCATTCAAAATAAAAAGATAATCCCAATGGAAGATGTTATAGCTTGTGAATCACAAAATGGATTTGAAGAGAGAGTCACAATTAGAGAAACTATAAATTCATTAGAAGATGATCTTAGAGAAACAGTTATTTTATACTATATGGAAGATTTATCAGTTAAAGATGTATCAAAAGCACAAGAAATACCAGAGGGAACAGTTAAGTCACGACTTTCAAGAGCTAGAAAAAAGCTTACAGTAATGCTAGATGATTATTATAAGGGGAGTGAAAGTAATGAAAGAAAGATTATTGGATAATGAAATTAAAGATATGCTTAAGGCTGAAGGGACAAAGATTCCAGATGTAGTTTCAGATAGAATAAATGAAACACTAAATTCACTAGAAGAAATAGAGAATTTAAAAGGTAAAAAAACTAATAATATGTACAAGAGATTAAAAAAAGGAGCAGTTGCAGCAGGACTTATGGGAGTAATGATAGTTGGTGTTGGTGTACCAAGTTATGCTTATATGAATAATATTCCTGTTAAGGATGCAGTTTTGAATTTCTTTGGAATTGAGGATGGGTATAGTAAATTAATAACTGATTATGGAATAAGTAAAGAATCTAATGGAGTGAGACTTACCATAGATAGTTCAATTTACGATGGGTATCAGTTACTAATAAACTATACTGTTGAAAGTAAAGAATCATTAAATGAAGATATGTCTATAAATTCAGAAAAGAATAGAGCAATAGTATATACAGGCGAAAAAACAATATTTAAAAATCGTGCAGAACTATCATTTCAGGAGGAATTTGGAGAGTTTATAGATGGAGAAAGAAAAGTATATTCAGGAGCTATATTATATAATGTAGATAGAAGAGGTCTTAGTGAACGTGATACGAGTGATAATCTAATGGAAAATACTAAGATAGATATATCTAAATTACCTGATGAGTATACTTTAGAATTATCAATAGATAGTCTAGGGAACCTAGATGGTGAATGGGGTTATGCTTTGAAAGTAGAAAGCGAGAAGGCTAAAGGCAATGTTAAAGAAGTAGATTTAAATAAAGATTTATCTTATATATTTGATAGGGCAGAACTTACAAATATATTAATTACGCCAATTAGACTATATTTAAATGGATATAATAATGTTGATAATCAGCTATTTGATTATATTGTAGTTGATAATGAAAATAGAGTACTTAAAAAAGTTTCTGGTGGAGTAAATGGATATGATGATATAGCAACTTATATAGGTGTATATGACACTGTTGGAATGGACACAAAGTCGGTAACAGTTATACCATATAATTATGATAAGATTAATAAAAAGGAAGGTGTTCATTTAAATTTAGATAGAGAAACAAAGTTAGATACTGGTGCAGGAAGAGAATTAACTATCACGAAAGTATATGAGAAGGATGGAAACACTTATGTTCACTATATTCCAGAAACATATATAAATGATATGATACCTTTCCATTTGATAGATTCAGAAGGTGTAGAACATTATCAATATAGTAAATACTATCAAGAAAGTGAGGCATCTAAGCCTTTTGGAGAAGAAAGGTACTTACTATTTGAAGGTGAACTTTTAAATAAGGATTTAAAAGTTGCAACTTATACAACTATTTATTTTGATGATGCATTCACAGTAGATATAAAGTAGGTACATTAGATAAGTACTTAAACTATAGATGCATAGTATTAATGATAAAAAATAAGGCTATTTCAATTTTTTTGAAATGGCCTTATTTTAGTTTATTAAGTAGTGAAGCACATGTTATAATTATTATTAAATGTAAAATTAAGTAATGTAAAAGGGTGAAATACAGTGAAAAGGGGAAAATAAAATGAGAAAAACTATAATAGTGATATTTTTATCTATAGTAATGTCTATTTTTCTAATTGGATGTAATTTTGGTAAAGATACAGAGTTAACTACGAAGGAGAAGGTAGAGGACTTCAATCAATTATTTGAAGCTATTAAGAGTGGATATCCTTTTTTAGAGGTTAATAAAAGAGTGAATGGTATAGACTTCATTGCAAATAAAGAAGAATATTTGGAAAGAATTAAAAATACTAAGAATGATGATGAATTTATTAGTGAGTTATCAGCTATACTTAGAGATTTGAACAATGGACATACTCATTTAGTAACTGATAAAGAATTGTTTAATTTATGTAATGATACATATAGTGCGTTTGGTTGGTACGATTTCTTTGATGATACAAAAGTTAAAGAAAGGTACAAAAAAATGCCATTATCTAATTTAAGTAATAACACAGAGACTGAAAGTTATATCGAGCCAAAACTAAGACTTGAAGATGTAGTTCAAGGAGAAGTAGGCTATATGCATCTTCCTATAATGAATATGGAAAAAGCATCAGCAACAACCGACCTTAATGCTATTGAGTATTATATTAGAACGTTAGATGATCATAAGTCATTAATTATTGATATAAGAGGAAACAGTGGTGGTGATGACTATTATTGGACAAGTATAGTATCAATGCTTATTAATAATAATATGAAGATGGATGGATATGTCTTATTTAGGGATAATGGAATTATTAATAGTTACTTAGATGCAAGAGATATTTCAACATTACCAATAAACCAATTAAGTGATGAAGTAATAAAAAATGCACCAAAAGAAGTGTTAACTGATTTTAGAGGATACATGGAAAGTAATGTTTATATTGAAGCAAAACCAGTAACTAAATTTAGTGGGAATATATATTTGTTAGTAGATGAATCAGTATATTCTTCATCAGAATCATTTGCTGTATTTTGCAAAGAAAGCAAATTTGCAACGCTTGTTGGAACAAAAACATCAGGTGATGGTGGTGGTATAGATCCAGTATTATTTAATCTGAAAAATAGTGGTTTGGTTGTTAGAATGGCTGAAGATATGTTTTTAACACCTAGTGGAGAATGTAATGAGGAGTTCAAAACTACGCCTGAGTACATTATAGAAAATAATAATAGAGAAGCATATTTTCAAGATGATAAGGCGATTGATAAGGTTTTAGAACTAGAGGGAATAAAATAGTTAGAAATTAGGTTTATTATTTTAAATATCGTTCAGATTATTCATGCTGGGGTAATTATGATGCTTTATTTGGTATTTGTTGTGGTGGTACCGTTCAATATAAGTAGTAATAGGATTGGTAAGTTTAATTTATTTAATTATAATAAGAAAAGATTAAAAATATGAAATATTTTCTAATAGAATACTAGAACATTAAAGGGAAATATGCTATAATTGTTCGTGTAATGAAGAAATTAATCGTATATACTCAGCGATATGGGCTGAAAGTTTCTACCTCCTACCGTAAATAGGAGACTACGAGGTGTTAATTTCCGAACGAAAGATAAAAGTGCATGTTTTAATGTTTGTTTTGTTTTTGTTTAGATTTAAGCTCCTCGGTAACGGGGAGTTTTTTTATTACTCTAACAAAAAGAGAGAATATTGTAAAATATTCCGAAAAATGTAGTAATTCTTTTTAGGGGGATGTAAAATGAAAACAGGAAATATTTATCAGTTAGATGGAAAAGTTTCATTAAAACAAGCAATTCCATTAGGAATGCAACATGTATTATCAATGTTTGTTGGTAATGTATCACCACTTATAATTGTTTGTGGGATGTTAAACATGCCAGCAGATCAAAAGACTATGTTAGTTCAGAATGCAATGTTTATAGCGGGGGTTGTAACGTTAATTCAATTATATCCAGTATGGAAAGTTGGAGCTGGACTACCAATAGTAATGGGGACAAGTTCAGGATTTTTACCTACGGTTCAAGCCGCAGCAGGAACTTATGGATATGGGGCAGTTCTTGGAGCATCTTTAACTGGAGCAATAGTAGAAATTATCTTAGGATTTTTCATAAAACCACTTAAGAAGTTCTTTCCACCAGTAGTTACAGGTGTAGTAGTAGTATCTATTGGACTTTCACTTATTCCAACTGGAATTAAGTTTTTTGCAGGTGGTATTGGAGCTGAGGACTTTGGTTCATTAAGTAACCTTTTCTTAGGATTCTTAGTTATGATAATTATAATTTTCTTTATGCAATTTACAAAAGGATTTACTAGAATATCAGCTATTTTAATTGGTATTGTAGTTGGATATATTGTAGCGATATTCATGGGGAAAGTTGATTTCTCAGGAGTTGCAGCTGCAAGTTGGTTTAGTATGCCACAACCTTTTGCATTTGGATTTGAATTTAGAATAGAAGTAATAATCCCAATCGTAATAATGTACATAGCAACAGCAGTTGAAACTATTGGAGATATTTCAGGTATTACAATGGGTGGACTTGATAGAGAAGCGACAGATAAAGAGTTATCTGGTGGTGTACTAGCAGATGGTGTTGGTTCAGCAATTGCATCATGTTTTGGTGTTTTACCAAATACATCATTTAGTCAAAATGTTGGATTAGTTGCTATGACAAAGATAGTTAATAGATTTGTTATTATGACAGGTGCAATATTCTTAATATTAGCCGGATTCTTCCCAAAACTTGGAGCAGTTGTTTCAGCAGTTCCTCAATCAGTTTTAGGTGGAGCAACAATCATAATGTTTGCAATGATTGCAGTAAGTGGTATGCAATTACTATTTAAGCAAAACATGCAAGGAAGAAATGCAATGATAGTAGCACTAGCGTTAGGTCTTGGATTCGGATTAGGTTCAGTACCAGATGCACTACAAAACTTACCGGAATGGGCAAGATTAATATTTGCTCAAAGTGGAATAGTAGTTTCATTTATAGTAGCAGTTATTATGAACTTTATTCTTCCAAAGGATGAAGCAAATTCAACAGTACAGACAGAAACAGTAGTAGCAGAAGATTAAATTTGTTATATATTACGTTAAATATAAAATTGAAAATTAGCAATTTAAAATTATTTCAGAAACTCCTTAGGGAGTTTCTGAAATAATATGTTCTTAGCAATTATTTTAGAGCTACGTGCTTGATTTTCAATCCTAAATTTATGTGATTATTAATAGAGGAGATGGACATCATAGGAATTACTAACATATTTATTACAGGAAAAAAAGGAATAGGGAAATCATATTTATTAGGTAAGGTTATTGAAGCTTTGGGAATAGTTCCAAGTGGATATAGAACGTTACCTTATTTTCACGTCCAGGAAAGAAAAGGTTTTTACATGCATGGACTAGTAGAATTAGATGAAAAAGAAAATGATAAGATTATCTCAATTCAGAATGATGCCGTAAGCTGCATTCCAGTAATAGAAACATTTCAGACTCTAGGTGTGAAAATACTTAAAAAGAGTATGGAAAGCAATAATGTAATTCTTTTAGATGAACTTGGAAGGCTTGAGAGGAATTCTAAAGAGTTTTTAAATGAAATACAAGTTATTTTAGATAGTGATAGAACAGTTATAGGGGTTCTAAAAAAGGAAGAAATAGCTTATATAGAGGAAATAATTAAAAGGGATGATACCTTGGTTTTTGATTTAGATATTCAGAAACAAGATTACATATACAATGAAATAGTAAAAGAGTTAACAAAGATGATACCTTGAATTTAAACATAGATTTTGAGGTGATGGATATATGATCATGTAAATGATAGATATCGTAAATTACTTATAAAGATAGGGTTTAAGTACAAGATCATATACATAATAAAATGATTTGAATTTACAAAAGAGGGGATTTACGAAAATTATGATGAAAACAAACTTTAAGAGAATTTTAGCTATGTTAATGCTTGTAGTATTAACTATCCCAATGATGATTGGATGTAGTGAAGAACCAAAATCAACAGGTAATTCTAATTCAGTCACAGTTACAGATCAATTAGGTAGAGAAGTAACAATTGAAGGAAATGTAGAGAAAATAGTTTCTACATATTACATTACTTCATCACTTTTAATTGCATTAGGTGCGAAAGACCATGTTGTAGGAATAGAAGCAAAGGCAGATACTAGAGAAATTTACAAAAAAGCAGCACCAGAATTTTTAGAATTACCTGCAGTAGGATCAGGTAAAGGAATTAATATTGAAGAAATTGCAAACCTTGCACCAGATTTAGTTATTATTCCATTAAGACTTAAGGAGTCAGTAGAGAAACTAGAAGCTTTAAATATACCGGTTTTAGTAGTTGATCCAGAAACAATGGATAACTTCACAGCTTGTATAGAGCTTATAGGAAAAGCTATTGGACAAGACAAGAGAGCTAAGGAATTACTAGATTACTATAACAATAAGATTGAGATGATTAAAAAGAAAACTGGAAATATAGAAGATAAACCATCTGTTTATTTATCAGCAGGTTCTAGCTATCTTTCAACTTGTACATCAAAAATGTACCAAAATGACTTAATACATATGGCAGGTGGAAACAATGTTTCAAAAAATCTTCAAGATGGATACTGGGCTAATGTTTCAGTAGAAGAATTAATTAAATGGAATCCAGAATATATGTTTATGGTTGGGTATGCTTCTTACACTAAAGAAGAAGTTGTAAGTGATTCTAAGATTAATAATATTGAAGCTATTAAGAATGATAATCTATTTGTATTCCCATCAATATTAGAACCTTGGGATTACCCAACACCTTCATCAGTACTCGGAATACTTTGGCTTACAAATAAATTGCATCCAGAAGTATACACTAAAAAAGAGTTTGAAAAAGAAGCTAAGAACTTCTATAAGGAATTCTATAATATTGATATTACTTCAGAAGAGATGGGAAACTAGAATATGAAAAAAAAGCTTTGGGTTTTAACTGGAATAACAATAGTATTTTTTCTTATTTCAATTTGTGTAGGTAGATTTAATATGTCAATTTCAGAATTAGTTGATGTAATATTTTTAAAAGATCCATCATCTGTCCAAGCTAACTTATTTTATAATATAAGGTTACCAAGAACATTATTAGTTTTAATTTGTGGAGGAGCACTTGCATTATCAGGTACAGTGTTCCAAAGCATATTTAGAAATCCACTTATTTCACCAGATGTTTTAGGGGTAAGCTCAGGGTGTTCTGTTGGAGCAGTAATTGCAATATTACTTACAGGTAAATCAGTACTAGGAATGCAAACAATAACATTTTTAGCAGGTATTATAGTAGTATTAATTGCAATAAGCATGGCTAAATTTATGAGAAGCAACAAGATACTAGCACTTATAATTTCAGGAATAGTAATAAGTTCATTAGCTTCATCAATAATAATGATGCTTAAATATGTTGCAGATCCATATAAAGAGTTACCTACTATTGAGTTTTGGCTAATGGGTGGATTTCACAATGCAAGCTGGGAGAATATCAATACAATTTTACCTTTAATATTTCTATCAGGGACAATCTTATTTCTACTAAGATGGAGATTAAAAGTTATGACACTTGGAGATGAAGAAGCGATGTCTCTTGGGGTCAATGTAAACCTTGTGAGGATAATTTCAATTCTTTGTTCTACAGTGTTAGTTTCAACAGTTGTTTCAGTAGCAGGCTTAGTAAGCTGGATAGGGCTAATAGCACCTCATATTATAAAAACTTATGCTGGAGATGATATAACAAAAACATTGCCATTATCAATAATGGCTGGAGGTTCGCTTCTATTAGCTGCAGATATTGCATCAAGAACATTATTCCCAGCAGAACTACCAATAAGTATATTAACATCATTTATAGGTGCAATATTCTTATTTTATATAGTTCTAAAAAGGAGAGTATAAATGAGCATAGAAGTTAAAAACCTAAGAGTTAAATTAGACGATAAAGAAATAGTAAAGAATATAAACTTTAATATAAATGAAAATGAATTAGTAATGGTACTTGGGCTTAATGGTGCAGGGAAGACAACTATTATGAAAGCTTTAGTTGGTATTAATAAAGTTACTGATGGAGAAATACTATTTGATGGTGATGATATAACAAAGTTTAGTATCTCAAAAAGAGCAAAGCTTATGTCATATATCCCACAAAGTACAGAACCACCTTTAAAATACACCGTTAGAGAATTTATTGAGATGGGAATAACGCCACATCTAGGAATTTTCGATATACCAAATAAACTTCATAATCATGATGTAGATAATGCTTTAGAATTGCTAAAGATAACAGATATTAAAGATAGTTATTTAGATGTTATAAGTGGTGGGGAAAAGCAACTTGCATATCTAGCAAGGGCAATAGTTCAAAAAGCAAAATTTATGGTTCTTGATGAACCAACAGCTTATTTAGATTTCAAAAGACAGCATCTATTTATAAGGGAACTTAAGAACTTTATTAATGAAACTAAAAAAGGTGCAATTTTAACAGTACATGATCCAAACATAGCTCTAAGATACGCAGATAAAATTATAGTAATACATGACAAAGAAGTACTGAATATAATCCATAAAAAAGAAGATTATCAAAACAAGTTTTTAAATACTTTAAATAAAATATATGATAATAAACTTAGGCTTATAAGTAGTGGCAAAAGCTACATGGTAACCTGGGAAGATGAGGAGGAAATGGTTTGTTTACAATAAGAGAATATGTTGTAGCTGAGAGCCTAGATCAGGCTTATGAATTATTAAGTAAGGGAAAGACAAACTCCATATTAGGAGGATTGCTTTGGATGAAAATGGGTAACAAAGCAATAGGAACAGGAATTGATCTTTCAAATTTAGGGTTAAATACAATTGAAGAAGACTGGGAATGTTTTAAGATAGGTAGCATGACAACACTTAGAGAAATAGAAACAAATGAAAATTTAAATAGTCACTTTAATGGAATCCTTAAAAAATCAGTAGAAAATATTGTAGGAGTACAATTTAGAAACTGTGCAACAATGGGTGGAAGTGTATATTCAAGATTTGGGTTTTCAGATATCTTAACAGCACTTTTAGCTTTAGATACAGATGTAGAGATGCATAATGGTGGAAGAATGTCACTAGAAGAGTTCTGCAAAATGCCATATGAAAAAGATATCCTAGTTAAAATAATAATTAAGAAAGATAACTGCAAAGCAGCTTACTTAACACATAGACAATCAAAGACTGATATTCCTGTACTAGCTGTTGGAGTTAGTAAAAATGAAAATGGATGGAAGATTTCAGTTGGAGGAAGACCAATAAAGGCCGAACTTGCACATAAAGCTCAAGGAATGTTATCAAATGAACCAACAAGAGAAGAAGTGAAAAATGCTTGTGACTCAGTAGCTACCGAATTAGTTTACGGTACAAACATGAGAGGTTCTAAAGAATATAGAGAGTTACTTTCAAAAACATTAGTAAAAAGATGTATAGAAGAGATACTAGGAGGTTCATATGATAATTAAAGTTTGGATAAATTCAAAGTTATATAATGAAGAAGTAGAAGCTGATATGCTTTTAATAGATTTTATAAGAAGTAAGGGGTATCTAAGTGTTAAAAGAGGTTGTGACACTGCAAATTGTGGACTTTGCACAGTTTGGCTTGATGGAACTCCAGTATTATCATGTTCAACACTAGCAGTAAGAGCTAATGGTAAAAAAGTGACTACACTTGAAGGTTTAGAGGAAGAAGTATTAGCGTTTGGAACATTCATGGCAAATGAAGGAGCAGAGCAATGTGGTTTCTGTAGCCCAGGATTTATAATGAATGTAATAGCTATGAAAAGAGAGCTTGATAATCCAACAGAAGAGGAAATTAAGCATTATTTAGCAGGAAATCTATGTAGGTGTACAGGCTATATGGGACAATTAAGAGCAATTAAAAAATATCTATCAGTAGGTAAGGAGGACTAGAGTTATGAAAATAGTGAATAAAGGTATAGCAAAAGTTGATGCTATGGCTCTAGTAACAGGAAAACCTGTCTATACTGAAGATTTAGCACCAAGAGAAGCATTAGTAGTAAAGGTACTTAGAAGTCCTCATGCTCATGCAAATATCTTAGAGATAAACAAGACAATAGCATTGAAAGTTCCAGGAATTGAGTGTATCTTAACTTTTGAAGATGCTCCAAAATCTAAGTTTACAATGGCTGGACAATCTTACCCAGAGCCAAGTCCATATGATAGATTAATCTTAGATAAGACAGTAAGATACGTTGGAGATCCAGTTGCAATTATAGCTGGTGAAAATGAAAAAGCTGTTAAAAAAGCAATGAATCTTATAAAGGTTAAGTATGAAAAGCTAGAAGCTGTACTAAACTTTGAAGAATCAATGGATAATAAGGTAATAGTTCATGATGAAGAAGATTACCACGTAAACTTTCCAATAGGAAATGAAGTAAAGAGAAATATCTGTGCTTCAGGAGAATTTTCAAATGGTGATGTTGAAGAAGAATTTAAAGATTGTGAGATTATAATAGAAGAAACATATCATACAAAGGCAAATGCTCAAGCTATGATGGAGACGTTTAGAACATACACACACTTAGATATCTATGGAAGATTAAATATAGTAAGTGCAACACAAATTCCTTTCCATGTTAGAAGAATACTTGCAAATGCTTTAGATATTCCAAAATCTAAGGTAAGAGTAATAAAACCTAGAATAGGTGGAGGTTTCGGTGCTAAACAAACAGTAGTAAGCGAAATATTCCCAGCCTTAGTCACAATGAAAACAGGAAAGCCAGCAATGATGGTATTTGATAGAGAAGAGACTTTTAGGGCTTCAACTTCAAGACATGAAATGAAGATTAAAGTTAAATTAGGTGCAGATAAAAATGGTGTAATTAAAGCTATAGATATGTACACATTATCAAATACAGGAGCATATGGGGAGCATGGGCCAACAACAGTAGGACTATCAGGTCATAAAAGTATGCCTCTATATAATGGAGCAAAGTCAATAAGATTTAAATATGACGTAGTTTATTCAAATACAATGTCAGCAGGTGCTTTTAGAGGATATGGAGCAACTCAAGGATGCTTTGCTTTAGAATCAGCTGTAAATGAATTAGCAGCAAAATTAAATATGGACCCAACTGTTTTAAGAGCAATGAACATGGTAAAAGTAGGAGAAACAATGCCTGCTTACTACAATGAATTACTAAGAAGTTGTACATTAGATAAATGTCTTGAAAAAGGAAAAGAGCTGATTGGATGGGATGATAAATATCCATGCAAAGATATGGGGAATGGAAAAGTTCGTTCAGTTGGTGTATCAATGACAATGCAAGGTTCAGGAATATCTAATATAGATATTGCATCAGTAGAAGTTAAGCTAAATGATGATGGATTCTACACATTAATGATAGGTGCAGCAGATATGGGAACAGGTTGTGATACAATACTTTCACAAATGCTAGCGGAAAGTTTAGAATGTGAAATGAGCGATATTGTAGTACATGGAGTAGACACAGATCAATCTCCATACGATACAGGTTCATATGCATCAAGCACGACTTATGTAACTGGTATGGCATTACTTAAAACATGCGATAAAATAAGGGAACAGATTTTAGAAGCAGGAGCAAAATATCTAGAATTAAAAGTTGAAGAAGTAGACTTTGATGGAGCAAGAGTATTTGCTTTAGATGGAAGTAAAGAAATATCAAGAAGAGACTTAGCTTATAAAATAGCAGGGGGAAGTGGGAAGTGTATAACAGCATTAGAATCACATACAAGTCCATATTCACCACCTCCATTTATGGTAGGGTTAGTAGAAATAGAGTTAGATAAAGAAACAGGAAATGTAGATATAATCAACTATGTTGGAGTAGTAGATTGTGGAACAGTAATAAATCCATCACTTGCAAAAATCCAAGCTGAAGGAGGAATAGCACAAGGAATTGGAATGGCTTTATATGAAGATATAACATACGATAGAAATGGAAAAATGAGAAATGATTCATTTATGCAATACAAGCTACCAACAAGACTAGATGTTGGAACAATAACAGTAGATTTTGAAAGTAGTTATGAAGTATCAGGTCCATTTGGAGCAAAATCAATAGGTGAGGTAGTAATAAACACACCATCACCAGCACTAGCAAATGCAGTATATAATGCAAGTGGGGTAAATGTAAGAACATTACCAATCACAGCAGAAAAAATAGCATTAGGAATGCTTTCAAATGAAAACTAACCTAATATTATTAGCAGCAGGAAATAGCACAAGATTCAAAGGTAATAAAATAATGCATGAATTTCAAGGGAAACCTTTAGGAATGCATATAATAGATAAGGGTACTTCGGTACCCTTTAATTCTATAATTTTAGTGACACAATACAAAGAGTTTGCAAAGCTAGTGAATGATAAATACAACAGTATAAGCAGTGAAAAGATAGAAGCTAAATTCGAAAGTGCAAGTGAATGTGTGGGGGACAAGTTATTTAGAATAAATATTATTATTAATGATGAACCTAATAAAGGAATATCACATTCAATAAAACTAGGATTAGAACAATGCAAAGATTGTGATTCAGTAATGTTTGCAGTATGCGATCAACCATTTATTACAGAAAAAACAATGAATGGAATGATAAAAGCAATGAAAGATACAGAAAAAAACATAATCTGTGCAGGTGATGGAGACGCCTTAGGAAATCCAACATTATTTCATATGAAGTATAGAGAAGAACTAATGAAGCTTGAAGGTGATGTTGGTGGTAAGAAGGTTATTAAGAAGTTAATGGGAGATACATTTATATATCAAGTTGAAGATGTTAAAGAGTTGATTGATTTTGACACTAAGGAAAGTTTGGTGGTATAGGGTTTACAAGGATACGACAAAGTTAGATAATAGAATTAAGGCGCTAAAGTGATAGATATAAAAACTAAAAGAGCGAATTAATAATACGTATTTAAAAGAGGGAGTAACTAATGGGTAAGAAGACAAAGAAAAGATATGCGAACTATCTTAAAGATTTTAGATGTATAGGTGGAGAGTGTGAAGACAGCTGCTGTGTTGGCTGGGATATTGATATAGATAAGGCAACTTTTAGACAATACTTTAAAGTTCAAGATCAAGAAATGAAAAAAATGTTCCAAAAGAACGTTCATAATAATGAGAATGCAATAAGCAGTGAAATAGATTATGGAAGAGTAAAACTAGATGAGGGAAAAAGATGTCCATTCTTAGATTGTAAAAATTATTGTGTAATACACTCTAAGCTTGGAGAAGATTATCTTTCAAATGTTTGTTCATCATTCCCAAGGATAGTAAATAAAATAGATGGATGCTATGAAATGTCATTAGACGTATCATGTCCAGAAGCTGCAAGAATATTACTAGGGCAACAAGATGGAATAGAGCTTGTAGATAATAAAGAAACATTAGGGAAACACATAATATCAAGTGAGATAGATACAAGTTTAAAACAATTTAAAGAGTCACCAGTGAAATACTTTAAAGAGATTAGAGAACAAAGTATAAACATAATTAAAAATAGAAAATTAGATCTTAATAAAAGACTTCATATATTAGGAGAATTTATAAACAGATTAGAAGATGAATTTGAAGAAAATCCAAACAATGTACAAAAATTTATAAGAGATTATGAGATAAACAAAGTACAAGATGAAAATGAAAGCAATGACTTAAATTATATACTACAAGTAGATTTCTTTAAGAAACTAATAGGATTTTTAAAAGTAGAAAAACAAGTAGAAAGCGAGCTATTTAAAAAACACACAAAAGAAATAGTAGATGCATTCAAACTTGAAGAGGGAAAAGAACTAAGTGAAAACTTAGAGATATACAAAAAAGCCTTTGAAAGCTATAACGAAAATTGTATGAATAAATACGAGTATATCTTTGAAAATTACTTAGTAAACTTTATGTATAACAACATGTTCCCATTTACAGAAAGTGAAGAAATGTTTGATGGGTACATAATGCTACTAACAAGATACTCATTTATAAAATTCTACTTAGTGGGTAAATATCTAAATAGTGAAGAAGAGTCAAAAGATAATATAACAGAATTCATACAAGTATTCTCAAAGGTAATAGGACATCATAAAACATATTTAGTAGATGTACTACGTTTTCTTAAGGGAAGAGAATTTGATAATATGGAGTTCGCTAAGATATTTTTATAAAGTTTAAGACTGTATTTATGATTATTAAGTAATTGAATAGATAAAAGAATGTAAAGTTCCTTAATAGTAAGCTTCAATACTATTAAGGAATTTTTTTTATTTTTGGGGAAAATAAGAATTAAATGGATTATTTAATTTTTAGGACTGATTTAAGTATATATTTTAAGTAAATAAAATGTTGACATAGTGCCTAGTCAGTGATACTATATAGCGGTAGTAAGTAATACAGAATACAAGTAACACTTACTACTATATAGAAATATTTTGGAGGTGAATTATATGGAGAATATAACAGAAATGCTAAAAGGGGTACTAGAAGGATGTGTCCTGGAGATAATAAGCCATGAAGAGATATATGGATATGAAATTACAAGAAGATTAAATGCACTTGGTTTTTCAGATGTTGTAGATGGAACAGTTTATACAATATTAGTTAGACTTGAAAAAAACAAATTAGTGGAGATTACAAAAAAGAAGTCAGATATGGGACCACCAAGAAAATTCTTCACTCTTAATGAGGCAGGACGCGAAGAACTAGAAAAATTTTGGGCAAAATGGAACTTTGTTTCAACAAAAATAAATGAGTTAAAGGAGATGCATTAATGAAATTTTGGGATAAAATCACAGGTAATGATATAACAAGAGATTTTAAAAACTTTCAGAGTAGAGTAGGTAAATTACCAACTGATTATCAAAAGGCATGGGAACAAATTCAAAATAATCTTTGGCAACACTCAGATTTTACAGGAAGAAATCTAATACCGATTTTAGAGAGTGCTCTTACAATGCTTGAAGAAACCTCAGCTAATGGTCAAAAGGTAGAAGATGTTTTAGGGGATGATATTAATGGCTTTTGCTTAGAATTAGTTGGAGAAGAAAAGGAAAATAATTATAGAGATAAGTGGCGAAAGCAGTTAAATAAAACTATAGAAAAGAAATTAAGTAAGTAGGAGGAGATTAAATGAGTTTAAAAGATTTTATAAAAGCAAAAAAAGAATGGAAAGCTCATATGGCACGTGTAAAAGCACTTCCAAATGATTATCAAATTGTATATGAAGAAATTCAAAAATATCTCTTCAAGGTGGGACCTATTGAGTTAAGTGAAGGAACGCTACTTTCTGAAATAGTAGATTTTTTTGAAGAAGGAGCCTTACTTGGAAAAGGTGTATTAGAAGTGACTGGAGTGGATGTAGCATATTTTTGTGATGAACTAATTAAGGATTCAAAAACATATGCAGATATGTATCTAGAGTCAGCTAATAACAAGGTTAATGAGGCAATAAAAAAATCTGTTAATAAAATGAAATAGATGAGGTGGTATAGTGTGTAAAGATGAGTGGGTATTATGTCCTATATGTGGTAGCAAAACAAGGCTTAAGATTAATGAATATACAGTAATTGAAAGCTTGCCACTATTTTGTCCGAAGTGCAAAAATGAAACTATAATAAATGTGAAACAACTTAATATTTCAGTTAACAAAGAGCCAGACACTAAGATGCAGAGCCGATAAGATGTGAGTAAAATCACAATTATTGGCTCTTTTTTTTATGATTAAAAATGCAAAGCTCAATTAATTATGAAGCAAAATAAATTAAGGATTTTAGTAGATAAGCTTTTAAATTTAAATAATAAGTTATAGGAGGCAGTTAAATGATAAAAAACATTATAGAAGTAAAAGGGTTAAAAAAATCATATAAAAACATAGAAGTTCTAAAGGGTGTAGACATAGCTGTAGCGGAAGGCAGTATATTTGCACTACTTGGTTCAAATGGAGCAGGAAAGACAACAATGATTAAGGTTATGGCTACATTACTTAATATGGATTGTGGAAGTGTTGTTATTAATGGATTAGACATTAATAATAAATCTAGAGAGGTTAGAACATCCATAAGTTTAACTGGGCAGTTTGCAGCTATTGATGAAATATTAACAGGTCGTGAAAATATTGAAATGATAGCAGAACTTAGACATCTAAAAAATCCAAGAAAAGTAGCAGATGAGTTAATTAATAGATTTTCTATGAATGAAGCTGCAGACCGTAGAGTTTCTACTTATTCGGGAGGAATGAAAAGAAGAATTGATATAGCAATGAGTCTAGTAGGAAATCCAAAGATAATATTTTTAGATGAACCAACAACAGGGTTAGACCCAGAAGCACGTATTGAGGTTTGGAATATTGTAAAGGAACTAAAATATTCAGGAACAACAGTGTTTTTAACAACGCAATATTTAGAGGAAGCAGAACAACTTGCAGATAAAATAGCAATATTACATGAAGGGAAGATTATTGCTATGGATACATTAGAGGGATTAAAAAAACTATTCCCTACAGCAAAGGTTGAGTATATTGAAAAGCAACCTACATTAGAAGAAATATTTTTAACTATTATTAAAAACAAGGGGGAAAAGTAAATGGAATCTACAAATAAATATTTTCTAAAAGATATGGGTGTAATGTTTAAACGTTCAATGCGTCATATTTTTAGAAGTATGGATACAATTATTACAGTTAGTATAACTCCAATTGCAATTATGTTACTTTTTGTTTATGTATTTGGCGGAGCTATTCAAACAGGGGAAGAGAATTATATTGATTATTTATTGCCAGGTATAATGTTAATGACAATTGGTAGTGGAATTGCTTATGTGGCATATCGTTTATTTACAGATAAAGAGCGTGGAATATTTGAGCGTTTTCATTCAATGCCAATATCTCGTTCAACAGTATTATGGGGACATGTACTAACATCTTTAATTTCTAATGCAATTTCTATAATAGTTATAATATTTGTTGCATTAATTATGGGGTTTCGTTCTCAAGCAGGGGTATTAGAATGGATTGGTGTGTTTGCAATACTTGGTATATTCACATTAGCATTAACTTGGGTTGCTGTAATAGCAGGTCTTGTTGCTAAAACACCTGATGGAGCAGGAGCATTTTCTTATCCAATAATATTTTTACCTTTTATAAGCTCTGCATTTGTACCAACAGATACTATGCCAAAAGCTGTGCGCGTGTTTGCAGAAAATCAGCCTGTAACTCCTATTGTTGAGGCTATTCGTAACCTTTTAGCTGGTAAAGCAGTAGAAAATGACATATGGATTGCTCTTGCTTGGTGCATAACTATAATAGTTATTGCTTATATATTGTCAATGAAAATTTATAAGAAATTGTAATGGTGATTTACACAATAATTTAAGATATTGTATTTTAAGGTTTATAGCTATAAGCTAAGATAATTTAAAATATTAAACAAAATACCCTATAAATTCAAATTTATAGATTAGTTACAGTTAATTAATTTCTCTAAAAGTAATTTGTTAGTGAATATGAAAACTCAGATGTAAGCATTGTTACACCTGAGTTATTTTTTTATACTTATTTATATAAACTCTGTATATATTTATTTCTGTAACATATGAAGCAACTTACTAAACCTAATGTACCTGTAATCAAAAACATTAAAGCCATACCACTGCATGGACCTTGTCCTACAATTTTCTCTAGATACTTTACTAGGATGAATCCTGAATTCATTAAAGGTTCAAAAACATACTCAGCTAAAGCCCCCCTAAAATAAATCCTATTGGTATAGTGAAAAACTGCATGGAATTTCGTGCAGTAAATACTCTTCCTTGCATTGCTTTTGGAACTTTTTCATACATTATCTAGTTTAAGCCTGCATCTAAAAAGGGTAGTGGGAAAGATGCAAAAAATCCTGTGAAGATAGACCTTCAAAAGGGTTCATGAACAGTAGATGTAATAACACAAGAACTATTCACTCTTACTTCTTAACTCCCCGATAAATTCTAATTATCGATCTGTAGGGCTGATAAATATTTAAAAGAATTTAAAGACCAATAAATTTTATTGAAATCTTTAAATAAGTAACCAAACCAGAAAAAGCCTAGTATAGTTAATTCTAACAATATTAAAAAAGAACAGCGAAACTTTATATTACCAAATTATGATAGGAGGAATAGATATAAGAAGTATATATGATTATTTACTCTAGTTACTTCTTCTATGGTAAATAATAGACTTTATTACATAAAAAGTACATAGAGCAAGGCGAACTGTATAATTAATATGTGAAAAATATATAACTTTAAAATTAGAGGGGGAATAGCATTGAAAAGGCTTTTTGCTACATTTGTGGCTATAATATTTACTATAGATTTATTGCCAAGTGTTGAAGTTAAAGCTTCAAATTTAGTACAAAAAACATAAGAAAAGTCTACAGAAGAGAAAATATATCAATGGGTACTGTACCAGGAGATACTATGTGGGATTATAGAGTAAATATAGCATCTAATGACGAAGTAATAGACGTGATAGATTTATCTGCAATTGCATCAAAATATAATAAATATAACAAATAAAATGGAAAACTCCACTTATACCTTCAACAGGTAATGTGTAACATTAAAAGTTTGTTGTTATACAGATAAGGTATTTTGAAATAACTAGGAACTTATTAAATAATCCAAAGATATTTTAACTATCTTTGGATTATTAATTATTATACTATAAAGTTATAATATCGCTTTGAGTGTAATCTAATGTAACAGTAGCTTGATTAAAGTGAATTTCATAAAGAGATAAATATTCGGAAGCCTCAGTTATTGTGGTTTCATAATCAGGAATTTTTTTAATAAATTCATCCTTTAAATCAAAGATAGTTAAATCACTTTTTTTAATATATGCATTGTTAACCCTAACATGTTCAGTGCCGTTAGATGGGATAGTAGTAAGTGCTACTATGTCGTTTTTTTCAAACTCTTCAATCTTTAAGTTATCAGAGAATGTTGAGAAATATATAACTCCCTTCTTAGAAACACTGTAATAAAAATTCACAATCCTAACATTTGGAGTATTATCTACGCTAGTTGCTAGAGATAGTTCCCTTTGAGATAACATAATCCTATTAAATTCTTTTAAAAAATCCATTTACAATACCCTCCATATTTTATATATTGTTACTAACAAGTTAAATATATCACAGTAAATTTGACAGCATTATGTCAAGGTTATAAAAATAAATATATTGATAGTTTTAAGGAGATATATTATTGAAGATAGATAGATTGATATCAATTATTATGGTATTACTAAACAATGAAAGAGTTAGTGCGATACAATTAGCTGAAATGTTTGAAGTTAGCACAAGAACTATATATAGAGACATAGAAACAATATCTTTATCTGGAATACCTATAACAACCTATAATGGAGTTAATGGTGGTATTAGTATAATGGAAGAATACAAGGTGGATAAGAATATTTTCACAACATCAGATATTTCAACAATTCTTATGGGATTATCTAGTGTTTCAACAACATTATCAAATAAAGAGATTATAGGAACATTAGAAAAGGTTAAAAGTTTACTTCCAAAAGAACAGGCTAAAGATATAGAGTTAAAGTCAAATCAAATAACTATTGACCTAACTACTTGGATGGGCAATAAGAGCTTTCAATCAAATATTGAGAAAGTAAAAAGTGCTTTAAACGATAATAAGCATCTACAGTTTGAGTATTATGGTGTTAATAGAAATAAGGATAAGCGTTGTATAGAACCTTATAAATTAATATTGAAGGAAAACAACTGGTATTTGCAAGGATATTGTACTTTAAAAGAGGATTTTAGAGTATTTAAATTATCTAGAATTTCAAACCTTGTAATATTAGAATCAGTATTTATACCAAGGGAGTTTAAATCAAAACCATTAGATGGAGGTGGGTGGATAGATAAAAGGCTTATTACAATTAAGCTTCTAGTTGATTGGTCTTTGAGAGAACAAATGATTGAAAGATGTGGAGAAGATAATGTACAGGATTATGGAGAGGATAAATTTATAGTTGAATTTCCTTTTGTAGCTGATGATTTAGGATATAACATATTAATGGGATTTGGAGATAAGTGTGAATGCATAGCTCCAGAGAATATACGCATAGAGCTTATTAACCGTATTAAAAAATTGTTGTACGTGTATGAGAACTGAAAATTACTTAGAAGAACCTTAAATGGAAAAATTAAGTATATGAGAAGAGAGAAAGAAATAAAAAAATTGAAAATAAATACTCTTACTTGTAGTTATTATACAGGTAAGAGTTTTATATTTATGAATATTATATTTGAGTTATATGTAACAGTCAGTTAAAGGCTGCCAGGTGTTTATTTATCATATTCTCTAATAACTTCTTGAACTTTAGTTAAAAAATATTTAGAGGATTTACTGAAAACCTGATATTTCTTCCATACAAAAGATAGACCAACAGTTAATCGAGGGTCTAGAGCTCGGAAACATAAAGCGCTATCTTTAGAAGTATTGGCAAGTTTATCAAAACAAAAAGCATATCCTAAACCATCCTCTACCATAAGTGAAGCATTATATAGAAGATTATAGGTTGCAACGATATTCAAGTTTTCTATATTACCACCAAGCCACTGGGCAACTTCATTAGTAAATAACTCTTGTCTAGAAAGGATAAGTGGGAGTTTCTTAATATCTTTTTTTGAAATTTTATCTAAAGTAGCTAAATGACTATCTTTTCTCATAAGTATTCCCCATACATCATTAGATGGCAATTTTAGATAATCATAATTAGAGAATTTTTGAGGTTCTACAAGAATTCCAAAATCCAATAAACCTTTATCAAGCTTTTCTGTAACATCCTCAGCATTTCCACTATGAATATGAAATCTTACTAATGGGTATTCAGATTGAAGTTTTTTTATTGCTTTAGTAATTATTTTCATTCCTTCAGTTTCTCCAGCCCCAATATAAATATCTCCTGTTAATGAGTTATCAGATGTTGTAATTTCCAATTCAGTTTTTTCTACTAGATTTACAATTTCTTCAGCACGTTTTTTTAGGAAAAGACCATCTTCAGTTAAAGTTATTTTTCTATTGCCGCGAATAAATAACTGCTTACCAAGTTCATCTTCTAATTCTTTCATCTGTCTTGAAAGGGTTGGTTGAGTCAAATGAAGAAATTCAGCTGCTCCAGAAATAGTTTCTTCCCTAGCTATAGCTAAGAAATATTGTAATACTCTTATTTCCATTTAATCACCTCATTATTATATTTTACAAAATTAAAGTATGCTTTTCAAGCATATGAAGATATTTGATATAAGTATTTGTTGTCGCTAGTAGCTTATTATAAAATAAATCTAGTTGGAAAAAGAATAGAGTGTTTAAATTATCTAATTCTTTAAATAACAAAAATATATTAAAAGAGGGAAGATTAAAATGAAAAATTTAAAGATATTTATATTAGCTTTTGGTGTGTTTAGTATTATTAATGCTGAAATGGGGGTAGTGGGAATATTACCGCTAATATCAGAAAATTATCAGGTTAGCATATCAACAGCGGGTTTACTTGTAAGTATGTTTGCATTAGCAGTTGCATTTGCAGGACCAACCATGCCACTGTTTCTTTCTAAAATGAATAGAAAGTATGCAATGTTATTAGTACTTGGATTATTTACAATATGTAATTTTATTTCAGCTTTTGCTACTAGCTTTTCAGTTTTACTGATCGTAAGGATATTACCTGCATTCTTTCAACCTGTTTATGTTTCTTTAGCATTTTCTGTTGCAGCATCTTCTGTAAGCAAGGAGGATGTTCCAAAATCTGCATCAAAGGTTATGATGGGAGTTTCAGCAGGAATGGTTTTAGGAGTTCCAATTGTTAGCTATATTGCAAATTCAACTAATTTAGTAATAGCAATGTTGTTTTTTGCAATGGTAAACGCAATAGCATTTATAGCAACTATATTTTTATTCCCATCAATGCCAGTTGAACATCAAATGACATATGGAGAACAGTTAAGTGTTTTAAAAAAGTCTAAAACATGGATCTCTATTATTGGTGTCATGTTGTTAAATGGATCAGTATTTGGAGTTTATAGTTATATATCTGAGTATTTAACACAAGTTACAGAGATTCCTAGCCAAATGATAAGTGTCATATTATTCGTATATGGAATTGCTAATATCATTGGAAATATTATTGCTGGAAGGCTACTAAGTGTAAAGCCATTAAAATTTGTTGCTATTATACCATTCTGTTTAGGATTTTTGTATATATTACAGTTATTCTTTGGACAGTTTACATTAGTATCATCAATACTAATTTTGGTATGGGGAATTATAGCAGGTTGTATAGGTAACATTAATCAGTATTGGTTATCTACTGCAGTACCAAAGGCTCCTGATTTTGCAAATGGATTATTCTTAGCAGCAACAAACTTAGGGACAACAATAGGAGCAACAATTGGTGGAGGAATAATTACAACACTTGGTGTATCATCAATTTTCTTAAGTGGAATTGTATTATTAATAGGGAGTATTATATTTATACTAATTCGTATTAAAAATGAAAATAGTCAACAAAAATCAGTATGTTATTAGATGAATTATATAAAAGTTATCGTATAAAAGAAGATGTCTTTTTTATAAAGAATATATTATAAATTAAAGTTAATTTACATAATTTGTAAAGTGTGGTATTTTGTTATTAAGGGGTGATGTTATGAAAAAAAGTATAATAGCAATAACATTAATGATGGGGATGGTATTAATGCCATTAGAATTTGGGAAGTCAGCTTCAGCTACAGAAAATATAAGTAATACAAAGACAAGTTCACAAGAAAAAAGGTTTGAATTTGATGCTCCAGATTACCAGAGTTTTTATATGTCAGATGGGTGGTCAAATGGAGAAGGATTTAACTGCATGTGGAGGAAGGAAAATATTAAATTTAAAGATGGAATAATGAATTTAACAATAGATAAAGATCCTGTTGGAACAATAAAACCATATTCAGGGGGAGAATATGCTACAAACGAAACATATGGTTATGGATATTATAATGTAAGGATGAAGCCAATAAAAAATGATGGTGTTGTATCTTCATTTTTCACATATGTTGATAAAAGTGGAGATGAGTATGCTGGAATAGCACATGAAATTGATATTGAGTTTACTGGAAAAGATACTACAAAAGTTGAATTTAACTATTTTACTGATGGGGTTTCAGCAAATGGATTTATATATGAATTGGGATTTGATGCTTCGAAAGAATTTCATGAATATGGGTTTTTATGGCTTCCAGATTCAATAACTTGGTTTGTTGATGGTAAGGAGGCTTTTCATACAGAGGGTGTTTCATATACTAATTATGAGGTTCCATCAGCTCCAGGACATATTATGATGAATGTTTGGCCGGGTAATTCACCAGAATGGTTAAAGCCATTTGATGGGAAAACACCATTAACTGCACAATATGATTGGGCATCATTTAAAGGAGTAGAGTTAGAAGATATTGATTTAAGTGGTGAAGTAGATTTAGTGGATTTAGCTAGTTTAGCTTTGAAATATAATTTAACATCTAATGATTACGGATTTAAAAAGCAAATGGATTATAACAAAGATGGTGTGATTGATTTATTTGATTTAGTAACAATATCAAAGAAAATAGGCTAGAACTTAAAGTTCCTTCATAATTTATTATGAGGGAGTTTTTTTATTTGCAAATATGATTTAAGGACTCCAATTAAAGTTATTAAAACGTAATTTAAAGTCCTTATTTATTAACTACCTATAATAGGCATAGAATGAAGATATTTATTATCTTTTATTTGACTAACCATAAAGTAAGCAATATCTTCTCTAGAGATATTGAAATTCATTTTGATATCTCCAAAACCAACCTTAATTTTATTTGTAAATGGTGAATCTTTTGGAGCCATAAATCTAACAATAGTCCAATCTAAATTAGAATCTATAACTATGTTATTGACTTCTTTAAGAACTTTTTTTGCTTTAGGAAGAAATAGTGATGCCATAATTCCAGGAACAATTGTAGTAAAAGATGCTTTATCTTCTTTAAAGCTTATTGATGGTGTTGACCAATCTATAAGTCTCAGTACATTAGTTTCCTTCATAGCCTTTATGATATTTTTATGAGCTACTATTGCATCAATATCCTCATATCCGAATTTCATAGATATACCTAAAGCTATTATGACAGCATCACAACCATTAATAACCTCTTTGATCTTATTATATTCTGATACTTGTCCAACAAATATATTAAGATTTTTATTTTCTATTTTAACCTTATCTGCATTACGGACATAGGCATTTACTTCATAACCATTTTTTAGAGCATGCTTCACAACGAATTTTCCAATTCCTCCTGTTGCACCAAATACTGCAATTTTCATGATAAAATTCACTCCTTATTAAGTATATTGCATTGATAGAGTTAATTTAACATAGTATAATAAATTTGTTAAGTACAATAATAAAAGATAGTAGTATCTAAAAAGATAGTATAAGGGGTGTATTATGAAAAATCATGAAGTAAAATCATATATAGATTGTCCATTTGCAAAGGTACAAAAAATCGTAAGTGGAAAGTGGAATATGTTAATTATATATTTATTAAGAAATGAAACTCTTAGATTTGGAGAATTGCATAGAAAATTACCTGATATGACACAAGCTACATTATCTAAACAACTGAAATCACTAGAGGAGCATGGAATAGTTCATAGAAATGTATTTAATCAAATACCACCTAAAGTAGAATATTCTCTTACTGAAATTGGCCGAAAATTTTTACCAGTATTAGATGCATTAGAAACATGGTCAAAGGAATATGAATATTATACTAATGATAATAAATAAGTGAATGAAATTTATAGATTATGGTATCAATAAATGATTATACGGGATACTATCATTTACAGCTAAAGTATAGATAACTGAAGGAGAATCGAATGAAAGAAAGTAAAATAAACTTAGGAAAAGACAATGTAGTTAAAATATTTTTCTATTATGCAATACCAGCAATACTAGGGATGCTTGCAATGACATCAGCTGGTATTATAGATGGAATATTTGTAGGGCAATTTGTTGGTTCAGATGCATTAGCAGCAATAAATTTATCCTTACCAATATTAAATATTCTTTATGGAATAGGCGTAATGATTGCTATGGGTGGAGCCACTTTAGCTAATATAAAAAGAGGTGAGAAAAACACAAAAGAAAGTAATAATTTTTATACTATTACAGTTTCTTTGATATTTTCAATAGCATTAATAGCAACAATAGTATGCTTCATATTTAGTGGAGAATTTGCAAGCTTAATGGGAGCTAAAGAAGATACTCATGAATTAGTTTCTACATATATAAGAATAATATCTTTATTCTATATTCCATACCTTTCAACATTTACATTAGATATGTTTATAAGAAATGATGGATTTCCAGTATTCCCTATAGTTTGTACAGTTATGGGGTCAGTTATAAATATTATATTAGATTATATATTAATAGCAGAGTTTAATATGGGGATTAAAGGAGCAGCAATAGCAACAGGAATAGCTCAAGTAATTCCAATGATAGCAATGACAATATTTATATTATTAAAATCAAGTTGGAAGTTAGTAAAACCAATAGTAAGATTTAAAGATGTTAGAGATATGATGTTTAATGGATCATCTGAATTATTAAGTAATATATCTGTTGGAGTAAGTGGATTAATATTCAATATAATAATTATAAATAGAATTGGTACTATGGGTGTTGCTGCATATAGTGTTGCAAATTATGCAGCTTGGATTGCTATAGCAGTATTCTTTGGTATTGCATCAGCAATAAATCCAGGGGTAAGCTTCAATAAAGGTAGTGGAGATATTGAAAGAATAAAGAAATTTAGAAATATAGGATTAAAGGCTAGTGTAGTAGCTGGAATTATATTAGCTGTAATATTAATAGTATTTGGAGATAAAATAGTTTATATGTTTGTAGGTTCTGATAAAGAAGTTCATGATTTGGCAATTCATATAATAGGCTTTTATGCTGTTGCAATGATGTTGACAGGAATAAATGTAGTAGCATCAATGTACTACACAGCTATAAATGAACCTTTAATATCAGCAAGTATAGCAGGAACTAGGAGCTTAATAGCATTAATAATAGGTGTGCTAATTTTACCAATATTCTTTGGACAAGATGGAATATGGGCATCAGTAGTATTTGCAGAGTCAGCGACACTATTACTAACAGTGTACTGCTTTAAGAAAAAACCATACTAATAATAAATGGAAGTGAAGAGGCTATGTTATTAGTCTCTTTTTATTTAGGTAAATATGGATACTGGAAAGTAATATAGGGAATTAAAAAAATGTAAGCGGTAGTTTTGTATTAAGTTAAGTATAATAATACAATAATTACAATAAGATATTAAGAATGTAAACATCTGTGCCTTTTGTATTAATTGGTATGAGCAAAATAATTTAGCTATTAAACAAAAGAGATCTGATATAAATATTTTTGCAAATAGATTTTGGGGTATGGAGTAAGGTGGAGGAGATTAAATGTCTGAAAATAATAATGGGGAAAAGTTTGATGATTTATTAACTAATATTATGAAAGTACCAGGGATTAAAGTTGCTAGAATGAGCTTTTTAGAGAATACTTTTTCTAAAAAATATTATGGTGAAAAGTTGAAAAAAATTATAGATGTTGGTCCTGTTAAAGCCGGGATTTCTAAATCAGAGATAGATTCAGAGGCATCAAAGGTTATAAATAAGATGACTATTGGAAGTAGTAGTGCATCTTTTATTGCTGGACTTCCAGGGGGAATAGCAATGGCTGCCACTATACCAGCAGATATAATTCAATTTTTTTCTGTTGCATTACGATTAGCACAAGAGTTAGCATATTTATATGGAATGGATGATATTTGGAAAGAAGATATTTTATACGATGATAATTTAGATGCAAGAAAACAATTTATATTATATTTAGGAACTATGTTTGGAGCAAGTGGGGCAGCACAAGGTGTAAGGATAATATCAGCTAACTTATCAAAACAAGTAGCTAAAACACTTCCACAAAAAGCATTAACAAAAGGATTGATATATCCGTTAGTAAAACAGTTAGCTAAATTTTTAGGAATAAAGATGACAAAAGATACATTTGCAAAAAGTATATCTAAAGCTATTCCAATTATAGGGGGAGTCATTTCAGGTGGAATAACTTTTGTATCAATGAAACCAATGGGGAATAGACTGAAAAAAGTTCTATCTCAAGCAAGTTTTAATTATACAAGTGAGGACTACCAAAAGGATATTGAAGATTTAAAAAATATTTCCAATATAGATATAATGGATGAAATCAAAGATGTAGAGTATGAAGATGTTAAGAAGAGTAGTACAGAGGAAAAGTATAGTAGTGAAAAACTAACGATCGAAGTAGCATCTGAATTAATAAATAAGTATCATAATTTATTAATAAATGGGGCATTGACACAAATAGAGTTTGATTTAATGAAGAAGGAAATTTTGAGTAAAATAATGTGATTTATGAATCTAAGAGGGAATATTGATGAATTAATAAAAAATAGTCTTAATAATTATTAAGACTATTTTTTTATATTTGAAGAATAAAATAAGGAGGTAATTGTATTTGTTAAAGTGAAGGGATAGTTGATTTAATAAATAAAAAAGTGGTAGTATAATGGAATATAAAAACGAAATACAAAGGATGGACTTATATGGATAAAATTCATGGATTAACAGCTAGAGCAGATGATTATATTACAAAACCATTCAATCCAATAGAACTTATAACAAGGGTAAAAGCTCAACTAAGAAGATGTAATGAGTATAATAACAATGTAGAATCTTCAAAGAAAATTTTAGAGTTTGAAGATAGTATAGTAAATACAGATACGAGACAAGTTTGGGTTAGAGGAAATGAAGTTAGATTAACTCCTAAAGAATTTGATATATTAGTGTTATTTCTTAGAAATAAGGGGATAGTTTTAAGTGTGAAAAAGATTTATGAGAAAATATAGGTTTTATACCATTTATGAAAGCATACTTATTTGATCCATTAGGGGTTCTTTCAAAATGTGAGCATCTTTGCTTTATTTTATGCCTATATATCGTTTCACTTTTAGTATTAATAGTTATTGTACTAGCTACAAGGAAAAAAATTAAGATTTCCTCAAATAAGATTATAGTTCAAATGCTAATTTTACTTGGAGTTCCTTATTTGTTATTAGGAAACTTTTTAGAGTTTGGAGCAACAGTAACCTTAAGTGGAGCCTTTATTTTACTTTTAGTGGGATACTTCTTATTTAGTGAGGACACTACACAAGGTACGTTTATAAAAAATAGATGGCTATTTGTTGTAGTATTTGTTGTTTTAACTATAGGAAATATTATGTTGAACAATAATGGATACCAAACATCCATTGGAATGATCAATTACAAAGTTACTTGGTTATTCCCATACTTTGGAATGGCAACTCAATGGTTTGGTATATTAGCATTACTTTCTTTTGGGGGAAAATACTTAGAGTTTAATAACAAAGTTACAAGATATTTATCTAAAGCTTCATTTGGAATTTATATTTTTCATTACCCAGGAATAGTGATTTCAGCATATATATTTGCTCCTCTAGTAAAAAATCAATTAATACAATTCTTAATTATTAATGGAGTAGGATTTGTTTTATGTATTGGGATTTATGAAGTTATCCGAAGAATATCAGGAGTTAGATTGCTTTTTGGTATGAGTAAGAAGGTAACTTAATATTATTAATTATATTGTGTATGGGGAGATTTGAGGTAAGATTAGAATCAAGTTTTTATTAAGTAAATTTAAAAGTAATGTTATAATGAATTTGTTTAATGTACGAATAGTTATTTGTAGGGGAGAGCGGATTAGTCATGGCAATAGATGTAAAACAAATAATTGCTGATGGATTACTTAAGTTATGTGAAGAAATTTCATTAGAAAGTATTACAATAAAGCACTTATTAGAAGTAACAGGCGTTAGTAGACAAACTTTTTACAATCATTTTTTAGATAAGAATGATTTAATTCAGTATATATATTTGAAAAAAATTATTTCTAAATTTGATGATACTACTATAGAAATAAATTTTCATAATGAATTATTAGTAGCTTTTCAAAATATGAAGAAATATCATGTATTTATGAAGCAAGCCTGTATGATGAATGGTCAGAATTGCTTAAAGGACTTTATTTTTGAACATTGTAGAGATTTTGATTTGGAGTGGCATCAAAAGCGTTATGGAAAGGTAAAAATGCCTGAAACATTACGATTTGCAACAGAATATCATGCTACGGCATCGAGCAGTATGACACTATCCTGGATTTTATCGGATATGCCAGCCTCTTGTGAAGAGATGGCAAAGCTAATTACAGAGTTAAGAAGTATTGGAATGGAAAAACTATTTGAGAATGCAGAAATAAATGGTAATCCATATAAAGTGAATTGACAAATATATAATAAAGTCAAGATATTGACAGTTTAAAAGGTTTTATAAATAGGAATAGTTTTAATTTCTTCTATAATAAAAAGTATAGAAGAAAGGTGGTTTAAATATGGAATATAAAAAACTTGGGAATTCTGATTTAATGGTATCTAGAATCTGTATGGGGTGCATGGGATTTGGAGATGCAACAAAAGGGCAACATTCATGGACATTAGATGAGATTCATTCTCGTGAAATAATAAAACATGGATTAGAATTAGGTATTAATTTTTATGATACAGCAATTGCATATCAAAATGGAACTTCTGAAAAGTATGTAGGTAAGGCACTACGTGACTTTGCTAAACGTGATGAAATAGTAGTTGCAACAAAATTCACACCTAGAACTACAGAAGAAATTCAGAGGGGAATTAGTGGACAAAAACACATTGAATCTATGATTAACAAGAGTCTTAAAAATCTCGGAATGGATTATGTTGATTTATATATATATCATATGTGGGATTACAATACACCTCTTAGTGAAATTATGGATGGTCTTAATCGTGTTGTAAAAGAAGGAAAAGCTAGAGCAATTGGGATATCTAACTGCTTCGCATGGCAGGTTGAGAAGGCAAATGCTTTCGCAGAGAAAGAGGGTTTTGCAAAATTTGTGTCAGTTCAAGGACATTATAATTTAATTTTTAGAGAAGAAGAGCGTGAGATGGTTCCATATTGCAATGAAGAAAATATAGCATTAACTCCATATAGCGCACTTGCAGGAGGACGTCTTGCTAAACAGCATGCGGAAACATCAAACCGTCTTGAAAAAGATAGTTATGCAAAAGCTAAGTATGAAAAAACTGAGGAACAAGATAAGGTTATAATAAAAAGAGTATTAGAAATCTCAGAAAAATATGGTGTATCTATGACAGAAATATCCCTTGCATGGTTGCTTTCTAAAGTAACATCACCTGTAGTTGGAGCAACGAAGTTTCATCATATAGAAGGTGCGGTGAAGGCTGTTAATATTAAGTTGACTGATGATGTAATTAATTACTTGGAAGAAGCTTATGTTCCCCATAACTTAGTTGGAGTTATGGCACAAAATAGAAATCTAACTTATTAGTTTATATTTAATTTGGTTAGGTTCTAAATGATTATTTTAATAGAAAGCTACGTTTATAAAAGGTCATCATTTGGGCAATTACAAAGGAAGCTAGTAAAATTATAAAGGTTTTACTAGCTATTTTTGAATAAAAATATAATAGAAACTTGAAATCGAAATATTTTTAATTATATTCTATATGAGGAACTCTAAACTTCTTACTTACAGTGTGATGAAGCATATCATAAGTATTATTAAGTTTGTAAAAGAAAATGGTTTTTATATAGTTATGAATTATGTAGGAGTAGGAAATCCAGAAGTTGTTAAAGATAGAGTTTAAATTAGAGTTAGTAACGGTGGTCATGGAATACCTGATAAAGACATAGAAAGAAGATTTATAGGTAGCCCACAAATTAATGTTATAAATAGAGAAACCTTTGAAAAGTTTGGGAAAGTATATTTGAAGATATTAAATAAGGAAGTAGAACTATCAAAAGATATTTCAAGATAATTAATAGAATCAAATTATGAAAATAAAGAAGTGCTAGTTGGAGTAAGACCAGAAAATATAAGCTGTAACATATCAGGTGTACTAGCTTACTAACTTGATTTAAATAAAATTCATATTTTTGATAAAGAAACAGAACTAACAATTGTATAAATTAGTTTAAGGGCTTGCGGAATGCAAGCTCTTTCTATATTTAGAATTAACGGTTAAAAATAACTTGATAAAGGTTTTTTAATATCATATATTGACATTGGGAATAACTCATAGTATTATAGTGGTATAGAAGAATTTAGGAGGTATATGTTATGTTAATATTAACTATAGAAACAGTTCCAGGAAAAGAAGTTAAAGAGATAAAAGGATTAGTAAAGGGAAGCACAGTTAGATGTAAAAATATAGGTAAGGATATTACAGCTAGTTTCAAAAATCTTGTTGGTGGAGAAATGAATGGTTACAATGATATGCTAATTGAAGCAAGACAAATTGCTATTGGCAGAATGGTTGATGAAGCAACATCAATGGGAGCAAATGCTATTATAGGTATGAAGTTAATGTCATCAGCAGTAGCAGCTGGTGCAGCAGAAATGGTGGCTTACGGTACTGCAGTAGTAATTGAATAGAGGTGGATTCATGTGTTTATACCAGCATTAATATTATTAGTTTATGCACTAATATTTGTTGGAGCTATTGTACTAACAATATGGGCAATACAAAACAGAGTTAAAGAAAAAAAAGTAGAAAAAGAAAAACATAAGGACTATGATAAGTATTAATTTAACTGAGGAGCATAAGTGTTATGTGGAAATTTCTTAGAAAAACTTTTAATATAGAATTAGATGATGCATTAACATATCCAACAGCAGGAGTGATATGTAATATAGTTTCTAATAAAGTAAGTGATGCAGAGCTTATTAGTAAAATAAGTCCAGTATCTTTTAGAAGTGAAGGGATAATATATGAAGTAGAAGTAAGTATGGCTCGTGGTGGATATATATTAATCTGTAAAGAAATAAAATAGAATAATAATATTAAAGAAGTCTAGCATTTTTATTAATATGCTAGACTTTCTTTAATCCAGTACATACACTTCTGTTATTCATTAAAAATATTTTTAGTGAAATTATTTATATTCAAAAAAACAAGTATCTTATTAGCAGTGAGGAGATCTTAAGTTGGTATATACTTCATCATATCCAAAGGTTGTTAAAGAATATTGAAACTATTATTACTTTTTAATACAATTTCAAACTCTTGTATGTCACTTTTAAAAGTATAAATATTATCAGTACTTTCAATATAAGAACTTTTACCAAGGTGGTAGAAGGTGGTAATCATCAACACCATCTAATTGGGAAATATGGAAATGGATTCATATTAATACTGTTGTACCATTTAATTCTTTTATGATAAAGATAAGAAAGTGAAAGAAACAGTTGAGTATAATTAGTAAATACTCAACCTTTAAATAAATTATATAAATTACTTACAGTTATTTTCTTCCAAAATAGATGTACAGTTAGGACAACGAGTTGCCTTAATTGATATTTTGCTACAACAGAAAGAACATTCTTTCGTAGTAACTTCTGGAGTAGTATCTTTTTTATTACCAAAAGTCATTAATTTATTAATACCTTTAATCATTAAGAAAATTATGAAGGCCATGATTATAAAATTAATTACTGCTGTAAGAAAAGCTCCATAACGGATCGTAACACCAAATATATCTAGTACTTGGTTATCAAAATTCTTATTTCCAAAGATCCCTATAATTGGTGAGATAATATCATCTACTAAAGATTTGACTATAGATTGGAATGATGCACCGATAAGCACCCCTACAGCTAAATCAAATACATTCCCTTTTAATGCAAAATTTTTAAATTCATCTAAAAACTTTTTCATATGTATTCCTCCTTTGATTTATTAAATAACTAGCAAACCATTATATTACTATACGTTTGATATTTACAAATGGGGAAGTACACTTAAATTGATGTTATTAAGAGGTTATTACAAAATATCTCGTAATATCACAATATATTATTAATTATTGTATATTTAAATATATATTTTAATGAAACCATGTAAGCTAGGTAAATTTTGTTGAGTTTTTGTTTTATACAACCAATTGTTAAAAGAAGGATTTAATCATGATTTGTCGAATTAATATTAAAGTCAATATTTAAAAATGCTTTTCTCTAGATTTACTTAGAGAAAGGCATTGATATTACCTTGGTTGCGTAGTTGCAACCTCAAGTTGACAAAGTGCATCTGTAGGATGATAGAACGTTAAGCACTGTTTTGTTATGATTTTAGTACAAAAGAAAACAGGAGGTCACTAATATGACATTTGGAGAAAAATTATTTAATTTAAGAAAAAGTAAAGGTATGTCTCAAGAGGTATTAGCAGAAAAGTTAAACACAAGTAGACAAGCAATTAGTAAGTGGGAAAATGGACAAGGATATCCAGAAACTGAAAAGTTACTTCTTATAGGAAATACATTTAATGTATCAATTGATTATTTATTAAAAGATACATCAGATACTAATGTGGATAATGAACAAGGATTTTATGTAAGTAAAGAAATGGCTGAAGGATTTTTAATTAATGAGAAAAAGAAATCAAGGTATGGGGCATTAGGGATCAGTACAATTTTATCATCATTTATTCCATATTTAATTTTTAAGGAATCTTTTGAGATATATGCTATAAGCATATCAGCTATGGTTACTGTAGGCATTGGCTTATTAATAGCAGCATCTTTTATGGAAGATGAATATAAAGAATTGAAAAAAGAATCATTAATATTTGATGAAAAATTTCTAGGTCACTTAAAGAATAAGTATAGTGTTATTAGAAAGAAATACATAGGGTTAATAATTACTGGACTATGTTGTATGTTTGCAGGTGGAACTATTATATTACTATTTGAAAAAGGTATTGGGACTACAGATAAAATAACTGAGTTTTACTTAATTTCTACGGTTCTTATTGTCATAGGAATAGGTATTTTAGTTTACTTTACTTCTATTTTAGAGGCATATGAACTACTAGTGAAAAACGAAGAATACACTAATAAACTTAGCTTTAAGCTATTAAAAAGAATAAGAAAAAAGAAAGATAATTTATAGATATTTTATATGAAAATGGTATTTTAAATAAGAAAGGTAATATAAATATGAATATTAAAGTTTTAATTGTTGAAGATGATAATGATATTAATAACTTATTAAGTGATATGTTAAAAGATAATGGATACAATGTTGAGTGTGCCTATTCAGGTACTGAAGCACTTATATATTTAAAACATGAAAAGATAGATATTGTTTTATTAGATTTAATGTTACCGGGAAAGTCGGGTGAAGAGGTTCTACAAGAAGTTAGAAGTAAATATACAATGCCTATAATTATAATTTCAGCTAAAGAAGAGCAGGGGATTAGGCCAAGACTATTAAGAGCAGGTGCTGATGACTTTATTAGTAAACCTTTTGATATAGATGAGGTATTAGCTAGAGTAGAAGTTAATGTAAGAAGAAATTCAAATAATATAGAGATTAAGAATACTATATATAAAGAAATAGAAGTTGTTTCAGAGAGTAGGGTTGCTAAGGTAAGTGGACAAGAAGTACTGCTTACGAGTATTGAATTTGATATATTAGAGCTTATGGTTAAGCATCCAGATAAAGTTTTCTCTAAAAATAACCTTTTTAAAAGTGTTTGGGGAGAAGATTTTATATGTGATGATAATACTATAACTGTTCATATAAGCAATCTAAGGAATAAAATAAAAAAAGCTGGTGCAAATGAACAGTACATAAAAACTATTTGGGGAATTGGATATAAACTTAATGAGAATTAATACTTTCTTAAGACTTTCTTCGAAGTTGCTTAGGGAACTATGTTTATTATGAAAACATAGAGGAGGATGAGTCGTATGAAAAATTATGTTATTAGAACAAATAAGATTTCTAAAAAGTATAAAAATAGCTTTGTATTAGAGGATGTAAATATAAATATAAAAAAAGGTGATATTTATGGGCTTATTGGGAAAAATGGAGCTGGTAAAACTACTTTAATGAGAATAATTTCAGGATTAATTTCAGAAAATAGTGGGGATTTAGAGTTATTTGGTGAAAATAAAAACAATATAAAAAATAGAAAAAGAATTGGAGTTTTGATAGAAACACCAGCATTTTTTGAAGATATGGATGCATATAAAAACTTAGAGTACTTAAGAGTATTTAAAGGTATTCCAGGAAAAGGCTGTTTAGAAGAAAAGTTGAATTTAGTTGGCTTAGAGAATATTAAAGGAAAGTTAATAAAAGACTATTCACTTGGAATGAAGCAAAAACTTGGACTAGCTATGGCACTTTTAGGTGATCCAGAAGTTTTAATATTAGATGAGCCTACAAATGGACTAGACCCAGTAGGGATTGTTAAAATGAGAGAGTTACTTAAGAAACTTAATAATGAGAATGGAATAACTATACTTATTTCTAGCCATATATTAAGTGAACTAGGGCAATTATCAACTACTTATGGAATAATGAATAAAGGCGAATTAATTGAAGAGATTTCTATGGAAGTATTAAAGGAAAAATCAAAGATGGCTCTTGAAATAAAGGTAGATAATGTTGAAAAATGTACATGGGTTTTAGAAAGCATACTAAATATTAATGATTATAAGGTTATGAATAATAATGTAATTAATATATATGAAGATTTAGATAAAGCTAGTATTATAACAAGGGAATTATCTAAAGAAGATGTATTAATTAGTCATATGGTTACAAAGTGTGAAAGCTTAGAAGATTATGTAATGAATGTAATGGAGGGTAACTGTAATGATTAATTTAATAAAATCAGATTTATATAGATTATTTAGGAGTAAAACTTACAAAGGTTGTGCAATAGCAAGTTTAGGAGTAATAACTTTTGTTCTAGGAATCTCAATTTTTACTGATGTAGAATTATGGATAATGTCTTTTACAGGACAAGATGAAGTAAGAAGGGGATTTCTTATAGGTTTAGAAAATGCTACATATTTTAACGAATTTATCATTAATGCTTTAGGAGCAGGAGCAGCACTTTACATAATTGCTATTACACTAACTTCTTCTGTAGTGATTTCTAGGAGAAAAAGCGGTATTATGAAAAATACAGTTGCTTATGGTTATGAAAGATGGAAATTATATGTATCTCAAGTAATTTCATTAATTGTAGGAATAACTATATTAGTAGTTATAACATTTTTAACTATATTACTTATAACTTGTATTGTATTTAAACCATCAGATATAAATTATGAGGGAGTATTACTAGTAGTTAAATCTCTAATATTGTATATATGTGTTATATCATCTACAGTAAGTATATATGTCTTACTAGCAACACTAATTTCAAACTCTGAGGTCATATCAGTTATAGCAATGTGTGAAATGTTAGGATTAGCTATGTTAGGACCATTTTTACCTACTGCAATTAATAATTGTATCCCATATTCAATGATAAGAACAGTAGCTCAAGTACCAAAAAATGTGAATTTCGTAGAATACATATTAAACGGATCAATAATTATAATAATAACATCATTTATAGGTATATTAATTTTCAACAAAAAAGAGATTAAATAAATTTAAGGAGGCATGTGATAATGATATTCTTAATAGGATTACTTATAGCTATAATAGCATTTTTACTTGCCTATATTTATTATATGAAAAAGGAAATGATTAATATTTCAACTCAATTAAATGAATATAATGATTTTAAAACTGAGAAAAAGATTGATATTAATCTAATAAATAAAGAGGTTGAGTTATTAGCAGAAAGTATAAATAGACATATTAAAATAGCTAATGAACTTAAATTAAATGAAAGAAAATCAAAAGATGATTTAAAAGAAATGGTAGCTAATATATCTCATGATTTAAGGACACCACTAACATCAATTATAGGGTATATACAAATGTTAAAAATAAAATGCAACAATGATATTAAAAATATGGAGTATTTAGATAGAGTTGAGAGTAAAGCAAAGGATTTAGAAGGTATGCTTGAAGATTTCTTTACTCTTTCAGTTGTAGATAACTCTGACTATAATTTAAATCTGGAATACATAGATTTAAAAGAGATATTATGTGATACTTTAATTGGATTTTATAATGAGCTTGAGAAAAGAGGAATAAGTCCTGAAATAAATATAGAACAAGTAGATAAAATTATAGGTGAAAGAAAAAGTATAATAAGAATAGTAGAAAATTTAATGAGTAATGTTTTAAAGTATTCTAGTAAAAAACTATCAATAAAGTTAATGCAAAAAGAAAATGAGGTAAGTTTGATAGTTATGAATTCTATAGAAAATCATAAAATTGTAGACGTAGATAAAATATTTGATAAATTCTATAAAAGTAATGATAAGAGTAGAACGGCAAAAAGTGTAGGACTTGGATTATCAATAGTGAAAACTCTTATGGAAAAGATGGGTGGAAATATAAGTGCTAAGCAAATTGATAATAAATTATATATAACATGTAAGTGGGTTATTTAGATTAAATGGGGAATTACCAAAATGATTTGTTATTTTGATAATTCCTCATTTTGATATATACTTGTAAATTATTAATTATGTAGTATAGTAAAATGTAGAAAATATAATCCGAAAGGCATAAATAGTAATACTTTTAAGTTACAAAGGAAGTGATGGAATGGGATCAGCTAAATGTACATTAAAAAAAGAAATAAAAAATGAAATAAATAAATACATAGATAATGAATTTATTACTGAAATGATTAAGGAAATCGTTAATTATATAAATACAACTAATAGAGTTAAGATTGATGATTCTGAGTTTGATAAAGATAATGTAGAATCTAAGGTTAGATTAATAGATAATGGACCTTTTGATATTAATGATTATATGTATGTAAAAGATTTTCTATATGAGTTATCATGGGAAGGTTCATATGTAAAAGAATTAAAAGAAGTTGAATTCGACGATAATATCAAAGGTATGTCAAAGTATATTCCAAGAAAGATAACAGAGGATTCAGATGTAGCATATAAGTATGTAGCAAGGGATATTGCTTCTGTTTTACATGAAAAAGCAGAAAAATCTATGGAACTTAGAAAAGGTGAGTTATATAAACAGTTTAAGAAACAATATAATTCAGAATATCTATTTAACAGTGTTAGATGGTATAAAAGATCTAGAGATGGAAAAGTTTATTGTGATATTGACTTACAAGAGTTAGATGAAAATAAAAAAGTGAAATTAGAAGAACAAATAAAAGCTGAAATAGGAAATGCTTATAAAACTAGATGGGGCAATCCAGTTGCTACAAAGGTTATTTCTCTTGATAATAAACTTCTATTGGATATTTATAATGAAGGTTGTAAATTATTAGATATTAATAATAAGTATTCTACAGAAATAGTTAAGGCAGATAATAGCTTTGATGAAGAAAAGATAACAGCCCTTATGTTAGAAAACTGCAAGGAGGCTACAAAGGCCTCAAAGGGTGTTAATAGATTAAAGGTTAATGTTATTAACTCAATTGATTCTAAGTTAGATACTATTATAAATATGAATATATACAAAACACCAGGACACATGAAGTTATTTTTAGATTTAGCAAGAGAGATGGTTTTTGGATATTATAAAAGTGTAACTTTAACAGGTTTTAAGAAATCTCTTATTGGTAAGGAAGATAAGATTAATGAGATTATTAAAAGAATTGCTGTAGTTGAAAACATTATTTATAAAGATTATTTAGATAAAAATCCTAAAGCACCATCAATTGAAGATATGGAAGAAATTTCAGAATGTATTTCTTGGATTTGTACAAGAGGATTAGTTTGGACATCTGAAAATGTTTATATTAAAAGTAAAGTTAAAGATGAAATCAAACAGGTAATCTCAGAAAATCCAATAGATGAATATGAAGTTGCAAGGGATATGAAAAGACATTTCTACCTTCATGTTGGTGAAACAAATACAGGGAAAACATATGCAAGTATTGAAAAGCTTATGGATGCATATACAGGTGTATATTTAGCTCCATTAAGATTATTAGCTTTAGAAATTCAAGATAAGCTTAGAGCTGAAAATATATCTTGTTCTCTATTAACAGGAGAAGAAGAGGATATTATTTCATATGCATCTCATGTTTCGTCTACAATAGAAAAACTACAGTTAGGAATTCCATACGACATATGTGTTATCGATGAAGCACAAATGATATCAGATAGTCAAAGAGGATGGGCATGGACAAGAGCAATAATAGGTGTACAGTCTCCAGAAATTCATATATGTATGGCACCAGAGGCTAAGGATGTAATAATCAAGCTAATAAAAGATTGTAATGATACATATGAGATAATTGAACATAAAAGAGATACAGAGTTAATATTTGAAGATAAAAAGTTTGATTTATCTAAGGATGTTAAAAAAGGAGATGCACTAGTTGTATTTGGTAAAAAGAAAGCACTTGCAGTTTCAGCAGAGCTTCTTAATAAAAATATAAAGACTAGTATAGTTTATGGTTCACTTCCTTATGGCACAAGAAAGAAGCAGTTTGAAAGATTCTTAAATGGTGAAACAGAAGTTATAGTATGTACAGATGCTATAGGAATGGGGGTAAACCTTCCTATAAAACGTATTGTATTTTTAGAAACTAGAAAGTTTGATGGAATATCTTTAAGAAGGCTAAGGATTCCAGAAATAAAGCAAATAGCAGGTAGAGCAGGACGTAGAGGTATTTACGACCAAGGTTATGTTATAGCAACTACTGATTGTAATGTGATAAAATCTTCACTTGCGTCAAATACAAGTAAAATAAAAAAATGCTTTATAGGAATTCCAGATTCATTATTAGAGTTAGATATAGATATTATCGATGCATTAAAGACATGGAGTTTAGCACTAGTTAAAGGATATTATCAAAAAACAGATATTACAAGAATTATATTCCTATTAAATAGACTAAAGGCTCTTAATGTAAAAGCATCTAAAAGTGATCTTCTTAAGATGGCAACAATTCCTTTTGAAGAAAATAATAAGAAAGTACAGGCACTTTGGGAAGAGTATTGCATTATGTATAGTAAAGGTGTTGTAAACTTAAAAAGACCAAAGCTAAATACTATTGTAAATACAAAAAAGCAACTTGATGAGCTAGAAAGCTACTATAAGGCATTAGAATTAAACTATTCCTTTGGTAAGAACTTTAATATTATGGTAAGCAACACATACATTTCAAGTGAAAAGCAAGATACAGCAAATAAAATAAATGAATTACTTTTAACAAAGCTTCTTGATCACGAAAGACTTTGTTTAGACTGTGGTAAAAAACTATCTTGGGATTATCCTAGTGAGAGATGTAGGTTCTGTAAAGAAAAGCTACAATACTTAAAAGGTGATAAGTATAAATTTAGTTATAAAGAAAAAAGATCTAGAGAAGACCATCGTAGAAAAAGAATTAATATTGGAGAGAAAAAATGGAGATATTAGAGAAAAAACTACAACAAGAAGTCATTAAAAATTGTGAAATAGCAGAAAAAGAATATGAGTGTAAAATGACAAAATTTCTAGAGACAATAGATAGGTTTGGAATAGTTAGAACAGCACAGGAAATATTCAGAAAAGGTAGAACATCACATGGTTTTAATAAATTAGCAGAAGTTAAACATCTTGAACTAACAATGGAGGCTACTATTGTTAAACCTCAATATGCTGAATTATTTACTGACGAAGAAGTAAATGCTTGTTATGAGTTATTATGTGAGAAGGAATATTACTAAACCATTAAGATTTATAGACGTCATTAAGAATTTTTGAAGAGTAAGAGGCTAGGCAACTAGCCTCTTTTATTTATGATATGTATCAAATATTAAGAAAACTATTAAGAAATCTTAAGATTATATAAGGTTGAAATTAATAATTGAGTAGTAGTATTAAGTTAAAAGTATGTTAATGAGGGGGTTATTCTTATTAATATATATTTAACAATAAAAGAAAAGGGGATAATTACTTGAAGATATTAATTTTAACAAGTCGTTTTGGAATGGGGCATTATTGTGCTGCAGAGGCGATTAAGGAAGAACTATTAGCAGAGAATTCTGATGACGTAATTGAAATTGTGGATATTGTTAAGGTATTACTGCCTATCAGTTATAAGATGATTTATAGATTATTTAGTCTTTTTATATGTAGATTTTCAAAAGTGTACAATTTTGTAAATAGTTTTGCTACAAAACATGAAAATACTTGTGTAAAGGGTGGCAAATTAAAAAAGATAAATTCTTTAATTGAGAAATATAATCCGGATTTAATTGTATCTACATGGTCTGCATCTACTAGATATATTTCAACTTATAAGGAGAAATATGAGGATGACATTCCTCTATATACATATATTACAGATATTACAGCACATGATGGATGGATTACTGACATGACTGATATGTATTTTGTAGCAACTGAAAGCACTAAGGATATGCTACTATCTAAAGGTGTTGAGGATAATAAAATTGTTGTAAATGGCATACCTGTAAGAAAATCATTTAAACAAGATATTGAATTAAAATCTATTAATGATAAAAAAGAAATTCTTATAATGGGTGGGGGATTAGGGTTAATTCCAAACCTGGATAATATATTAGAGAAATTATATGAGACAAGTGGAGTTCATATAACTATTATTACTGGTAAAAATAAAAAAATGTTGAAAGAACTTAAAAGTAGTTATCCTAAAATAGAGGTAATTGGTTATACAGACAAGGTATGTAGATATATGAAAAGGTCAGATCTTATAATTACTAAGCCTGGTGGAATTTCAACATTTGAAGCAATGTATACTTCAACTCCTATGTATGTTATTAAACCATTTTTATCACAAGAAGTTGGAAATGCTGAGTTTATAGAAAAAACGGGTATAGGAAGAATTGTTTGGGAAAATGATAAAGATATATCAAAAGATATTATATCTTTAATAAGAAATGAAAAGCTAATAGAAGAAATGAAATCTAATATGCAACTTTTAAGAAGTGAAGTTTCTGAATTTCAATTAAAGAAAATATACGAAAGGAATGTGAAAAGAGATGTACAGTTTAATACTCATAAGCATTATTCTAGTATCTTTCATGATATATGGGGTCATTCCTACATTGCTTTACAGAAAGTTAAATAGACAACTGAAAAAGCAGAGGAAAGAAGCAGGAGTAGAAAATATATATTTAACATTTGATGATGGTGTAGACAGTGTATATACTCCAGAAATTCTTAGGGTTTTAAAGAATTACAATGTCCATGCAACATTCTTTGTAGTAGCCGAGTTTGCTAAAAATAATCCTAAAATTATTGAGATGATTAAAAAAGATGGGCATATCATAGGGTTACATTCATTAAGTCATAAGAATGAAATGTTTCAAACACCAGGAAATATAAGAAAAGATTTTTTAGAAAGTATGGAATTATTAAAAGAACTTGGTATTAAGCCAAAGTTGTTTAGACCTCCTTGGGGGCATTTTAGCTTAGCTGGTATAAAAGAGATAAAGAAGTTAAATTTTGAAGTTGTACTTTGGAATGTGATAGTTGGAGATTGGAAGGCAAATATAGAATCAAAAGATATAGCAGATAGATTGCTTGGAGAAACAGAAAAGGGTGATATTATATGTCTTCATGACGGAAGAGGTAAAAATAATGCACCTAAAAGAACTGTAGAAGCGTTAGAAATGGTTATTCCTATTTGGAAATCACAAGGATTTACTTTTGGTACTTTGGAGGAAATTTATGAGTAATGGTAAAAAACTATGGAATCTATTGAAAAATGGTGGATTGTTTATAATAATTCTTGTTGTAACATTCAAGGTGATTTTTTTCAATGCTGATTTTAAAGGGGTATTAAAAACAATGTCACAAGTAAACTTAGGATACATTGCTATTGGAATAGCTGCTATGTGTCTTGTGGTACTTTGTGAAGCAATAAATATAGGACGTAGTCTAAAGTTGTTTAAAGAAAAATCAAATTTACTTGAATGTATACAATATTCATTTGCAGGGATTTTTTTTAGTTCAATAACACCTTCAGCAACTGGGGGTCAGCCAATGCAAATTTATTATATGCATAAGAAAAAGATTGATATTTCCAAGGCTATGCTTGCATTATTATTATGTCTTGCATCATATCAAATTGTTACTGTTTCAATGTCATTAATAGGCTTAATAATAAAGTTTGACTTATTTAGAGAGGATATTGGAACATTTGGTGTGTTATTATTTATAGGAATTATGTTAAATGTAATTTTATTAGTATTTATACTAGTAGCTATATTTTCAAAAAAAGTTATTTTCAAAGCTGTAAACTTATGTGTGAAAGTTTTAGGAATGATTAAGTATAAAAAAACTGATATATTTAAAGAACAAGCTTTGTTAGAGATAGAGAAGTATAAAAAAAGTGCAGAATATATTAAAAATGATAAAATATTTATGATAAATACTATTCTTATTACTACAGTACAAATTATAGCATTTCATAGTATCCCTTTTTGGGTTTATAGATCATTTGGAATGTCTTCTGTATCTTTAATCGAATTCATTTCTATTCAATCTGCATTATATATTGCAGGAGCTGCTTTACCTTTCCCGGGTGCAGTAGGTGTAGGTGAGAAAGGATTCTTAGTATTCTTTAAAACAATATTTCCAGCGCAGATTCTAAGCTCTGCTATGCTACTTAGTAGAGGAATAAGTTTCTATCTAATGCTAATAATTAGTGGAATAGGAATTATGTTTTTACATTTGAGTTTAAAGAAGAATTTAAAAGGTATAACTGTTCAAAAAAAGATAGCATAAAAAATTTGTTTAGTATAGTACCTATTTTAGATTATAATTTTAATAAAGACTATGATATTAAAGTGATATAGAAAATTAGTTAAGTGAGAGGGGTAAAAATATATGCAGTATACTATACTGATTGCAGAAGATGATAATGATATTGTGAAACTACTTAAACTTTATCTTGAAAGTAGTGGATATAAGGTTTTAACAGTAGATAATGGAGTATCTGCATTTGAACTTATACAAAATGAGCATATCGATTTGGCAGTGGTGGATATCATGATGCCTAGAATGGATGGATATGAACTTACAAAGAAAATCCGCGAAATAAATAATATTCCTATTTTGATTTTGTCAGCTAAAAATCAGGAGACAGATAAAATATTAGGTCTTAATTTAGGGGCAGATGACTTCATGACTAAACCCTTTAGTCCGTTAGAAATAGTAGCAAGAGTAAAGGCGAATTTAAGACGTTTTTATAATCTTAATAATGAGGGTTCAAGTGTAAAAAAAAGTGCAGATATTACAATAGGTGAGTTGACTTTAAATACTGAAAAGTTAACACTTGTAAAAAATGGTGTTGAGATTATTATTACCCCTAATGAATATAAACTTCTTGCACTTTTGATGAAGTCACCAGGTCGAGTGTACACTAAATCTCAAATTTGTGAAGCTATGAATGGGGAACTTTACGATAATTATGAGAATGTAATTACTGTACATATTTCACACATAAGGGATAAAATTGAAGATGATTCTAGAAATCCAAGATATATTAAAAATATAAGGGGGCTTGGATATAAAATTGAAAATTAAAAAGAGGAAGAAAGGCAACTTTTTTACACTATTAATATGCAATTATATTGCATTTACGTTACTTTTAGTTATCGTTTTAAGTACATTCTTCGTTATAGGAATGTTTATGACTGGGAGAAAGATAATTCAAGCTGATCCAGATGATATTTTAGAGTATGAAAGTATGATATCAGAGGGGAAGTATTCGGAGCTACCGTTAAATAAGATGATTGGCAGGGATGGATATATTATTGTCTTAGATGAAAATCTTAAGCCTGTGTATAAAAGTAAGAAGGAAACTGAATATCCAAACTTCAACAAAGTTGAAATTGAATATATTCCTTTATATGTAACAGGTTTTTATGTTCATAAGGAAGAGTTTATAAATGATAAAAATGAAAAGTGTACATCTGTATCTGTGTATTATTCAGAAGATAATAAGCAAGTTACACAGAGGTTATATGTAGTTGATGAAAACCTTAATATACTTTATGAGTCTAAAGAAACAGGAAAGACTTCTTTAAGTGAAAGAGAATATGGTTTACTTACGAACACACTTTATGAAAAGTACAGCCTAACTAAGTATATATTTGAAAATATTGATGGCATTCGTTATACAATGTTGATTTATCAACCATTAGAAGGTCAACATATATTATTTTCTAAAGTAAGTTTAATAACTAAGAGTGTTGTTTCAAGCTTTTTGGTATTCTATTGTATTTTAATTGGGATATTCATTATGTGGTTAAATCGGAAGGTGAAAAAACCATTGAAGCTATTGCATAATGCAATGGTTAGATTCTCACAGGGGCAACGTCAGGTTTATTTAGATTACAAAGGACCACGTGAGTTTGAGGAAATTTGTGATAGTTTTAATCATATGTCCATGCAACTTTATGAAAGTGAGAAAAATCGTAAGAAATTAGAAGAGGACAAGCAAAAAATGCTTGCTGATATTTCTCACGATCTTAAAACACCGATTACTGTAATTCAAGGATATGCAAAAGGAATTCATGATGGAATAGTTAGTTTGGAAGAACAACCTCAGTATCTTGAGACTATTTATAAAAAGTCAGAAGGACTTACAGAATTGATTAATACATTCTATGAATACAGCAAAATGGAACATCCAGATTATAGCTTGAATTTGGAACAGTATGATATATGTATTTTCTTAAGAGATTATATGGCAGATAAGTATAACGAACTGAATCTTGGAGGACTTGAACTTGAGGTAGATATCCCAGAGGAACGTATCCTCTGTGAAATTGATAAAGTTCAACTTAAACGTGCATTTGAAAATATTATTGCAAACTCTATAAAACATAATGGGAGTGGTACAACATTTACATGTATCCTATCACGGATGGAAGGTTACGTCAGAGTAGGTATGGCGGATAATGGCTATGGAATTCAGGAAGAAATAAGTCATGATATATTTGAACCTTTTGTTGTTGGTGAAAAATCACGTAGCAAACAAGGTTCAGGTCTTGGATTAGCAGTAAGTAGAAAAATTATTGAAGATCATGGAGGAAAAATTTCTTTGGTAATGCCACCACATCAAAATTATAAAACAGAATTCGAAATAATGTTGCCAATTAAAAACAGATAATTTACTAAAAGATTCATGATATTTATCATGGGTCTTTTTTTGTCTTTTTAATTCTTAATTTATATAACAACTTAAGAATTTGTAATAATCATTAAGTATTTTGAAAGATATAGTTTAAATTTAATTAAAGATTGGTTGTTATAGTGTATTTAGAAAGTATACATGAAGATTAATTCATTTAAGGAAAGTAATGGAGGTGGTATCAGATTAACTAAAAAGAAATAAGAAAAGAGAAGCGTTATTTAATTTAAAACTACAAAACGTAGTGCACTTTAAAGGAGAATGAGATGGAACTGAAAATTGAAAATCTATATAAATCATACAGGAATAAAGAAGCATTGAAAAATATAAATATAACAATGAAATCAGGTACCTATGGATTACTTGGTGAAAATGGAGCCGGGAAAAGTACTCTTATGAGAATACTGACAACTGTTGATTTTCAAACTCAAGGTAATGTTACTTTTGACGGGGAGGATATTGTAGGTCTTGATGAAAAGTATAGGGATATTATAGGGTATATGCCACAAGATTATAATGTGTTTTCAAGTTTTACAGCAAAAGACTTTTTAGAATATATGGGTATATTAAAAGGTATTCCCAAAAAGGAATTGGATAAAAAAATACCTGAAGTATTAAAATTCGTAAACTTAGAAGATTCAGGAAATAAAAAGGTAAAGTCATTTTCAGGTGGTATGAAAAGACGTGTAGGAATTGCACAAGCAATACTTAATGATCCTAAGATATTAATATTTGACGAGCCAACAGCAGGGTTAGATCCAAAAGAGAGGATAAGGTTTTCGAACATTATAAGTGCTATGTCAAAAGATAAAATAGTTATATTATCAACACATATATTATCGGATATTGAAGCAATAGCAAATGATTTAATAATAATAAAAAAGGGAGAATTAGTAGAATTCGATAGTATAGATAATTTAGTTGAAAAAGTTAGGGGGAGTGTTTGGGAATCAGTAGTTGATCAAGAGATGTTTAATAGAATAAATGAAGAAAGGAAAATGATTCATAGAAAACAGGAAAAAGAAACTATACGTGTAAGATATGTAGGTGATAAATACGAATGTATTACAACTAAACAATTAGAGCCAACATTAGAAGATTATTATGTAGCCACATATCTTTAATTAAAGATTTAATGGATTTATTACAAAAAGGTTATGTGGACTTATTAAACAAATATTATAAATGGAGTGATTAGAATGAAAAAAGCAAAAATACTACTATTAATTGGAGTCATGATGATGAGTTTAACATTTTCTGTTGGATGTACTTCAAGAAGTGGAAATGTAAATAATATAAGTGGTGAAACAATAGATAAGCTTCCAGAAGAACAAAAAGATACAGAGTTAGATAAAGCACTTGCAAGTATAAGAAAAGCTAGAAAGGAAAGTGTTACCGTTCAGAATGGATCAAGTAGTATAATTTCAGGAAATGGGTCTAATTTACCAGGACAAAGTAAAAATATGCCTGATTTCAGTAAGGAAGGCACAGAAAAATGGCAACAACTTGGAGAAGTTACAACAAATTATATTGCAAATGAATTAAAAGTTCCTAAGAGACCTGTATATGAGTACGATTCATCTCAATGCCTTGATCCAAGAATAAATGCTATTTATGATGAGACAGATAAAGGGGTAGCAAATGGATATGATAATGAAAATATATTTATTGAAGAATATGAAACTGAAGTAGATGATGTATATAGCTATATATTTTTAGTAAGAGAATCAAAGGATAGCCCATGGAAAGTAATACATCACGGAAATAGTTATAAAGAATAATAGAGGTAAATTTATGAAGAAATTAATAAAATATGAGTTTAAGAAGGTGTGGACTCAAATTACAATAATATCTGTAATATCACTAATTGTAGTTAGTACAATACTCAATATTTTACCTTACTTTAGTAGTGGTGAAGCTATTAATACTGATGGAAAGTATATAGAAGGTATTGGTTCTTTTAGAAGCATAAAAAATGAATCTAAAGATATGAAAGGAATTATGGATCAAGATTATTTAGATAACCTAGTTAAAGACTTTAATTCAAGTAAAGAGAAGCTAGAGTTTGAGGATAGTCTTGGAGAGAAGCTTACAAAATATGATGCCACAAACCATATTATAAACTTTGCTAACTATGGTCCTGATAACTACAATATCTACATGGGTCTAGACTTTGATTTTTTAAAATCAGAAAAAAATTTTTATAATCAGTATAAAAAATCTATGAAGGATACTATAAAGGCCAATAATGAAAAAAACTGGTTTAAATATACAGATGAACAGATGGATAAGATAAATGAAAAAATAGATAAATTAGAAACTCCTTTTAATGTAGATTATTATCAAGGAATATCTTATTTTATATGGCAATATGGAAGTCAATATTGGTTTGTACTTATAATTATAGCTTTTGCATTAAGTTCTATATTCTCAAAAGATAGTAATAATGGAATAGATGAGCTTACATTATCTTCGAAGTTTGGAAGAAAGAAAAACATGAATGCAAGAATTATAGCAGGCAATATATTTGCAGTAGTAGTGTATCTAATATTTATAGGAACACTATTAATAGAGCATGGAGCTATAGCATCATTGCAAGGGTGGAATCAATCTGCACAAAATATCTGGAATACTTGTTTATATAATATAAGTGCAGGTACAGGAGTAGTAATTATGATAGCTCAAGGGCTTGTATCTGTAATATTAGTTACAAATATAGTCATGTTTATATCTATAAAGGTTAGATATGTGAAACTAACTACAATTCTATCCTTATCAACTATACTATTGCTTGTAAGATTAACATACACAGCTAATACTCTTCAACTGCAATTAAATCCTATTTATTATGCTACAAACCTTTCGGTAGGTGTACCAAATGGATTTGAGATTTTCTATTTTATAGGGGATAGAATGATTCCTTACATGTTAGCATTTATATTATTAGCATGTGTTTATATGTTAATTATAAGATTGCTAACATTAATAGAATACAAAAAATATAGAATAAATTAAGAATATAATACAAATTCAAATAATAACTAGGTGGTCAGATTATATGAAAGAAATTATAAGAGTAGAAAGAAAAAGAATATTAAATTTAAGAATGTTTCTTGTAATAGCTGTAGCTATTTTAATATATTCTGTATGTAGTAGCATATCATCTCTGAATAATTACAATGTATATGATTCAAGTGGAAATATTATTATTTCCAGTAAAGATAATTTAAAAGAATCTAAATTAGATAAACATAATAAAGTGTTAAATGAAATTGAATTAAAGGACATTGTAGATAGAAAAGATACAAGCAAATACTTGTATAATTCTAATTTAATTACATTAGTGGCTTCAAATTATGAAAAGAAATTAGAAGAACTTACGGAAAGTGATATAAGTAATTTTTACAATGAAAGAATATTAAATATAAAGAATAATATAGGACCAAGTATCGATGAAGAGGACATAGATAGACTAGTTGAAAAGGGGGGAGAACTGAACACACCTTTGGAGATAGGGTATGCTGAAGGATGGAAGAATTTAAATAATGATATGGTGGATTTCATAACAATTATTATATTTATCATACCATTTATAATTTTAGCTATATTTGGAGAAGATCTAAAAGTAAAGATGAAACAGCTTTACACTTCAACTAAACACGGTAAAAAAACTTTAGTTAAAGCTAGAATGATAGCAGGGATTGAAATAAGCTCAATAATTTATGGTACAGGAGTATCAATATTTTCATTGTCTAAGTTATTAATACTTGGATTCAATGGAGCGAATTTACCTATTCAAAGCAGTATTAATTATCTGTTTTCTCCATACAATATAACTTTTTTTGAACAGTATTTAATAAATGTATTAGTAGGCTTTATGGCAATGTTGATTTTAGTATCTATAACATTATTAATTACAGTGATATTAGAACAGATTTTATCATCAGCAATAATTGTAACATTTATTTTGGCCATAATGACTATGTTACCTAATAACAGCTTTGAGTTAAATCATTATTTTAGGAACTTCTTACCTTACAATATGGTTAACTTTAATAGTTATTATATTAAGCCGGAAATTTATAATGTATTTGATGAAATTGTACCGACGTATATATTAGTTGGTTTAGTAGGATGTATATTATTTATGATAGTAACTGTGTTTACACTTATTATTTCCAATAAAAAGTTATATAGTAAGTTGCATTAATTAAGTAGAAATATTGTTCTATATATTAGTTTTTTATCAGTGTCTTTCCAAGCATACTAGATGCCTTTTATTCTTAAGATTATTGCTTAGATAGTTAAGATAAATATATTTTTAATTTAATAGAAATGGAAGATAGTACTTTTATAATAAAATTAAAATTCAAAATAAATTTTATAAAGCTATAATGCAACAATATGGTTTTAATTGCGTTAATTGTTGAATTATGGTATTATCTTGTATATCAAAAAAGATAAAGGAATTCTTAGGTTGGGTTAATTTATAATTTAATCAAAAGTAAGATATGGTTATCTAGGGGCGTAACATTGCATTGCTCTAATTTTAAGAGATATGATAAATACAATGTATATTAATCACATAAACTTGGGGGGACAAAAGTATGAAAAACTTAATAAGCAAATGGAATAGCGTAAGCTTAGTAAAGAGAATTATTGTAGGGCTAGCAATAGGTATAGTACTTGCATTAATGATTCCAGAGGTGGGGGCACCTATATCAATATTTGGATCTTTATTCGTAGGGGCATTAAAAGCAATAGCACCATTATTAGTATTTTTCTTAGTAATGGCTGCATTATCTCAGTATAAAGAAGGTAAAAAGACTAATATGAAGTCAATAGTAGTATTATATCTTTTGGGAACATTTTTAGCAGGGTTAGTTGCAGTTATAGGTAGTTTCTTATTTCCTGTAGAACTAATGCTTACTTCAGGGGTAGAAAATATGACACCGCCTAGTGGTGTTGGAGAAGTAATAAATACATTATTAATGAATGTAGTAGCTAATCCAGTTTCTGCACTTGCAAATGCTAATTATATTGGAATATTATTTTGGGCAGTAGTTTTAGGACTAGCTATTAAAAATGCTAAAGAAGAAACTAAAAATGTTATAGTAAATATTTCAGATTCTATATCACAGGTTGTAAGATGGATAATTAATTTAGCACCATTTGGAATAATGGGACTTGTATATGATAGTATAGCTACACAAGGTATAGAATCATTACTTAGTTATGGAAGATTAATATTACTATTAGTTGGATGCATGGTATTTGTTGCTTTAGTAGTTAATCCTGCAATAACTTTTATACTAATAAGAAAAAATCCATATCCACTTGTTTTTAGATGTTTAAGAGAAAGTGGAATAACAGCATTCTTTACTCGTAGTTCAGCTGCTAATATTCCTGTAAATATGGGGTTATGTAAAGATTTAGGGTTAAATGAAGATACTTATTCAATTTCAATACCACTTGGAGCAACAATAAACATGGGTGGAGCAGCTATAACTATATCAGTATTAGCACTTGCAGCAGCACATACACTTGGGATAAATGTAGACTTAGGAACAGCTTTGATACTTAGCTTATTATCAGCTGTAAGTGCATGTGGAGCTTCAGGAGTTGCTGGAGGATCATTATTGTTAGTACCACTTGCTTGTAGCTTATTTGGGATACCAAACGATATTGCTATGCAAGTAGTTGGAGTAGGATTTATAATTGGAGTTATCCAAGATTCTTGTGAAACTGCATTAAATTCATCAACAGATGTACTTTATACAGCAATAGCAGAATTAGGGAAAGATAGAAAAGAAAATGCAAAAGAGAGTTTGGTAACAAATTAATAGATGGGAATATAAGTTTTATTATATGATAATTTAAGGATGGGGTTACGCCTAGATAAGTTTAAAGACTATCTAAGTGTAACTCCATTTTATATTGAATAAGATATTGTAACACATTGATTGGTGAAATAGTTTATTATATATCAAAAGAAGTTAAGTCATTTCAAGACGGGGAGATTATGTTATTATGATAAACATCTACTTTAAAGCATTAAATGCAATAAATACATAATTATGGTAAAGGAATAGGTGATAATGTATAATTATTATTGGGTAAAATTAAATTTCAAGATATTGAGGGGGAATAATAATGAAGGGGAAAGTAAAAAAAGTACTTATTTTGATTGTAAGCGTAATTTTTATATTCAATAATATATCAATTAATGCGATAGCAGGAAGCAAACTAGATATAGGTACTTCCGGGGAAAATTCTAATATATACATTCCAGAAGTAGTTGAATTAAATGTTAATAAAGCAGAGTATAAACCGGGAGATATTTTAGAAGTTGAAGCTAAGGTTGATGAGAAAGAGTCTAAAGTAAATAATATATCTATTCATTGTAAACCACAAAGTATTATTGAAGGTGCTGAAGATATAATAGTTGATTTAAGTTATGATTCAAAATCTCAGACATATAAAGGTAATATTAAAATAACAAGTGATATGGCTTCGGATGAATGGAGAGTAGGCATAATAATTATTGAAACTACAGATAATCAATTACATTCAAGTTGGAGTCCTTTTGATGTAGGATTTAGAATTTCAGGTACAAATTTATATGTACCTAAAGTAGAATATGTTCTATTTGATAAAGAAGAAATAAAGGCAGGAGAGGAAATAGGAGTTAAAGTAAAAATAGACTCTCCAATGAAGATGTTAGGAGTAACACCTGTAGTTGATAAACCAGAATCTATACTGTTTCAAATTGGAGAAAATCTTATTTATAATTCTAATACAGATTTATTTGAAGGAAGAATAAAATTAGATAAGAAGTCTCCAAGTGGAAATTATAGTATTCAGTCGATAAATGGATTTACTAATGAGTCTAGCCAAATTAATATAGATATAAGTCAAGCTAAAAATAATACTTTAAAAGTAATTGGTAATAGTAATATAGATTGTACTAAACCAGTACTAAAGAGTGTTAACGTTGATAAAAAATATGTATCAGCAGGTGACAAAATTAAGATTTCTATTGATGCTGAGGATAAAGAGAGTGGACTTAGATATGTAGGAGTTTGTTTTAAATTTCCTTTTGAAGATGAAGAATCTTCATTAGAGTTAGAGTTAAAATATAATGAGGCTACAGGTTTGTATGAGAATATTATTGATGTTACAGATTATTTTAAAAGTGGTAATTGGGAGTTGCAATACGTAATGTTATGTAATAATGAAACTAATAAATTTATAAATTCAGATAATTTTTATGAAAAACAGAACTTCGATTTGAAAAATGGAGATTTTAATATTGAAACTAATACAATTCAGGATAATAATCTTCCATTAATTAAAGAAGTAATGTTTAGCTCAGAAAAGGTATGTTATGGAGATAAATTTAAAATTTATTTAACTGTAGAAGAATTAGATAGTGGCATAGCGAGTATTAGTATAAATAAACAACCAGGAGCGGAAAGTTACATGCATGGTAACTTTATTTATAATAAAAAACTTAATAGATACGAAGGTGAAATGATAATACCAGATAAATTAGTGGCGTCTTTAGGTGGAGTACCATTAATGATTAGTGTAAGTGATTATGCAGGTAACTGTGCTGGTTATGCATATAGGATGCCTATTCAAAGTTATGATGTAAATGTAGATAGGGATATTGATGTATTAGATCTTTCATTAATTGCAAAAGCATATAATGTTAGTCCAAATAACACTAAGTGGAATGAAAAATATGATATGAATTTTGATAAAATGATAGATTTATTTGACTTAGTAAAATTAGCTAAGCAATTATAGAATAATATTAGGTAGTTAACATATTTTATGATTAGGATAAGTATTGGGAGAGAATAAGAAATGAAAGAAGATTGATAGCTAAAGTAGTTATCAATCTTCTTTTAATTTTAATAGTAAATACGATTACTATGTAGTTTTTTATAATAGTTTATTATTTGTGACAACTAGTAAGTTAGAAGAATAAAATAATGTGTAAGTTTATATTTATAATTATATAAATAACAAGAGGTATAGAGGTTGAAGTTATGAGTGAAGTATGTTTAGGACATTTAAATCAAAATAATCTAGGGTTTGTTGTAGAGTATAGAGGGAATTTCAAAGAGGAGATAGATAAAGTAACTTATGCCTGTGGAGCAGAAATTACAGATACATTAGGCGTTGTGTCTGTTCCAGTTGAAAGAATAGATCAATTAAGAATAGATGTTCCATCTATTATTTTCGTAGAGACATCTAGTGTATATATATTACAAGATATTACGCCTTCAAATATAGAGAGTATTTATAAAGTAAAATCAAATCCATATTTAAACTTAACTGGTAGGGGAATTTTAGTTGGAGTCATTGATACAGGAATAGATTATTTAAATCAAGAGTTTATAAGAGAGGATGATACAACACGTATTATTAGGATATGGGATCAAACTATACAATCTTCGGTTAATAATAACCTATATATTGGAAGTGAATATACAGAAGAACAGTTAAATAAGGCTATTAATGCATTTAAGACTGGAGGTGATCCTTATACAATAGTGCCAAGTAGAGATGAAATAGGGCATGGAACAAAAATGTCAAGTATTATTGGTGCAAGAGGATATAATAAGGAAATTGAAGGAGTAGCAAATGATTGTGAATTTTGTATTGTTAAATTATTAGAATCGCCATCTTTAAAGAAGAAAAATGAAGAGAATGGAATTAAACCGATTCCAATATATAATAATACGGAAGTGTTAGCAGCTATTGAGTATATAAGAAAAATAGGGGAAGAGTTAAATAAGCCAATAGTAATTTACCTTGGAGTAGGAAGTAATGAGGGAAGTCATGATGGGTATAATATTACGGCTAGTTATTTAACTAAAATATCAAGTAAACCTGGAGTTATTGTAGTAGCTGGTACTGGAAATTCAGGAAATGATGAAGGTCATGTAATAGGTGTAGTAAATAATATTAATGATGTTTTTACAGCGGAACTTGTGCTTACAAAAACTTTAAAAGAATTTACATTATATATTTGGGTACAAAAACCTAATAGAATGTCATTAAATATTGTATCTCCATCAGGTGAAAATTCAGGTGATTTTATTCCAAATATTTTTTCAATAGAACAACGAAAATTTTATCTGACGAATACTTCAGTACTTGTAAAATGTAGTGATCCAGAAAATTTAACAGGACATCAATTATTTACACTTGTATTTACAAATATTAATCCTGGAACTTGGCAGTTTAGACTTAAAGGTATGTTTGTTACTAATGGAAGATTTGATATTTGGTTACCTAGTAAACTTTTATTGCCAGAAGGGACTAAATTTTTAAATTCATCGCCATATAATACATTAACCGTACCTTCTACAGCAGAAAATGTAATTACAGTAGCGTACTATAATGGAATAAGTGGAGCTATTATGGGGGAGTCAGGAAAAGGTTATAATACAAACCAATTAATCAATCCAGATATTACAACAGTTGGAACAAATGTATTAACTACGTCTCTAGATAGGTCAAGTGTATCAGTTGTAAGTGGAAGTTCTGTAGCAACTGCAATTGTTTCTGGAACTTGTGCATTACTTTTACAATGGGGAATAGTGGATGGAAATGATTTAACTTTGTATTCTACAAAAATGAGAAGTCTATTGATTTATGGTGCTGATAGGGATAGAAATGAAGATTATCCAAATGAAGATACGGGGTATGGAAAATTAAATCTGTATAATATATTTAATATTATAGAAGGAAATTATAGGACGGTAGTACGTGGATATCAAGAGAAAAATAAAAAAATATTTTTTAGAATACCTGAACAGTTTATTAATTTAAAACTAGCCAATGAGGAATGGGGGGCTATGAATAATGGAGAATGATATAGGAATAGATTTAGGTGAAATATTTTCAAGTGAGGAGTACTTAGTATACACAGTATTATATGGAGGAATTCCTAAGAAGTCCTTTTATATATACCAGGATATTACTATGGTAATAATAAATGATACTTATGCTTTGGTTGCAATAAAAAATAATTTGACATTAGATATAGGGGATACTAAATTAGTAGCTAAATTAGTAAATAATGAAATTAGTAAAGAAGGGTTAAATATATATTATGTATCTCCTATTGATATATTTACACTTCAAGAAACATCTGCAATTGAAGCTAGTCAAGTTGAATCAGTTCAATCAAACTTACCTCTAGATCTAAGAGGTAATGGGGTAACTGTAGCTATAATTGATACAGGGATAGACTATTTAAATGAAGAATTTAAAGATAAAGATGGAAAATGTAGAATAAAAACTATATGGGATCAATCTTTAAAACCTGGAAAAGGTGAAAATATACCATTTGGCAGAGAATACGATTATAATGAGATAGAGCAGGCCATAGAAGCAAAAAAAAATAATTTGAATCCATATGATATAGTTCCATCTGTTGATGAGGTAGGGCATGGAACTAATATGGCAGGGATAGTTGGTGCATTTGGGAAAAATCCAGAACTTAGAGGAATGGCTCCTGAATGTGAATTTGTAGTAGTTAAGCTTATAAGATCTTTAAGTTATAAAGAATTTTTTCCTGAAGATTTAAATTTGTACAATTTAGCTTCTGTTATTGCAGCATTACAATTTGTAGGAGACTATGCTGAAAAAAATAACAAGCCAACTGTAGTTCTATTACCATTAGGAACTAATACAGGAAATCATAAGGGGAGGCATATTCTCGATTCATTTATTACATCAATGTCAAAAAATATAGGAATAGTCATTGTAAGTGGAAGTGGAAATGAGGGAATTCAAGATGGACATGTATCTGGATTGTTGAAAAGTAAAGGGGAGTGTGAGTCAGTTGAATTAATAGTTGCTCCAGGACAAAAGAATATGATAGTAGAGATATGGGTTGATTTACCAAATATTTTAGATGTTGAATTAATTTCACCATCTGGAGAGACTACGGGGATTATACCAGCAATTTTAAATATAGAGAAGCAATATTCATTTACATTTGAAAGAACTAAGGTTTCAACTTATTATTATTTGCCAGAGGAATATACTGGAGATCAGTTGATAAGGATATATTTTACAAATATACAAGAAGGTATCTGGCGTATTAGACTATGCTTAAGACTTGGTGAAAATGCCAAATATAATGGATGGATTTTGCAAAAAGGATTAGCAGTACCAGGGACTAGGTTTGCTCCTAGTGATCCTTATGGAACTATCACTGTTCCTAGCGATGCACCTATTGTAATTACAGCGGCAGCATACAATCAGAATAATAACAATTTATTAGCATACTCTGGAGTATCATTTAGGGATCAATATCTCAATAATATAGATTTTGCAGCAGGTGGTGTAAATACCAAAGCAGTCGGAATTAATAATACTATAGATATAATTAATGGAACATCACTTTCAGCAGCAATTGGAGCTGGAGCTTGCTGTTTGCTTTTTCAATGGGCTATTGTTAATAAAAACTATCCATATATGTGTGCCCAAAGCATGAAAACTTTTTTATCTAGAGGGACATTACAAAGAAGAGGAGATTTGTATCCTAACCCACAATGGGGATTTGGGATTTTAAATATTTACAAGCTATTTGAAAATATGAAGTGAAAATATGTAAAAGCACAATTATAAAAATTGTGCTTTTGTTTATAGAAAGAGATAACATGAGATTTATATGAAGTACTATAGATAATTATTAGTCAATAGTCAGCTAAATAAGTTTAGCGATAGTATTTTGAACACCAATTGTATACCCACCTAAAATAATACCATGATGGATTTCAGATAACTCTATTTTCACATTATTTAATGGATTTAATGATAGTATAGAGTTTATTTCATCTATAAGAACATCACCAAGTTTAAAAAAATCACCACTTAAAATCAATGCTTGTAAATCAAAGGATAAGGATAAGTTGTATAAAGCTTTTCCGAATTCTTTTCCAATAGATTTTATTAAATTTAAACAAAATGTATCTGATAAATTAACAGCATTTATAATATCATCAAATATAAGTGTATTGCGATTTACTTTTGAAAATATAAGAGAATTTTCTGGGATTCTTTCAGACTTATTTAAGTGGTACAATAAACCATTAATAGATGCTATTTCTCCAAGAAGACAAGTTTCTAAAGTTAATGGAGAGGTAGCTAAAAGTAATCCTATTTCTCCAGCGGCATAATTAGTACCATCATATATTTCATTATTTAAAATCAAGCCAGAGTTAAGAGCTACACCTGACCAAATAAATGCTAAATTTTCATAGTTACTACCAAGTCCGATATGGTTTTCTGCAATAGTAGCAAGTTTAATATCATTTTTTAGAATTACTTTATCTTTAAAATGCTTATTACAAATTTCAGATAGATCAAATATATCACCAGTCTCTATTTTAAAGGCTAGACCATTATCTGCGACAACACCAGGTGTGGATATTACAACTGAACTAATCATATCTAGTGGTATATTATTAGTAGTTAGAGTTCCTATTAATTTGCAGTTGATTATATAATTAAAATTTTCGCAAGTTAAATCAAGAGATATGTTTAATCTACATGTAAGTATCTCTTCATAATTTAGATTGCAGACAGAAATTACAGTATTTTCGTTTTCTATATCGCTAATAAAATCACAGACGACTATATAATTACGATTTTTATTGAAATGAAGAAGTACTCCTTTTTTTCCAACAATAGGGGAATGGAATCCTTCTTCTAATAAAACCTTATTTTCAATTAGATAGTTTACATTAGTAGAAATAGTAGGCTTACTTATTCCTAAATTCTTAGCTAATTCGGATCTAGAAGTAGGACCATTTTTTATTATATAATCTAATATTACTCTTTGGTTATTTAACTTTAGTGTTGATTGATTACCAGCTTTCATATTTTCACCTATCTTTTATAACTTAAAATTTTATCAAGAATTTTATCACCATTCATATAACCAAAGGTTTTCATATCTATGCCTTCAGCTGGTATATTATATGGATTCATAACTTTTTGAATGTTATTAATTTCAAATCTTACTTGTGGAGCTATTAGAACTAAGTCTAAAAGTCTATTAAGATTATATTCATTAACAAAGTTATCAGTAATTGAACTTGCAGCACCATAACCTAAAATAATATCATAGTCATCTAACTTTCCAGCTTTTAAATCGGATACAACTGATAGGATAGGATCTAGGTGAACCTTTAATTTACCAATAGCAGATTTTTTAATCTTTTCACATAATAGACTTGAGGTTGCACCACCTGCACAACAAATATAAACAAACATTCTAAACACTCTCCTTATTTACAAAAATATTATCTAATTCTTAGGACGTTTCATGAGAATTAGATAGAATAAGTTAGTAAAGTTTATTTACTAATCTGATAATACCAATTTATTACAAAACAGTCAATAGATAAATTGTAAATAGTTTGAAAGTAGTAACAAACTTTTTACGAAAAAAATGACTAAAGTATAATAAATAAAATCTATATAAATAAGGTTGAATTTTCACACTATATAATTTATTGCATATAGTATTAATGTGAAAGGGTGGAGGTCATAATGACGATTAACCAAGGAAAACATAATGAAATTAATAGAATCCAACTAGTATCTATTGCTAGTTGGATTCTATTGTATTTATTAAAAGATGTTTTATAAAAGAGAATCATAAATATATAAATATATAAATATATAAATATGATTAGTGAATGATTAATTAAGTAATAAAGATATAGGAGGATATTAAAATGAAAATGTTATTAATGGGTAATACATATCCACTAATTTTAGATGGGGTTATAAAAGAGCAACTACAGTTATATTTTGATAAGGATTCAGTTAAGACCATAATAAAAAAAGTCAATGAAGAGTATAAAGCCGTTATAAAACGAGCGCCAGATATTGGTGGAAAAGAAAATATATTTATTGATATTATGTATTTAGGTTCATATGTAATTGCTTTGTATAAAAATATGAAAGATAAAGTTACGATAGAGCAATTTAATGTAATGATAAAGAATGGAATAGAAAATTGTGATTTACTTAAAAAGAAAATGAAAAAAATAGATATTAGTTCGGTTGAATATAATGAGAAATTAGAAATAGCTGAAAAATGGTCAGAGAGTAATAAAGAAAAATATCCAACCAATTGGATTCTAAAATTACCTAAAGATGTAAAAAGTGATGGAATATATTTCGAATTTAATAGATGTGCTCTTTGTGCTTTATGTAAATCAGAAGGTGTTTTAGAGCTTATTCCATCACTGTGTGAGATAGAGTATATTGTGTTGAATATGGCAAATTGTACACTTACCAGGCGTAAGACGTTAGGTGGTGGTGACGCTTGTTGCAACTTTTGGATAAGATAGTAGTATTTAAAAGTTAAGATTGGGATAAATGATTAATTTATTTTAAAAAAAAGAGAAGAATATTAAAATTCTTCTCTTTTTACTATCAAGTTTATATATTAATCATAGTCTATAAAACTAGTTTTTTATTTGTTTTTCTTCGCTATCTTAGGAAGTATAAATCCTAATCCAAATAAAATGAATGGAGTTGCGATATTTAATGTAACTTGGAACCACCATTCAGGAGAATATGTTTGAATTCCTGATGGGAATATTCCCATTATACATGCGAATGCAGTAAATGCAAAACACCATACACCAATACCATAAGCTACTTTATCATTTTTAACAAATTTATAATCTGATTTGTATTTATCAGATGATTTCTTTAAAGCTATAAATGCAAGGAATACCCATAAGTATCTCATTGGCATAACAACTGAGTTAAGTTTTAGTAACCAATTGAATAAATCATTCATGTTACCTATACCTAATGCAGGCACTATAATTAAAATTCCAACAAGAACAGCTGTCATTAGATATCCATTTACTGGAGCTCCATGCTTGTTAGTTTTAGTTAATGATTTTGGCACATAATTATCATCTGTATCTGAAAGTAATACCTTAAGTGGGGCATCAATTGAGAATACAAGTGCTGAAATTTGTGCAGTTACATTAGCTAAAGCATAAATAACTAAGAATACATTACCTACTCCATAATATTCACCAAGCATTTGGAATGCATAGTATTGACCATTCATCATAAGGTCAGCAGGAATATTATTAGCATCAAACATCATTCCCATAGCTATAGATCCTAAGATTGCTGATACAGCAACCATTATAGCAAGTGCTATCATTCCTTTTGGGAATTGTTTACTTGGATTTTTTGTATTATTGATATAAGGTGATATCTTTTCAGCTCCACCTACAGCAAATACTAACATTGAAAGTGTAGTAAAGTAAGTAAAATCAAACTTTGGTACAACACTTTGAAGTGTTACATTAGTTGTTGCAATAGAAGTACCTCTTATTGCTGGTGCTGCTATAACTAATACTATGTAAAGCATAGACATAATGAATATAGATGTCCCAGCTACTGTACCTATAGTTTTAAGAGATGTAATACCTCTTGAAGCAACCCATAAGAAAAATAGGAATATTGCAAGTGTTAATGCTTGCGCTATAATAGGGCTCATATTACTAACCATAGTACCATCACCATTAATTGCCCAACCTAATGCAATCATAACTGATTGAGGTTTTTGAGCAAGGTAAGGGATATGAACAACCCAATATGTCCAACCAGCAAAGTATGCTAAGTGAACACCTTTTGTTTCTCTAATCCATGAGCTCACCCCAGCTTTTCCATCTTTAAATACTGAGCCAAGTTCACCAACCATTAGTGCATATGGTACGAAGTAAAGACATAGGATAAGAACCCATGAAACTATAACTTTTAATCCTTGATTTGCAAAGTTGTTTACAACATTTCCAAATCCCCATACTGACACGAAAGCCATTAAAGCTAGGTCATGCCATTTTAATCTTCTTTGTTCTTCTAACATTTTTTTCTCCTTAGTTTAAGAAATTTGACTATTTAATAATTAGTATATAAAAAGACAGTGATTATTATAACATAAATTCAAAAAAATTGAGGTTTTATTTAATAAATTAGAAAATATAGATAAATTTGATATTGACAAGATGAAAATATTGGTATATTAGCAAGGAATAATACAAAATATTAAGAATATTATTGTTAAAAAGTATTATCATAATAAATAAAAATTAGAAATATAAGGTATAAGATTAATTATGATGCAAATAATATTAGATATAGTAAATATTGATAGGATGGGAACATATGACAAAGTTTACATGGGACAATATTTTAAATAAAAAGAGAATAAAAGATTATACTAAATCGTCTAAAAAATCATCTGATGTAAGAGATGAGTTTGAAAATGATTATGATAGGATATTATTTAGTGCGTCATTTAGAAGACTTCAGGATAAAGCACAGGTTTTTCCTTTAGAAAAGTTAGATTTTGTTAGAACTAGACTTACTCATTCTCTTGAAGTTTCTTCAATTGCAAAGTCACTTGGGAGAAGCATAGGCACTAAGTTAATGGAATCACCTAAGGATGATGATGTTTTAGATTTTGAAAAGGTAGAAGATATAGCAAATATTCTTTCCTGCGCTGGTTTAATTCATGATTTAGGAAATCCACCCTTTGGTCATTTTGGTGAAGTAGCTATAAGAGAGTGGTTTGAAGATAAATTATGTAAAAATGATGATGGAACATATACATTTAAATTTGATAATCATCAATGCGTTTTAGATAGACAAGAGGGGCTAGACCTTTTGAATTTTGAAGGTAATGCACAAGGATTTAGAATTTTAACTAAGCTTCATTTTGTAATTGATAGATATGGAATGAACCTAACAATGGGAGTTTTAAGTTCTGTAATTAAGTATCCAATGTCATCTGTTGAACTTGATGAAAGTAATGGGAAAGCAAAAAAAATTGGATTCTATAAAGCTGAGGAGTCTGCTTTTAAAGAGATTATACAGACTACTAAACTAAGTGGTTGTAGAAATCCATTAGTATATGTATTAGAAGCAGCTGATGATATTGCATATCTTTTAGGCGATCTTGAAGATGCATTTAACAAGGGTATAATATCACATGATATATTCAAGCTTAAATATGAAGATTTTCTTGAGCAAGAGGGATATGAGGAGAAGACATTAGAAGAAAGCTTGTCATATTATCTTTCAAAGAATTATGATATAGCAAAAGAAGAGTACGGTTATGAAGCACCTGGTGAATATGCATTAAAATCATTTATTATTAAGTTAAATAAGTATTTTAGAAATTCTGTTGTAGAGGAATTTCTAAATTCATACGATCAAATAATGAATGGAGATTATAAAGGTGAGCTTATTGGAAATTCAAAAGCTGGTAAGATATCAATCTTCTTAAGAAAGATTACAAAAGAATACGTATATAATAATGATAGAATAGTAACAAATGAATTAGTTGGATATAACATAATACATAGTTTGTTAAATACCTTTGTACCAGTTGTATTAAATAAAGACGTAAGACCATACAAAGGATATGATGGTAAAGTGTATTCATTAATATCTAAAAACTATAGGTTTATATGTGAACATAGTATAGAACAAGAGGAATGTAGTAAAGATTATTGTAGATTACTTCTTGTAACTGATTTTATATGTGGAATGACTGATTCTTATGCTGCGTATATATACCAAGAGCTTAAAGCTATGAAGGTATAGTAGTAATTAATAGAGTAATAGTAAAATCGTACAACTCAAGTGGAATTAAATTGGGAGATAAGTTGTGAATAAAATTATTAAAATGGAATTTAACCAATATTTAGAGTTAAAAGAAAATAAGAATTTTATTATTGAGATTCAAGGGGGAAAAATATATACATGGAAGGATTATATTACTCAAATTGAAATAAAACTTAGGTTTCCTACAAGTTGTATAGACAGTATGGATAGATATTTGGATTGGATGATGGATTTAAGTTGGATAGAAAATAGAGAAATAACAATAGTAATAAAAAATAGTGAGAAATTTTCTGAAAATAATTTAGAGTTATTTGAAGAAATAATAAATGATTTTAAAGTGTCTATATTACCATTTTGGAAGTATGAGGCTGAAAGAGTAATAGTGGATGGAGAAAAAAGAAATATAAATGTTTATCTAATTAATTAAATAAAATTTTAGACTCAGTAGATAGTGCATATATCTACTGAGTTTTTATTTATAATAATTAATTTATATTATAGAAAAAGGAAGGCGGGTTTGTTTATAGAATATAAACTATAAGAGAAAAAATGCATTATCAAGGCGAGTATAAAATATTATTTCTTCAATTTATAGAAGTGAATGATTGTATTATTATTGATATAAATAATGAAATAAAGGTAGAAAAAATAAATTTAAACAAGATACTTTCTATATTTGGTGATAGAACAGGATATGAAGCTAATGGTATAACTGCATAACTTGAATAAAGTAGTGAGTAGGGGCAAAGGGGAAAATGTATATGCGGTTTTTATCTCTTTAGTATTTAATGATTAGGTAGTTTCATGGGTTTTGACAAAATAATACTTCCTGCGACATTAAAGACTTAAACAAATGGGTGATTTAATGAGAAAATCGTTGTAAACAGATGTAAAACTCTGAAAAATCCGAATATAGGTTAAATATGGACATAGATAATTAATGGGAAATTATATATAATGTAGGATAAAGAGAACGTATGATTTTAGAATCATTTGATATAAGAAATCAAATATAAAATAAAAGTTATGATGCAAGGAGATAATTTATGAAAACTTTAGTAATTAATTGCGGTAGTTCTTCTTTAAAATATCAATTAATTGATATGAGTACTGAAGAATCAATGGTACAAGGATTAGTTGAAAGAATAGGAATTGAGGGATCTATACTTACTCAAAAAGTAGATGGGAAGAAACATGTTGTAGAAACAGAAATTAAAGATCATAAAATGGCTATAAAGCTAGTTTTAGAAGCTTTAATTGATGAAAAATATGGTGTGATCAAATCAATGAATGAAATTGCGGCAGTTGGACATAGAGTTGTTCATGGGGGAGAAAAATACTCAGAGTCAGTAGTTATAACTGATGAAGTAATCGAATCAATTAAAGAGTGTACAGCACTTGCACCTTTACACAACCCACCAAATGTTATTGGGATAGAAGCATGTAAGGAATTAATGCCAAATACTCCTATGGTAGCTGTATTTGATACTGCATTCCATCAAACTTTACCTAAAGAAGCTTATGTATGTCCATTACCGTATGAATTATATGAAAACTATGGTATTAGAAAATATGGATTCCATGGAACTTCTCACAAATATGTATCTAATAAAGTTGCAGAAGTAATGGGAAAAGATATAAAGGATTTAAAGATTATAACTTGTCATTTAGGAAATGGTTGTTCATTAGCAGCTGTTAAAGGCGGAAGATCAATAGATACATCTATGGGATTCACACCACTTGCAGGAGTTATGATGGGAACTAGATCAGGAAGCATAGATCCATCAGTTATTAGTTTCTTAATTGAAGAACATGGATATAGTATTCAAGAAGTGGATGAACTATTAAATAAAAAATCAGGAGTTCTTGGAATTTCAGGGATTTCTTCAGATTTTAGAGATATAAGAACAGCAGCAGAACAAGGAAATATGAGAGCACAATTAGCTTTAGATGTATTCCATTATAAGATAAGAGCTCAAATTGCTGCTTATGCAGGAGTAATGGGTGGAGTTGATTCTATCGTATTTACAGCTGGTATTGGTGAAAATGCATCATTAACTAGAACAGAAAGCTTAAAAGGATTAGAATTCTTAGGATTTACTTTAAATGAAGATAGTAATAAAGCTATGGGAGAAATTCAAGAAATATCTAATGAAGATTCAAGAGTTAAGGTTTATGTAATACCAACAAATGAAGAATTAATGATTGCTAGAGATACCAATGAATTAGTTAAGTAATTTAATAAATAGTATATAAGTAATGAATAACCCTATTTAATTTTAATGTAGTATATAATTACAATAAAATTGAATAGGGTTATATTATTATAAATAGCAATTTTAACTAAATTGTATGCATTTAAAGTGTTAATGAATTAACAATATAAAAAGTTATAAATAAGAGTTGTATTCATTTACAAGTAACTTTAATCAACTTATAAAGCACTTTAAGGGGATTATCATATGTGGAAATATAAAAACTTGAGGTATATAATAGAACATGTACAAAAATTATCATATAAAGTAATAATTTGTTAAAAGAAAAAGCAGACTTGGGGGAATACAGAAATGGTTGAAGCATGTTATATTATAAAAAAAGAAGATAAGGAATTATTAAGAGAAATTAAATCAAAGGAAATAGATAAGGAATTAGATAAAATATTTTCAGATTTAATAGGGTTATCAATTAAAGATCAAGAGTCATACAGAAGATTTGCTATGGACATGAGTAGAAGTATCACATCTATCTACGAGGGGGTTATTCTTGTAGAGGATATAGACAAAGTAATAAGTAATCTAAGAGTAGTTATTAAGAATAATTCATTTTTAGAGTATATACACTCTAACGATGCTATTATAAATTGTTTTATTAATGGAAGATATACATGTAATGATGATGAAAACTTTGAAGTTAATTGTGTTCGTGATTTTTATAGTGTATTAACAGCGTCAGATTCAAGGCAACAAAGAATAATATTAGATAATTTAAACAAAGTGATTATAACAGCTAAAGCAATATAATTGTTAAATTATCATTTTCTTAATTTGAATGAATAGATAATTGGTGAATGAATTATTAATAAAAAATAAAAAAAAGTTGTGGAATATATTGGGTATAAGTAATATACTTATATAGAAATCTCTTTGCACTGCATACAAATCTACAGTACAAACTGATCAGGCCAATGCACTATTACATAGTCATGGAGCCGGGCCAAGAGGCAACAGGATGATATATACCTGTGGGACAGTAAAATGTTCTACAGGTATTTTTTGTATACTTTAGAACATTAACTGAAACGATATATTAATTGCAATGCCATAGAGCTATCAAAATAATGGTTCAGAATAAAGTGAACCCTAATGGAGGTAACTGTTATGACAGAAAATGAAACAACTAAACAAATGAAAGGATTAACAACAAAAGCGGCAGAGGAATATCAACAGAAGTTTGGGAAGAATCAATTGATTCCAGAAAAAAATGAGACTTTTTTTCATAAGATTATTGATGTTTTGAAAGAACCAATGTTTTTATTATTAATTGTTGCAGCGATTATTTATTTTATTTTAGGTGAACCACGAGATGGTTCAATCATGTTAGTATTTGTTATTGGCATAATAAGTATTGATGTGATTCAAGAATGGAAGACTGATAAGACTTTAAAGGCATTGAAGAACTTATCTGCTCCTCATATTAAAGTTATTAGAGATGGAGCTGAGAAACTTATAAATAGTGAAAATTTAGTTCCGAGTGATTTAATGATAATAGAGGAAGGTATAAAAATACCAGCAGACGGTGTAGTAATTAAAGCAAATGATTTGTGCATAGATGAATCATCTTTAACAGGTGAAGCAGAAGGCGTTTGGAAAGTAACTACTGAAAATAGAGATGTAGAAAGTAAAGATTACTGGAGAAAAGATTATTGTTATGCAGGTACATTAGTTACCCAAGGAAATGCTGTTATATTAGTTGAAAAGATAGCAGGGGAAACTGAGTATGGCAAGATTGGAGCGAATGTTGCATCAGCTCCAGACAGTCCAACTCCCCTTCAAAATCAAACAGGTAAATTAGTTAAGCTATGTGCAGGAATAGCAGCGGTATTTTTCGCTTTAGTTTGCGGTATAACGTATTTAAATATTTCAGATACTGTTTTTAATGATAGAATTATCCAAAGTATTCTTTCAGGAATAACTCTTGCAATGGCAATGATTCCAGAAGAGTTTCCAGTTATATTAACGGTATTTTTATCAATGGGAGCTTGGAGACTTGCGAAAAAAAATTCTCTAGTTAGAAAGCTACCATCAGTAGAAACACTTGGTGCTGTTTCGGTTTTATGTGTAGATAAAACAGGAACTATTACTATGAATGAAATGAAAGTTCAAGATGTTTGGACATTAAAATCTAATGAAAATTCATTGTGTGAAATAATGGGGATGGGCTGTGAAACTTATGCATATGATCCTATGGAAAAGGCTATGATTCGTCATTGTGAATCATTAAATATAACGAAGGAGCATTTATTTAGTGGAGAACTTATAACAGAATATGCATTTACAAATGAAACAAAAATGATGGGACATGTATGGAAACGTGAAGAAGGAATAGTAATAGCATCTAAGGGATCACCTGAGAAGATATTAACTATATGTAGATTATCAGATGATGAACGTAAATTGGCTGAGGATACAATTATGAAAATGTCTTTAAAGGGATTACGTGTAATAGCTATTGGCTCAATGAAGGTAAGTTCTATTGAAAAAATTCCAGCTACATTACAAGAATGTACATTGAATTTATGTGGACTTGTAGGACTTGCAGACCCACCAAGAGAATCAGTTAAAGAAGATATAAAAAATTGTACAAAAGCAGGAATAAGAGTTGTAATGATTACTGGTGATAATGGTATTACAGCAAGCTCAATTGCAAAACAAATAGGAATGCCAAATAGTGATAAGATAATTACTGGTGATGAATTAAATGATATGAGTGACGAGGTTTTAAGAGAAAAAATTAAGGATGTAAGTATTTTCTCAAGAGTTGTTCCCGAACACAAAATGAGAATAGTTAAAGCATTCAAAGAAAATGGAGAAATAGTTGCAATGACAGGCGATGGAGTAAATGATGCTCCAGCGTTGAAATACGCTGATATTGGTATAGCTATGGGTAAAAGAGGTTCAGAAGTATCAAGAGAAGCCGCAGACTTAATATTACTTGATGATAACTTCTCAACTATAATAGATACTGTAAGAGATGGAAGAAGGATATATGATAATATTAGAAAAGCCGTAGGATATGTATTTGTTATTCACATTCCAATAGCATTTGCTTCATTACTTGCACCTTTTTTAGGGATTGATTCAGCCGCATTATTACTACTACCAGTTCATGTGGTTTTATTAGAGCTGATTATAGATCCGACTTGTTCCATAGTTTTAGAAAGGCAGCCAGCAGAGATAGATATAATGGAACGTAAACCACGTGATCCTAATGAAAATATATTAACTAAAAATACTTTGATAAAAAGTATAATTCAAGGGTTAGTAATTTTTGTAGCATCATTTGGAGCATATTATTTATTCTTACGAAACAATCCTAATAATGCTGATGTAGCTCGTACCATTGGACTAGCGATTATTATGATATCAAATATATTATTAGTACAAGTAAATAGTTCCAATACAGAGAGTGTATATAAATCATTTATGAAGCTCCGCAAAGATAAGGTTATGATTGCGGTAAATGGTGGTACTATATTAGCACTTTTAGCAATTATATACACGCCTATATCTGGATTTTTAAAATTAGCACCATTATCTGTTAGTGAATTATTGTATGTTGTAGCAACAGCAATAATAGCAGTAATGTGGTATGAAGTTGTAAAGTTTATAAAAAGGAGAAAGATTAGATAGAATACCATATATAAATAATATAAGACAAGAGAAGGTTAAGGAATTAAAAAAATAGTATAAAATAATCAGTTATAAATTGAAGATGAATCTGGAAGATTAATTAGGTTTAAATCTATACTCATCGCAAATTTATAATTGATTATTTTTTTTGATGAGTAAAAGTTAAAATGTAGAATAATAAGTCATTAGATACTAGATAATAATAAGGAATAGGTTTGAGAAAAAATTAATTAGCGATGATATTTAGTATTGACTCTATAGTAACAATAGAGTTTATAATGAACAAAGTTGAAAAAATTGATAGAAGGTGGAGAATGATGATAAAGCAATTTATGAAATACGCAGTTCCATCAGCTCTTGCCATGTTTATTTCTTCTTTATATACAGTTATAGATGGAATATTCGTTGGACAAGGGGTGGGGGATTCTGCATTAGCAGCAGTTAATATAGTATTACCATTTACAGTGATGTTATTTGGATTAGCATCAATGTTTGCAATTGGTGGAGGTGCCTTAGTTTCTAAAAATGTAGGTGCTAAAGATATAGATAAGGCAGTAAATGTTTTTAGGCAGGTTTTTAAGTTCCTTCTTATAGTAAGTATTGGAATTAGCTTAGTTTGTGTAGTTTTTACAGAAGAAATAGTAACTATACTTGGAGCTACTACAAATTTAAAATCATTAGCAGTTGATTATTTAAGATTCTATGCAATGTTTTGTATTCCAAACTTAATTGGAATAGTTCTTAACAGTTTTGTTAGAAATGATGGAAGACCAAAACTTGCAATGGTATCAACTATAGCAGGTGCTATAACTAATATAATATTAGATTACATATTTATATTTGAATTAGGAATGGGTATTAAAGGTGCGGCAATAGCTACAGGACTTGGACAAATTGTAACAGTAGCTATATTATTACCACATTTCTTAAATAAAAAAGGCAATTTAACATTTGGAAATGTTAAGCTTGATAAAAATCTAATAAAAGAGTTTTCTCTTATAGGATTCCCATCATTTTTTGCACAAGCAAGTTATTCAATTATAGTTTTAATGTATAACATAACATTAGTAAATTATGCTGGTGAAACTGGAATAGCAGCGTATAGTATAATAAATTATATAACTACAAATATTTATATGATTTTATATGGAATAACATTAGGTGTTCAACCTCTTGTAAGTTTTAATTATGGGAAAAAAGACAAAAAGAAAATGCTTGGTTTCTTCAAAGTTACATGTATATCAACAATAATTGTAAGCTCAATATGCTTAATTATTGCATATGCATTTGGACCTCAATTAATAGCTATATTCACTCAAGATCCAGTAATTTCAGAACTAGCATATAATGCCTTAAGAATTATGACATTAAGTTATTTTGCTGTAGGGTTAAACTTAAATACACTGGTATATTATCAAGCAATTGAAAGACCAAAGTATTCAAATATAATTTGTATATTTAGATCAGTAGTATTCTTACCAATAGCATTAACAATACTTTCTACAGTATTTGGTGTTAACGGGATATGGGCAGCAGCAATATTCTCAGAAACTTCAACATTTATAGTTATAAGTTTAGTTTCTAACGTTAAAAAGGCAACAAATTTAGTTTTAAGTAATTAAAAGTGCAAGCTATGAGTAAATGTATTTATTCATAGCTTTTTTCCTATATATTTAATCAATATAGTATTAGATATATACATAAAAAGTTATAATAATGTTGAGGTGAAAAAATGTCTACATATTTTTCAATAGGTGAGATGTCTAAAATCCATAATGTATCAGTTCAAACCATACGGTATTATGATAAAATTGGTTTATTAAAGCCTGCATATATAAATAAAGAAACTGGATATAGGTATTACTCAGCTAAACATTTTGTTGTTTTAGGTTCAATAAAGCAATGTAAGGCAATGGGATTATCACTTGATGAAATAAAAGAACTTATAGAGAATTATACTTCTTTTGATTCAATACTAAATATAATAAGTAATCAAAAAGAAATTATAGATAATAAAATAAAAGAATTAACAGCAATTAAAACTAATATTACATTCCTAGAAGATAGGATAAAGTCTTCTTTAAAGGAGGGTATTGATGAAGTATTTGTAAAGTACAATGAAGAACGAAAATTTTTAAAGTATGAAAACACTAAAAGATATACGGATGAATTTGAAGTTAAGTTAACAAGAACACTAGTTGATATGGAAGAAAAATATAGTGATACAAGTAGAGAATTGGCATTTTCAATATCATATGATGACTTCAAAAGTGATAATAAAGTAGATTATAATAATATGTTACTTCATATAAAGGAAGACATGAAGTTTGAAGGGAAAAATATAGTAGTAATTCCAGCAGGGGAATATTTAACTTTAAATTTCGATGATGATTATAACGATACAACGGAGTATTATAAAAAAATGTTAAACTATATTAATGAAAATAATATAGATGTAAGTGGTGATTTTTATGAGATATATGTAATGACAAGAGTTGGGGCAGATGGAAAAGAAAAGTCTTTAGGACAGATTCAAATATTAATAAAGTAAGAACTTCTAACTTATAATTGAGATAAATAGTACAATGATATTTGCATATTTATGAATAGGTTATTAAAGGGGGAAGTCCCCCTAGGTTTAATAGTATTAATATGATTGAATATTAAAATCACGATTATAAGTGTAGTAGATACTTTCTAGAAGTGAAGATAGTACAAATTGATTTTGTGAAATATCATTAAATGATAGATAGGTAATCTCAAGGTTATCTCCAGATATTACAAATTGAATTATGCATTCAACTTCTTTACCATCGTACATGCAGTTTCCGGTAAATTCTACTATATCTTGGCCTTCAGTTGATTTAAAGTATTCCCATGTAGGATAGCCAAAATAATTTTCAAATACATCACCAATAGTAACTATATTATCAATATTCAAATTACCAGTCATTACTTTTTGAACGTAAACATTTTCTTTATTTTCATCATTTTCAATAGATTTTTCAATGTCATTCACTATATTGTCTATATCTTTTGAACTATTGCAGCTAGTTAGTGGTAATATTATTAAAAATAGTATAAGTATATAGAGTAGTCGTTTCATTTCTATCCCCTAAAAGTTTATTATAGTATTTAATGTATTTTAAATTTAAGTTTTTGATACAAAATAGAAAGTTTCATAAATGTGATTATATATATGTAAATAAGCTATTAGAATTGATTATAAAAAATTATAATATAAAAGTCATGAAATCAGATAAAAACTTATCTAATTTCATGACTTTTAATTTAGATGTGACATATCGAGTTACTATTAAAACAAATACGTTGTAATATTACTTTGTAGGTGCTGAAAAATCTCTTTCTAAGATATGAATTTTATTAGGGTCTTCAAAATCTTTAAGCGAATCGATACCTAATTTATTAAGAATATCATCTAACACCTCGCTATTAGTTGCAACTTTTATTGCTGAATCATAAGCAAATTCATCAACTGCTTTTTTTCCTTGTTCAGGTGGAACTAATATTTTGGGCCCACCAACGCAGCCACCAACGCAACCCATACCTTCAATAAAGTTAGCATCTAGTTGACCAGTGAGTGCTTTTTCTAAAACTTCTTTACATTCACGTATACCATGTGCTTGAGTAGGTTTAAATAGCTTATGTTTTTCAGGGTACATTTCTTCAATTGCTTCTCCAATTGCAATTGAAACGCCTCCTGTACGTGCATATAACCTACCACCACGTGAGGCATATTCAACAGAAGGTATTCCTTTCAAATCTCTAGGATTTATCTCAAGAATCTTAAAGATTTCTTCTAATTCTTTAAAAGTTAAAACAAAGTCAATTGCACCAGCAACATCTTTTTCTTTAGCTTCAGCTTTTTTTGCAATACAAGGTCCAATAAATACTACAGCAGCATCTTTATTAAGTTTTTTTATGACTCTTCCTGCAGCTATCATTGGTGATACTGAAGGAGAGAGGTCAGGAACTAATTCTTTATAAACTTTTTTTAGCATTCCAACCCACATAGGACAACAACATGATGTAATCATTAAGTCATTTGGACCATGAACATGTTTATCAAATTCAACAGATTCCTTTATAGTTAACATATCAGCAGCAAAAGCTACCTCTATCATATCAGTAAATCCAACTTTGATTAATGCAGCTCTTATTTGATCCATAGTTACATCACTACCGAATTGACCACTAATTGCAGGTGCAACAGCTGCCACCACAGTTTTTTTATTGTTAATTAGATCCAGTATAGGGAGGAACTCGATTTTATCTAAAATTTTTCCATGCTTACATGCGTCTACGCAAAATCCGCAATGTGTACACTTGTTATAATCTATATGAGTCATACCTTGATCTTCATTATAAATAATGGCATCAAAAGGACAGGCTTTTTGGCAAGTTGATTGACCATCATTATCTCTAAGGCAATTTTCACTACAAGATTCAAGTTTTCTAACAATTCTTTGGTTTACTGTATAGTGAGTTATTGCTTTTTTTAAGTTTTTTATATAGTCATTATCATAAGGAATACTAACACCACAAAGAGTAGTTATTATTTCATACGTATCTTGAGGAGACTGCTCATGAGTTCCCATAACTCTAGTTAGAGTAGTATCAAAATCGCCATCATAATAGGCTTTAACTAGTAAATTAAATATTTCAACATGTTTATTGTTCATTATAACCCTCCATAAATATATTTATAAAGATAGTATTAGTAAAATACACTAAAAAATACCTTAGTTTTATAAAGTATTTTACTTTGCAAGTACTTATACTAGTTTTGAAAAATATATTTGATTTATAACTTATATATTATTACGAGTGACATTTTGGTATTGAATTGATTATATTATTAGCATAAACATAAATTAAAGGAGCTTAATATGGAAAATGACAAAAAGAAAAATTTAATAGGAGTTGTAGCAATAGCAGCAGCTTTAGGAGCAGCAATTGGTGCGATGATATTTATTAAAAGTAAAAAGGATAATGAAGAGAGCTTACTTATTGATAAAGATACCTTAAAGTAGAATTGTATTCAGGGGGGGAATCCCTCTGAAATAATATAATTACAAGTGAATTTTATTTGGAGAACTTACTAGCTTGTAGTACAATAGTTTTGGCTAGAAGTTAGGAGGCATAATAAAAAATGAAGTTTGTGATTATAATACTAATCATATTTGTACTAAGAAAATTAGTTAAACCTATGGCTAAAGGGGAAGTGGGAGAACGAGAGGTCAATAAAAAGTTAGAATCCTTAAAAGGATATATAGTACTTAAGGATATATTACTTAAAACAGATAATGGAACTACTCAAATAGATCATATATTAGTTGGACCTAAAGGAGTCTTTGTTATAGAAACAAAGAACTTTGGTGGTACAATATACGGAGATCAGTGGGAGCAATATTGGACTCAAATATTTTACGCAAAGAAAAATAAGTTTTATAATCCAATTAGGCAGAATTATGCTCATGTTAAAGCTGTTCAACATCATATGAAAAAATTTGATAGAGATATGATTCATTCTCTAATTGTATTTGGAGATAGTTGTAATATTAAAAAAATTAAGGTTGATACACCAGTTATTCAAACTAAAAATATAAAAAAGTTTATTAGAAAGTATAAGACGGATTATAAGCTTTCTCAAGATGATATAAAGCTAATATGTGATAAACTAAATAAAGCAAATATACAAACAAGAAGAGCTAGAAAACAACATATAAAAAATATAAAAAAAAGAGCATTTACCTTTGAATCTGCAATAGAGTTTTAATCTGAAATAAATTGGAAAAATCTTTTGAAGTTTTGGTAGGTGTGAAAATATAGCTAATAACAAAAGGTCTGTAATCAGTAAAGTTAAAAACTAACTCTGATGCAGACCTTTTGTTATTCATGAATAAGTTGCTTTACTGCTGGAATATCAGCTGGAGCCCATTTTAGAGAATATAGGTTTTCTCTTTTAAGCCAAATAAGTTTTGAATGCTCTGTTGCAATTGGAGTGCCACTTACAAGTTCACATTTTAAACTAATGAGATTGACAAATACTTTATCGTATTCATGAGTATGGTCATTAAACTCTGTTATAAATTTAATATCACAAAGAAGTTCTTCTTTGATTTCTCTCTCTATAGCATCAGCTATGCTTTCGCCATCTTCTACCTTACCGCCTGGAAATTCCCAAAGGTTAGACATACTCATTTCAGGAGAACGCAAAGCACATAAAATTTCATTTTTATCATTTTCAATAATTGCTGCAACGACTTTTATAGTCTTTTTCATTATAAACACCTCTATAAACAATTTGTATGAAATAGTTGAATTTAGGAAGTTAAATTAGAAAACCTAAATATCAATTGTTTATTCACATTATATAACTACACTAATAAGTTATCAAGAATAGATATATATGTAAATATAATTAAATTACTTGTAAAAACAATCCTATAATTGTAAAATTATATAATATAAAGGATTACATAGGGGGATTTATGGATAGTAAAAAAAGAAAGGTAATTAATATTGTGTTTATGGTTACATATTTAGTGGTATTTTTCTTAGTAACTATAGTATCAGCAACAGTTATTTATTGTTTTACATACAATAAATATACTGTAAGGGTAATAGGTGCATTAGGAATTATATTATTGATATTAGGTATTGTTCAACTTTTCTGGAATACGATTGATTTGAAATATTTATATGGTCGTATTTGGGGGGCAGTAATTATTTTTAGTTGTGTGTTTTTAATTCAGCCATATAATTTAAATGGGTTAAATGAAATTCTAACAGTTGCATGTAATTATGATGAAGATAAAATAAATGAAATGAAAAGTAGTGTGTTAAATGATGATTATGATATAGATAGTTTGATAACAATGTACTCTATATCAAAGTTTGAACAACAAATAGATACTTTAGAATCTGAGAAAAGAGATGATATAACATTTTATTACGATGATATAAATAGCAAGGATAGCATAGAGGTAATTGAAGATTCTATAATTAATTTTCATTCAAAAATAAATACGATTTTCAAATTAGATAATGAAATAAATGCAGAGATTGTAATTTTAAATTCATTAAGCACAGAGTCAGAAAATAACTCTACTACAGCAGGATATGTGAATAGACATAATAATAAAATATATTTAAATAGCAAATATTCTATGGAATATGTAAATGATATTGATAGAGAATTTTTGGAAAGGTATTATACTAATAACGAATCAGTGGATGAAAGAGCATATCCAACAATAGCTATACATGAATATACACATAAACTTACTAATGATATTATAAATAATTATGAATTAATGGGTGCTAATTTTCCAAAGTGGTTTTATGAGGGGTTAGCAGTATATAGTGAGTATTTATATAATGAAAAAGAAATTCCACTGTCAACTACGAATAAAGGTGATTTAAAAGACAATAATAACTTTGATGGGTTAAATGCAAGTTTTTTTTATGAAAGAGCTGGTGTGTTAATGAATAATCTTTTAAAAAATAATGGTGAAAATTTCATACTAAATTTATTAGATAATATGCAAAAAGGTAATGATATATATATAGCTATAGAAGAAGTAACGGGTGAGTCATTTGATAGCATAGTAAATAGTATATATATTAAGGAATGATAGAATCAAAGTTTTATAAAATATAGGGATTATAAAGTATAAATAGAAATATAGTGTAGAATGAATTAGAGGAATAATAAAACATATTAAAAATACATTGACAATTGGTAAAGATAGTAATAATATAAAATTGTAAAATTTAATAAATCTTCAGGGCAGGGTGAAATTCCCTACCGGCGGTAAAGCCCGCGAGCCTTAATGGCAGATTCGGTTAAATTCCGAAGCCGACAGTAAAGTCTGGATGAAAGAAGAAATAATCAAGTATAGAAATGTAAAATATCTATATGTTTATTTGTGTATTTTTAGCTCTGAAATATTATGTATTTCAGAGTTTTTTTATATTCAATTTTTATATTTGATTAAATTAGTTAATTTATTAATGAATTGATTCGCATGTAGAATTAATTTGTTTATAAGTTAGTTTTGTGATACAGCCCTAAGTTTTTGCTTAGGGCTTATATTTTTTTAGTAGAGAAATAGACAATATAAACTAAGAATGTCCTGAGATAAAGAATTTTTTTATAGTTATTAGGTTTTAATTATTATGATTGTGAGGTGAATTAAATGAATGAAAAGTATATGAGAATAGCTAATGAATTAGCTAAAAAGGGTATAGGTAGAGTGAATCCAAATCCAAAGGTAGGGGCTGTTATTGTAAAAGATGGGAGAGTGATAGGACAAGGCTATCATGAAGTATATGGACAAAGTCATGCAGAGGTAAATGCGTTTAAAAGCCTTAGTGAAGATGCGACAGGTGCAATAATGTATGTAACTTTAGAACCTTGTTGTCATTATGGAAAGACACCGCCTTGTGTAGATCGGATAATAGAGAATAAAATTTCTAAGGTTGTGGTTTCAAATCTTGATCCTAATCCATTAGTTGCAGGAAAAGGTATAGAAAGACTAAAAAGTGCAGGTATAGAAGTAGTAACAGGTGTATTAGAGGAAGAGTGTAGTAAAGTTAATGAAATTTTTATGAAGTATATTATTAATAAAATACCTTTTGTTTTATTAAAATCTGGAATGTCTTTAGATGGTAAGATAGCTACTACATCAGGTGAATCAAAGTGGATTACTAGTGAAGAGTCTAGATATGAAGTTCATAAATTAAGAAATGAGTTTTCTGCAATTATGGTTGGTGTGGATACAGTAATTAAAGATAATCCGGAATTAACTTGTAGATTAGAGGATGGAAGGAATCCTATTAGAATAGTTGTAGATAGTAACCTTAGAATTCCAATTGATTCTAAGCTAATCAATGATAATAAAGCAAAAACAATTGTTGCTACAACTGATAAAGCTGATAAGGAAAAGATTAAGTTATTAGAAAATAATAACGTGAAGGTATTGATTATTAAAGAGAAGAAAAACAGAGTAGATTTAAATGAATTAATGATAGAGATTGGTAAGTTAAAGATAGATAGCATTCTTTTAGAAGGTGGAGCAACACTAGCTTTCTCAGCATTGGAATCAAAAATCGTTGATAAGGTACAGATTTATATATCGCCTAAAATAATTGGTGGTGAAAAATCAAAAACACCGGTGGGAGGACTTGGCATAGAATCATTAATTGATGCTTTCAAAGTTGAGGATATGGTATGTAGAAATATAGGTGAAGATATTGTAATTGAAGGAAATATGAAATATCTGTAATGATGATTAATTAAAACAGCAACAGATATTTATGGAGTGTGTTATAGGTGTTTACAGGAATAATTGAAGAAATTGGAATAGTTCAAGAGATAAAGACAGGAGAGAAAACATCAAAGATAGTAATTAAAGCAACAAATGTTATTAAGGAAACGAAGTTAGGCGATAGTATTAGCACTAATGGGGTATGCCTTACAGTATCTGATATAAGTAGCGAAAGGTTTGAAGCTGATGTTATGGCAGAAACTTTAAGAAGAAGTAATCTAGGAAACTTGTCTATAGGGGATAAGGTGAATTTAGAAAGAGCTATAAGAGTAGATGGTAGATTTGGTGGACATATTGTTAGTGGACATATTGATGGAACTGGAAAGATTATTTCTATAATTAAAGATGGTAATGCAACATGGATAACAATGAAAACTACAACAGAATTATTAAAATATATTGTTGAAAAAGGTTCAGTTGCAATAGATGGAATAAGTCTAACAGTAGCCTATGTTGATATGGAAGAATTTAAAGTGTCTATAATACCACATACATCAAAAGAAACAATACTATTAGGTAAGAAAGTTGGATCTACAGTAAATATTGAATGTGATGTAATAGGAAAATATGTAGAAAAACTTTTAGGTTTTAAAGAGGTAAATAAAAATAAAAAAAGCAGTTTAATAACTGAAGATTTTCTTGTAAGTAATGGTTTTTTATAAAGTGAGAGGAGTTAATATAAATGTATAAGTTTAATAGTATCGAAGAGGCAATTAAAGATATTAGAGAAGGAAAAATTATAATAGTTATTGATGATCCAGATAGAGAAAATGAAGGGGATTTATTAATGGCAGCTGAAAAGGTAACTGGAGAAGCTATAAATTTTATGGCTAAGTATGGTAGAGGTCTTATTTGTATGCCAGTTGAAGAAGAAAGGTTAAGAGAATTGAATATTCATCAAATGGTATCAGAAAATACTGATAATCATGAAACAGCATTTACAGTAGCTATTGATCATGTAGATACAACTACAGGAATATCAGCTTTTGAAAGAGCATTAACAATACAGAAGGTTTTGGAAGATGGCAGTAAAGCCGATGATTTTAGAAGACCTGGACATGTATTCCCTTTGATAGCTAAAGATAGAGGTGTGTTAGAACGTATTGGTCACACTGAAGCAGCAGTTGATCTTTCAAAACTTGCAGGGTTAAAAGCAGCAGGTGTTATTTGTGAAGTGATGAGTGATGATGGAACTATGGCAAGGACTGATGAATTAATTAAGTTTGCTAAGGAACATAGTTTGAAAATAATAACTATATCAGATTTAGTTGAATATAGAGAGAGAAGAGAAATGGATTCATTAGTTGAAAGAGTAGTTGAGACGAACATGCCAACAAAGTTTGGTGACTTTAAAATGTATGGATTCGTTAATAAATTAAATGGTGAGCATCATGTAGCATTAGTTAAAGGTGATATAAAAAATGAAGAATCTGTACTTATTAGAGTTCATTCTGAATGTTTAACTGGAGATGCATTAGGTTCAAAAAGATGTGATTGTGGAGAGCAATATGATGAAGCTATGAGAAGAATAACTAAAGAGGGGGCAGGAATTCTATTATATATGAGACAAGAGGGGAGAGGCATAGGTTTAATTAATAAATTAAAGGCATATTCATTACAAGATTCTGGTATAGATACAGTTGAAGCAAATTTAAAACTTGGATTTCCAGCTGATATGAGAACTTATGATGTTGCAGCTGCGATAATTAAAAATCTTGGAGTACATAATATAAGACTTATGACAAATAATCCAAGAAAAATAAGTAGTTTAGAAAAATTTAATATTAAAGTAGTTGAAAGAGTTCCAATTGAAATGAATCATAATGAAAAAAATGAGTTTTATCTAAAAACAAAGCAAGAAAAGCTAGGGCATTTTTTAACATATTAAAATAGAAAGAATAATAAATAGATGAATTATTAAACAATAAATTAAAGGGAGAGAAATAGATATGAAGATAATTGAAGGAAATTTAGTAGCAGAAGGTCTTAAAATAGGAATAGTAGTAGGTAGATTTAATGAATTTATAGTTTCAAAATTATTAGGAGGAGCATTAGACGGATTAAAGAGACATGGAGTAGATGAGAATAATATTGAAGTAGCGTGGGTTCCAGGCGCATTTGAAATACCACTAGTAGCAAAAAAGATGGTGAACAGCAATAAATATGATGCAGTAATTTGTTTAGGGGCAGTAATTAAAGGTTCAACACCGCATTTTGATTATGTATGTGCAGAAGCATCAAAAGGAATTGCAACTGTTTCACTACAAACTGAAAAACCAGTAGTATTTGGAGTGTTAACAACAGATACAATAGAACAAGCTATAGAGAGAGCTGGAACAAAAGCAGGTAATAAAGGCTATGATGCAGCAGTAACTGCAATAGAAATGGCAAACTTATTAAAAAACTTCTAATTTGAGAAATCATATAGGGTATTTTATTGATGAAGCTTAAAAAGTAGTATAAAAGAAAAAATAGTGCTTATGGATTTAGACGAAAATATAGACTAAAGTTATTGGAGTATTATATAATGAAAATGTATACAATGATTTTAGGAGGTAGAGTTATGGGGATTTATGATAAGGTAGTTGGTAATGCAACTCTTGGAGCTGATTTAAAGTATGTTTCTAAATTTATATTAGATGGAGAAGAGGTATTGTCTTCATATCAGTTTTTTAGAGATCAAATTATTTTAACTAATTTAGGTATCTATGTTGTAGATGTACAAGGATTAACTGGTAAGAAAGTTGAAGTTAAATTTTTCCCAAAGAAGAATATAAAATCAGTTTCATTTGAAACAGCAGGAAACTTTGATTTAGATGTGGATATCAAAATAGGTGTAGATGGAAATACTGTAATGGGACCTGGTGGAGCTTACTTTAGCGCACCAATTTCATTTAAAGTACCAAAAAAGCAAGCTAATGAAGCTAGCGAAGTTATTAATTTAGTTAAGAAGTTTTATTTAATATAAATGCAAGTTAATATTAAGTTTTATTAAGAAGATCACAAGAGCTAATCTTGTGGTCTTTTTTTGTGGAACAACGATGAATTATTAAGATAATTTAACAAGAATTTTGAAATATTTAACAATGTATTAGTGAGGAGTTTACAATAGATAGTTAAACTTAGGGAGGAGAACATAAAAGGGAAAGAAGTACTATCACGAATCATCTTAGTACACTTCATAATGTTTATACTAGAAAAGGTGATAATATTATAGTAAGAATAGATACAACAAATGTTGGAAGTTATCAAGTATCAGTATATAATTATAATAGGTCAATGGGTTTATATGGAAGAGGCAGAAACACTAGTAGTCCTTTTATGCAGCTTATTAATACTGATATGATTGCAATTGAAATATTAAAAGGTATATCAGGTAGTTTGGGAATTATTCTTACAGTGTCAATTGTTGCATTAATAAGTTCCAAAATAGTAACTATTAAGAGTGAAAAATTAAATTTTTTGAGTAAAATAAATTAGTCGAGGTTTGATATGATTAAAAAAATGATAAATATTCTTTTGATTAGCATTATTGCAGTAAGTCTTTGTCTTATAGGAAAAGAATTATACGAATACTATAAAGATAGTAAAGCTTATTCAGAGGTTAAGGAGTATAAACCTAAAGTTGATAGCATTGAATCCTTTAGATTAGATGAAAATCTATTAAAAGGAATAAATGATGATTATAAACTTTGGATTACTATTGATGATACTAATATTGATTATCCAGTAGTACAAGCAAATGATAATGAAAAGTACCTTAATACAAATTTTTATGGTGAGCAAAGTAAATCAGGAACTATATTTTTAGACTATTCCACGGAAGTTGATAATGATAAAAATCTTATAATATATGGACATAATATGAAGAACAAAACTATGTTTGAAAATATAACAAGATTTAAAAATCAAACTAACTTTGAAAATGGGGAAATAAGAATTATAAGAGATGGAAAAGAATATATCTATGAGATATTTTCTGTATTTGTTGAAAATGAAAAAGATGTACAACTAAAGAATAAATTTAATTCAGATAGTGAGTATAGTGAATATATAAATGCTTTAAAAGAAAAATCTCTGTACAATAAAGAAATAATAACTAGTGATTTTCAAAATATTATAACATTATATACATGCAGTTATGAGTATGATGGTGCTAGAACAATAGTATGTGCAACATTAAAAAATGAATAAAATAATGGGTAGGTATCAAAATAATTTATTGTTTTGATACCTACCCATTTTAATTTATAATGTAAAATTCAAAATCACATCCTACATTGAAACACAATCACTTTCTAAAGTTGAATTTTTGCAATCTGCATGCCATTCATCAATAGATTCTAATAGAATATTCATGGTAGCTACTTTGTTATTAAGTAAAGATTTTTTGATTATTATACTACAAAGCTCATGAATTTTATTAGGTAGATGATAAGTTTGAGATCCAATAGTATATAAAAATTCATTTTTAACTCTTGTTTTTGGGAAAGTGATGTTTAGTTTATCAAATCCTTTTAGTATTAAACTGCTTGTCTCTTTATAAGAAAAAGCCTGAGTACAAATAGGTTTAGATAAATTAGTAGTAATGACTGAACGATTTCGTATTTTGTCAAAACATCCTAATGTATTAGAGTTAGTACTAAGTATTATAAAGTGTGTATTAGTATGGTTTTGCTCATTAATTAAGGATATAAAATACGTTAATTCGGTCAATATTTTCTCATTGGAAGATATTGAATCAAAGTGTTCTAAGATAATAAAATTACTTTTATTTATATCTTCATTAGCGTGTCTATATTTTAATCTGCTTTTATTCTTCATAAACTTTAAGTATTCAGTATGATAATAACATGATTCCATTTGTTCATCACATTTCGTTAGAGGGTACATTGCTACTTCCGACTTAAGTAGATTGTTTTTATATTCTAAGTAGGAAGGTACTAACCTCCATTTGTAGTGAACTAATTGATCTTTAAAGTAACTAAACAGAGAACCATAGCTAGCAACTACGGTTAAATCTACAAATCTATGATAATAACCATTATCAGATAGAACTTTTCTAGTAACCCAAGTTTTACCTGAGCCACTTTCTCCTTGAATTATTAGGTTCATATTTGTTTTGACTTTCTCTAAGATGGTTTGTTCTAATTGAGGCCTATTTATATACATATCCTTGTTTTTATCAATCATTGTGTTTGGAGTAAATACATTATAAGGGGTATTTCTTTCAATAATATCTTTCATAAGTCCTCCTATATAAAAACTATTTTAACCTTATATATATAAGTTTACATAAAATATATATAATTGTAAACATTTAACATAAATTTAACGGAAAATATTAAGATAATTTATATAATTATAAGATATTTGCTAATAATTTAACGAAATAACTTATGCTTAGTGGGTAGAAATTAAGAGCAATGGTTTTTTTTTGTGCAATATGTTATACTGAGTAGAACAAAAATAAGAAAAGAAAAGAGAGATTATTTAATGAGACATTTTAAATTAGAAAAGTCAGTAAAGAAAATAGATAAAGATATTGAGGCTCTTAAAGTAGCTGCAAAATACTTATCAAATGTAGATGAAATTAATGAGGTTAAAGATTCTTTAAATAAGAAGAGACAAGAATTAGCTGATGAACTTTATAGAGAAGATCCACAATCATATGATGAATGTCGTGGAAATGCATTAGACATGTTAAATATTGAATTAGGTCAAGAAGAACAGAAAGAATTACTAGAAAAGATTAAAGAAGTTTTTGGTAGACAATCACCAAATCCTTCAAAGCAAAGTATTGGATTAAATGCTTGGCTTAGAGAACTTGATATTGAATGTGAATGGATTGAAAATCAAGGTAAAGATTGGGCTATATTAGTATTAAAAGCATTAGGAACTCATAAAAAATACAAATAGTATATATTTGAAAACCAGCAATATTTTTTATTGCTGGTTTTTAATATAAAATAGTAATTTATAAAGCTGATGTAGAAAAATGTAGAAAAACTGTCATTTTAATATACATTTTTATAATTATATTATATAATTATAAATATTAAAATAATATATATAATATTTACGTAAGATGACAGGAGTGAGGTTTATGAGATTTTGGAATCTTATAACAGGAAAAAAAGCTAAAGAAGAAAAAGAACTAGAACAAAAGAAGTTAGAATCTAAACTAATAGAGAAAGCTTCAGCTACAATAAATGAATTTAAATGTGAGTATGATGAGTTTATTTTAAATGAAGAACCGGTTATATATTGTAGTAAAGAAGAATACCAGGATATAACAAGTATAAATCCATTAGATTTTCAAGATTGTGAGATTGTTGTAATGGTAAGATCAAAAGGTGATTCAGTAGAGATAAATAAAGATGCATTGAAGATTTTAATAAAAAAGCCTAATTCAAAATTAAAAGAATATAATATACCAATGGCGAATTTTAAACATTTTGATTCAACAATAGATGGAATAAATAGCGAAGTTGAAGAGCATAATGGTGTTAAAGCTACAATTGTTTATTATATGGAAGGGTTTGGATTAGAGATGATAATGCTACCTTATGGATGTTATGATAAGTTAACCGAGTTATTTCCAGAAAAGAATATTAATAATGAATTTTTTAAGGATTTAGATGTTATTAGAGATGAAATGGCAGCATATGAAAAAAGATCTAATGAAATGAATCATGTAATAGCATAGATATATTATAAAAAAAGGGCCGTATCATATTGATACGGCCCCTTACTTTATATATTAATATATATATTTAGTTTTTCATTGAATTTAGTATAAAGTTTTAACATTTCAGGCTCTGTACAATGTTTATAAATCTCGTTTATAGGAATCCATTTTACGCCTAAGGTTTCTTCTTCATTGACCTTAAGAACATCAGTATCATCCGCTTCTAAAAGGTATGCTACTGATAAATGAAGGTGTGATGAAATAAAATTACCATTTTTAAAGTGTCCATTGACAGGTAAGACATCCAGTGAAAATATTTCTTCGGTTATAGATGAAATATTTTCTAGACCAGTTTCCTCTTTTGCTTCTTTTATAGCAACGTGTAGGAAATCAGCATCACCATCATTATGACCACCAGTCCATGACCAAGAGTCATAGATTTTATGGAATATCATTAACACTTTATCGTGAGATTTATTTACTATGTAACCAGAACTTGTCATATGCATAAATTTATTAACTCTACTTAATAGATTAGAGTTGTTTTCTATAGCTTCTATTATTAATTGCTTATCAGATTTTTCCTGATTATTATATGGAACATAGTTTTTTATGTTATTTATCCATGTCATTTTCAAGAGCTTCTTCTTTTTGTATTTCAAGCATTTCTTCATAAATTTTGTTATCAATTATAAAGTTTATTATATCTTCTTTTGTATCGAAGAATTGATCAATCTCAATTACATCTTCTTCAAAAGGAACACAAGTACATTTTCCATCTCTATAAATCTTTCCATCAATACTATCTTCAATTAGTTTGTATAATTCTTTTCTATTCATTGTATTATCTCCATTCATGTGTTTTTATTTTTAGGATTTTATTATAACACAGTCTTGTTATTATTATAATTACTGAAATACAGTTTTTAGAGAATTTACTTGTAACACAAGTGGAATTATTATCGTAAAATATGTGGTGATTACTTTTGTGGAGAAGAGGATATGAAAAATTTAAAAGGAAGTAAGACAGCAGAGAATTTAATGAAAGCTTTTGCAGGTGAATGTCAAGCAAGAACAAGATATACATTTTATTCAGGTGTTGCTAAAAGTGAATGTTATATTCAAATAAGCAATATATTTATGGAGATAGCAGAGCAGGAAAGAGAACATGCAAAAAGGTTTTATAAATTATTGACTAATGAAATTCAAGATGAAGCTATAGAAATTCAAGCAATGTATCCAGCAGCTTATCATAAAGAAACATTAAAAAATTTAAAAGCTGCTGCTGCTGGTGAAAATGAGGAATGGTCTGACATATATCAGTCTTTTAGAAAAATAGCTGAGGATGAAGGTTTTTTAATTATTGCAAAGGCATTTAAAGAAATTGCAGAAGTAGAAGAGTCTCATGAAAAGAGGTTTAATAAACTAGCGAAGAACATAGAAGATGGTACGGTTTTTAGAAAAGATGAAAAGGTATTATGGAAATGCAATAATTGTGGTTATATACATGAAGGCAAAGAAGCACCTAAAGTATGTCCTGCATGTTTACATCCACAAGGATATTTTGAAGTATTTTGTGAGAATTATTAAAAGATAAATATATATTAGAGAATGGGGGCTGTATCAAAATGATTTATCATTTCGATACAACCCCCATTAATTTTTAATTATGATACAGAGCATAAATTTAGTGTTGGTCATTATTGTTAGTTTCATAAAGATAGCATAGAAATATTTATGTTATGAAAATAATGTAAATTATGATATAATTATACAAAACTAATGTGGGGGTTAAGGATGAATAAAGTAACTGAGATTATAAATAACATGGAAAAGATTATGGTTGGAAAGAGGACTGTAGTTGAAAGAATTACTATAGCATTACTTACAGGAGGTCATGTTCTTATTGAGGATATACCAGGAGTTGGTAAGACTCAATGTGTAGGATCTTTAGCAAAATCTGTTGATGGAAGTTATAAGAGAATTCAATTCACACCAGATGTTATGGCATCCGATATTACTGGGTTTACTATGTACAATCCTTCAGTAGGGAAGTTTATGTATAGAGAAGGTGCTGCGCATTGTAATTTCCTTTTAGGAGATGAAATAAATAGAGCATCTGCAAAGACTCAATCAAGTCTACTTGAGGTTATGGAAGAGAGACAAATTACTGTAGATGGAGTAACAAGAAAAGTTCCAGAGCCATTTATGGTGCTTGCAACTCAAAATCCAATTGAGAGCAAAGGGACAAATAAACTACCAGAAGCTCAAATGGATAGATTCCTATTTAAGCTTTCAATAGGTTATCCAAATAAAAGTGGGGAAAAGGAAATTTTAAATAGATTCGGTGGAGAAAATCCTTTAAAGACGTTAACACATGTACTTACTACTGAAGAAGTATTATCGCTTCAAAAAGAAGTGGAGGATGTGAAAGTTAGTGATGAAATAAAGGATTTAATTATTGAAATAGTATCATACACAAGGAATACGCAAAAACTTGTTTTAGGGGTAAGTCCAAGAGGAAGTTTAGCATTACTTAAAGCAGCTAAGGCTGTTGCTTATATGCATGATAGAAATTATGTAATTCCGGAAGATATTGTAGAAATAGCGGCAGATGTATTATCACATAGAATAATCTTATCATCAGGTGCAAGAGTAAAAGGTGTAAAGGCTAGTGATATAGTTTCAGAATGCGTAAATATGGCTTTAAAAGGTACTAGCAAGGTGTTAAATGCTTAATTGGTTAGTATACGGAGGAATTGTATTATTAACATTTATTTTCACATACATATTTGAGATTAAGGAGAATTTCTTGATTTTATATATGCTAATATTTGCACCAATTATAGATTTTGTATTATTTAGTTATTACAAAGGTAAAATAGATATAAATACGTTAACTACAGATGATTGTCTTGAAAAAGGTCAAGATTTTACTTGTGTAGTTGAAATTGCAAATCAAGGGATGCTTCCTATAGTTTTTCTTGATTATGAGTTTTCTTTTAATGGAAAGTTTCATTGTAACTATAGTCCTAGAGAGAGAATTTCAATATCTCCTAAAAAAACAATAATTAGAGAGTTTCATGTAGATGCAATTCATAGAGGAGAAGGACAAGTTAACTTAGATGATGTTGAAATAAAAAGTGTAATGGGGTTGTTTACTAAAAAATTAGATTTTAACCATTCTACTAATACTAATACAATTACAATAACACCAGCATTAGTAGAAGTTGAAGGAGTAGACAAGCTAATAGAATGTACTATGAGTATGATTGATGATGATGAGACTAGCAATAACATGTTTATTGGTGAACCGGGGTACGAATTTAAAGAATATTCACCGGGAGAACCATTAAATAGAGTCAATTGGAAGCTATCATCAAAGATTGGGAAGCTTATGATAAGAAAAAGCGCTACAGATGTAAAACGCAAGAAAATTATGATTATAGATCCTGTAATTGTGAATACTGCTAAGTTTGAAGATTATGGAGATTTACTTATTGAAGGTATGATAGGAACAGTTAGAGAGTTTTATAATGCAGATTACACTGTAGATATCTATTATGCAGAACAAAAGGGATGGGGAATATTTAAGTTTGAAAATATAGACTCAATTCCAATCCTTCAGCAAAAGTTTAGTTCATATAATTTTAAAGAAGGTAGGTATCTTGCAAATAGATTTAATAACTTTAATAATATGGAAGATGAAAATTGTGATTATGTAATTTTTACTACTAATAAAGATGTGGAATTACAAAAACTAGTTCTTTTAATAGAGAGCCAAGGAAATTCAACTCATATAATTAGTAATAATAAAGAAAATCTGTTCGAGAGTGAATTTTTATTAAATGAAGACTATAGTTTGGAGAGGATATAAGTTTATGAAAAAGATATTAGAGCATTTAAATGAGAATATTATCTCCTTGCTATACACGATAATTGGTTCGGAAATTATATTATATTCAGCATATAGAAAGTTTACTTTAATAGGGAGTATTTTTGTAGCTATTATAGTAATCCTTACTTATATTTTATTTAAAAAGGTTGTTGAATTAGATAAGAAAGGCCCTTTGTTATATTTGCCAGTAGCAACTATTATTTTTATTATAGCAGGAGTATTCATTGCGATAGGTTCAGTTAGTACATCATGTGGTTTTTATACTTGGTTTATAGGGGGCGGCTCATATACAGTAAATAGTGTGCCATATCTATTAGCAACAATAGTATTAGTACCATTTATATTTTCATCACTATCCTATTATTTTTCAGTAACAGTGATTAGAATGCCAATGATGTTTTTAATATCATTCATAGCATTTACTATAAATATTAAAGGTGTATATAAAGCTAATAATTTATTTGTATTAGCATTTATAGTAATTTTATTTTTACTTTTTGTAGTAGGAACTAAGAAAAAGAATTTAAATTCAGAAAGTATTTATAATGTAAGATCGCTTCATATGCTTTCATTAGGAGGAACAATTGTACTAATAGCTTTTATAATAGGATTTCTTATTCCAAAGGGTAATTGGATACCAGATATTGAAGTTTTAGATGGAATTAAAGATAATGTTTTAAGCTATATGAAGGGAACTGAAGGATTGGGGACTGGAGAAGGAGAATCAAATGGAGGAAGTAGTGGTAGCAATGGAGAAGATAATTCAAGCAAAATTAATGGATCATCTCCACCAATTCAAGATACAATACACTTCACCTTTAAAGGAGAAAATCCTGAGTATCTTGTGACAAAAAATTATGATACTTATAAAGAAAATGAATGGGTACAGGAAAATCAAGATAAAAAAATGGGACTTGATATTACTGAAGGTGATAATCAAGGTATTCAGAGTTTTACAGAATCAGTATTAGATAATTTAGAAGTTATGAATGATGATTTAGATGCTATAAAGACCAAGTTTAATGATCAATATATTAGAAAATCAATGGTCATAACAGTGAATGATTTTAAAACGAATAAATTAGCGCATCCTTCAAAGGCTTTTAGAGGGACTCTAAGTGATAATAAAATAAAATCCTTGTATTTAAATGAATTTGATGAGGTTTATCAACGTGGTAGTGAAGAGTTTTCGAAATATCAACAGTATTCTGTAGACTATATGTCAGATGAACCAGCATATGGATCAAGACAAGAAGCAATGATTAAGTACTTTAGTGATGAAAGATATACAGAACTTTCAACATATTTTTCATCAGATCCAAGGACTGCTAAAGGATTTTTAGAAATCAATGAATCATATCATTCTAACTATAATAGACTTGGAGATAATATATCAAATGATATATACAACCTTTCTAAGTCATTAACAAGAGGTAAGTTATCTTATTATGATAAAGCTAAAAGCATAGAAGAGCATTTTACAAGTGGAGAATATGTTTATAATCTAAATTTACCAGAGACTGAGGTTAAAGGTGAGTATATGGATTACTTTATTTTTGAGGGGAAACAAGGATATTGTAAGCAATATGCAACAGCAATGACAATTCTATGCAGAGCTTCTGGAATACCAGCTAGATATGTAGAAGGGTACTTAGTTACTGAAAAGGACCTCGTAGGTTCAGAATATGTTGTAAAGGCATCTAATGGACATGCTTTTGTAGAAGTATTTATACCTGGTTATGGGTGGAAGATATTTGACCCAACACCTCCAACAGCTGATGTTGATAAAGAAGTTCCTGTTACAAAGACAATAGGGATTAAAACAATAATTATAATAGCAATAATAATTGTAGTAATTATTATTGGAATAATTTCTACAATAATGATTTTAAAAGCAACAAAAAGACCAAGATTCTTAAAGAAGACAAAACAACTACCAAATAATGAAGCATTTAGAGTATTGGTAAAAGATTGTGTGAAATTGCTAGAAAGGTGTTATTTAACGCCATATTCAGGTGAGACAGCACTGAAATTTGCCAAAAGGGTAGATAGCAGTATACAGATAGGATTTAAAGAATTGATGGAAATATACTATAAGCATCAGTATTCGGAAGAAGATATAACTGATATAGATGTTGAGAAGGCATTTGTGGTTAATGAGAGTATTTATAATTTTACGAAATCTTAGTGAGTTAAGGGAGAAACCATTGGTTTCTCCCTTTGGGGTATACAATATTATAAGAAATTCTGAATGAATTTCAACCTTAACGAAAGCTGAGATTTCTCTTTAGCTTGGTCAGGACGAACATTTTAGCTTAAATTTATAATTTTCTTTAAAAATACAAGTGTTATAATATTATTGTAATAACTTACTACTAAAATAGTAACTATAGCAAACAATAAAAAAGGGAGTAGTGAGTATGAAAAGAAATAAATTAACAATTTTAATGAGTTGTATGTTAGCTACAAGTATTATATTAGGTGGATGTAGCAAGGAAAAGACAATTATTATGGATACTGAAGTTCAGTATGATAAAAATGCCAGTATAAATGTAACGGAAGAGACTATAAATGTCAAAGTAGATGATGATCAGTTATATCTTCCAATGTATTTTCAAGATAATAAGATATATGGTACATTCGGATTATCAGGTGGGGGGATAACTCCAGAAGGAACAGAAGAATATCCAGAATTGGGGTTGTTTAAAAAGAATTTGTATGAATTAAAGAAAGACGGTGAATTAGTTTCTACAGATATTCAGCCTATGATGTATGTTTGGGGAGAAGGTAGCCACGGAGTTATAAAAAATCATTTTAGTAAGCCAGAGGATGAAAATGTTTATTATTATGATAATAGAACTGGTGAAAAGCGAGTAATAGGTAATTATAATTATGAACATGAAAGGTTAGATGGACAATTCATGTGGTACGAGCAACAAATTGAAGGGAATTCAGATTATGCTTATATTTTTCAATGTGAAGAATCGAATGAAGGTGTAGGTGAAGATAAGTTACTAGAATTACAAATAATTAATTTGAAAGATAATACTAAGTATACATATAAGGGCGATGACATTTCATTGTTAGATGAAATTGTATATAGTAAAATCACTGAAGAATTTTATGCTATAGATTGGACTGGGAAGTTATATAAACTAGAGCTTAATGGCAATGAAGTTAAGTTTAATAAAGAAAATGAAATAAATCTTAGAGGATTATTTAATATAAGAGCTGGTGGGGTTTCTGTTAATGAAGATGGGGAAATTGTGATTTTAAATAGACATGGTGATGGTGAAACTATAGCAATTATTTATAATCCAAAGACTAAAGAAACACGCTATATAAATAAGAATAGGGATGAAGATATGTTAGTAAGTGCGTTCTTTCCAGAGTCAAACAAAGTAGTTTTAAGTAAACAAAATGAAAATAAGCAAGCTGAAATATTCATAGGTGAGTTGAAAAATGATTCTCTTAAGATTTATACAAAGGTAAATAACAAACCAGAAGACTCAGAGTTATCATTATTTTCATCTGCTATAATTAATGAAGAAGGAAATAAAATATTAGTAGGTACTCAAATGTACACACCAATTGATAATAATGTTAGAAATAGCAGATATGTATATAATATTATAACTATAGAATAATTATAAAAGGTAATTGAGGGGAGATATTATGGATAAGAGAGTATTAATAGTTGAGGATGAAAAGGGGATAAATGATATATTATCTAGAGCTTTAAAAAAAGAAGGATATATTATTAAATCAGCTTTTACTGGTGAAGAGGCACTAAATTTTGCAGAGGAATTTAAGCCCCATTTAGTTCTTTTAGATGTAATGCTCCCTGATACTACAGGTTTTGAAATATCAAAAAAGCTTAGTGAAAAAGCTTATGTTGTTATGATTACAGCTAAGGATGATATTATCGACAAACTTAAGGGTATTGAACTTGGTGCTGATGACTATATTACTAAGCCTTTTGATATAAGAGAAGTTAAAATGAGAATAAAGATGATATTTAGAAGAGATGGAAAAGCTATAATGGTGGAAGAGGATAATATAGATTTTAAAATAGATAAGGAAACTAGAATTGTTATTAAAAACTCTAAAAATATTGATCTGAATAGAAAGGAATTTGATCTTATTTATTTATTATATAGAAATAAGAATAAGGTGTTTACGAGAGATGAACTTTTAGATAAGGTGTGGGGAATAGATTTTTATGGAGAAGATAGAACTGTAGATGTTCATATTAGGAGAATAAGAGCAAAGCTTGGGGAAGGTAGAGATGAGTCAATTATAGAAACTGTTTTTGGCGTTGGATACGTAATGAGGTAAGAAATGAGATTAACTATAAAACGTAAATTAGTAATAGCAATAGCAATAGTTATATCAATAATTATGACTATTGGGTTAGTAGGGATTTATTATGTTGTAGATAATAGTGAAGAGGAGTATATAAAAGAAGATATAGACGTGATTTCGGACTTCTCAAAAAACTATATATATACTTCAAAAGTATTAGATGATAATAAGGACAGTTTTAATATTATAAATACTATAAACGAATTGTTCAACGTTTATGTATATTTAGATTTAGAAAATGAATCATTATCAACAGGTAAAATACTTGTAGAAAATGATATTTCAGAATTAAAGTTAGAAGAAGATAATACTATTTCCAAGTTAAAATTATATACTAAAGATAAACTTGCATCAGGAACTTTATATCAACCAATTTATATTGATGGTGAGTATTACGGGCGTTTAATTATACAAAAAGATTACTCTAGTATACATATGTTAAACCAATCTATATTATTTAGTATAGGAATAATACTATGTATTGTTGTACTAATTCTAATAACATTAGTATATTTGATAGTGAAAAAATCAACTAAGCCATTAGAAGATCTAACAGTAGCTATTAAGTCATTTGGAAAGGGAGAAAAGACACAATCTTTACAAGTGAAGGCTAATGATGAAATAGGTGATTTAACAACAGAATTTAATTATATGAAGGATAATATATCTCATCTTCAAGATACATCGAAAGAATTTTTCAATAATGCAACTCATGAACTTAAAACACCTTTAACAGTAATAAAGGGCTATGCTCAACTATTACAAGAAGAAGAGTTTAAGAATAGCGATATAAGTGAGATGATAGATAATATAGAATGTGAAACTATAAAAATGAGTAATCTTATAAATAAACTATTAACATTATCTAAAGAAGAAGCCAGATTAAGCAGAGAAAAGGAAGAGATAAATGTAAGGTATATAGTAGAAGATTTATTACAGGTATTTAGAGTTATAATAGAAGAAAAACAATATAATATGAATTTAGAAATAGAAGATGTAATTATAAAAGGGATAAAGGAAGAGATAATAACTTTAATTTCAAATCTAATAGACAATGCTATAAAATATTCAGATGGACAAGATATAAATATAATATTATCTGATAAAGGTAAGCTTGTAATATCAAATAAGTGTACTAGTATTAGAGATAATATTAAGAATAACTTATTTGAGGCATTTATTAAAGGTAATACTTATAAACATGTAAATAGTTCAGGGTTAGGTTTATATATGTGTAAGAATATAGCTAATAGCAATAATTTAAAGTTATCATATTCAATAGATAAAGACTTAATTATATTTATATTAGATTTTAACATATAGAATCTAACAATATTATAAATAGAATGTTAGGTGTAGTTTTAAAAAAACTACATCTTTTTAACGTACGAAAAGTATACTTGATAGAGTAGGCGAATTTTGTGTATAGATACACTGAAAACTATGAGGGGGATAATATAAAATATGTACGCTGTAATCTTTATAGTAACTGTAATTTTAATAGGAATAGTAATATATGATATATCTAAAAAGAGTATTTTAAGAATGAATTGGTTTATTGGAGTATATCTTATAGTTGTACCACATGTAGTTATATTAACATTTATATTTAACAAAATTAATGGAAACATTGCAAAATTTACATTTTTATTTGAGTTTATTTTATTTTTCATATATGTATTGATAAAACTTAACATCAACCCTAACTATAAAAAGGATATTGTAAATAAAAGACTTAGAATTATGTATGGAGGAAGAAAGCTTGTTTTATATGGATTGTACGCAAGTTTCATTCAAATCATAATATATATTTATGGTTTAAGATTATTTGATAATATTGAAATACCTAAATATATTTACATAGCTGATTTTGTTGTAATGGTTATTTTGAATGGAGTATTAATTATTAATGGAATGCTTAGAATGATTTTCACTTCAAGACGATTAAATATTTTAAAAAGAGTACTTGTAGCATTTATGTCATGGATTCCTATTATCAATATTTTTGTTATGCTATACGCTTGTCATATTAGTAAACTTGAGTTCGACCATGAACTTTATAAGGTTATAAATCATAATGCAAGAGTTGATTCTGAAGTTTGCAAAACTAAATATCCTTTTGTATTGGTACATGGTGTTGGATTTAGAGATTTAAAATACATTAACTATTGGGGAAGAATTCCAAAGGAGTTAATTAGGAATGGAGCTACTGTTTACTACGGTAACCAAGAAGCATGGGGAACTATCCATTATAATGCACATGATATTAAAGAAAAAATTCTCAAAATAATAAGTGATACAGGGTGTGAAAAGGTTAATGTGATTGCACATTCAAAAGGAGGCTTGGATTCTAGATATATGATCAGTATGCTTGATATGGGGAAGTATGTGGCATCACTTACTACTATGTCAACACCTCATAGGGGCTCAAAGGTAATTGATACTATATGCCATGTTCCAGATGGTATATATAAGCCTATTTCTAATATAATAAATAGATGTTTTAGGCGTATTGGTGATAACAACCCTGATTTTTATACTGCTAGCAAACAATTTTCAACTTCATTTAGTAAAGAATTCAATGAGAATGTTATAGATGTTGAAGGGGTATATTATCAAAGTTATACTTCCATTATGAAAAATATGTTTAGTGACTTTATATTAACTATACCGTATTTTATTGTTAAATTTTTTGAAGGAGAAAATGATGGACTCGTTTCTGTTGATTCTGCAAAATGGGGGGAATTCAAAGGAGTATTAAGCAATAAATCGAGAAGAGGAATTTCTCATGGAGATATCATAGATTTAAGAAGAGATGATTATAAAGGTTTTGATATTATTGAAAAATATGTGTTAGTTGTTTCAGATCTTAAACAAAAAGGATATTAGAATTAATAATAAATAGAGATAAAATAAGCGTACCATCTGGGGGGGAACGTTACAAGGAGGCTTATCTCATCTCTATGTTTAAAGTATTACCACTAATGTTTATGTTTAAACATGATATTAAATAATTATTTTAAATGTAGTGTAAGAAATTTGTAAATAGTACGATAACTAGGTATGATATAATGAAAAATATTATGACAGAATGTTTAATAATAGGTGGAGATGGAATTATGAAAAAACTACATTTTGATAAAATAAGTATAAAGTTAATTGTTGCAGCAATTTTAGTTATAGTTGTATCAAGTCCATTGGCATTTATTGCTGCTAATCATGAAAAAATAGATAAATCTGTAATGTCAAAAAATATAGAAAGCACAGAAAATATAGATGAAATTATTGGAAAGACTATGGATGTGAAAGAGTCAATTATTCTAGATGTTCCTTTAATCTGCCAAATGCCAGAACTAGTAAATGGGTGTGAAATAACTAGTCTTGCTATGTTACTAAATTATAAAGGGTATGAAGTAGATAAGCTTACATTAGCTAATGAAATGGAAAAAGACAATACACCAATTATGTATGATTTTAATGGAAATATAAATTCATGGGGAAATCCGAAAAATGGATTTGTTGGATCGGTATATGGATGGGATAATCCAGGATATTCTATAGATCCAGAACCACTATATCCTCTTATAGATAAATATCATGGGAAAGGTGCTATTAATTTATCAGGATTAACCATAAAGGAGATAGAAGAGAGCATTAGAAATGATATGCCAGTAGTAGTCTGGGTAACTGGAGACATGCAAAGACCAATGGAATTTACTAAGTGGGAAGATGTAGATGGAAATACTGTACAAGCAACTTTTGAGTTACATGCAATCCTAATAACTGGATATGATAAAGAAAATTTATATTATAATGATCCTTTAAGTGAATACAAAAGTGCTAAAATAAATAAAATACAATTCGAAGAAGTTTGGAATGACATTGGAAGTAAAGCATTAACTATAAAGTAATATAAAAATAAATTTTTTATAAAGTAAATAATAATAAAGTAAGAATGATCATTTAATAAGCTATAAACACATAGTGTTTAGCTATATTGATTGATCATTCTTAATTTTAAATTATAATGTTAGTTTTTTTAAATATATTGAAATATAAACAATTTATTTATTGTTTATTCTATCAATATATTCCTTCATTAATTTAGCAGATTCTTTGAATTTAATTTCTTCTTTTTCAGACAAAGTTACATCTAGTACTTTTTCTACACCATGTTTACCAATAATGGTAGGCACGCTAAGATAAGTATCATTTACACCAAGATAGTCGTTAAGAAGTGTAGACACTGTTAAAATTGTCTTTTCATTACCTAAAATAGCTTCAACAATTCTAACTAAAGCAACAGCAACAGCAAAGGCAGTTGCACCTTTTCTATTAATAACCTCATAAGCTGAGTTTTTAACATCTTCAGATATTACATGTTCTATCTCTTCATCCCATTCAATATTAAATTGTTTAGCGAAATCTTTTACAGGTATATTACCTATTCCAAGTGATGACCAAGGTATAAACTCACTATCTCCATGTTCACCAAGAACATATCCATGAACAGTTCTAGCATCTATTTCAAAATATTTTCCAAGTAAACTTTTAAGTCTAGCAGTATCAAGTACTGTACCAGAGCCAATAACTTGGTTTACAGGAAAACCAGATAATTTATAAGTCATATAGGCTAATATATCAACGGGGTTAGAAACTACTAACAATATAGCATCAGGACTTAGTTTGGCAATAGTTGGTATAAAACTCTTAAATATATTGTAGTTTTTATCAATTAGGTCAAGTCTGGTTTCACCTGGTTTTTGACCTACACCAGCTGTAATTATTATTATATTTGAATTAGCAGTATCCTCTAACGACCCTAGTAATACATTACAAGGCTTACAAAGAGAGCTTCCTTGCATTAAATCTAAAACTTCACCAAGTGCTTTTTCTTGATTAATATCATTTATTACGATTTCTCTAGCAATACCATTTTGCATTAAAGCAAATGCAGTGGTAGCACCGATAGAGCCTGCTCCAATTATAGAAATTTTATTCATTTTATTCTCCTTTACAACCAAATAGTATTATTTGATAATTGTTATCTATTAGTATTATTATACATTATATATATAAATTTACAAGAAGTTCATATTGAAAATATTAATATACTTAATTAACTTATTATTTGATTAAAAGAACGTAATTATTATTAATTTGATTAAAATAACATATAAATTTTAAGTCTTAATTACTATAGTTAATATTTTAAAAATTAAAAATAATAACTATATGATTAAAATAGCTTGTATATGGAATAATATTACATATAGATAAGTATTTTAAAGTATAACATCTTTAATATAATGAGAGTAAGGAGATATAACTAATATGAGTAATTTAGAGATAAAAAAGATGAGTAAATTTATAGTGGAGATTAATGAAGAAGCTACTAAAGTGTTTGTTGAGGGATTTTATGAAGAGTTATTACAAATTACGAAAAATAAAAGTAAGTTAATAGATACTTTTAAAAATTCATTTAACCCAGAGCAGTGTTATATAGCTTTGGAAGATGGAAATATTGTAGGGATGATTAGTTATTCTAGTAATAGACAGCGCGGGATAAATATAAGTAAAGATGAAATTAAAAAAAATATAGGCTTTTTTAAGGGTCGAAAAATCTATAAAAAGCTAAATAAAGAATGTAATAAATCTTTATTAATTAATGATCATATGATTCATATAGAATATTTAACAACTTTAAAAGAACATAGAGGTAAAGGTATTGCAAAAAGATTAATTAAGCATTTACTAGATAACCTTAATTATACAGAGTATGTAATACAGTTTTCCAATGATAATACAGAACTAAGAAAGTTATATAGTGGATTGGGATTTAAAGAGGTAAGTCGTCACCCTGAAATTGGAAGGAAAAACAAAGAGTCTCATCTTAGAATTAATATGAATAAATTAACAGTAGTAAATAAAATACATGCAAAAGAGTATATGATGAATTAAGAAATAGAGGCTATATTGACTATTAAGTTCAATATGCCTCTTTTAATTTGAAGATAGAAATAAGATATATTAGACTAATTAGATTGATAAAGGTCAAAAGTGTTTGTAAAATAATTTCCAAATGGACTTTAACATAACAAATAAATGGTATATAATGTAAATTATCAAGGGTTAATTGTAATCTAGAGTGGGTGGGAAACAGATGAAAGATAATGTGACAAAGTTGCCTGTAAAAGGTAATAGGCAAAGAAAGCCAATGAGTAAAAAAATGAGAATGAGGCGAAGAAGACAAATGTTAATGAGGCGAATGGTATCATTAATCATTTTTACTATAGTGTTATTCGGGGGAGGTTATTTTATTTTTACAGCAGCTGATCCAGGTGCAAAAATGGATGTACCATTGGTATGTCAGTTACCTGAGTTACAAAATGGATGTGAAATAACGAGTTTAACTATGCTGTTAAATTATAAAGGTGTGGATAGGGATAAAATCTCACTAGCGGAAGAGATGAAAAAGGATGAAACTCAGCTTCAGAGGGATTCAAATGGATTAATAAAAATTTGGGGAAATCCTAAAAATGGATTTGTTGGAGATGTTACTGGATATGAGGGAATAGGATATTCAGTAGATCCAGATCCATTAATTCCTTTAATTAATAAATATTATGATGGTGGAGCAGTAAACTTAACTGGCGGAAGTATTAAGGATATTAAACAAAATCTAAAAGAAGGTAATCCAGTTGTAGCATGGGTTACTTCTGACTTTGGAAGAGTTAAAGAGTATGAAATGTGGAAAGATAGTTCAAATAATGAAGTACAAGCTTCATTTAAGGTACATGCTGTTCTATTGACTGGTTATGATGATACGTATTTTTACTATAATGATCCTTTAAATAATAAGAAGGATGAAATTGTACGATTGAATTATTTTGAATCGGTTTGGAATGACATGGGTAAAAAAGCTCTTACAATGAAGTAATAACTGATATTAGAGTTTGTAAAAATGAAGAATTTAATCAGTGTAAGTGATTAAATATAAGAAAATTAAATCCTCTTGTTAATTATAATATGATTAACAAGAGGATTTTTATATTATTTTTAATTATATAAAGAATTAATGAGCTACACTTTCAACAGCGTACTCTTGGAATCTATATTCTTGACCAGTTGGGTTGATTTTATCAGCGGATACTTTTTCCAGAAACATATCATAAGGTCTAACAAATAATCCACAATCACCATATAGAGCTCTGTAAAGAACCATTATTTCTTGTGTTTCTGAATGTGTAACAAAATCTACAACTAAGTATAAATCACCTTTGAAATGTCTAAAAATTTTACCTTTTGAATTAGTAATATCTCTCATTTTATTCACTCCTTAGTCTAAACATAATAATTACTTACTGGCTTCTTGCATAACTGCAAAGCTAAGAATATAAGTTAAATCAATAAATTCTTTTTCAACTTCACTCATCATTCTAAAGCTTAAATCGTAGTTACCCACTAAGTCTTCAGCAACAATGCCATCAAAATTCATAAGTTCTTTCATTTCAGCCTTTAATACAGCATCGTCAACTAACTTCATTTTATTTAGTTCATCTTCTGTTAAATCAGAAAGTCCATAAGCTTCATATATCTTAGTTTGAAGTTTTTCTTCAATTTCCATGTAGCGGCCTAAATCTTTTTTTACAGGTCTAGTTATGTCTGAAAGATAGGCTTCAGAACCGTCATGCATTAGGCAAGCTAATTGAACTCTAGTTGAATAACCCCTAACTTTAGCTTCTTTAGCACAGCAAAGTGAGTGTTGACCTACACTATAAAAGTGATTAACATGTCCATTCCCTCTACATAGTAAAGAAAGAGCATGTCCTATATCTTGAGTCTTTATTTCATCAATTCTTGGGTCTAATGGCCAAAATTCTGTATCTGTATATGTTAGTATGTAATTTCCTAATCTCATAGTCGTCTCCTTAGTTTTTAAATATTTATAATTATGAGACAGATATATGTATTTGTCAATTAATACTCGATTTAATATGATAGATAAAAAAGTAGTAATAAGCTTAGTACTTATTACTACTTTGACAATGATTACTAGCATTAAATAATATATTTTATTGATATTTAAAAATGGTTGTTTATTTCATCTCTTTGAATTCTTTTTAAATCTTTTAATCTTAAATGCGTTTCATCAATTATTTTTTCAAAAGATTCACCATCAATTATCATTTGTTTAGCTTTTGTATGAGCTGAAACATTATCATCCATTGTCATAGTTAAAACCTCCTATCTTGTATATTACAGTATTTAGTTTCTCATTATAGTAGAAAAGTATTCATTATCTAGTTATATAAAAAACATTATTGAATGAGTATAATTTAGATTAATTAGGTGTAATGGTATGGAGAGTTTATAAGTTAATATAATATTATTGATTAGAAGCAGTTAACATTGAGTAAACATAAAATATGTTATAATAACTTAATTATATTTGGAAAAATAATGGCGAAATAGTGTTTATTTTAAAAAGACTTAAAAGAGATTAGGCGGTGCATTTATGCGTTTATTAATTATAGAGGATAATAAAGAATTAGCATATAACATGAAAAGTGGTTTAGAGAATTTAAAATTTATTGTGGATGTAGCTAATTATGGAGAAGATGGGGAAGAGAAAGCTTGTGTTAATAATTATGATGTAATTTTATTAGATTTAAATTTACCAGATAAAGATGGTTTAGATATACTAAAGTTTTTAAGAAGTTATAATGTAGAAACCCCAGTTATTATAATATCAGCAAGAGATGAAATAGAGGAAAGGGCACTAGGCTTAGATTTAGGAGCAGATGATTATATTACAAAGCCTTTTGAAATAGTAGAACTTAGAGCAAGAATTCAAGCTGTTGTAAGAAGGTTTTATGGAAGAAGTAACCCTATTATTAGAGTAGGAATACTTGAAGTAAATCCACATTCAAGAAAAGTTATAGTTAATAATAAAGAGGTGAATTTAGGTACTAAGGAGTTTGATATAGTAGAATATATTGCTAATAAGCATCCAGCAGTAGTGTCTAGTGAGGATATTGCAGAGCATATTTATGATGAATTTTTTGATCCAATGTCATCTGTACTAAGAGTTCATATAGCAAAGCTTAAAAAGAAGTTAAAAGAAGCTGCTGATAGGGATGTAATTCAGACTATTAGAGGGAAGGGATATTCATTATGGGAAGATTAAAATCAAAAACAGGTTTAGTTTTAATTGTATATTCAATAATAATGACATGTATATTTATAGTTAGTGTTGTGGTGGTCTTAAACTATCAAAATAAAGAACATATTAGTATTTTACCTGAAGTTATACTTACACCAACTAATGATGAATTATTTACAGCCGTAGAAACTGGTGAAGCCAACCATATGTTAAAATCATATGTATCGACTACAACTATTGGGAAGATTTATAATAAAAATGTAGTAAATGAGTTACCTATGATTACAGTTATATTCTGTATATTAATAACAACATCAACATTTTTATTATGGATTATTTTAAAGAGAATGAATAATAGTGACATCATGGAGTTAGTAAATACTCTAAATAATATTGAGAATTCTCAAGACATAAATGATCTTGATCCTAGCTTAAAAGAAGCGTATTTAAGTATTAGAGATAAGTTTAGTAGTAATATTGAAGATTATAAAAGGTTAAATTCATATATATCTCATGAACAAAAAAATGCATTATCCATATTGAGAACAAATCTTGAGTTAAAAGAAGATAAGTCACTCATAAAAAGCATAGATAAGGTGTCTGATAGTATAGAAGACATTTTAACAATAAGTGCTTCAAAAGATAATATAAAGACAACTGCAGTAGATGTTGCATTAGTATGTGCAGAGGTGTGTGATGAATATAATAAAGTGACAGATAAGATAGAATTTGATTTTGATGACGAAGGAAATAATACAATATTAGCTAAGGAAAGATGGATATATAGAGCTTTAACAAATCTTATAGATAATGCTATAAAGTATGGGGATGATAGCAACGTAACAGTGAATGTATCTAATAAAAAAGGCAGCGTAATTGTAAAAGTTAAGGATAATGGAATTGGAATGAACCAAGAAGATACTATTAAAATATTTAATGATAGGTATCGTGTTAATGAACTTAAAAAAGATGGATATGGAATAGGGCTAAGTCTTGTTAATCATGTTTGTAAATTATGTGATGGTATAGTATGGGTTGATAGTGAGGAGGGGGAAGGATCAACATTTTATTTAGTATTTAAAGAATTTATAGAATAGAATTATGATTAACATTCAGCTAACATTTCGTTTGATATACTAATCTTAAGGTTAACCACTAAAAAGATGTTAGGAGATAAGGTAATGTATATTTTAAAGAATTCATTTAAGAATTTAACACGTAATAAAGGACGTAATATTTTAATAGGAATTATAATATTTGCAATGATATCTGTAACAGCAGTATCAATAATAATACACACAACAACTAATGAAATGATTAATGATTATAAAACAAAGTTTGGAACAGAAGTTACAATACAACCAGATATGGAAAAGTTATTAGCTAACGGAGATGGTGGAATGATAGAATTTCCACAGTTAACTACAGATGAACTTATAAAGTATTCAAAGTCTGATAAGCTTAAAGAAACTTTATTTAATGGATATTTTTCAACATATACAGAGAACTATAAGGCATTGGACCAAGATGCTGAAAATGATTATACATCAATGGGTAGTGCTGTTGTGATAGATGGTGGTTCAAGTGCTCAAGAGTATAAAAGTCCAAATATTACAGTTGTAGGAACTTCTAATTTAGATTCACTTAGTGAATTTAAAGATGGCTTAAGGAAAGTAAATGAAGGTAGAATATTTCAAAATGCAAATGAATGTGTAGTTAGTGAAGATTTTGCAAAACTTAATAATCTTAAAGTTGGAGATACAATAGAACTTGAAAATTATTATAGTAATGATACAAGTAAGAAACTAAAGCTAATAGTTACAGGTACTTATTTAGACTTAACTAAAAGTGAGGGGATGTTTAAGTCAGCCTCAACTAATAGAAAGAATGAAATCTTAACAAGTTTTGATACTTTAGTAGAATATAATAAGCTGTTTGAGGAAGGCAAGAGTTCTATATCGACATCAGCAGTGTATCATTTAAAAAATGCAGAATTAATTAACGACTTTAGAAAAGAACTTAGAGAAAAAGATTTAAAAGAAGTATTCTCTGTAACTACAGATGAAGCTGGATATAATGCAGTTGTACAGCCATTAAAGGGAATAGGTAAGATGTCATTAATATTAATGGGTATTGTATTGGCTTTTGGATCTATTATATTAGTAATACTATCTGTTTTATCAATTAGAGAAAGAAAATATGAAATAGGTGTTCTTCGTGCAATGGGAATGGAAAAATATAAAGTAGCAAAAGGATTTATATATGAAACTTTAATTATAATATCAATTTGTTTAGTATTTGGTCTTGGAGTAGGTGCAGGAGCAGCACAACCAGTTTCAAATATAATGCTTGAGAGTCAAAAGAATGCAGTAGTAGATATAAATAGTCAAAACTTCGGCGGTGGAACCATATCGATGAGTGTAGGATCAAGTAGCAGTACTACAACTCAGGAGATTGAAGCTGTAGAAATTAAATTATCATTAGATGCAGTTATAAAGATAATAGGAATAGCATTACTTTTAGGGTTATTATCATGCATGGTTGGTATAAGTTATATCACAAAATATGAACCGATAAAAATTCTAACAGAAAGGAACTAGGTGAGGGATATGGGAATACTTAATTTAAAGGATGTAACTTATAAATATGAAGGTACAAATAAGTTAGTTTTAAGCAATATAAATGTAGAGTTTGATGCAGGAAAACTTTATACAATAATGGGGAAATCAGGTGCAGGAAAGACTACACTGTTATCACTTATTTCAGGATTGGATTTATGTAATGAAGGAGAAGTACTATATAAGGGTGATGACATTAGCAAGATAGATAGAGATAAGTATAGGGCAAGGGGGATAGGAGTAATATTTCAAAGTTATAATCTCCTTACAAATGCAACAGCTTTAGAAAATATAATACTGTCTATGAATATAAGTGGAGTAAAGACCACAGATGAAAAGGAAGCAGCATATGCAATGCTTAATAGAGTTGGTATAGATAGAGAGACTGCTAATAGGAAGATACTTAGACTATCTGGTGGAGAACAACAAAGAGTTGGTATTGCAAGAGCATTATCACATAATCCAGATATAATAATTGCAGATGAGCCAACAGGAAATTTAGATGGTGAAACTGAAGAAACTATAATGAATATACTGACAGCACTTGCACATGATGAAAATAAATGTGTAATAATTGTAACTCACTCAAGAACAGTATCTAAGTATGCTGACGAACTTTGGGGAATAGCAAATGGGAAATTAATGTTTATGAAATAATAGGAATAGAGGTATGTGTCCCATAAGACACATACCTCTATTTATGTTTAAAAGTTTAATAACTTTTGTTTAGATTAGAGCATAGTAGTGTTAAATTGTAATAAAGTAATATATAATCATGATATAAATATATAGAAAATAAAAATAAGTTAACTAAAGTATTTTCAGATTTAGATTAAGAGGAGAATATCAAATGAAAAAAAGTTTTAATATAGACGAATTTATATCAAATTATTCTTATACTAAAGAAATAATTGATAAAGAAGAGATAGATTTACAAAATTTAGAGAATATATATAATGATTATGCAGAATATCAGGATTCATATGAGAATCAAGCTAATTTTATAGCGAATATATTACGTTCACAAAAGATGATACATTCAGTTAAATCAAGAGTAAAGGACCCTATAAGACTCATTGAAAAAGTTATTAGGAAAACTGAAGATAGAAAAGAAAAATACAATGAAGAGTTTGAATTTACAGTAGATAATTATAAAAATGAAATTAATGATTTAATAGGAATAAGAGTTCTACATATATTTAAAGATCAATGGCAATCAATTCATGAATATATTATGAAAACATGGAAGGTAATCGAAGTAACTGCAAATGTAAGGGCAGGAGATAATACTTCGATTTTCGATGAACTAAACATTGAGGTAAGATCAAGAATATCAGGTTATCGTTCAGTACATTACCTAGTAGAGTTTTATCCAACTAGTCAAAGGGTTATTGCTGAAATTCAAGTAAGAACAATATTTGAAGAGGGATATGGAGAAATAGACCATAAACTTAGATATTCTCATAAAGAGATACCAGAAATATTAAAATCAAATCTTTTATTATTCAATAGAATAGTAGGAAGTGCAGATGAAATGGCATCTTTAATAAATGACTTAAGTAAAGAATGGACAGATAAAGAAGATAGTTATAAGAAATTAATTGAAGATCAAGCAGAAGAAATTAAAAGGTTAAAAGGGATTTAAATTTTATTATGAAACTAGAATAGGTAGTTATAATATACTACCTATTTTTAATTTCTACATTCAATATATAGATAAGGTTGACGGATGAAATCATTGGCTGATATATTAACAGCTCCTTCGGTTAAAAGGGAGAGTGTAATTCCATAATTATTTTCACTTCCAGCAATCCAAGCTATTACTAAGGGACTAATATCAATACATAAATACTTATCTATTTGATTACAACATACTTCAGCATGATACCTTGTACCAGTACAATAAGGAGCATTATTCCAGGTAGAATTACATGTAGTGAAATCATCATTATTTATAAAAACTTTAATTTTAATACAAGGATGTAAGTCATTGGAATGCACATCATCTACATACAAGTAAAGTTTTGCAGATGAAAACTTAGAAATATCTATATTACATCCATGTAGATTAAACTTTAATAACCCATTTTTTATTTTAAGTTGATTATTATCATCTAAATACTCAAGTTCAAGATTTTCTGACTTTGAGAAATTGTGATTAGGGCACTGAGATACGATAGATGTTATTTCTGATGGATAACAAATCAATTCTTTCATTACTATGGTACTCCTTAATTATCTTGTTCTTCTTATCATAGTATTATAGTTAATATAGAATTGTTCTCTTATGTATTTTTAATGGTAGGAACTATACAAGTATTGTGAAATCTTTAAAATAATACTTTTGTATTATTCAGAATTATATTACAATTAAATGAAGTAGTATAAATAGTTTAAGGAGTAACAAGTAAAAGTTTAAACTAGAAAAATAAATATTAAGAATGTATGTATAATAAATCGTGTATTAGGGGATTCTATATTATGGTAAATATGGTAAAATAAAGACAAATATTAATTTATTAGTTGAGGTGACTTATATGGCAAAGTTCTTTAAAGTTTCAGATTTGGACGTAGAAATATTAATTGATGTTGCAATAAAAGCATTCCAAGAAGATAAAATTAAATATGGAGTTATTCCACCAGAAATTGATACAATTGAATGGCATGTAGCCAATATGGTAAATGGGATGTACTATAAGATTGTTTTAAATGACAATATTGTAGGTGCAATAAACCTGTATGATTTAGGTAACAATAGTGTGAGAATAGGATCAATATTTATTGACCCAGAATATCAAAATCAGGGAATCGGTACTGAAGCTATGAAATTTATAGAAAATAAGTACCCAAATACAAGAAAATGGTCTCTAGATACACCATATCAAAATTATAGAAATCATTATTTTTATGAAAAACATGGGTATGTAAAAGTAGATGAAATTAAACCAACAAGAGGAATAGATTTTAGAGTGTATGAATATTTAAAATTAACTAATGAAAATTAATTAAAGAGGAATAAAATGATAAAAGCATTAAAGGATTATATAGATATTATTAAAAGGTTAGATATAAAGGATAAATATACTAAGGATGAATTATTAATAGATGAGTTTTTAGTTGAAAAGGATAAAAATATAGAAATATACTATGCACCACATAATGAATATTTAAATTCAGATGCTAAAGTATTTATAGTTGGTATAACTCCGGGGTTCCAACAAATGAGTACTGCAATGGCAACAGCAAGAAAAGGAATTGAAGATAATAAAAGTTTAGAGGAAATTAAGTATATGTGCAAAGTTGCAGGTAGATTTAGTGGGAGTCTAAGGAAAAATATTATTTCAATGCTTGATTACATAAAGTTAAATGAAGCATTGAATATTGATAGTTGTAGTGAGTTATTTGAGGATAAGGATAACTTACTACATACAATATCATTAATTCCTTATTCTGTGTTTGTAAAAGGTGAGAATTATACAGGTCATACACCTAAGTTAAATAAAAGTGATTTTCTTATGAAGTATGTAGAAAATAATTTTGTTGAAGAGTTAAGTAATTTAAGTGATGTGTTAATAATACCACTTGGTAAGGCTGTAGAAGAGGTTCTAGGTGTGCTTATCAAGGAAGAGGTAATATGTGAAGAACAAGTTTTAAAGGGGTTTCCACATCCGTCAGGAGCTAATGTAAACAGACTTATTCAATTAGAAGAAAATAAAACTTCGTTAATTAAAAAGATAAAAGAATTTTACCATGTATCATAAAGGTACATGGTTTTATTTTGCCAATTAATATGGGTTAAGATACATGATGTTTTAAGATAGCAAGATTTAGATAAAAATTTTTGTATATGGATAAAATAATTGAAACCTTTTATATAGAGTATATGTCTAATAGGAGAAACATCGATGTTTAGTTAACAAAAAATTCAATATATTGGAGGTGAGTAGGCTTTGGAGAATATAGATAATGTGAACATTAAAAAAATAGAATTTGATGAATATGAGGAAGAACATCTTATTAAGGCTGCAATAAAAGGAGATAAAAATTGCTTTAGTAAGGTTATTAAAAATAATAAAATTTATCTTTATAGAACAGCATATAGCTATGTAAAGAATGAAGATGATGCATTAGAGATACTTCAAGAATGCACATATAGAGCATTAATAAACATTAGTAAATTAAAAAATCATAGATATTTTAGAACATGGATTACTAGAATAATTATCAATTGTGCAATTGATTTTGTAAATAAGAAGAATATTTTAACTGAGTATAATGATGAGGTTGCTATTGATGATAAAAATTTACTCTTAGATGAAAAAATGGATTTATATAATGCAATTGATAGACTACGTGATAGTTATAAAACAGTAATTATATTAAAGTATTTTAATGATATGTCTGTACAGGATATGTCAGAGGTAATGAGAATTCCTGAGAATACAGTAAAAACATATCTAAAAAGAGCAAGAAAAAGTTTAGGTAGCATATTGAAGGAGGGATATATATATGAATAAAAGAGAATTTTTAAATATCGATATACCTAGTAATATTGATGAATCAATAGATATTGGGATAGAAAGAGCAACTATAGAAATGGACAAAATAAAGTTTAAAAGAAATAGAATAACAAAGATTGCAGTAGTTGCATCTTTATCATTAATATTTATATTGGGAGTATCTAATCCAGCTTTTGCATCAAAAATACCTATTGTAGGTAGTGTATTTGAACTTATAGAAGAAAATTTACATTACTCAGGTAATTTTTCAAAATATGCTACATCAATAAATGAAACAGTTTCAAATAATGGAGTAGACATAACTATTGCAGAAGTATTGTGTGATGGTGAGGGGCTTTATGTAACATATAAAGTTAAAAGTGAAGAAGCATTTAAGTTTACAAGTGTTGAGTCTGGAGATATTGATATAAAGCAATTGTTGACTGAGGAGGAATATAGTAAAGTTAGTTTTTCGGATAAAGGGTTAGTAAGTATTGGATTTTCAGGACTAGAGGGTGAATTTATAGATGAGCATACATTTGTTGGTATGGAGAGATATTATCTAAGTGTGATAGAGGAGGTTATACCAGAAAAATTTGATTTACAAATTAAATTAACTTCAATTGGAACACGAAGTAGAAGCGATAGATCAGATAAACAAGAATTAAAAGGTACATGGGAATTTAAAGTTCCAGTAACAGTTGATAAGACTATTAGTAAAAGAATTGATGTTAATTATAAAAACGAACAGGGGTATTCCTTAGACTCAATTTTGATTACGCCAGTAGAAGTTGTAGTTGATATAACAAATCCTAAAGATAAAGGTTGCTTTGTTAGGGTAGTTGATGATAAAAATAATGCAATAGCAGCTGAATTGATAATGAATGAAGCAGATGGAAATACAACCTACTTTACATCAATACCTGATGATAGTAAAAACATAAAAGTGATATTGTATGGAAATAAAATGGTTGAAAAAGAAACTGTTAAATATCCAGATGGAAGTTGTGAAACTGAGTATGAGAATATTGGTGAAGAGATATATCTTGAAAAAGTAATTGAATTGAATTAAATTAAAAGACCTTAGAATGTATTTGTTCTAAGGTCTTTTTTTGATGTATAATGACAGTTGAAATTTATGGTTTATTGAAAGTCAACGTGATACAATAATAGTATTCAATGGTTATTATAGTCAATGAATAAGGGATATGTATTAGATTTTTACGATTAAGAATAATATTTAATAAAGTATTTAGAGGGTGCTTTATTAGAGGATGAATTGAGGGGGAAGACATGAAGGCAATTGTTTTTGACTGGGGTGATACCCTAATGAGAGATTTTAAAGAGTATGATGGACCTATGGCAGAATGGCCAAATGTCGAGTTGATGCCTGGAGTTAAGGAGACATTAGAACTAGTAAGCTTGAAATATTCTTGCTATGTTGCTACTAATGCAGGTGCATCGGACAAAGACTTAGTTATAAAAGCGTTAAAACGTGTTGGAATATCTTCATATATAACTGACGTATTTACATCAAGGGATTTAGGCTTTGAAAAACCAAGTGAGGAGTTCTTTAAAGCCATAGTTAAAAAACTAGATATAAGTCCAAAAAGAATAATGATGGTTGGAAATGATTATATAACAGATATAGAAAGTGCAAAAAAGGTAGGAATGAAGACAATATTTATTAGATATAGAGATGACAATAAAGTTTATGAAAATGCAGATACAATAGTAACTTCAATTGAACAAATAAAAAATATACTTTAAATAATATAAAAAATGGGCCGTATCAAAAGATGATACAGCCCATTTTTTATATACTAAGAGAAGTCTAGTACATATAGTAATGTAAATATTTATGATGTATAATTCTATATATTAAGTAAATGGAGGTAAGTCATGGAATTAGAAATAATTAAAGCTATTCAAAGTATACATAATGAATTTTTTGATATGTTATTTCAATTAATAACTATGTTTGGTGAAGAAGTTGTAATAATTGCAGTATTAGCTTATATTTATTGGAATGTAGATAAAAAACTAGGAGAACTAATAGCTTATTCAAGTTTCACAAGTCTATTAGTAAATAATACAATTAAAGGATTAGTAGATGCAAAAAGGCCAATAGGTGAAGTTGGGATTAGATCGCTTAGAGTAGAGACAGCAACAGGCTCATCATTCCCAAGTGGACACTCTCAAGGTGCGGCATCATTTTACGGAACAATAGCAATGTATTTTAAAAATAAAAGTACGTATATTCTTGCAACTATAATAATACTCTTAGTGGGAATATCAAGACTTTACTTGGGTGTTCATTGGCCAAAGGATGTTATATGTGGAATTATATTTGGACTTATAGTTTCAACTATTTGTTATTATTTATTTTATAAAGTGAAAGATAAAAAGAAACTTTATATCATTACTTTCATAGTATTTATACCTGTAGTTGTATTTGCAGGATCCATAGATTTAATTAAAGGTATGGGAACATTCTTAGGATTTATAGTGGGGGTATTTTTAGAAGAGAAATATATTAACTTTACAATACCAACTAAAAATAACAATAAGATAATCAGAATATTATTAGGACTAATAATATTAATAACGTTAAAGACAGGATTGAAAGTTGTATTTCCACAACATATAATATTTGATTTTATTAGATATGCAATTATAGGGTTAGTAGCAATATCTGGTTGTCCATGTTTATTTAAGAAGCTGAATATATAAACTTAGAAATACAATTAAAGTGAGTAGTAAGTGATAGGCTTTCCTAAGATTGTGGGAAAGGTGATCGTGTAGTCTTTAGTTGTTATGATAGTGTCTATAGCTCAGTGAGAGTGTATTCAGAGAATACAGTCTTTCACCAGCTATAGCGACACATTCATATAAACTTATAATAACAAAATATAAGTTAGTGGGTTACTAATATGTTAATATCTCATGACCATCCTCAGTTATAAGAACTGTATATTCCCATTGTGCTGATGGATAACCATCTTCAGTTAATGCAGTCCAATCATTATCTGAATCAACAAATATATTATGACTACCCATATTTATCATAGGTTCTATAGTAAATGTCATACCTGGAACTAGTAGCATTTCAGTACCTTTAGTACCAACATGACTAACAAATGGATCTTCATGGAACTGAACACCAACGCCATGCCCACCAAATTCTCTAACAACTGAATACCCATTAGATTCAGCATGAGTTTGAACAGCTTCTGCAATATCACCCATGAAGCCCCAAGGTTTAGCAGCTTCTAATCCTTTATCTAAACATTCTTTAGCAACATTAACTAGCTTTTCTAGTTTTTCATGAACAGTACCTATTTTAAACATTCTAGATGCATCAGAGTAAAATCCATTATAAATTGTAGACACATCTACGTTTATTATATCTCCATCTTCTAAGATAACATCTGAGCTTGGGATACCATGACAAACTTCGTCATTGATAGATGTACAAACACTTTTTGGGAATCCACCATAATTTAGTGGTGCAGGTATAGCACCTTGTGAAATTGTGAAATCATGAACTAAAGTATTTATATCTTCTGTTGACATTCCAGCTTTAATATTTTGTGCAACTAAGTCTAAGGCAGCAGTATTTATTTTAGCACTTGCTTTAATTCCTTCAATTTGTGATGCATTTTTTATTATTTCTCTAGGTGGAATTATACAACCTTTATTTTTGTAGGCTAATATTTTTTCATCTAATGTTAGATGGCAATTTTTATATTTTTTTTCACTACCACACCAACATAAATCATTTCTACTTAATTTCATTAAAAAATCTCCTTTAAAACTTATATATATATATTCATTATATAACTTATTTAAAAAAAGAACAGTAAATATATCATTTACTTAAACAAAATACAGTTAAAAGAATAGTATATTTTATAGGAATGTTTGAGGTGAATATTATGAATCATGCAGAAGTCTTAAATGAAAGTTCCGGTTTATTAGGTATTTTAATTACAACGTATGCTTTGAATTGTATAGATATTAACAATTGGATTAGTAATGTTTATACTATGACAAAAAACAAAGAAATTAGGCAACAATTTAAGTGCAATCTAATTAAGGATGCAAATGAAATCAAGAGTATGTTATTTAAGGATGCAAATGAAATCAAGAGTATGTTATTTAAATAAAAGTATGAGGATGTATCACAATTGATACATCCCCATTGAATTTATACAGTATATTCCTATAATTTATGTAATATTTAGCTTAATATAAAAAAGTAATGTTATTTTATCGAAAGTTATGTATAATAGACTAATTACAGTAATAAGGAGAATTAAATGTTATTTAAAGATTTAGATATAATCGCGCCGATTCAAAAGGCATTAGAAGAAGCTGGGTACACAAGCCCAACACCAATACAAGAGCAATCAATTCCTCATTCACTAGAGGGTAGAGATATATTAGGTTGTGCTCAAACAGGAACAGGAAAGACTGCATCTTTTGCTATTCCGGTTTTACAAAACTTACATAAAGAACAAAAAAACACTAAAAAAGACATAAGACCTATTAAAGCATTGATATTAGCACCTACTAGAGAGCTTGCTATTCAAATAGAAGAAAGTTTTACTGCTTATGGTAAACATATGGATCTTAAAAATTTAGTTATTTTTGGAGGAGTAAATCAAAATCCTCAAACAAGAGCACTTACAAGAGGAGTAGATATATTAATCGCTACACCAGGTAGATTGCTTGATTTAATGAATCAGAAATTTGTTGATTTAAGTAAGGTTACAAACTTTGTACTTGATGAAGCAGATCGTATGCTTGATATGGGAATGATAAATGATGTTAAAAAGATTATTGCAAAGCTTCCAAAAGAAAAGCAAACAATGTTCTTCTCAGCAACCATGCCAAATGAAGTTACTAAACTTGTAGATTCTTTATTAAAGAATCCAGTAAAAGTTGAAGTGACACCAGTATCATCAACAGTTGATAGAATTACTCAAGGATTATATATGGTAGAGAAGAAACAAAAGAAATTACTTTTAGCTCACATATTAAAAGATGAGTCAATAAAATCAGTTTTAGTATTCTCAAGAACTAAACATGGTGCAAATAAGATTACAACTGATCTTGAAAAAGTTGGAGTAGCAGCACAAGCTATTCATGGTAATAAGTCTCAAAATGCTAGACAATTAGCCTTAAACAACTTTAAGGAAGGTAAAATAAGAGTTCTTGTTGCAACTGATATTGCAGCTAGAGGAATAGATGTAGATGAATTATCACATGTAATAAACTACGACTTACCAGAAACACCAGAAACATATGTACATAGAATTGGACGTACAGGTAGAGCAGGAAATGATGGAGTTGCACTTTCATTCTGTTCATGGGAAGAAAGAGATTATTTAAGATACATTCAAAAATTAATCAAAAAGGATGTTCCTTTAATGGAAGAAAATCCATATCCATTAAGTGCGACTCAAGAACCATCAGCTGAAGAGAAACAACAGCATCAACAAAGAAAGCCAGCAGGTAGAAGACAAGGATCTTCTAATAAACCAGCGGGAAATAAAACGAGAAACAATGGATACAATGGTAGAAGAAAGCAACAAAATAAAAAAACTACTCAAGTATAATTAGATAAAAGTAGTGAGAAGTGTTTAAGTTATAAGATATCAATTTTAATAATTTCATTAAAGGTCAACTAGTCTTAGAAGATTAGTTGACCTTTAATTTAATATTGGTATTGATATTTTTTTATTATAATGAAAATAAATATGTGAAATATAATTCAAAGAATAATAGCAAATTAACAAAATAATTGCGAAAACAATAAAAAACTCTCATATATTGACTAAAAATGGCAAGTTAACTATAATTATATTGAAATACAAGAAATTAATACCAATTTAAAATGTAACATGAAGATGGTGTAATGGGAGAGAAAATATGAAAGCAATATATTTCAATGAGGTCAATGATGTCAAGAGTTATTTGAAACATGATAATAATAAAAGGGTAGTTTTATTTTCAAGTTTTAATAAAGTAAAGGAAATAGCACAGTTTGCAGTAGATAATGTTGTTTTATGTTCAACAGCTGGAGAGTTTACAATGAATGGGTATAAGGAGGATAGTATTACTGGATTTGAATATGATAAGAATCTTGCAGAAATTGTTGAGATAAAATATCCGCCAATAAGGACATTAGAGAAATTAGAAAGTGCATATAATAAAGTTAAAAACAATAAGAATGCATTTATGCTTTTATTATGTGATGGGCTTTTAGGTGTTGAAGAGAGTATAATGACTACATTTTATTTTATGGACAATGATTTCAAAATAATTGGGGGAAGTGCTGGAGATAATTTAAAATTTGAAAAAACTTTAATTTATATAGGTAAAAAAGAAGTAAATAGTGTAGCTATTTTCTTTAATGAAACTAGAAGAACTCAAATTATTAAAGAAAATATTTATGAACCAATGGGAAAGAAAATGCTAGTTACAGATGCAGACCCAATTAATAGAATTGTAAAGAAATTTAACAATAAAAATGCAAGTGTTGAATATGCAGATGTATTAGGGGTAAAAGAGAAAGATTTAGATAAGTGTTTTATGGATAATCCATTAGGTAAGAGGTGTGAAGATGGAATATATATAACATCTCCAATGAAAATTAATAGCGATAAGTCTATAACATTTTATTCTCAAATAATGCCTAATACGTTTGTTGATGTATTACATATAACTAATATTGATGAATGTTTTAGAAAAACAAAAGATGCACTAGAGTTTAAACCAAGTTTTGTTTTATCTATTAATTGCATTCTAAGAAGTTTGAAATTTAAAAATGAAAACTTATGGGATTTTGTTGATAAAGAGCTACTTGATATTTGTAAGAATCAAGTAGGATTTATTAGTTACGGAGAGCAATTTTACAAGCATCATTTAAATCAAACTATGGTACTTTTATTAGTAGAATAATGGGGTGAAAAATAAATATGTTTAAGCGTTTTTATAAAGAAACAAATAAAGAGGAGCCTGAAGAGTATTTAGGTAAGGAATATATAGATAAGTTAGAAAGAAATGATGATTACAATAGTACATTAATATTATCAGAACAAATTGAAAATCAAGTTAAGCTTCTCTTAAAAGAAGAGGGGAAAATTACATTTGGATTTAAGAGTGTATCTGATGCATTACAGTACACTACCGAGGAAATAAAGAGTATAGAAGAATATTTATTAGACCTTAATCAAAATACAGATCACATGATAAGTGATGTAGTTAGTAGTTTAGGGAATTCACAAGCAGAAATTATTGGGACTAAGGACACCTTAAACAATTCAATAAAAAAGATGGACGAGGTATCGGAAGTATTTGAAGATTTCTTTAGTTTATTTGACGAAATGAAAAGCAAATATGAAGAGATTAATAGCTTTGCAAAAACTATTACTGGAATTGCAAAGGAAACAAATCTTTTATCACTTAATGCTTCAATAGAAGCAGCAAGAGCAGGCGAAGTTGGCAAGGGATTTGCAGTAGTAGCTAATGAAATTAAAAAGTTATCAAATACAACTCAAGTTGGAGCAAGAGATATAATAGAATTGTTAAAAAGCATGGATGAAACAATGAAATTATTAAATGATAAATCATTTAAGGGTAAAGAGGTAGTTGAAAATGCAGCAGAAACTATAAATAATTCTAAAGTTATTTTTGAGAAGATTGCTAGTGGTGAGAAGGAAATAAATAAAGAGCTATATCGTGTAAAAGAGGCACAAGAATCTAATGTGAAAAATATAGAGAAGATAACTAATAACTTATCTAATATTGTTGATAGATCCATAACGGAAAATGAAACGTTAGATAACTTAATATTTAGCGTGCAAAAAAAGTCTGACCAATATTTATACATACTTAATCATCTTAATCAAATTAAGGTATTAAGACAATATGAGGAAAATAAATAAGTTTACATATTATAATCAAACAAATATATTTAAAAATCGCACTATTTACTTTAATAGGCGATTTTTATTTTTTTATAGTTATAACTGTAGTTAAAGTGAAGGAGTATGTTAAAATAAGCACATAAATTAATTTGGAGGAAACAACAATGAATAGAGAATTTATATATGAAATAATAGATAAAAATGTAGAAGATACAGAAAGATTCATACTGCAAGGGAGCGTAGATATAAAAGAAATCAATGATTTAATATTCTACCTACAGTATGAATTTCATAAAGAACTAGATGAAGTAACACTAATACCATTTGATATAGAAAATTTATTAGTGAACTTATATGGTTTTACTCAAATAGATGAAGAAACAAATCCAGAAATAGATTTACTTCTTGATTTAAGTGACAATCTAGAAGAAAACCTTAATGAGAAAGCAATTAGTAGAATATTATCAAAGAAAGAACAATATTATGTAGAAGGGCTAATTGGTGAATTAAGAGAAATAGTAATAGAAGTTGTCTATAATAATCCTGGAGTTTTTGCCGAGAAATTTAAGGAATTGTCTTTTGTGAAGGATGGAGTTACTTATTATCCTGTTCTTAAGAGAGTTGTTGAAGAAGTTAATAATAAAGTGTAGCTGGATGTGTGTTTGTAGAGTTAAATCTAAAGATAAGTATAAGGGATATTACGGTGATGAGATTCCAGCTAATTTGTATGATGGGTACGAGTTAGATCTAATACCTATTGGAGGAACATCATATATCGTAGATTCGTTGTAGTTAGAGTAGAAGAATAAAAGAGTAAAAGAATATGCAGGAAACATCAGGGGTTAGGGAGTTATCAAATGAAGATAGAGAGATTAATATCAATAATTATGCTTTTGAATAATAAAAAGCGTGTAACAGCAAAAGAATTAAGTGAGAAGTTTGAAGTATCTACTAAAACTATTCAAAGAGATATTGAAATTATAGAGAGAGCAGGAATACCTATAGTTTCATTTAAAGGTTATGATGGTGGATATGGAATTATAGATGGATTTAAGGTTGATAAATCTTCCATGACAAAGGATGAAGCCATGATGTTAAAACAACTGTTAGATGGAATTAATAAATCATATAGCAATAAAGAAACATCGTCCTTAATGGAAAAACTTAATGTGTTGGATAATAAGACTAACAATAAATCTAATAGATTTATAATTGATTTTACAAGATGGGGTACGGATAAATCATTAACTAATACAATTAATTTAGTTGATACAGCCATATTAGAACAAAGAAATATATCTTTTGATTATATTAACTTAAATGGGGAAAGAACTAATAGAATTATTGAGCCTAATAAGATTGTATTTAAAGCATTGAATTGGTATGTATATGGATTTTGTACATTAAAGAATGAAATGAGAATCTTTAAAATAAGCAGAATGAAAGATATATCAATAACGGAAGAATACTTTGAATTTAGAGATGAGATAAGTAATGATTTGTTTAAAGAATCGCCTCAAGATACTATAAAGATAATATTTAAGTATTCAAAATTAATTGAAGGCTTGATATGTGAAAATTTTGAAGAGTATGAGGATATAGGAGAAACTGAAGAACATAGAATAATAAGCATTAACGTACAATATAATAGTTGGGTAGAGTCTATGTTTTTAAGTTTTGGAGATAAAATAGAGGTGCTAGAGCCAAAGTTCTTAAGAGAAAATTTAAAGAAACAAGTAAAAAATATGATGCAGATATATCATGTTAATTAATGTAAAGATAATGTAAAACTAAGTAAAGAATAAGTAAAATCGCCTTAACAATTCGTTTTGGCGATTTTTTCTATGCTATGATTTTTTTGTAAGATAAACAAAAAGTACTGGGGGAGTATGAAATGATAAGACGTGGAAAGAAATTGATGGTTGCAATTGTAGCAGCTTCATTACTATCAGGAATGAGTACAGGGGTGCTTGCAGCAGACAATGATGGATGGACAGATGCAACACAAACAGGTGCAGCAGGAAATGGTGCATGGAGCAATTGGGCTCAGGAATGGGAAACAATAAAAGATAGTCCAACTCAAATATCATTAACACCAGGTAGAGATGCTTCAGAATTAAACTTTGCATGGTACTCAAAAACTTCAGAAGCAAAGCCAAGAATCAAGATTTCCAAGAAACAAGATATGAGTGATGCAACTGAATTAGAAGTTACTGCAAAGACAGCTGTTAAAGGATATATGTCAAATAAAGCAGTAGCAACAGGATTAGAAGATAATACAACTTATTATTATAGTTATGAAATTAATGGAATATTTACAGAAGCTGTTAAATATCAAACTAAAGATAGTAAGAATTTTAGTTTTTTATATGTAGGAGATCCTCAAATAGGTTCGTCATCAGGTAATACTGCTGCTGGACAAACATCTGCACAAGGTCAAGATGCAGCTACTAGAAATGATTCATTTAATTGGAATAATACAATTAACACAGCATTAAAGCAAAATCCTAATGTAAGTTTTATGCTTTCAGCTGGTGACCAAATTCAAACTAGGGATAAGAAAGTACCAAGTCAAACTTATGACAAAAATGAAATTGAGTATGCTGGATACTTAAGTCCTAGAGCATTAATGTCATTGCCTGTTGCAACGACTATAGGAAATCATGATGCACCAAGTGGAAACTATTCATTCCATTTCAATAATCCCAATGCATCAGATTTAGGGAAAACAGAGGCTGGTGGAGATTATTATTATACATATGGTAACACATTATTTATAATGTTAAATACTAATAACTATAATATAGCAGAACATCAAGAGTTAATTGAAAAAGCAGTTAGTGAAAATAAAGATGCAAAGTGGAAAGTAGTTACTCTTCACCAAGATATTTATGGATCAGGAGAGCATTCAAATGAACCGGTAATAGCTAATTTAAGATATAACTTAATTCCAATCTTTGAGAAAAATAATATAGATGTAGTTTTAACAGGACATGATCATACTTATTCAAGATCATTAATATTAAAGGGTGGCTCAGTAGACGAATCAAAAATGATTACTGATGATGAATTTGATGCTTATATTGAAGGTGAAACACCAATTGATAGCAAATACACTGAGTTCTTAGAAAGTATTGATGATAAGAATGCAGTACAAGATGTTACTGTGCAAAATGGTAGTGTAGTAGATCCAAATGGTATTTTATACATGACAGCTAACTCAGCTTCAGGTAGTAAATACTATGGATTAGTAGAAAAACAACAATCATATATTGCTAGCAGATGGCAAGAAAATGTTCCGACTTATTCGACTGTAGACGTTGATGAAGTAAGTTTCACTATAAATACTTATAGAACTGATAATGGAGAAAAGATAGATAATACTTTCTCAATTGTTAAGTCTATGGACAAGTCAAACTTAAATGAATTATTAGAAGTAGCATTAGACAAGGTATCAGAAGAAGATACTTACACAACTTCATCTTGGGCAAAGTTTGAAGAAGCTTTAGCAGCAGCTAAGAAGGTTGCAGAAATAGCAGCATCTACTGAACAAGAAATTGCAGATGCATACACAAATTTAAAAGTAGCAATGAACGATATGCAAGTTAAAGGCGATAAAGCATCTCTTGAAACTGCAATTAAATCAGCACAAGAAGTTGCAGATAAAGCATTAGTAGGTACTGCAAAGGGTGAATACTCACAAGAAGCTAAAGATGCTCTAGTAGCAGCAATCAAATTAGCTAAAGAAGTAGTAGTTTCGGATGATGTAAATCAAATAGATGTAGATAATGCTTTAGCAAACTTAAATAAAGCAGTTGAAACTTTTAAATCTAAAGCAAATGGTTTAGTTGTAGAAGCAAAGCCAAATGAAACAACAAAACCAACAACAGGGGTTCAAACAGGAGATACATTTAGTGTACTTCCATTAGTTATAGCAATATCAGCTTTAGGTGGACTAGTATTCATCAATAAGAAGAAAAAGAAACAACAAGTTAAATAGCAATTTTCAAGTTAACATAGTTAATCAATAATTACAGGGGCATAATAGATGCTCCTGTAATTTAAATTTAAAGAAAAACATTGGAGGAAAAGCATCATGTTATCAAAACTATTTAATGATAAATCAACTATTATGAGAAGAGGGATAATCCTACTACTAGGTATAGGGTTTTTTGTGTTTTTATACTTATTTAATCAGGGGGATAGACCAGAGCTTGTAAATAAAAAAGGTACATCTTTTGATAAGGCTGTAGTAGAAGAGGTTATAAAGGATAATCTACAAGAAGATGGTTCTCGTGTTGGAAATCAAATAGTAAAGATAAAGCTTTTAAGTGGAGAGTTAAAAGGAGAAAGTATTGAGGCGACAAGTTTCTCAGGGTATCTATATGGTGCAGATTGCAAGGAAGGTATGAAAGTTGTAGTTTCAACAAGTATTTCTGGTGATAAGACAGTTGCATCAGTTTATGCTAATGATAGAGAACCTATTATATATTTATTTGTTGCATTATTTTTAATTATGATATGGGCAATTGGTGGGAAAAAAGGTCTGAAGTCAGTTTTAGGACTTATTTTCACATTTATATGTATTATATTTATATTTATCCCAATGTTATTTAAAGGATACTCTGCATTTTTCTCAGCAGTAGTCATAGTAATACTTATTACTATAGTGACTATGTATTTAATAGGTGGAAATAGCGTTAAAACACTATCTGCAATATTAGGAACAGTACTAGGTGTAATAATATCAGGTGTATTTGCATTTGGATTTGGTTACTTTGCTAATATTTCAGGGAACAATGTAGCAGATATAGAGGAGTTAGTTTTTATAGCAAGTCAAAGTGAATTAAAGATAGGTGGAATATTATTTGCAGGAATTCTAATAGCATCACTGGGAGCTGTAATGGATGTTTCTATGTCTGTAGCTTCTACGATAAATGAAATATACGATAAAAATCCATCTTTAAGTAAAAACGAATTATTTAAATCAGGAATAAATGTAGGAAGAGATATGATGGGAACAATGTCTAATACGCTTATTTTAGCATTTACAGGTGGTTCACTTAATACATTAGTTTTAATTTATGCTTATAATATGCAATATAATCAAGTTATTAATATGTATTCAATTGGAATTGAGATAATGCAAGGTGTATCAGGTAGTATAGGAGTTATACTAACAGTACCTTTAGTATCATTTATAGCTTCAAGATTACTAGCTAGTAAAAGAATTAAAGCATCTGTAAAAGAAAATCAATAAAAGTTTAATTATCCATATACTGGTATGTATTTGTGAATTATAATTAAATTACAAATATATGTAAAGTGGGTGGGGTATATGAGGTTAAATGTTAGAAGATTAATTATATTTATTGTATCAATAGCTATTCTAAGTGTTCCTGTGAAGTTTGAAGCTCAAGCAGTAGATGTGGATTATAGTGGAGTGTTAAGAACTGTGTATTGTACTACAGTAAAAGAAATTCAAGGTGCACTTAAGGATGCTAAAGCAGGTGATAGAATAATAATTGCAGAAGGTTCTTATGTTGGTGCATGGATGACTGATGGTTGGTTTTATTCTAATGCTAGTGGTACAAAAGAAAATCCTATAATAATTGAAAGTGAAAACCCTAAAAGTCCTAGTGAACTAGTTGGTCTTAGAAGTTCATCAGGATATGTTTTTTCTTTGGTAGGAAGTTATTGGAATATAAATAATTTAAAGTTTACAAATGGTCAAAAAGGAATAATGATTGATAAAGGAAGCTACAATATTATAAACGGATGTGAAGTTTATGGTGTTGAAATGGAAGGTGTTCATTTTAGAGATGGAAGTTCAAATAATCTCCTTGTGAATAGCAAAGTATATAATACTGGAACTACAAGAAAGGGTATGGGTGAAGGTGTATATATAGGATCTGATAAAGGTAAATGGAATGAATTTGTTAAAGAATGTGACAATAATATAGTTAGAGATTGCACAATTGGCCCGAGTGTTGCTTCTGAAAGCGTTGATATTAAAGAAGGAACAACCGGAACTATAATAGAAGGATGTACTTTTATTGGTGATGGAATATCTGGTGAAAACTATGCAGACAGCTTTATTGATGTTAAAGGTAATCAAGCTATAATTAGAAATAATAAAGGGTATAGAAACAACAATACTAATATAGTAGATGCTTTCCAAATTCATGTGCAGGTTGAAGGCTGGGGAATTGGCAATATGTTTTGTAATAATGACCTTTATTTAGATGATGGAGAAGCATATATATTAAATAATTCTAAAGGGTCAGCTACAGTGCTTGAAAATAATAGAATGCCAGAAGGCAATATGTATAAGGGACCTAACATTATTTTAGAGTTTATGAAGGAAGATATAAATAAGGATGGCAAGGTTAATATTGAGGATTTATCAATAGTTGCATCAAAGTACAATAAAGTTAATGGCGATATTGAGTTTATTGAAAGATGTGATATAAATAAAGATAGAATTATAGATTTGTTTGACTTAGTCTATGTATCGAAATGCATTTATTAGTGCATACTAGAAATACTTATGATATAATAATTATTATTAACAAAGAAAAATGAATGAGATTATATAGTGAGTAAAAGGAGTAAGTATGAACAATAATGTAGCTTTAGTATATGAAAATGGTGAATTTAAGATATCAATCAATGGATCAAATGTAAAAGTTGAACAGAATTTAGATTCTGCAATTGAAAAGTTTAAACAAGCACTTACAACACCAGTAAGTCCAGAACAAATTGCATGGGAGACTATTGAAAATGAAATGATTCAATATGTAAGTAATGGGTTAGAAATAAATAGCGAATACAAAACAATAGTATTTGGAGCGATGAAATATTTCTATATTACAGGTAAAGTCCTTTCAATAGGTGGGGGAGCAATGGTTGATCTTAGAGGTGGATATGATTTCTTCAAATTTGCAATAGATGTTGTAGCCTCAGGAGATAATGAAAAAGCTAATGAGTTTGTTGATTTCTGTAAAATGCTTATAGATTCAAATTCAAGATACAGCATTACGGATGACAGCATGTCTGTGTTAAGTGCTAAACTTGCATATGGTTCATTAGAATATAACTTTAGTACTGGAAAAATAAATAAAGGTACAGGAGTAGAAAAAGGTACTTTTGAAGATTTTAAGTTACATTGTAAAAGCATATTAGTAAAGAGATAATTAAAGTATTTGAGTTAAAATAATACAGAGAATGCAATAGAAAAAGCTGAGCAAAAAATAGAATACCTAAGTAGTGATGAAGAATCTATGAAGATTTATTATGAGAGAGAAAGATCATTATATGAAAGGGCTAATATGATTAGTTCAGCAGAGGAAAGAAAATCAACTGAAAATGAAATCAATTTCTTGAAATTAGGAGTTGATGTTGAAACAGTAGCTAAAGGGATGGGGCTTTCAATAGAACAGATAATAAAATTAAATAATAATTTAGGATAGATAGGCTGTTATAAAAGTCTATCTTTTTTGATAAAAAATAAGATTAAAACTTGAATTTGAAGTAATGTCAATTATATTGTATATGGGATAGCCTAACTTTTTTTATGCTGCACTTCTAGTTAGGAATTCACATTGATCTGGAGTTATATAATTAATAGCAGAGTGTAGCATTTTTCTGTTATACCAACCTTCAATATATTTAAATATATCTATAATACTTATTTGAAGGTACGGTATATATTTATATAAATTTCTTCATCATTGATTGAAGAATGGAAAGATTCTATGCAAGTATTATCATATGGACAGCCCTTTATACTAAATAATTGTATAATATTAAAGTCTTTGCATAACTAATTTAGGTTTTATTAAAAAGATGAAGTTACCTCTATAATTTATAAAAATTTATATAATAGGTAAAGTAGTTCTTGAAAAAATCCTGTAAATACTGAAATTAGAAACATTTATTGAGTAAAAACGTAAAAAATGGTAAAATTTTAACGAAGAGGTGATTTGTCAAGTGATTAAAATATTGTTAGTAGAAGATGATGAAGACATGTCAGTATCAGTATCATTTACATTAGAAATAAACAATTATAAGGTATTTAAAGCAAAAACAATAAAAGAAGCAACTAACCTATTAGAAAAAAATGAAATTGACCTAATTCTTTTAGATAAAAACTTACCAGATGGAGATGGAATTATTTTTTGTAGATTAATAAGAGAAATGTTCAACATACCAATAATATTTGTTACTGCTGCAGATACAGAAGTTGATATGGTTAATGCACTAAATCTAGGGGCAGATGATTATATAACAAAGCCATTTACAGTCTCAGTTTTAATTGCAAGGATTACAGCACTATTAAGAAGATTAAATAAAGTGCAGAAAGAAAAACTTATTAAATCAAAGGATATTATTTATTATAAAGAAACTATGAAGGTAGAGAAAAATGGAGTTGAAATAATTTTAAATAAAAGGGAAATTGAGCTATTATCATTGTTTTTATATAATCCAAAGATAATATTATCAAAGAATATGATTTTAGAAAATATATGGGATCAAGATGGAAAATTTGTAGATGAAAATATAATATCAGTAAACATAAGGAGACTAAGGGAAAAGCTTGAATTTAACCCTTCAATGCCAGAATATATTCATACAATAAGAGGATTAGGCTATATGTGGAAAGTGGAGTGTGAATATAGGTGAAAAGTGGAGATAGTAAAAGAATAGTAGGAAAATTTATAATTACTAACATAATAATTATTATATTAGTAATTATATTAGCCATAATTGGAATTCTTAAATCTAACAGTAATATGAAAAAGATTGAAAATAATAATTATGCAAATATTATCGGAAAACTAATAAATGAATATAACTTAACTGAATCAGAGGTAGAAGATATTGTATTTAATAATAATACAAGTGTAAATGTAGAATTAGGAAAAAACTTCTTAGAAGAATATGGGTATTCGGATAATTTGCTTAACAAGTATAACAAACTAAATTTAAATAATAACAATGAAATAATAATGATAGTATGTTTTATTATATTATTTTTTATAGGACAATTTTTAATTAATTTATATTTGATTTTTCATATGTTAAAAAAAGAAGCCAATAAAATAATTACAGTGGCTAACAATTTTATAATATATGGTAAGGTGGAATATATTAATACAAGCCATTCACTATTTATTTCTAAATATGAAGATAAAATCAATGAAATATGTCAGAGAATAGAACTGATGGTTGAAGAAATGAAAAGTGAAAGGGAAAATACAAAGGAACTAATAAATACAATGACACATCAATTAAAAACTCCAATTAGTTCATTAAAAATTTTTTATGAGTTAATGAAAAATGAAAACCTAGAGTTAGAAAAAAGAAATGATTTTATAAGAAGAAGTGAAAATGAAATTGAGAGAATTAACTATATAATTACCAATATTATAAATATATCAAGGCTAGAAACGGAAGTAATACAGATTAATAGAAAGAAGTATAACATAGGGAATACACTAGTAAAAGCAATGGAATATGTATATGGTAAGGCCATAGAAAAAAATATAGATATATCAATTAATAATATAATTGATAAAGAGGTATATCATGATTTTAATTGGACAAGAGAGGCATTGATAAACATAATTGATAATGCTATTAAATACTCAAAACCAAATAGTGAAATAGTAATTTCTACATTTATAGATGAAGTAAGCTATATGATAGCTGTTAAAGATAAGGGCATAGGAATATCAAAGGATGATTTTAATAAGATATTTAAAAAGTTTTATAGAGGAAAGAGGGAAGAGAACTTAAAAGAAGAAGGTGTTGGACTTGGACTTTACATATCCAAACTGATTATTGAAAAGCAAAATGGATCCATGGAGATATTATCAAAACAAGATATTGGAACAATAGTGAATATAAGATTTTATAACGAATATAACGCATCAAATTAAAGGTTTGATGCATTTTTTTTAGTTACTTGTTATAAAGAATAAGTTAACACCTTACAAATATGTAAGGTTAATTTAGTTTGAGTGTTAGATTATGAGGATATAATAAAAATAAAGAAGGGAGTAAATTTATGGAAATTTTAAAAGTGCAATCATTAGTTAAAATATATGAAGATAAATACAATAAAGTAAATGCAATTAACAACATAGATTTAAGCGTAAATAAAGGGGAATTCGTAACGATTATTGGTGCATCTGGATCAGGGAAAAGTACCTTATTAAATATTATCGGTGGACTAGATAAACCAACAAGCGGAGAAGTAATAATAAATAATAAAAATATTGTGGACTTAAGTGAAGATGACCTTTGTAGGTTTAGAAGAAGACATATAGGGTTTATATTTCAAGCTTACAATCTTCTACCTATCTTAAGTGTATATGAAAATATTATTCTCCCATTAAAGGCAGATGAAGTTGATATTAATAAAGAATATATTGATGAAATAATGAGTGTTTTAGGAATAATATCAAAAAAGAAATATATGCCACATAAATTATCAGGTGGAGAACAGCAAAGAGTTGCAATTGCAAGAGCATTAGCAAATAATCCAGCAATCATATTGGCAGACGAGCCTACAGGAAATTTAGATTCAAATAATACGAGAGAAGTAATAACTTTATTGAAAAATTGTTGTAGAAAGTTTAAACAAACAATAATACTAATAACACATGATGAAAAAGTTGCTTTGTCAGGAGATAGATTCATAAATATTAGTGATGGGAGAGTAGTAGATGAAGAGTACTTATAGGGATATTGCTAAAAAGTATGTAAAAGGAAATAGAAATACAACAATAATCTTAGTAAGTACAATTATTATAGTTACTTTAGTTTTAACAACATTACTAACATTTTATTGTAGCTTAGATGAAATGACAAAAAAACAAAGAGCAGCAAGTGGATTTTATTATTACGGAGCAATAGTGAATGTATCAGATTTAGATAAGGGTAAAATTGAAAATCATGCATTAGTAAAAGAGTCCTTAGAAGTAAATATAGAAGATGAGGGGTTGTCAATATATCTCTTAACTGAAAGTAAGAGTGAGGCGAGAGATCAATTAAATAAAATATGTAACGACGTTGGTATATCAACAGATAAATTAAGAATAAATGAGAATTTATTAGATAAAACTTTAATTGATAATATAAAGGAGAATATTCCATATATACTAATTACTATTATGATTTTAGCATCTTCATTCTTTATTATATATAATATTTATTCTTTATCATTTAAGAATAGAACTCAAAATTATGGATTGCTAAAAACTATAGGTTTTACAAAATGGCAGTTAACAAAATGTATGCTTTGGGAAATAGTTATAGTATCCTTAATATCAATTCCCATAGGGGTTTTATTGGGAATTGGGATTTCTAAGATTTTAATACCTTTTGCACCATATAATTCAGAAATCTTAATTGTTATAAAATGGTGGATAGCTCCAGTGGTCTTACTTATTGTATTTTTAACCATAATTCTAAGTGCAAATAGTCCATTAAAGAAGGTAATAAAATTATCTCCAATACAAGGAACAAAGGTATCTTTTTTTGATGGAACTGTAAATGAAAAAGATTTTTCAAGTTTAAGTTTAGAATCATCATTGAGTAAGGCAAACCTATCGAGAAATAGAAAGATTACACTAATAACTATTTTATCACTTATATTAAGTTCAGTAGTATATATTATGGGAAGTACAATAGTTAAGTCAATGGATATAGAAAATCAAGTGGAAAAATACTTAATTTCCTCAGACATTAAAATATGGCTTGAAGATGAGAGAAATACAATGGGATATGGATATATAAGTAAAAAAATTGTAGACCAATTGAAAAGCAATAAAGATGTTTCAGAGATAAGAACATATAAATTAATGAATGCTAAAGAGGTAACATCAAAAAAATCAGTTGGAGTTTATGGATTAAATGATACAGCAATAAATATGTTGAAATCAAACTTATTAGATGGTGCTGTTGATTTAAATAAAATGAAAAATGAAAATGGAGCAATATATTTTTGTAAAAGTAATGAAAAGGACAATCCCAAATACAAGGTTGGAGATAAAGTGCAGGTTGAAAGTACTTTAAAAGATGGAAGCAAAAGAATCGATACATTAGAAGTTCAGGGGATAGCCTTAAGTGATATGAGTAACAAACAGGTTACAAAGAGTAGTGAGTTTTATGTTTTAGATGATAATGATATAGTTAAAAATTCAGAGGATTACGTTGTTGTTCAATTAGAGTGTGAGAATTTTAAAATAGATGATCTTAAAAAAGAAGTTACAGAAATCACAGCAAGCAATCCTAATATTAAGGTAAATACTGTAGATGATTTCGTAAAGCTTAAAACTAAAGAAAAGGGAGGGATAGTTCTAATTAGTTATTCTATATTTATCCTTTTAGGGATCATAGCAATGGTAAATTATATAAATTCCATAACCACTTCAATTTTATCAAGGAAAAGTGAATTCGCAATTTTAAGAGCTGTTGGCGTAGACAAAAAAAGAATTAAAAGTGTTATAAGAAAAGAGTTTATTTTCATTTCAGGAGTTGTGGCCATAATAAGTTTAATAATTGGAAATATATTGGGGTATATTTGTGTATCAATTTTTAGTGAATCTGCTACTTACAGTATTTATGTATTTCCTATGTGGTCAAATATAGTGTTTATATTACTAATATTTATTATTCCAGGATTTATTACTAATTTACTAGGCAGTAAGGTTCTTAATGAAAATATAATTGAATCAATAAAGGCCACTTAATAAGAAAGGAGGAGGAAAGCGTGAAGTATAAACAACTAAATTACAAAACAATATTTAATGGGGATAAAGTTATTATTTCTAATATATCAAATGGGAACTACTTAAAGACTTCTAAAAAATATTATGATGAAGTATTGAGAATTTTAAGAGATGAAAACAATGAATTAATTAATGAATATCCAGATTATATAAGGAACAATATAAATAATTTACTTAATTCACTTATAAAAATTGGGGTTGTGAAGAAAAGTAATGAAAGGTATATCTTTGAGAATATAGTTCAAGATTTAAAAAGTATCTTTATTATTTGCACAAATAAGTGCAATTTAAAATGTAAGCATTGTAGTAAGGAATCTAGTTTTGAAAAGATTAATGATTTAGAAAGTGAAAAACTAAAAACTATATTTGATAGAGCTGCTAAATTAAATCCATTAAGTATAACATTAAGTGGGGGAGAACCTCTGTGTAGAGTCGAGTTTCTAAAGGAATTAAAATACCTTAGAAGCATATACGATGGGAAAATTATATTATCTACAAATTCACTGTTAATTAATGAAGAAAATGTTAAGGAAATTGTAGGCCTAATAGATACAATTTCAATTAGCCTAGATGGTGTTGATGAAGAGACGTGCTCTGATATAAGAGGAAAATACTATTATGCAAATGTAATGTCTAAAATAGATTTAATAAAGAAAAATGAATTTGCAAATATATTCTTATCTATGACAGTGACAAAGACTACAGAAAAGCATAAAACAGAGTTTGTTGAATTATGCAAGAAATTAGAATGTAAGCCGGTTTTGAGAAGATTTACTCCAATTGGAAGAGGGCAGGAGAGTCAGGAACATTTAATGAGTAATGTTATTGAACAAGCTATAGAGTTAAAAGGTGATATAGTGAGAGCAAAGGAATGTAGCCCTATATATAAGGAGATTTGTATAGATGAAAATGGGGATGTATATCCTTGCCAGTTATTGATGGACAAGCAATTTTGCTTAGGTAATTTAATAAAAAATGAAAGTCTTCAAAACATAATAAATAATAAAGGTTTTAGTATAAACGAGGAAATTGAAAAAATTAGACCTTACAACTCTGACAAATGTGGAGGTTGCAAAGTAAATTTATTTTGTTGGAGTTGTTTAGGAAATTATATCAATATAAAAAATAATGAAAAGATGTTTAATGAACTTTGTGAGCATAAAAAGGAATTACTTATGACCAAGGTTTGGAATTAAATTGGTAAAATGCAGGATTCTTAGTGAAAAATAAAAATTTATATGGTTAAAAGTGAGGAGATTGATTATTATGAAAAATTTAGAATTATTAAAAGAAGAAATAGTTGATTTAGAAATACAAGGGATTTTCACAGATGATGGATGTTCAAGTGATTGTGATTCAGATTGTGGACATTATTACTCAGATGGCACATACGATTGTGATGCCGAATCAACAACTTGGTATTAAAAAACTAAAAAATAAATATAATTAGAAAAATCAAAATATAACTAAGAATCCTGCTTTTTATATATAAAGAGGTGTTATATGAATATATCATTTTGGATTACTAAACAATGTAATTTAAATTGTACTTATTGTTATGTAAATAAAGAAAATAAAAAGATGAATTTCGATATAGCTAAGGAAGCAATTGAATTTAGTATAAGAGAAATTAAAAATAGCAATGATAAAAAAATTAAAATTAGTCTTCATGGAGGGGAACCATTTTTAAATTTAGAAGTGGCAAGGTTTATAGTTGATAACATTAAAAATAACATAAGTAAGGAAAAAGAGTTGTTATTTACTTTGACCACAAATGGAACCTTATTGAATAAAGATATAATTTCTTTTATAAAAGAGCATATAAATTATTCTTTTAGTGTTAGCTTAGATGGCGTAAAAGAAGTAAATGATAAAAATAGGATATATATTAATGGGCAAGGTACTTTCGATGATGTAATGAGAAATCTAAATACATTAAAAGAAAGTGGAGTGAATCCAAGAATTAGGACAACAGTAACTCCAGAAACAGTTAATAATTTGTTTGAAACATTTAAATACTTTCATGAGCTTGGGCATTATAGCGTATCATCTGTTTTAGATTTTACAAATACAAGCTGGAGTAAGGAGGACATATTAAAATACTACACTAACTTAGATAAAATTCTTTCATATTTACAAAAGTATGATAATAATAATTTTAGAGCTAAATTAAGCAATATAAAAAAAGCAACATTTAAGGAAAAGAATAAATGTGGAGCAGGCAAAAGTAGTTTCCATATTAATTATAATGGTGACATTTATCCCTGTAGCTATTCAATGAGTGATGAAAAAAACATTATTGGAAATGTTCAAGAGGGGATAAATAAGAAATCAATAGAAACCATTGATATTATGAATAGTAAAGAAGTACTTAAGTGTAATAATTGTTTTTATAAAAAGTTTTGCGATGGAAACAGATGTAAGTATATAAATTTAAGAACGAATAAGGATGCAAATGTACCTAATGATTTACATTGTTATTTAAATCAAATAAACCATAAGGTAATAACAAATTATTTGGAGCATTTATAAGATGACAAAAAAAATTGCAATAATTGATACAGGTATAAATTTATCAGAAAACAATTTCAATATATATCATGGTGAAGCTATAGAAATAAAGATGAGAAATAATGATTTTTACTATTCTAATAATATTAGTGATACTCAAGGTCATGGGACTAAATGTGCATCTATAATAACTTCAATAATTGGTGACATACAAATTGTACCAATAAGAATATATGAGGAGTTTGGCGAAGTAAGTTCAAAATTATTAATTGAATCTTTAAGAAAATGTTTAGAAATAGAGGTTAATTTAATAAATATAAGTTTGGCAACCATAAATAAAACTTATTATAGTGAAGTTTATGAATTATTAAACTTATTAAAAAAACAAAATAAATTGGTTGTAGCTTCTTTGCATAATTCGGGAATAGATTCAATTCCAGCTTCACTTGATAATGTTGTTGGTATTAAGGGTATAAATTTAAATGGACAATCGGATAAATTTATATTTAATGAAGATTCAACTATTCAAGGAATGTTTGATAATACACCACAATTTGCCTTGGATCATAAGGGCCAATATAGATTGTTTAATGGAAATAGTAAAGCTACTGCCGTTGCGTCAGGTATTATATTAAAATATATGATAGAAGAAAATTTAGAAAATATAGATGATATTATAGAATTACTTAAAAGTAAAAGTTACAGATCTTGTATAAAAAAAAATAGTAGTAATTACAGCAGTATAGATATTGATGAGGAAATATTTAACAATATAATTATATTATTAAGTGAAGTAACAAACAGAGAACTAAACAAAAATGAGATTCTATATTATCCACTTATGAAAAAAGAAATAGGGTTAAATTATGATAATATAATTGAATTGATTAATAAAATCATAGATTATTATAAACTTGAAATTGAAATATCAAGATTAACAGCAAATGAGATATGTAATGTTAAAACACTTATAGATTTAGTAAGGAGGTATAGGAAAATTTGAAAAAGTACTTTGAAAAATATGAATGGTTAATAAATGTAATTAAAAATTATTGGTACATGTATTTAGTAATAATTTTTTTATTAGTAGTTGATGGAGTAACCAATTGGGTTTTTCCAAGTACGATAAGAGATATATTAAATTTTAATATACCAAATGGAGATACAGTATCTCTAAATAATAATCTAGTTTTATTAGGGGTTATTACCTTAGTTTCTTTAGTAGGAACTATATCATTAAATTATTTATTTAGCTTTATAGGAAATAAATCCACATATGCCATTGAAATGTTAATTATAAAAAAGTGCTTTGATTTCAATGGAAGTGATATACGTAAAAAGAATAATATGTTGATGGGAGTACTATATAGAGATATATATTTATTACAGGATTTATTTAGTAAGAAAATATTCTCATTTATAGGAGATGTTTTATTTTTAGCAGTTACCTTATTTTTTTTAGGATCTATTGATATTACATTTATTATACCTGTATGTATAATATATCCTATTTTAATTTTTATTACATGTTTAATGAAGGATAAAATAAAAAATCAGGTTAAGGAACTTTCAGAATTAAGGGATAAAAACAACTCAGCTATAAAGGAGTTTATATCAAATTTATATGAGCTAATAGCATATAAGGGAAGAGATTACTTTATAAATAGATATTCGCAAGTTAGAGAGAAGGTTGTAGAAAAGCAAATAGTAAATAATTTAATGTCTTACTCATTAAATTTAGTAGTAGGTGTATTAAATTGTATAGCTCTTATTGTTTTTTTAGTTATAGGTAGCCATAAGGTTATTAATAATACAATGTCTTTAGGAGATTTGAGTATATTTATTTTATATGTAAATAGACTTTTTGGTCCAATTGGAAGAATTATAAATTTTGTTTTAAGTTTTACACAAATAAAAGTGTGTTTTGAAAGAGTAAATATGGTTTTAGAGGAGAATGAGTAATGAAAAAAGTAAGTCTATTATTAATCAGTTTATTATTATTTATAAATGGAATAGTTTTAGGGAAGCCAGCTAGTGCAATGGAAATAGAAAATAACATCGATATATATGATAGAGTTAAATCAACATATTTTTCACAAATATTTTTAAAAGATGAAAAGGAATATGCAGTTTATTTTTATAAAAACTCTTGTCCATATTGTAATATGGTAAAAACTGATTTAGAGAGTTATGCAGAAAAAAATAATTATAATGGAATATATACAGTAAATATGGACAGTTTTGAAAATAAGGATGGATGGTATAATATGAAAATTCATCATGAAAGATATGATATTGAGATTGGTGAATTAGATGGTAATGGTAACATAGTGTATTATGAAGGAGAAAGTGCTGAGAAATATACTACTGGGGACTTAAAGACTGATGATGGCAGAGTAATTGATTATAGAATATTAGTTGCTAATGATGAAAATTATGAAGGATATAAAAATAATGCAAATGTTAATATACAACGTAATAAAGTTTATGCTGCGGACTATACAAAAAGAATTAATATAGTTGATAATGAAGAGTTTAGAGTAGGAGCAGTTCCAACTGTAATAAAAATTAAAGGTGGCAAAATTGTAGAGTTTTATCAAGGAGCTACAAAAGTAAAAGAATTCTTTAATAAATAGGAAATGAGGTGATTTATATTTGTACTAATATAAATAATATTGAATTTAAGGAAGTATCTTTTTCATATGATAAACAAAGGGAAGTATTAAAAAAATTTTCTCTATATGCAAAGAGAGATAATGTTGTGGTTATAAGTGGTGAAAATGGAATAGGAAAAACTACTGCAATGAATCTTTTATTAGGAATCTGGAATGAGTATAAAGGAAATATTTTTATAGATGGAACAGATATAAGAGAACTTTGTAGAGAGAATTTATTAGATAAAATTTCATTTTGTTTTCAAAAATCAGTAATATTCAATGATAGTATTAAAAACAATATATTTTTAGATGGAGAATATAATGAAGAATTGCTAAATATTTTATGTGAAAGAATGAAATTAAAAGATTTAATAGAGGAGTTAGATAAGGGAATAGATTCAAATATTAATGAAACTGAAAAACTTTCAGGTGGACAGTTTCAAAAAATAGGGATTATTAGAACCTTAATAACTGAAAAACCAATTATTATATTTGATGAGCCAACAAGCTCTTTAGATAGTGATAGTTGTAAAGAGTTTATGAAACTAATTTTAGATTATAAAAAAGATAGGATAATTTTTCTGATAACTCATGATAAAGATATGTTAGAAATTGCAGATTATGTATATGAATTTTAAGAAAAGGGTTAAGTCAAAATGAATCTTGATTTAACCCTTTTTATAAGTAAGCGTCAAAAGTGCGAATGTCAAGAAAATTGTGTGCCATATGCTATTAAAAAAGTACACCAGTAGTGCTATTAAAATAATGAGCCATTCCATTGAAAATGCTAATAAAAAAGTGCACCAATTATGGTTAAAATATAGCATTAGTTACAGTAGATGCTAAAATTATTTTAAAACATATTTTCTATTAGTATATTTTTCACTTTAATTGCTATATACAGGTAGCTTTGCTACCCTTTAACGGAACTTATAAAGCAACCACAGGTTGCTATATCACATTTTCCACAACGTAGGAAAATCCTTTCACCCAGTATATAATAAATATTTATTTGATTTTTAGTACTTTATCAATATTAGGGAAAACAGAGTAATCAAAATCTTGATGCAATGAAACTTCAATAACATCATAAAGCTTTTCTAGCTGTTTAATTATTTGATTTAATACTGAATCATTTTTAACAAGTAAAAACATTTTACTAGTGCTACCATCTCCAACTTCACCACAAAGGATTCCTTCAAGGTTAAATCCTCTTCTTGTAAATAATCCAGTTATATGACTCATCACACCAGGGTGATTTCTTACAATTAGTTCTACAAGATAATACTCAATATTAATCATTATAATTCACCGCCTATCATTTCAATATTGCATCCACCAGGTGCTACCATCGGGTATACATTTTCAGTTTCTCTAATTGGAACATTTATAACACAAGGTCCTTTTATACTAAGTAATTCTTCAAGCTTATCAAATGGATTTTCTTCTTCATCTAAGTCGTAACTATTAATGCCAAAGCCTCTAGCTATAGTTTTAAAATCTGGATTAGATATAAAGCTGGATGCTATATAGTGCTTATTGTAAAATAGTTCTTGTTGTTGACGAACTAATCCTAAATGATGATTGTTAAGAATTATAACTTTAACATTTAGATTAAAGTCAGCTAAAGTTGCAAGCTCTTGTATATTCATTAAAATAGAACCATCACCACTAAAACAAACTATTTGTTCATCGTTTTTTGCAAGTGCAGCACCTATAGCTACAGGTAGTCCAAATCCCATAGTTCCAAGCCCACCAGATGTTAAGAAGGTTCTTGGTTTATTAAATGGATATCTTTGAGCTGTCCACATTTGATGTTGTCCAACATCTGTTGTAATAATAGCATTATCTGAAAGTTTAGAAGCTACAAAGGATATTAGATTAACTGGGTGCATTTCATCTTCATATGAAGGAAGGGGATGACTTTCTTTAAAGCTATTTACCCTTTTAACCCATGAAATTCTATTATCTTCATTTATATATGGTAAAATCTCTTCTAAAAAATTATTTATATTTGAAATCATTGATAAATTAGTAGACTTAATTTTATTAATTTCAGAAGGATCTACATCAATGTGAATTATAGTAGCATTAGGGCAGAAACTCTGAATATTACCAGTAGCTCTATCATCAAATCGTATTCCAAAAGCTAAGATTAAATCCGCCTCATTCATTAAATAATTTGTATAAGGAGCACCATGCATACCAAGCATACCAAGATATAATTCATCACTCGCAGGGTAAGTGCCTAGTCCCATAAGGCTAAGAGCCACAGGTATATTACTTTTCTTAGCAAATTTATATAAATTATCAGATGCATTAGCACCTAGAATCCCTCCACCAGCATAAATAATTGGCTTGTGAGATTTATTTATTATTTCTGCCATATATTCTAAAGTTGATGTTTTTAAGGGCTCTTTAATAGATTTTGAAATTTCTAATGTATTAAATGATTCTACGTCTAAAAATGCAGTTTGAATATTCTTTGGTATATCTATAACTACAGGACCAGGTCTGCCATCTAAAGCTATTTTAAATGCTTCTGGTATAACTGTAAGTAATTCATTTATATCTCTAATTAAGAAGTTATGCTTTGTAATTGGAAGTGTAAGTCCATAAGCATCAACTTCTTGGAAAGCATCTGTACCAATAGAAGATAGTGGTACTTGTCCAGTAATAGCAATTATTGGGATGGAGTCGAGTTTTGCATCAGCAATAGCTGTAAGTAAATTAGTTGCGCCAGGACCAGAAGTAGCAAAGCAAACCCCAACATTTCCTATAGTTCTTGCAATTCCTTGAGCTATAAAGGCAGCACCTTGTTCATGTCTAGATAATATATGTTTAATACTACTTTCATATAAAGCATCATACATTGGTAGGTTAAAACCACCAGGAATTCCTGCCACATATTCAACACCTTGATTTTCTAATAATTTAATAATAATTTCAGCGCCACTATATTTCATAGTAATCACTCCTTTCTCATAAAATAAACATTTTTATAAAATAAAAAAACTCTTCATCCTATAATTAAATAGGACGAAGAGATGCTCCGCGGTACCACCTAGTTTTGTATAAATACACACTCATAATAATACAGATATTTAATATCGATACTATAGTCCATATAACGGTAGACTACCGTTTAATTCTACTCTCTAAACTAGATTTCCATTAAAAACTCCTAGGCTACATTCCAAATACAATCCATAAGAACTTACACCAAACTGTTCTCTCTCTGTGATTTCAAGTAAATGTACTCCTCCTAATCAACGCTATTAGGTATTAATTTTATACCATTATATTCCTATTGTAAAATAAAGTCAATAATATTCTGACAATTTTAAAAGTAATAAATACAAGCGAGAAAGCATAGTGTTTTCTCGCTTGTTATAATATAAGGAGGTTTATTATAAGGCATAAATATACATACGAGTTTGTTTCTTTGGTAGGTTTATAAGATAAGTATATCCATCGACCCAGTAAGAAAGAAGCTCAGGGTTATACTCCATAACATGTTTTAAGAAGTCATCAAACAAATCTTGTTTAACAAGTGTTTTGATAATATCTTTTGGGTATGGAGTAATTTTAACAAATGGTTTTCTAGGATCTATGACTTTTATCTTAGCATTTTTATCTACAAATATATGAGCATCTCGAATATTAAGTCTTGTAAATCCAAGCTTTTTGAAATCCTCAATTAATTCGATTATCTCAATAGATAATTTATAAGATAGTCCTTTTTTCTTTAAGTAATTTGAAAGATTAATCCCTTCAACATATTCTCGGAGTATCATATTTTGAGCTTGAAACACTACTTTTGGGAAAAATCTGCTTGATTTAACTTTCTCAAGATTATCAACTTCATAGTCAGCATGCTTTTCATTATAGAAAATTTTAAGAGCATATCCTTCTGGAGTTAAATATACAGACCCTTCATTTCCCTTTCCTAAAAATTTGCACTTTTTTATATCTAAAATGTATCTCATAAAATCACTTTTATAAATTGGTATAGGATATACTATGTAGTTATAGATTAAATTGATACAACAAGAATTTAGTTATTAAACTAAAGATTTCAAAAGCTCAAAAAAGAATATTAATTAAAGTGACAAGGAGATTTGAATCTTTCAAAACTGTAAGTTAATGTAAGGGAAATCGATATGTTAAATGGTATAAAGGCAATATAATTAATACATAAGATAGAAAATTGAGCGGGGGTTTAATAAATGGATATAAATACTTTAACTGATTACTTTACACAATATGGGATGATAATGATTTTTGTAATGATTTTATTAGAATATATGAATTTTCCAGGACTTGCAGCAGGCATTATAATGCCACTAGCAGGTATTTGTGGAGCAAATAGTGGAGAGAGTTTTATAAAAGTAATGATAGTTTCATTAATTGCAGGATTAGTAGGAAGTTGGATATTATATTTCATAGGAAGGTTTTTTGGAGATTTGATATTAAAAGAATATCTACCTAAGTTTCCCAAAATAGAAGCTGTGGTTAATAAAAATATTGATGAAATAAACAATAGAGGTAGTATAGGAGTAGTAATTGGTAAATTAGTTCCGATGGCAAGAACATTAATAGCAGTACCAGCTGGAGCATTGAAATTAAACTTTTTTAAATATAGTGCAAGTGCAGCTGTAGGAATATTTATTTGGAATTTAGTATTTATAGGATCAGGATATTACTTTGGGGGTACTGTAATGAATGTTTTAGCAAGTATATAATTTGTTTTATATACTGAGTCAATACTGATTAATAATATAATTTGATATATTTAAATAGAAGATTTAGAAATTAATTTTATAGTTTAAAACTAATATGGCGTATCAAAATGATTAAATCCTTTTGATACTCCATATTAATTTGATATAATAATTGATTTATTTAAAAAATAGGTATAGAATTACATTATATACCAATTAATACAAAATATACAAGGGGGATTCGCTCAAATAAATTCAATTTATATTTGTAAAATTGGTATCGGTTTCTATTTAGGTAGAAAATTTAATCAATGAGTATGGGGGGAGTTTTATTATGCTAAGGAAATTAATTAGCAAAAAGACCAAATCTTTGGTTGCGTTAGCAACAGTTACAGCCCTACTAATGACAAGTGCAGTACCAGCAGCTGCAACTACTTTACTTCAAGATAAACAAACAAAAGAAACTAGTGTACAAGCTACACAAAAGTACCGTAATGTAATGTATTACGGTGATTGGTCAGTTTGGGGAGGTCAAAAGAACTTTTATCCTCAAGATATTCCAGCAGATCAGTTAACACATCTTAATTTCGCTTTCCTAGATTTTAATAGTAACGGAGAGCTGATCTTTACGGATAAAGATGCTGCTATGACTCATAATTTGGGATATAAAGATGATGTTCTACTAGCAGGACAAGCTAATGCAGGAATTTTAAATGGATTTAAAGTACTTAAATCTGAAAATCCAAATCTAAAAATAGGTGTTTCACTTGGTGGATGGTCTATGTCTGGAGACTTTACTAAAGTTGCTAAGGATCCTCAAAAAAGGGCTACATTAGTTCAAAATGTAATGGATTTTATTAAATATACTAACATGGACTTTGTTGATGTTGATTGGGAATATCCAACAGCTAAAAGAGATGGAGATAAATGTGATAATTCCAGAGATGAAGGGACTCCAGATGGTTGTCCTGAAGATAAGCAATACTTTATAGATCTTTTGCAAGATTTAAGGGATGCTTTAGATAAGCAAGGGAAAGAATTAGGTAAGACATATGAACTTACGGTAGCGCTACCAGCACCAATAGCTAAAGTAGAATCTGGTATTGATGTTCCTAAGTTATTTGAATTAGTTGATTTTGCTAATATAATGACTTATGACATGAGAGGAGCTTGGGACCAAATAAGTGGCCATCAAGCAGGCTTATATACTAATCCTAAAGATCCAATGGCTGGTAAAGGACTTTCAATTGATGAGAGTGTGAATTACTATATGGACCAAGGAGCTCCATCAGATAAAATTGTAATTGGAGCAGCTTACTACACTCGTGGATGGGAAAAAGTAAGTAATGAAGGAATTGATCCTAAGAATCCAGGATTGTTTGGAACAGCAGCTGTTTGTACAACTGATGCTGATGGAACTCCTTCTACAGGAGCAAATCCAGAAATTGCAATTAAGAATGGTGAAGGTGGTCGTATGACAGGAGTATGGTCATACAATGCTTTAGATGATTTAAAGAAAAGATATTCAGGATTACAAGAATATTGGGATGATGTTGCTAAGGCACCATATCTTTACAATCCTAACAATGGTGCTTTCTTCACTTATGATAATGCAAGGTCAATAAAAGAAAAATGTGATTATGTTAAGGAAAATAATTTAGGTGGAATGATAGCTTGGATGGCATCAATGGATAAAGCTACGACTTCAACTAAGAGAGATGAATTAACGAAGGCTACTAAAGAAGGTTTATATGGTTCAACTGATTTAATAGATCATAATGTAAAATACGATAAACTTGATGTAACAGCTAAGCTAGAAGTAGGAAAAGCTGATGCTTTTTGTAAGGGAAAGGGTAAGCTTGATTTAACAATAACTAATAATGAAAAGGTTACAAGCAAAGGTGAAGTATTAACAGCAGTAGAAACAAATGCCAAAACTGTTATGAATGCGAGAATATATATAGAAACTTCTGGTGTTGAAATAATTGCAGGATTATTCCCACTAAATGAAAATAGTATACACCAAGAAGATGGTAAATATTACATCAATGTAAATGAAGCTTGGGGTGGTGGATTTATTAAACCAGGTGAAAGTAAAAAATACTCATTTGATATTAAAGATCCACTTACAGATTTAGAAGGGATTGTGTCAGTTTCAATGAAGCAGAGAATATATCCTATGTCAGCTTTATTTGGGGATCAAACTCTTTATGGATATAATTCTGATGAAGAAGAGGTAGGACCAGATGGTAATACACTACCAAATATTCATGGGGTAAGAAGTAAAAAGATTAATATTGGAGAAGGATTTGATCCATTAGCTGGGGTTACAGCAACAGATAAAGAAGATGGAGATTTAACTAGTAAGGTAACAGTAACTGGAAATATTAATATTAGAAAAGCAGGTAAATATGACTTAACTTATTCAGTAGTAGATAATAATGCGGCTAAAAGAAGTGTAACAGTAACTTTAACAGTTGGTGTTAAACTGCAACCATTGCCTGATAATTATGATAGTAAAAAAGTTTATTCTAAAGGCGATAGAGTTTACTATGGTGGAGTAGAGTATGAATGTCAGGGACATGGTATTGTGAATTTCACACCTGGTACACATGAAGGCATTTGGAAGACAATAGGTATTGCACAAGAAGAAGTTAAACCAGATATTCTTGATTTAGCTACAGTTGCTGCAAAGTATAATTACAAAAAGGGTGATAAATCTTATTCTTTAAATTGTGATGTAAACTGCGATGCAATTATAGATTTATTTGACTTAGTAATAATAGCTAAGGATATAGCTTAAATAATAGATTGATTTTATGGGGGGATATTATGCTTAGAAAGGTACTTTCTAAAAAAACAAAAGCTATAGTAGCATTAGCTACAATGGTAACATTATTAATGTCTACTGGGGCACCAGTAGCAGCACAAAGTCTGATTGGGAATAATGAGTTGGTGACAGCAAAAGCAGCATCAACACAAAAATATAGAAATGTAATGTATTATGGTGATTGGTCTATTTGGCAAGGTCAAAAACAATTTTATCCAAAAGATATTCCAGCAGATCAATTAACTCACTTAAACTTTGCATTTATGGATTTTGATGCACAAGGTAATCTTCAATTTACAGATTTAGATGCAGCAGCGGGACATCCACTTGGTCAAGAAGGTGTAACTTATGGTGATGTAAATGGTGGTATTTTAAATGGATTACAGGTTCTGAAGAATGATAATCCAAACTTAAAGACTGGGATATCTCTAGGGGGATGGTCTAAGTCAGGGGATTTTACAGCTGTATGTAAGAGCCCAACAGCAAGAGCTAACTTTGTTAAGAATATTATGGCATTTATAAAATACACAAACATGGATTTTGTAGATGTTGACTGGGAATATCCAACAGCAAAGAGAGTTCCAGACCTTTGTGATAATATGAGAGATGAAGGAACTAAGGATGGATGTCCAGAAGATAAAGAGTATTTTATTCAATTATTACAAGATTTGAGAACTGCTCTTGATAAGCAAGGAAAAGAATTAGGAAAGACTTACGAACTTTCAGTTGCACTACCAGCACCAAAACAAAAAGTTGATGAGGGAATAGATGTTAAAAGATTATTTGAGATTGTAGATTTTGCAAATATCATGACTTATGATATGAGAGGTGCTTGGGATCCAATAAGTGGACATCATTCAGCATTATATACAAATCCGAATGATCCATATGCAGGAAAAGGATTTTCAGTGGATGAGAGTGTTAAACATTATATTTCTAAAGGGGCTCCATCTGAAAAGATAGTTATTGGAGCAGCCTATTACACTCGTGGATGGGAAAGAGTAAGCAATGATAATGTTGATCCTAAGAATCCAGGACTTTTTGGAGAAGCAGCAGTATGTATGAAAGATGCTGACCTAACTCCAACAGCAGGTGCATATCCGGAAGCACCTGTAAAAAATGGTGAAGGTGGACGTATGACAGGAACATGGTCATATAACGCTTTAGATGCATTAAATGTTAAGTATCCTGGAATGAAAGAGTATTGGGATGATTATTCAAAGGTTCCATATCTTTATAATGAAACTACAGGATCATTCTTTACTTATGATAATGCTAGATCTATTGAAGAAAAATGTAAGTATGTTAAAGAAAATAATTTGGGTGGAATGATTGCTTGGATGGCATCAAATGATAAACAAACAACATCTACTAAGAGAGATGAATTAACAAATGTAACTAAACAGGCTTTATATGGTGATGCAGATTTAACAGATAATTATGTTGGGTATGATAAGTTAGACTTAAAAGTAGAAATGTCAAAAGCACCAGGACAATTTGGAAGTGGTGGACAATTAACAATAAAAATTACTAACAACGAAAAGTTAAGTGAAGCTGGGGAAGTATTAAGAACTGTTGAAACATCAGCAAAGAGCTTAAAAAATGCAAAAGTATATATTGAAACTGATGGAGTTGAGATAACGGGTTCTGATTATCCAACACCAGTTGTTAAAGAGGAAAATGGATACTATGTTGTTGATTACGGCGGATTGTTTGAGGGTAAGATATGGAGACCAGGAGAAAGTAAGACAATAACTTTAAAAACGGGTACATTGTTAGAAAACTTTGATGGAATAACTAATGTATTTATCACACAAAGAATGTATTTAAATTCTACTGAATATAATAAACAATCACTTGTTGGTTCTTCTTCAGAGGATGTAATAATAAATCCAGATGGTAACTTTGTACCTACTATTTCTGGAGTTAAAAATAAAAAGATAACTGTTGGTGATGCATATGATGAAAAGGCAGGCGTAACAGCAGCTGATAGAGAAGATGGAGATTTAACTAATAAAATAGTAATTGATAGTAATGTAAATCCAAGAAAAAAAGGAACTTACACAGTTACTTATACGGTAAAAGATAGTAAAGGCGCAGTTAGAACAGCTACATCTACTGTTACGGTAAGAAATAAAACTTATATTGAGCCAGATAACTACGATCCAACTAAAAATTATGTTACTGGTGATATTGTAGTTTATAAGGGACATAGATATGAACTTTTATGGTACACAGGAAATGGTATATTACCAGGAAGTAACCCAGCAGTTTGGAAGGACTTAGGAGTTGCAGAAGTAGAAGTAGAAGAGCCAAATATAATTGATCTAGCTACGGTAGCTTCAAAGTACAACAAGAAAAAGGGAGATTCAGGTTTTGATGCAGAGTGCGACTTAAATAAAGATGATATAATCGATTTATTTGATTTAGTAACTGTGGCTAAAACAATGTAATATAGTAATAAGTTAATGGGGGTATCAAAATGATTTAACATTTTGATACCCCCAATTTTCTTATTAAAAGAATTTAATACTAACTATTTTACAATTGTTACAGTATTTTCTTTTCTAGGTGGAGCAGATAATTCAGGCATAGCTGAATATCCTAAACTAACAGCACCGCAAATTTTATGAGTAGTAGGAACTCCAAGTTCATTTAAGTAATTTTTAATAACTGGATTGTTAGATAAACCAGTTAATACATTAATCCAGCAAGTTCCAAGGCCTAAGCTATGTGCAGCTAAAAACATGTTTTGCATAGCACATGATGAATCAGCCATTGAATTAGAATAATCAGCTTCATTTGAAACTATTATTAAAGTTGGAGAGTTATAGTTAAAACTAAAACCTTCTTTTTCTGAGTTTGCTTTAGCAAGTTTTAAAAATGCAAACTTAGGATCTTCAACATTTATGTAAGAAAATGCTGTCTTTATTAAATTATTTAATTCAATAAGCTTGTCTTGGTTTTGAATAACTGTAAAATGCCATGATTGTGAATTAAATCCACTTGGAGCATATTTAGCTGCAGTTAGAATCATTTCTAAATTTTCATCAGAAACTTGTTCGTTTTTATATTTTCTAATACTTCTTCTTGTTAACATGTTTTCTATTATATTATTCATAAAATTCTCCCCCAGTAATGTTTATTTAAATCTCAATTTAATTATACAATTAATGTAAATGAAAATAAAGTAAAATAAAGAAAAATATTGGATGAAAGAAAATTATTTAGCAATAAATTGATTTATTCTAGTAGGATAGTGTGATTGACTTTTGGTAGTGTTAGCTATATTATGTAGAATGAAGTATAAATAGTTTTTTACGTGGAGGTAATGATGGCTAGAAATAATGTTCAAGGTAGTTTTAATTACAATAATATAGAGAAAAAAGATAAAAACTTTATGTATAAAGATCTTAAGAGAAGCAAGAGTTACAATTGTAATTTTGCAGGATCAAAATTTGATTTTGTAAGCTTCAGAGGAGCTCACTTTAAAAGCTGCAGTTTTTTAAATTGTACATTTAAAGGTGCTGAATTCGTAGGTAGTAATTTAAAAGGATGTAAGTTCAAAGAGGCATATTTTGAAAACACAGTATTTGAAGGTGCAAAGCTTGATGGAGTTGATTTCAAAGATGCAGAATTTAGAAATGTAATATTTGTTGGGACAGATTTAAGTGATACTGCTAATTTAGATACAAATAATGATGAAATAAGAGTTTTTGATGAGATGCCTGTTATAGAAGTAAGTGAAGTATTAAAAAATGCTGTAGAAGATGCTATGACAAATAAGTTTATAAAATTTTCAAGAGTGTTTGATAATAAAGATGGGAAGCTAAATCATTTAACACTAATGATTTTATTAGAAAACTTTGATGAAGAAACACTTATAAAAGGATTAGGGATGATTAAATCTGAAATAAACAGAGACTTCCATACTTTGAGCTATATAATAAGATTGATAAAAACATCTGAAGAAATATAAAAAATATGTAAATTTCAAAAAAAGTTGTCAATTTATAAGGTATATCGACATATATTATTATTGTACTAAAGAAAAACAAATTTAAAGGAGTGCATAATATTATGAGTTCATATAAAGAAAATTATTTTGATGACAAAAAAGAAGAATGTTTTGATTATGAAGCCTTAATTAATGAAATGATGGGATGTAAAGAATCTAAACCAATTGAAAAACCATGTGACGATTTTAAGGAACATGATCATTGTAAAAAAGAACATTCAGGAGACAAAGACTTTGATGGTTGTTGTAAAGGTCCAAAACCTCCAAAGGGTCAAACAAAAGTTTATAAGAAAAATGAAGACATTAAAGGTAAAGATTATTGTGTAGAAAATAAGAATTATTATAATAATTATTACACTAGATATAATCATTATTATGTGAATAATACTAATATCTACAAAGACTATGTTAAAGACTGTAATGTATATCATTTTTCAACAGAAACTATATATGATGGATGTGAATATCAAGGTTCATCAACAGTAGTTAAAGAAGATAAAGATAATGGAAATGATGACAAATGCAAAAAACATGAGAGAAAAGGTTGTTGCTGTAGAAAGTAACTTTGATAAAATTTAATTTAGTAGGAGAAAAAATTCTCCTACTAATACAAATGAACCATGAATATAAGTGCATACTTTAATTATAAAGCTCCTAAAGGTATTATTTCATAATACTAGTAGGAGCTTTTATGATATTGTTAAAAATAATATGAAATAAGATAATAGATATGTTATAATAATAATTATCAATTAGAAAATTAAAATTGAAAGAGGTATATAAAATGAAATATGAATTATCAATATATGAATTAAGTTGTGTTTTAAAAAAAATTGAAGAGGTGTATAAATTAGACTTAGTTATAAAAAGAGATTTAAGCGGTGGTTGGATGACTATAATGGGTGAAGCGAAAGTTGAATCAGAAGCGATACAACGTGGTGGTTGTCATGGAAAAGATATAAACATATTAGAACTTAGAGTGAATTCAGATAATTGTGAAGGGGCCTTAGTAAAATTAACAGGCGCAAAAACAAAGAAGTTTACAGTAGATGTATCATCAACTAGATATAGAGAACTATCATCAACTACATTAAGCATAAATAAGATTAAAATTAATGAAAGTGAATGTAAGCTTAGAATCGATGAGGATATGATTTTTACAATAAAAGCAAGTGCAGAAGAAATATCAAACATACTAAGTAGTAACATATAAAGTAATATAAGCACCTTATTTTAAAGAAAATATTTAGATAATAAAAGGTTTACTAAATTAGCAATAAGTAAATTGAAATTATAAAATTAGTATATTGCATATAATAATGATTCATTATATAAATTTAATTAAGCTATTAAACTTATGACGTTTAATACATCTTAATTTGTAATTAATAGTGAATCATTTTTAATTGTAGACATTTAAATATATAATGATGTATTATAATGTAGCATATAAATTATATTTAATCATTAAATGACGATAAACAAGTTACAAATTTAATTTGAAGTAGAGGTAATTAATATGAGTTTTGAAAAAATTGATATAAAAGATAATAAGATAAATGAAGAAAGAAGTTGTATTATAGTTTGCAACTTTGCAGGGAAAGAGCTTCAATTTATAAAGAATTATGGGGCGGTATTTGGAATTAAAGATCAAATACTACTTAATTCTAAAAATGGTGATTCAATAGTAAAAGATATTATAGAAAATAATTATATAGTTGAAGGTGAAGTAGGATCAAATGCTAAAGCAATTATTTTTAATAATGTTTCACCAGCAAAAATGAATATCTTTATTGAAAACTTAAAAAAGGTAAGAGTAAAAAATATATTAATGGCTACAGTAACAGAAACTTCTCGTGAGTGGTCTATTAATACATTACTAACTAATTTAGTTGAAGAACGTAAAGCTATGAATGCAGGTAAAACTTTAAATCACAAGTAAATTAGTATAAATTAATATATGATATATATAAATACATATCAAGGAGATATATGATGGCAAAAGTTATTATAGTTGGAGCAGGACCAGCAGGGGTTATGGCAGCAATTACTGCATCAAAATCGAATGAAGTAGTGATAATCGAAAGAAATTATGAAATAGGAAAGAAATTAAAACTTACAGGTGGTGGTAGATGTAATATCACTAATAATAGAAGTATTGAAGAATTTTTTGATAAGGTAGTAAATAATAAAAAGTTTTTATATAGTGCTTTTTATACTTTCTCAAATGATGACTTAATGAGTTACCTAGAAAAAAATAATTTAGAATATAAAATTGAATATGATAATGATCATAAAGTTTACACTAAAAGTGATAAATCAGATGATGTCATAGAAGTATTTAAAAGTAATCTAAAGGAAAATAATGTTACTATTATGTACGGAACAAAGGTTGAAGATTTAATAGTTGAAGAAAATGAAATAAAAGGTGTTATAACTGAAGATGGTAAGAGAATAACAGGTGATAAAGTTATTATTACAACTGGAGGGAAAAGTGTTCCAGCTACAGGTTCAGACGGTAACATGTATGATGTAATAAGTAAGTATGGACATTCAATTAAGCCATTATATCCAGCTTTAGTACCACTAGTAATTAAAGAGGCATTTGTTAAGAATCTTCAAGGTGTAGCTATGAAAAATGTTGCTCTTAGTGCAAAGGTTAAAAAGAAAAAATATGAGTTAATTGGAGATATGATTTTCACTCACTTTGGAATTTCAGGGCCAGGTGTATTAAAATTATCTTCATACATAAATAAGGCATTAGAAGATAATGAAATAGAAGTTACTTTGGATTTTATGCAAGATAAAACAAAAGAGGATATTTCTAAATTATTAAAAGCTAATACAAGTAAAACATTATTTAATAACCTTAAAGGTATATTACCAAGCAATTTCTTAAAAGAGATTATGGCATCATTAAACTTAATGGAAATAAAACCTAGTGAACTTAAAAAAGAAGATGAGATTAAGCTTATAAATTACATAAAAGAAATGAAGTTAACTGCAATGGAAACATTAAGTATCAAAGCTGCAATGGTAACTAGTGGTGGAGTAAGCGTTAAAGAAATTAATGCATCTACTATGGAATCAAAGTTAATAAAAAACCTTTATTTTGCAGGTGAAGTAATTGATGTTGATGCAGAAACTGGTGGATATAACCTACAAATAGCATTCTCAACAGGCTATTTAGCAGGTAGTGATTTTTAATATATTATAATAGAACAATAGAAGTGTATTAAAGTGGAGTGAAAGTTAAAATTCTATAAATTTAATTAAGACAAATTAAATGGTTCTGTATCAAAATGATTTAATCAGTTTGATACAGAACCTAAATAATATATAAAAAAATTTTCTAATCACGTACTTTAGCACATTTTCACTGAACCTATCATGGAATCAAAGATGCCCCTATAACATTTTCCGCGAATTAGGAAAATTCTATCACCTAAAAAATTAATCTCCAAATTGTAGCTGTTATAAAACAAACTACAAATGCAATTACTGTAGGTATTATGAAAGACAAGAAAGTCCATTTTAGGCTTCCTGTTTCTTTTTTTATTGTCCATAAAGTTGTAGTACAAGGCCAATGGAGTAGACTAAATAACATTGTATTTAAAGCTGTAAGTAATGTCCAACCTCTATCAACTAGGATTTGTCGAAGTGAATCTATGCTTCCGAAGTCTGTTAATGTACCGGTTGCTAAGTATGCCATTAAAAGTACAGGTAGTACAATTTCATTAGCAGGTAAGCCTACTATAAATGCCATTAAAATGAAACCATCAAGTCCTATTGCATTTCCAAGTGGTTGAAGAAAGTTAGACACATGAGTTATTATACTTAAATCACCTATATATACATTTGCAAGTACCCATGTTAAAGCACCAGCAGGTGCAGCTACCATTATTGCACGGCTTAGAACGAAAACTGTTCTATCCATAATAGATGTATATAAAATTCTACCTATTTGTGGTTTTCTATATGGAGGTAATTCAAGTGTAAATGTTGAAGGAACTCCCTTTAAAAGAGTTTTAGATAAAATATATGAAACCATTAAGGTTACTGTAATACCGATTATAACCATAAAAGTTACTGAAATAGCAGGTATAAAGCTATTTGCTGCCCCACTTGAAGTCACGGCAAAAAATACAGTTGCTATTGTAATTAATGTAGGGAATCTACCATTACAAGGTACAAAGTTATTAGTAACAATTGCAATAAGCCTTTCTCTTGGTGACTCAATAATTCTACAGCCTATTATCCCAGCAGCATTACAACCAAATCCCATACACATAGTCAAACATTGTTTACCATGGGCGCAACATCTTTTAAACATATGATCAAGGTTAAAAGCAACTCTAGGTAAGTAACCAGAATCTTCCAACAAAGTGAAGAGCGGGAAAAATATAGCCATAGGCGGAAGCATAACGGCAACTACCCATGCTAAAGTTCTATAAAGACCAAGAACTAAAATTCCATGAAGCCAAGCAGGTGCACCTAAAGTATTAAACCACCCTGTTAAAGTATCTTGAAATCCGAATAGAACATCAGATAACATTTGGGATGGGACATTTGCTCCTTGAATTGTTAACCAAAATACTATACCAAGTAGAAGTAGCATTAGTGGTAATCCCCAAATCTTAGAGGTTAGTATATCATCAATTTTCTTATCTCTATTTATTTTTTTTGCATCCTCGGTAACATTTCTTTCTTTGACTAGTTGTGCTTGGGTGTAGTTTATCTCTGAAATTTCTTCTCTTAATTTTTCTTTTGATATGTTCATATTTATTGTAGATTGAATTTCTTTAGCGATAGTAGTATTAAATTTATCATTTAATTCATCTAGTTTAGTGAATATACTAGAGTCACTATCAAGTAGTCTTAAAGCTATCCATCGTTTATTAATAACATCATACTTATCAAGCTTTACCTCGATATCAGCTACAAGATTTTCAAGCTGATCACTATACTTGATAATATTAGCATTAGACTTATGTTTATTTACAGCTACTTTTTCTAGCATTTCTTTAAGTTCATTCATTCCAGTGCCCTTGTTTGCAGCAGTAAGTACAACAGGAATACCAAGATCATTTTCTAAACCGTCTTTATCTATTACTATATTTTTCTTTTTAGCTTCATCAATAAGATTAACACAAGTTATAACATTATCAGTTAGTTCAGAAATTTGATAAACAAGATTTAGATTTCTTTCAAGGCATGTTGCATCAGTAACAACTACAACTGCATCATAATTGCCATAGCATATAAAATCTCTAGCGACTTCTTCATCAATGGAGGATGAAAAAAGAGAGTAGGTGCCTGGTAAGTCCACAAGTATATATTCGTTTCCATTATATTTAAACTCACCACGTGCATTAACAACAGTTTTACCAGGCCAATTACCAGTATGTTGGTGTAGCCCTGTAAGATAATTAAAGACCGTGCTTTTTCCAGTATTAGGGTTACCGGCTAATGCAATAACATATTGATTAGCCTTTTTTCCAATACTAAATACATCCTGCATAGAGCTTAATTTAGTAGTCTGAGCCGTCAAACCCATTTGATATTCACCCCTATTTATTGATTAATAACATTAATTATTATAATAATATTATATTCATAAAGATTAAAAGAGTTATTTATCAAGTTCAGTAACTTCAATAAGATCGCCTTCTTCTTTTCGTAAGGCAATCATAGCCCCCCTAATCATATATACAGTAAGATTATTTTTAGGTCCTTTTCTTAAAACTTTAACAAGAGCTCCTTTAGTTAACCCAAGAGCCAATAGCCTTTCTTTTAGCGAGTCAGATGCATTGTTATTATTAACTATAGCATGGTTATTTATATTTATATCTGATAGTTTACACATAATTTAACCTCCGAAATTTGCCCTAGCTAAGTTTCTTAACCAAGGCTAACATTTGTTTATACTTTAGAGTATGAAGGAAATATAAATATTGACACAAATAAGTAATATCAATAAAGGGTTATTTTATTAGCATTTATTGAGTATAAATTATAATGATTGAAAAGGAGATTAAGATATGGGAAAAGAGGATTTTTATACATTTTCAAGTTACTTAAAGAATGATAATGGATTAATTACAGCTTCAATGGAAGATTATATTGAAATGATATTTAGACTCTCTCAAGTAGATAACTTCACAAGAGTTTCAGATCTTTCTAGGGCACTTAATGTACAACCAGCATCTATAACAAAGATGATTAAAAGATTAGATGAATTAAACCTAGTAACATATGAGAGATATGGTTACGTAAAGTTAACTCCAACGGGTAAAGAATATGGTAGTTATCTTTTAAAGAGGCATAATACAATTCAAAAATTTCTAGAGATATTAGGAGTTAAGCAGACTTTGCTTGAGGAAACAGAGAAAATAGAGCATGTTTTAAATAAGGAAACTCTTGAAAAGATAATAAACTTTATAGATGTGGTTCAGAAAAATCCAGAAATACAGGAGATTATATATAAGAATATTGATTGGTATATGTGTAACAAGAATAGTAAAAAATAAGTGTTGATACTCTAATCATATGTATAGTTAATTTCAATTGTACCCATACATTGTATTTAAAAATAATTTTATGATAAAATTTCACTATTAAGATATTTAGAAGGTGAAGAAGTGGTTAAAGAAGTAAAAAGAGTAGCAGTGATTAATGATCTATCTGGGATAGGGGGATGTTCACTTACAGCAGCAATACCAATACTATCATGTATTGGAGTTCAAAGTTGCCCATTTCCAACGGCTATTCTATCTAATCAAACAAATTATAAAAATTATTATTTTAAAGATTTGACAAATGGAATGGAAGAATACAAAAGAAATCTAAATAAGCTAAATCTAAATTTTCATGGAATATATAGTGGGTTTCTAGGTTCAGTAGAACAAATTGATATTGTATTAGATTTTATTAATGAATATAAAAATGCAGTTATAATAATTGACCCTGTAATGGGGGACAATGGTGAGAAATATGATACATATACGGTAGAAATGTGTAACAAAATGAAGAGGTTAGTAGCGGTAGCAGATGTTGTAACTCCGAATATAACAGAAGCTTGTATTTTAACGGGTAAAGATTATAATAATTTTAGTTTTAAAGATGAAGATATAAAAGATTTATGTAAAGAAGTCGTAAAGATAGGAGCTAAAAGAGTTGTAATCACGGGCGTGAATAGAGGTAATAAAATATATAATTATGGATATGATAGTGAAAATAATCAGGATATAATTACACAAGATGATTATAATAATACTTATTATAGTGGAACTGGTGATATTTTTTCATCTATAATTTGTGGTTACATAATTAAGGGTGAGTCTTTCGAAAAGGCAATTTATAAAGCTAGTGATTTTATAAAAAAATCAGTTGAATTTACTATGAAATTTGATAGAGATACCAATGAAGGTATAATCTTTGAACCTATGTTAAAGGAGTTGATAATAGATGAATCAAAACAGTAAAATAAGAAATATTGTATTTACAGCAGTATTTGCATCTGTAATATATATATCAACAGCATTACTATTTCATATTCCTACAGGTATAAACAATGGATATATTCATTTAGGTGATGCATTCATTTATTTAGCAGCTGTATTACTACCAATGCCGTATGGTCTTTTTGCAGCAGCGATAGGTGCAGGTCTTGCAGATGTGCTAACAGGAAGTGTAATTTGGCTTATTCCAACATTATTAATAAAGCCTACAATGGCATTATTATTTACAAATAAAAATGATAATATTGTTTGTAAAAGAAACATAGCTAGTGTTTTTGGAGCTGGTATTATAACAATAGTAGGATATTATATTGCAGAAGTAATATTATTTGGGAATTTTGTAGCACCAATGGCTGGTGTAATACCTAATTCAGTACAAGCTTTAGGAAGTGGTTGTGTGTTCTTAGTGATAGGGTATGCATTTGATAAGATAAATATTAAAAAAAGAGTTTCTATATAAGAATAATAATGACATTTTATTATGTTAAAGTATCGCTATGCTTTGGTTATATTGAAATAATTGATTTCACTTTTACTATGAAAAGAGGGGCTGTATCATGTTTTGATACAGCCCCTAATCTTTAATTAAAAATAGAAAAGCAATTAGATAATTATTTTAGAATCACTTAATTACTTTTCTGTACTTCAAACATTCAATTCTAAATGAACAATATGTATAAGTTATACACGTTCAGCAATCCAAGCTAAAGCACCTGGGTGTACGCATCCTGCATTATCTTTATCAATTTTTGTAATGAAAGCGAAGTCTTCTGAAGCTATAACTTTTTCGATTTCTTCTTTCATTTGTACTGAATTCATTTCTGTTTCAACAAGGTATGAACCTGGCATAAAGTTAGCCCAAGTTCCAAAAGACTTAACCTTTGCACTTACTTTAAATGTTGCCATATGATCATGAACCATTTGATTATAAACTATTAAATATACTGACATAGTATTTACCGCCTTAAAAATATTATTTTCTTTAGAAAAGTATAACACTTGTGATAATTAATTTCAATTAGAAAATAAGGACAAGATATTATTTAAACTCCTTATATGCTTTTAAATGATGTATATAGATAAAATTGTAAACTTAAATGAAAATGATGTATTATAAAACTAATAGAAAAATTTGAGTTAATAAATTGATAATTATTGGTGTAGGAGTAAGAGGATATGAATAATAAAGTAGCAATTATAACTGGAGCGACTAGTGGAATAGGTAAAGAATATAGTAGACTACTAGCTTCAAAAGGATATAACTTAATATTAGTTGGTAGAAGAATTGAAATAATAACTAAAGTTGCAAGAGATATTGAAGATGAATTTAATGTATATGTAGAAACAAAAATACTAGATTTAACTAATAAACAATCATTTAATAATTTTGCAAATGAGATAGAGTCTAGGAATGATATAGAGATGTTAATAAATAATGCAGGTTATGGTGCAGAAGCATCTTTCACAGAAGATACATTTGAAAACCAAGATGATATGGTTAATGTACATATTAAAGCAACTATTAAACTTTGTCATATTGTGTCAAAGCAAATGAAGAAAAATAAGAGTGGTAAAATCATAAATGTATGTTCTTTAGCAGCATTTAATGTTTTTCCAACATCAGCCATGTACTGTGCAACAAAAATGTTTTTAGTAAGCTTTTCACAGTCTTTAGCAATGGAACTTAATAAATATAATATTAGGGTTCAAGCACTTTGTCCAGGATTCACAAGAACAGATTTTCACGCGAAGTTAGATATGGATGAAAGCAAGTTAAAGAGTAAAGGGATTGTTAGGTGGATGTATCCACAAGAGGTAGTAGAGTACTCTTTAAGCAAGATAGATAAGGAGCTTAAGGTAATTATAATACCAGGATTTCTAAATAGAGTCACATATCATTTAGTTAAATTTATTCCTAAAAATGTTTATTATAAGGTAGCCTCTAGGAGTTGGGATTTATTATAAAACAACTAACTTAGAACACCAAATTATGTTATAATTGGGGTAGGAAATGATGTTTTTAAAACTGAATTTTACATTGATTTCAATTGATTAATTTGTAAAATTTAGTTGAAATATATTAAAGCTATAGTAAATTTACATATGATAAAATAAAGCTAAGTGAGGTCTGAAATTGAAAAAATATGATAAAATATTTGAAGATTATTTATGTGGAGAGGTAAGTTTAGAAAACTTTTTGAATCTTTTACCAGAAACTACAGAAAGAATGTTTGAGAATTTAATAATAAAGCTAATATAATATTTAAAAGGGTAAGGTGACCTTATGACAAATATCAAATACGATTCTATATGTAGAGCAGGGAAAATAGTTAATGAGGATATTATTTATACATCAGAATCTATGGGATGGGTTCTAGATGCAGCAACAGGACTTGCAGGAAAAAATTTAACATCTGGAGAAACAGATGGAGCTTGGTTTGTTAAACAGTGGGATGAATATCTAAAAAAAAATATAGAGAATCTTGATAAATCAATAAAAGAAATAGTATATGATGGCATTGATGTAATTAAGGAGTGTTTTTACAAAGAGGCAAATATTACTGAAATTGAGTCAATATTAAGACCTTCTGCATCATTAGTTTTATTTAGAATAAACAATGAAATGCTTGAGTACTTCTTATTAGGAGATTGCACGCTATTAATTCAAAGTAAAGATGGGTCAACAATTAGAGTAAAAGATACAAGGTTAGAGGCTTTTGATGGAAAAGCAGCAAAGTGCATGAATGAAGCTAGAATAAAGGATTCATTAACATTTGAAGAGGCGAGAAAATTTATTAATCCTATGCTTATAGAGCATAGATTATTAAAGAATAAACCAGAGGGATATTGGACACTTGAATTTGAAAAAGAATCAGCAAATAACGGTATTGAAGGAAGTATGAATATTGGTGAAATCAGTGCTATATTAATGTTAAGTGATGGGTATGCAGCTATCTATGACGTATATAAAGAATGTAATGAAATTGATTTGATTGATGTTATAAATAAGGATGGACTTGAAACAGTATATAATAGAATAAGAGAAATAGAGGAAGAAGATAAAGATTGTAGCAAGTTCCCAAGATTTAAAAAGGGTGATGATGCTTCAGCAGTTTTAATAGAAATAAAGTAATAACTAAAGATTATCTGCACTAAGGAGAAATTATGGAAAATTTAATAACGAATGAGGGTATATCTTATAAAGATATTGAAGATTATAAAATAGATGTAAATAAAACTATAGAAACAATAATACACGAGAAAGATAAATTAGTATTTGCAAATGTAGCAAGAAAAGCTGGAGTAAACGAGTTTGTAATAAGAGAATTTCCTCAGCTTAGAAAGTTTATATTAGAGAGAATACTATATTATAAAAAGATAAAAGTAATAAATGATAAGATAGATAGGATTGTTAATAATCTTATTAAAGCAAAGAAAAATGTAACATTTGTTGGAGTAATGAATAGATGTAAGTTCACAGATGATATGTATGAGGAACAAGCATATATAAAAGACAAAATAAGAAAAGCTGTGGTAAATAATAGTCATAAATTTAAGTAGGATATCCCCATAGATTAATAGCTTAAGGCATATTAGTTTGTGGGGATATTCAATTTAATACTAAATGTTGAGTAAAAATATTGACAATATACAATATTGAGTATATCATAATATTAACAAATGAATTTAATAAACGAGAGAGGGTTAGAAAATGGTTAAAGCATTAATATTATATTATTTAAATATTAAAGCTACTCATGGATATGAAATTCAAAAGTATATGCAGACGAGTGGATTTGATGTTTGGGCAAATATTAAACCTGGGTCAATATATTATGCACTAGGTAAGATGGAAGAGAAAGGCGAAATAGAACTAGTTAAAGAGGAGAACAGAGGATCAAGAGTAAGAAGAATTTATAAAATAACAGAAAAAGGTCGCAAGGAACTTGAGAAGATTCTAGAAAAAGAATTATCTAAACAATTAATGCCTTTGAATGTTGAGAAATTTATACTTCCAATAACTTTCAATAGAATGAAAAAGGAAAATGTAACAGAGATTCTGACTAAACATATTGAAGAATTAAAGAAGACTTTAGAATACTGGAAGTACTGGCAAGATATGAAGTCAGCTGTATCTTTTAGCAAAGTTGAAAAAATATCTTTTGAAATGACCATAACAAACATTGAGTATTCAATAAAGTGGCATTTAGCATTAATAGAAGAATATGATATGTATAGTGAAATTGGTCATAAACAAGAACAGATAATAAAAAGCTGTGATTTTGCAGAGTTACCAGAAAAATCAGATGAGCCAAAGGATTTTAATGAAGATAAAATAAAAGAACTAAGAGATAAAATATTAAATAATCCAGAAAGCTCTAAAGAAACACTAGAGGAATTAATTAGATTAATGACAAAGTAAAATAAATTTGCAGCAAGTATATGCTGCAATATTTTACAAAATCAATACTCAACATTGTATATAAAACATTTATTAGGAGGGTTCAAAATGAAAACAATATTAAAAGTAGAAAATTTAAAAAAGTCTTATGAAAAAAATCAAGTAGTTAAGGGTATTTCATTTAATGTTAAAGAGGGTGAAATACTTGGATTACTAGGACCTAATGGAGCAGGTAAAAGTACGAGCATAAATATGATAACAACTCTACTAGATAATGACGAAGGAAGAGTTTTATTTAATGGTAAAGATATAAAAGAAAATGAAATTGTGTTCAAATCTTCTTTAGGATTAGTTCCACAAGATATTTCATTATTTAATGATTTAAATGCATATGGTAATGTAAGTTTCTTCGCATCATTATATGGATTAAAGGGTAGTGAGCTTAAGGGAAGAACAAAAGAGGCTTTAGAGTATGTAGGACTTTGGGAAAGGCATAAGGATTATCCAGATTCATTTTCAGGTGGAATGAAAAGACGTTTAAATATAGCGTGTTCAATTGCACATAAACCAAAGATTTTAATTATGGATGAGCCTACTGTAGGGATTGATCCTCAGTCAAGAAATAATATATTAGAAGTGACGAAAAAGTTAAGGGATGAAGGGACATCGGTAATATATACATCTCATTACATGGAAGAGGTAGATTCAATTTGCTCAAAGATTATCATTATGGATAAGGGAGTAATAATTGAAGAGGGGGATAAAGAAGAATTAAAAGAAAAATACAAGAAAAAAGGCTTAGTATCATTAGAAGAAATATTCTTGTATTTAACAGGAACAGAGTTAAGAGATTAGTGAGGAGTGATAATATGAATGGATTTTCAGTGTTATTTAAATTAGGTATGAAAAAAAGAATCAAAGATTCATTTTTAATTGGGTATGCAATAATGTTTCCTATATTATTAATAGCCATTCTTGGATATATGGCATCAAACTTCTACTCGGGAGAAAATGGAATAACATCATTTTATTACTATTCATTAGTAACAATGCCTTTTTGTATATTCTTAACATCTGTTACGTTAGTGTATATAACTAGAGAAGAAAGTTTAAGCAAATGTGGTGAAAGGTTTATAATCGCACCAATAAGCAAAGTTGCTATCGTACTATCAAAAATATTACCATCAACAATAGTAACTGCGATTTTTAATCTAGTAACAATATTAGTGTGCAAGTTTATATTTAGAGTTGACTTTAAAGAGAGAATTTTAGAAATAATTTTACTATTTTCAGCATTGGCATTTTTATCTTGTGCAATAGGAACTTTTATAGGATTATGTACAAAGGATTTCATGACAGTAAAGAATTTTATTAGCACTCCTATTATGATAATGGCTTTACTTGGAGGAGCATTTTTCCCAATAGGCTCTCTTGGAGGAATTTTTGAAATTATAAGTTATGTATCACCATTAACTTGGATAAATAAAGGATTGTTTATGATGTTAAATGATAACAATATGACAATATATTTTATTGCACTAATAAGTACGTTAATATTAGGCCTAATATTTTTAGTAGGTGCTATTACGAAGTTTAAAAAGGAGGCATTTTTATAATGGGTGTATTATTAGTAATAAAAAATGAGTTCATAAGATCATTCAGATATAAAAAGAAATTAGTGCTAACACTTATAATTCCAATATTATCAGTTATATTAGCTATGGGCGTTAATAGTATAATGAAACCTACTATAAATATCGGGATAATTAATAATAAAAGTATCGAAATAGTAGAAAAAATTATAACCGATAGTCCAAATATTAAAGGACTTAAAGTTAAAAATGCATCCCAGGAAAGTATAAATACAGATCTTATTTCTGCTAAGTATATGGCAATTATAAAGTTTGAAGACAATAATTTAGAGGTTATTTCGTTAGATAACAATATAAAAAATCAAGTGCAGGAAGCTGTAGATAATTATCTTAACACAGGAAGTTTAGCATTATTTGCAGATATGTTAACTCAAATGGAGAATGAATCATTAAGTGCAGGTCAAAGAGGAGTAGGATTTGTATTATTAACACTAATAGTAACATCTACTATTTCTACTTGTAATATATTAAAAGATAAGGCAGAAGGCGTTGTAAAGAGGTTTAAACTATCAAAATTTAAACCAAGGTCATATATCTTTGGAGTATATCTATTTAATATATTATTAACGGTTTCTCAGATTTTAATATCAACTGTCATAATGAAGTTATTTAATATTAGTATAGGAATTTCAAGTATTCAGTTTTTATTTATTGGAATACTAATAGCTATAGTATCATCAACTATAGCAAGTATAATAGTGAGTTTGTTTAATACTGAATTACAAGCAAGCTTATTAGCATCAGCATTTGCAATGATTATATCCTTATTTGGTGGAGCATTTATACAAATTGAAAAAATGCCAAACTTAATACAGTATTTGAGTAATTTAAGTATTACAAAATGGATCGGTGAGTTAACATTAGGACTTGAAAAGGGGATTTTAAGTTTCAATAATATTTTTCCATTAATAATATCATGTGGTATATTAAGTATAATCTTATTAGTATCTATTAAAATAGGTGAAAAAAGCTATATAAATGATTAATAATCTTGAACAATACAACTTAATAGGAGGAGATAAGCTTATGAATAATAAATATGAAAAAAAGTCCAAAGAAGAGTTAAAAGAATTATTGACTAAAGAACAATATATTGTTACTCAAGAAAATGGTACAGAAAGACCTTATACCAATGAGTATGATGATTTATTTGAAGAAGGAATTTATGTTGATATAACAACTGGGGAACCATTATTTACATCTAAAGATAAGTTTAATTCAGGATGTGGTTGGCCAGCATTTACTAAACCAATTGAAAGAAGTGTTATTAAAGAGAATATTGATAAAACACATGGAATGGTAAGGACAGAAGTAAGAAGTAAGACTGGAGATGCTCACCTAGGTCATGTTTTTTGTGATGGACCAGTAGATAAAGGTGGGTTAAGATATTGTATCAATTCTGCCTCATTAAAATTTGTCCCTAAAAATAAACTAAAAGAAATGGGATATGAAGAGTATTTAAAAATATTAGAACAATAGAAGATTATAATTGTAAATCTAATAAGAAGCTCTCATAACTATAGTGAGTATTTCATATAGTTATGAGAGTTTTTTGATAAAAAATATATATGAGTTAAATAGTATTAATTCAAATCACTTTCATTTCAAGGAGTTCAATATTAGAAGAAATGAAACCGTCTTTTATAGGTTCGATTTTCATTAAATCTGTTGTTAAGTACTTTTTATTATCATCAGGGAATACAGTAACAACTATTGAATCAGAACCAAGTTTATCTAAAACTTTAATTGCTCCAATGAAGTTTGCCCCAGATGAGATTCCAACACCTAAACCTAGTTTTGAAGATAACATTTGAGCCATGATAATTGAATCACCATCATCAACGTTAATAACTTCATCTAATTTATCTAACTTAATTATTTTAGGAATAAACTCATCACTAATTCCTTGGATTCTATGATGCCCAGTGACATATCCAGTTGAAAGTGTAGGGGAGTTAGAAGGTTCTAAAGGATATATTTTAACAAAAGGGTTTTTATATTTTAAATATTTACCGACACCCATTACAGTCCCACCAGTACCAACACCAGCAATAAAGGCATTAGGTATTTTATTAATTTTATTAAGTTCATTATATATCTCTGGGCCTGTGCTTAAAAAGTGAGCATCTACATTAGCTTCATTTGAAAATTGAGAAGGTAAGAATACTTTAGGATTATTATAAGCTGATTCTTCAGCTAATTGAACACATTTAATAAAACCACCATCAGATTTGGAAACAAGTTCTATATTTGCTCCAAAAGCTTTAAGTAATAGCTTTCTTTCGTTACTCATCCAATCAGGCATTATAATTTTTACAGGATTGCCAAGGAAAGATCCTAATGCAGAAAAGGATATTCCTGTATTACCACTTGTTGCCTCTATAATAGTATAATCATCTTTTATTAAACCAGAATTATATGCCTTTTTTAGAATATGTAAGGCCATCCTATCTTTAATGCTACCTGTGTAATTATAATATTCAAGCTTTGTATATACTTTCATCTCTTTCCCATGATACTTGAATAAAATTTCCACTAGGGGTGTTTTACCTACAAGCTTGTCTAAGTTATTTAATCTATCTAATATAGTACTCATATAAAACTCCTATCTTAAAAATCATTATAATCATATATTAATTGTATGAATGATTTTAGAGAAAGTTGTGTAATCGGATAAAAAAAGCTACTAAAGTTTAATATTCACTCATATGGAGTAGATACTAGCCTTAGTAGCTTTATAATTTATTCTATTATATCAGTTGCAAAAATATTTACTTGTGTTAATGCATCATTTCTAGAGCTTAAGTCTCTAATTATACATCCGAGATCGCTTTTTGAGAATTTATCCATTCCAAGTAGAAGTATTTTAGTCTTATCTTCTAGACTAATAATTGCTCCATCTCTTGGAAGAACTACAAAATCTCCAGCTCTACCTTGTTTGATTGATCTTATTTTATCAATTTTACAAGAATGTCTTCCTATACATCTAAAGTCTTGATCATATGATTGTGAATAGAAAGTATCATTAGTTATGATTATTCTATAATAGAAAGCACTTCCTGCTGACCACATATTAACATTTCCATATGAACCTATTCCCCATATGAAATACTTACTAACAACATCAGTTTCATTTAATTTAAGTTCATCATCCATTTTTTTAAGTACAAGTTTTCTAAGAACTTTCCAGTGTTTACAACCTAATTTTCCTGTGCTATTAATTTCCTCTTCTGTCATTGAAGAAGTAATTTCTTGAACCTCATTTTCATCATAAACGATATTTGCTTTTGTTACAGCCTTCTTTAAAGTATTAAACATATAAACCCCTCACTTCAATATTTGTAATTTTCCTAACAAGTAAATAATACCATATAAAAAAGTAAAGGAAAAGAGATATTTATCTAAAAATTTAAATAATTAGATAAATAAAGAAAAATCAAGCAATATATAAATAATATGTATTAGATAGTCTTAAATGGTTAAATATGGCTAAAAATGACAAAAAACGAATTTTACAAAAGGTGGTAAAAGGGTTATTATAAATTCAACACTTATCCCATGGGATTAGTAGGGAAATAAATTTAAAGTAATGCACATTTGTAGTGTATAGTGAATACATTATACTATAGTATTTCCTAGTATTCGGATTGGAAAACTAATAAAGACTATAAGAGTGATGAAAGAGGTGAATGAGATGGATTTTGATTTTATAATTAGTAATATTCCATTATATATCAAAGGGGCAGAAGTAACAGTTATGTTAGCTTTATATGGAATAATTCTTTCAATAGTTATAGGTATAGTATGCAGTTCGATAATGTACTTTAAACTTAAATGGTTAAATATTATCATTAAATGTTATATAGAGTTGTCTAGAAATACCCCTCTTTTAATACAAGTGTTTTTTCTATATTATGGATTGACAAAGGTTGGGATCAAATTAAGTGGTTTTACATGTGGAGTTATAGGACTTGCTTTTTTAGGGGGAAGCTACATGGCAGAAAGTTATAGGGCTGGACTAGAATCAGTATCAAAAGCTCAGATTGAAGCTGGTAGAAGCTTGGGATTAACCAAGTTACAAATATTTAGGTATATCATTTGCAAACAAGCATTTTCAGTATCTATACCATCTATTGGGGCTAATTGCCTATTTCTTTTAAAAGAAACATCAATTCTCGGAGCAATTGCTATAGCAGATTTAGTATTTGTTACAAAAGATTTGATTGGTATGTATTATAAAACAACAGAGTTACTGTTTATGCTAGTCATAGCTTATTTAATAATATTACTACCAATGTCATTATTAATTAGATTTATAGAAAGGAGGACAAGGCATGCTGAATATGGACTTTAATGTTATTTTTAAAGGTGAAAATATATCAAGATTATTAGATGGGTTATTTGTAACAGTAGAAATAGCATTTATATCATTAATAATTTCAGTAGTTATTGGAACTGCTTTTGGTATATTGATGACTTCTAAGAAAAAGAGAATAACTTGGATTTGTAGAATTTATCTTGAAATTATAAGGATTATACCAGTTTTAGTATGGTTATTTATTTTCTATTTTGGAATAAGTAATGTACTAAATATAAATCTAGATAGTATTGTAGCTTCAATAATCGTGTTTTCTCTTTGGGGAATTGCTGAGATGGGTGACTTAGTTAGGGGAGCATTAACATCAATAGCAAAACATCAAGAGGAGTCGGCATTAGCACTTGGACTTAAAATGCATGATATATACATTAATGTGTTGGTTCCACAAGCTATTAGAAGGGTGCTACCGGGAACTATTAATCTCGCAACTAGGATAATTAAAACTACGTCAATAGTAGTGCTAATAGGAGTTGTAGAAGTTGTTAAAGTTGGACAACAAATAATTGAGCTTGAATCATTAAATGCACCAACAGTATCATTTTGGATATATGGAATTATATTTATATTTTATTTTATAATATGTTACCCACTGTCAGTTTTATCAAAGAAAATTGAGTTAAAGTGGAATTAATAAAAGGGGGAGGATTTATGGAAAATCAAATATTATTCAAAATAGATGGGTTAAGTAAAAAATATGATGATGTCTATGTTCTAAAAGATATTAATTTAGAAGTTCAAAAAGGTGAAGTAGTTGTAGTGATAGGTCCCTCGGGGTGTGGGAAAAGTACTTTTTTAAGATGTTTAAATGGAATAGAGGGTAATAATGATGGAATTATAACTTTTGGAGAACATGGTATATTAGGAAAAGAAATTAAGTGGGATGCTGCAAGACAAAGGATTGGAATGGTATTTCAAAGTTATGAGTTATTCCCACATATGAATGTAATAGATAATTTGTTATTAGGTCCAATCAAAGTTCAAAAGAGAAATAAAGATGAGGTAGTAAATCAAGCAGAAGAGTTACTAAAAAGAGTTGGTTTGTTGGATAAGAAAAATGCATATCCAAGGCAGTTATCTGGAGGGCAAAAGCAAAGAATTGCAATAGTAAGAGCATTATGCATGAATCCGGAAGTGATGCTATTTGATGAGGTAACAGCAGCTTTAGATCCAGAGATGGTCAGAGAGGTTTTAGATGTAATGCTTGAGCTATCCGAAACAGGAATGACCATGATAATAGTAACGCATGAAATGAACTTTGCTAGAGAAATAGCAGATAGGATTATATTTATGGATAATGGAGGAATTAAGGAAGTTTCAAAGCCAGAAGAATTTTTTGAAAACCCTAAGACAGAAAGAGCTAAAGGCTTTTTAAATATATTTAAATACCAAAATTAAGGGGGAAATAATTATGAAGAAGATTAGGAAATTAGGAGCTTTATTAGTAGCAACATTAGTTATTGTAAGTTCATTTGTAGCTTGTGGGGGAAAGGATGAAGGTAAGAATAGTGCAGTTGATCAGATTAAGGAGAATGGTATATTAAGAGTTGGAGTATTTAGTGATAAACCACCTTTTGGATATGTTGATTCTAATGGAGAAAATCAGGGTTATGATGTGTTTTTATCTAAGAGGTTTGCAAAAGATTTATTAGGAGATGAGTCAAAGGTTGAATTTGTTTTAGTTGATGCGGCAAGTAGAGTAGAGTTTTTACAGTCAAATAAGGTTGATATAATTATGGCTAATTTTACTGTGACTGATGAAAGAAAAGAGGTAGTAGATTTTGCTAATCCATATATGAAGGTAGCTTTAGGATTAGTTTCAGCAGATGGAACACCAATAAATTCAGTTGATGATCTTAAAGGTAAGAAATTGATTGTCAACAAAGGAACAACAGCAGATGCATATTTTACAAAGAACTATCCTGAGATAGAACTATTAAAATATGAGCATAATACAGAGGCTTTTGAAGCTTTGAAAGATGGAAGAGGAGTAGCACTTGCACATGATAATACTTTACTATTTGCATGGGTTAGAGAAAATAAAGGTTACAGCGTAGGAGTTAAAGTACTAGGAGATCAAGATGTAATTGCACCGGCAGTTAAAAAGGGAAACGTAGAGTTACAAGAATGGGTAAATCAAGAGTTAGATAAGCTTGGAAAAGAAGGATATATTAAAGAAGCATATGAAAAGACATTATTACCGGCATATGGTGATTCAGTTAAATCAGATGATGTAATAATTCAATAAAAATAGGTATTAAATAAATAGTTTAAGCATAGAGTAATACTAAGTTAATACCTAGCAAATCGATAGGAAAGCTAATAAAAATAATTATAAATTTTAAGGGGGAAATATCATGAAAATATCAAAGAGTTTAGTAGAATTAATAGGAAATACACCTTTATTAGAGGTTTCAAATTATAATAAGGTTAATGGGTTGGAAGCAACTATAATTACTAAGGTAGAGTACTTTAACCCAGCAGGAAGTGTAAAAGATAGGATAGCTTATTCAATGATTTTAAATGCAGAAGCAAGAGGGTTATTAAATAGTGAATCAGTAATAATTGAACCTACAAGTGGAAATACTGGAATTGGATTATCATTAGTAGCAGCAGCTAGAGGATATAAATTAATATTAACTATGCCTGATACAATGACTGTAGAAAGAAGAAATTTATTAAAGGCTAGAGGTGCAGAACTTGTTTTAACACCAGGTGCTGAGGGGATGAAAGGAGCAATTGCAAAAGCAAAGGAATTACAAAGTCAAATACCAAATTCAATTATACTTCAACAATTTGAAAATCCAGCAAATCCAGAAATTCATAGAAATACAACTGCTGAAGAAATATGGAGGGATACTGATGGTAGTGTAGATATATTTGTAGCTGGAGTTGGTACAGGTGGAACAGCTACTGGCGTTGGAGAAGCTTTGAAAGCTAAGAATCCAAATATTAAATTAGTTGTTGTAGAACCAAGTGCTTCACCAGTAATATCAGGTGGAAAACCAGGACCTCATAAAATTCAAGGGATTGGAGCTGGATTTATTCCAGTAAATTTAAATACAAGCATAATTGATGAAATATTTAAAGTAGGAAATGAAGAGGCTTTTGAAACTTCAAGATCTTTATCTAAAACAGAAGGATTATTAGTAGGAGTTTCATCTGGAGCAGCTGTATTTGCAGCAACAGAAATTGCTAAAAGACCTGAAAATAAAGGCAAAAATATAGTAGTATTATTACCAGATACAGGAGAAAGATATTTATCTACAGATTTATTTAAATAAAGCCTAGCTTTTATATAGGAATAGAAGTATAATATCTAATATGGATAAATAAGGAATTGTATTTCTTAAGAATAAATTGTAATGAGGGGATTAAAGTGAAGATTTCAACTAAAGGAAGGTATGGATTAAGAGCCTTAATTGATCTGAAGATGAACTGCGATAGAGAGAATGTAACTATAAAGGTTATATCAGAAAGACAAGAGATATCAGAAAGGTATTTAGAACAAATATTTTCTTCTTTAAGAAAAGCAGGTATTATTATTGGGAGAAAAGGTGCTCAAGGTGGGTATGTTTTAAATAAGGAAGCTAGTAAGTTAACTATCTTAGAAATACTACATGCTTTAGAGGGCGATTCACTATTGATAGATATAAACCTAGAAGATAAAAATGAACTAGAGAGTTTTGTTAATAATAATCTTTGGAAGGGAATAAATGATAAAATAAATGATTATTTTGAATCTATTACACTACAGGATTTAGTTAATGATTATAAGGAATCAAAAGGTGAATTATTGTATTATATTTAAAACTAAATAGATGATTCTTATTAAGAGTGGTGGAGGGACTGGCCCGTTGAAACCCAGCAACCTACTAAGGTAGTAAAGGTATTTACCTTTATTAGTGTGGTGCTAAATCCTACAGGATATATCCTGGAAGATAAGATGTAAATATTAGATTTTAATCTAAATAAATTTATAAATTAAAGGTCGCTTCTTAATTAATTAGGAACGGCCTTTTTATTTTAAAATCAAGGGGGCTTTTTTATGAAAGAAATATGTAATTTTGAAACATATGCAGTACTTGGGGCAAGTGGTGGAGATGAAACTACGGGAGCTATTAGCTTTCCAATTTATCAAACATCAACTTTTAAACATAATGGACTTAATCATTCAACGGGTTATGATTATTCAAGGCTTCAAAATCCAACAAGGGAAGAGGTTGAAAAAACAATTGCATTATTAGAAGGTGGAAAAGAAGCTTTAGGGTTTTCTACAGGACTTGCAGCAATTACTGCCTGTATTCACTTGTTTAAATCAGGAGATCATATAGTTTTATCAGAGGATCTTTATGGAGGTACATTTAGATTGTTTAATGAGATTTATAGTGCATATGGTATTGAATCAACATTTGTAGATACTACTGATTTAAACAATATTAAATATGCTTTAAAAGATAATACTAAGGCAATATTTATAGAAACACCATCAAATCCTTCTATTAGAATAACAGATATAAAAAAGGTAACAGACTTAAGTAAGGAATATGGATTATTAACAATAGTAGACAACACTTTTTTAACTTCATATTACCAAAAACCTTTAGCATTAGGTGCTGATATTGTTATTTATAGTGGAACAAAGTATTTAGGAGGGCATAATGATTTACTAGCAGGTTTTTTAGTAAGTAATGATAGTGAAATACTTAGAAAACTACGATTAATACAGAAATCTACAGGAGCAACGTTATCTCCCTTTGATGCTTGGTTACTTTTAAGGGGATTAAAGACACTTCATATTAGAATGGATAGAGCTCAAGAAAATGCTGTTAGTATTGCAGAGTACTTATCTAGTAATAACAATGTTGAAAAAGTTTATTATGTGGGACTAAAGAATCATAAGGGCTATGATATAAATAAACAACAAAGTACTGGATATGGGGCAATGATATCTTTTAGATTGAAGGATAATAGCAAAGTAGCATCAATTTTGGAAGGTGTAAAAATAATAAGATTTGCTGAAAGTTTAGGCGGAGTAGAAACACTTATAACTTATCCATTTACGCAGACTCACGGAGATATGCCTTTAGATGTAAAAAATAAACTAGGTGTAGATGAAGGGTTATTAAGATTATCAATAGGTATAGAAAATATAAATGATTTAATAAATGATTTAAAAAATGTATTGGGGGAATAAATTATGAAATTTGGAACTAAATTATTACACAATGAAGGAAGTATAGAAGGAAAAACAGGGGCATTAAGTACACCCATTTATCATGCTTCAACATTTCACCAATTTGATATAGATAATTTTGGTGATTATGACTATTCAAGGTCTGGTAATCCAACTAGAGATATTCTTGAGAAACATATTGCAGAGCTTGAAGAAGGTACAAGGGGATTTGCTTTCTCTTCTGGAATGGCTGCAATTTGTTCTGTGCTTAGTATATTTTCAAATGGAGATCATTTAATAGTTTGTGGTGATGTATATGGTGGGACATATAGGGCTGTTACTAAGTTGTTTTCAAGGTTTGGTATAGAGCATACATTTGTTGATGCATCAGATGTAAATAATATAAAGAATGCTATAAAAGATAATACCAAAGGAGTGTACTTAGAAACTCCATCTAATCCTTTGTTAAAGATAATAGATTTAAAAGCAGCAAGTGAAATTGCTAGAGAAGTGGGTGCATTAGTAATAGTAGATAATACTTTTTTATCTCCCTATCTTCAAAAACCGATAAATTTAGGAGCAGATATAGTAGTTCATAGTGCAACTAAGTTTTTAAGTGGTCATAGTGATGTTATATCTGGATTAGTTGTTGCTAAGGATAAGGAAGTTGGAGAGCGAATATATCAAGTTCAAAATACTTTTGGAGCTATTTTAGGACCAGAAGATTGCTTTTTACTTTTACGAGGAATGAAGACTTTGAAAGTAAGGTTGGACGCATCACAAAATACTGCTATAACTTTAGCAAATTGGTTAAATCAAAGAGAAGAAGTTGAAAAAGTATATTTCCCTGGGCTTAAAGAGCATGAAGGAAGAGAAATTCATAACTCACAATCTTCAGGGCCAGGAGCTGTTTTATCATTTAAACTGAAAACTTATGAGCAAACCAAGAAGTTTTTAGAAACAATTAGGTATGCAGCAGTTGCGGTTAGTCTTGGTGGTGTTGAAACTATAATTTCCTATCCTGCAAAGATGAGTCATGCTGCAATTCCAAAAGATGAAAGAGATGCACTTGGAATCACAGATACAATAATTAGAGTGTCTGTAGGGCTTGAAGATATAGAGGATATTTTAGAGTCATTTAGCGAATCTCTTTCTAAATAAATCAATAAAGCCCAGCTTAAATACTATTGGAAGTATATATTACTTGCATTGTGTCACATTATAGTCGATAATAGTAGTTACTAAAGAAAGATCGAGGTAAATAAATGAGAAACATTAAAATGGAAATACAATATGATGGATCAAGATATAAAGGATGGCAAAAACAAAACATTAAAGGAAGTACAGTTTCAACAATTCAAGAAAAATTAGAAAACGTACTTTCTAAAATGACTGGAGAAGAAATTCAAGTTATAGGTTGTGGAAGAACTGATGCAGGAGTTCATGCTACAAACTATATAGCTAACTTTAAGACAGATAGCATCATGAAAATTAAGAAAATGAAAGAATATATAGCAGAATTCTTACCAGATGATATCGTAGTAAAATCAATGACAGATGTTAATGAAAGATTCCATGCTAGATTAAATGCACAAGCAAAAACTTATGTTTATACAATAGATAATAACCCATACAATGATGTATTCTTAAGAAAGTTTGCATTCCATGTTGATGAAAGATTAGATGTAAACAAAATGAAAGAAGCAGCAGAAGTATTAGTTGGAACACATGACTTTGCAAGCTTTACAAGTTTAAAGGTTAAGAATAATAAATCTACCGTAAGAACTTTACATTCAATCGAAATAACATCTGAAAGTAATGTTTTTAAAATCAAAATTAAAGGTAATAGTTTCCTATTAAACATGATGAGAGTTATAACTGGAACTCTTATTGAAGTTGGTAAGGGTAAGATATCTAAAGATCAATTAAAAGAAATATTAGAAGCTAAAAACAGAGAGTTAGCAGGAGAAAGAGCTCCAGCTAGAGGTCTTTGTTTAACTTTAGTAGAATATTAAAATATAAATTCTTTACCATTTAGGAGTATGAGAATATTTCCATAAAAGAATAAAAGAATAAAAGAATAAAAGAATATGCAGGAAACATCAGGGGTACAGACTTTGATGTTTCATAAACTTAAGTTTTAAATCAAAAATTTGGTTATGTATTATAACTTAAAATTAAAGGAGAGATATTAAAATTATTCATAATTTTAATATCTCTCCTTTTTATAATTAAAAGCTTAACCGATACCCCCCATGGAAATTCCAAGGATTATAACAATAATTGTTGTAATAACAAAAATGTATTTCCCAAGAATAATAAACCAATTTCCAATAGGCTTTTTAGCTCCTATATTTATTTCTTCCATAACATTTTTTGAACCATGTACATAGAAGAATACAACTGCAACTATTAAAGCACCTAATGGTGAAATGACAATGGTAATGAAATCAGCAAACTTATTAAATAAATCTATATTTGTTGCTAATGGTATAGCTAATATCATACAAGTTATTGAACAGATTAGTGTAGCTTTCTTTCTAGAAAATTTTGTATTAGATATAAAAGCTTCAACTGGTCCTTCTAGCATGTTTATTGAAGATGAAATAGCTGCAAATATTATGCTTAAGAAGAATAGTACACTAACTATTGTGCCAAGTGGCATCTCTTGGAATATTTTTGGCATAGTTATAAATAATAGTGATGGACCAGCAGCAGGGTCTAAGCCAAATGAAAATACAGCTGGCATTATCATAAATGAAGCTAATAGTGCTGCAATTGTATCAAATATCGCTGTATTAAATGCAGCAGAAGGAATATTGAATTTTTTATTTGTGTAACTACCGTACACAACCATTCCACAACCATTTAATGATACTGTAAAGAATGCTTGACCAAGTGCCATTATCCATGTTTCGCTATTTAGTAAGTGTTCCCATCTTGGTGTTAGTAAGTACTTAACACCATCCATAGCATTTGGTAAAGTTAAAGATCTAATGGTAAGAATTACAAATAAGAATAGTAATACTGGCATAGCTATTTTATTTAACTTCTCAATTCCCTTTGTAACTCCTAAAAATACAATAGTTAAAGTTATAAATATTGATAATATTACCCAAGGGATAGTTGATGTTGTTCCAGCAAAGCTATCGAAAAATGTTGATGTATCGATAGTAGATATTTCTCCTGTTATGCTAAGGAAGAAGTATTTTAAAATCCATCCAATAACAACGGAGTAGAACATTAAAACTCCAAATAAACCTACTACAGGAAGAGAACCAATAAAAGAGCCTCCCTTTAAATTCTTTTCTTTAAATATTTTTTTAATTCCAAGTAATGATCCAGATTTAAATCTACGACCAAATGCAAATTCTATAATAAGACCAGCTGTACCTAATATAAATACAAATATAAAGTATGGTATTAAGAAAGCTGCACCTCCGTATTGGCCTAATCTGTATGAAAACATCCATATATTACCTAGTCCAAGTGCTGCGCCTACGCAGGAAAGTATAAATCCTAAATTGCCTGTGAAATTCTCTCTTTTTTCGTTCATTTTCCTTACCTCCAAAGTTTTTTTAAATAGAGTAATAGATATTTTATTATAAAGTTCAATTATAAAATCTACATTAAAAAAAGCCACATAGTATCTCTATGTAGCCTTCTAAACCTAGGAAAATAAGAAAGCCACATAGAGATTATCTATGTGGCTAAATGTATATCAAAACTAGCCATCATAGATACAAACTTTTTAAAAGCGTTTGTACCTATGATGATAAAAATCTAAATCATAAATACAAAACTATCTATAATAGCTATAATAAAATTTATTCAATTTTGCTGTGATAGTAATTGTATTCTTATTCATAATTTACCTCTAACTCTAAAATTTTATTATACTCATCATAATATGTATTTGAAAATTATGCAAGTATTTTATTAGATTCCTACGTTTTCTAAATTTTCACGTCTACAATCTAATGGGTTAAGGTTGATGTGGTGTATAGTTTGACCTTCACCTGGATTCATTAAAACTCTATCTAAATGAATTCTACCTTCTGGAGTGTTTGCAATAACACAGATATCTCCATTTTTCTTGTATTCAACCCAGCTATATTCATCAGTTACAATATGGCTTAGATCTTCATATGAAATTAATGCTTTTGCATGAGGAGCACCATATTTATCTTTTAAGATAATAGCTATAGTATCTTCATCAACTATTTCATATTCATTCTTTTGGTTTCTTGCAACGATTTCTAAATTAGCCTTTCTATTATCTAACATATCTCCATTAATATGCTTAATTGGAGCCTTTGTGTTTGTATCTAAGATAACAGCTTGAATACTTTGCTTTAATGGTTTATTTTTCTTGTTTTTAATTGTAGCACTTACGTTTTGTACTGTAAAAGCATTGAAGTCTTTTTGCCACTCAGCAAACCAAGTTCCCATTGATTTAACCTTTTCTACATCGCTTGCATCTATTTGGCAAACTAGTTCGCTTCCATCTTTCTTAAAAACCGTGATGTAAGCTACATCTCCCTTTATTTCAAATCTGTTTTCAGCAGTTTTATAATTCATATTAATACCTTCTTTCATAAAATTGTTCTTCGACTTACTGAGACTACCTAATATGACCACATATTCAAAGTAAATGTTATAAGAACTTGTTTGATTTTAATCGTAATACTTTTGAAAAATCAAGTTAAAGTAAAACGATTTGATAAATATCATTTAGTAGCAACAACAAGTATAACAGAGAAGTGTGTAAAATGATACATAAAGTAACATATGTTTCGCTAAATTTCCTTGATTATAATAAAATAGAAAATATATACAAAAATATATTTACAATTTGATGTTATAAATTATTTATTTGATAAAAGTATATCTTATTTAGATGGAGAAATAACATGTGACATAGTAGGATATAACTTTCCAATAAAGATAATTACAATGGATTCTGATTTGTTTTTGCAATCTAATAATGCAAGACCTAACCTGGTTAAAACTAATGTTCTAGCCATTGATGTGCCAGTTGGATATAAGGTTAAATTAGATATGTTCATTAATAGAACGAATATAGAATAAGAGATAAGACTAAAGCATATAGATATTGAGAAAATCAATTTAATATAGTGGGGAGAAATGGATAATTCAATTGATGTATGTTTTAGTTTTGATACTACTGGGTCTATGTACCCTTGTTTAACTCAAGTTAGAAGGTCTATTAGAGAGACTGTTAAGCAACTATTTAAGGATATTGATAATCTTAGGATTTCAATAATAGCACACGGTGATTACTGTGACTCAGATAATCCTTATACAATAATGGTTAAGGATTTTTCAGATAATGAAGAGGAACTTATAGACTTTATTAATGATGTTAAGCCAACTTATGGTGGAGATGCACCTGAGTGTTATGAGCTTGTTTTAAATCAGGCAAGAACAAAGCTTTCTTGGAAATCAGGTAGATCAAAAGTTCTTGTTATTATAGGTGATGATGTACCTCATGGTCCAACATATAAAGGTAATGTTAATAATATTGATTGGCGAAATGAGCTTGGACTTCTTTTAGAAAGTAGTATAAATGTTTATGGAATACATGCAATGCCAGGCTGTAGAAAACATTCTAAACCTTTTTATCAAGAGATAGCTCAAAAAACAGGTGGATTCTATTTAACTTTAGATCAATTTTCTAATATAACAGATTTAATTATGGCAATATGTTATAAACAAGAGGGCGAAGATAGTTTAGCTTGTTTTGAAAATAAGTTAAAAGAAAAAGGAAGGATGAATTATAACTTAAAATCCTCACTTCGCAGATTGAAAAATCAAGAAATAGAAGAGTATATAAGTGCTGATGGACTTAACCCAGTACCAGATGGAAGATTTCAATCTTTAACAGTTGATAAGGTTTCAAGTATTAAAGAATTTATATTAGAACAAGGTGCAACATTTAAAACTGGAAGAGGATTTTATGAACTAACTAAGAGTGAAAAAGTTGGATTGAATAAAGAAATCTTATTAATGGAAAAAGAAACAGGTAAAATTTTCAATGGATCTCAAGTAAGAGAAATGCTAGGACTAAGCCCACAAGAAAATGTAAGAGGAGTAACCGAGAGATTAAGACCAGTTTTCTTAGAAAAGTATAAAGTATTTATCCAATCAACATCATACAATAGGAAGCTAATAGCAGACACATGTCTATTATACGAAGTAGAAGATTGGGAAATAGTAGCATAAAAATGGGACTGTATCAGCTTGTGATACAGTCCTATTCTAATTACATTTAGTAAGGGCAGTATAATTATCCTGCCTTAAAGAAGCATCTCCAATAACTTTGGTACTAATAATAACCTTCTCATCTACAACCATGTTTCTATCAAGTACTTTATCAAATTCACGTTTTGGTTTTTCATACTCAGAATCCCATAAAAACACAGGTTTTTCTATTAAAGCACTTGATATTCTAACTAGATTTATAAGGAGTTGTTTGTACGATTTCTCTTTTCTAACACTACAGAGTTCACTTGATAAAGTTAGATAAGAAAGCTTTAAATCTTCAGTAACTAGTTTGCTATATTCTTCTAGATAAGAATCTTGAGTTCTTTTTTTAGGAAATTTCTCAATTTTCCATTCTAAAACCTTTGCAGGATAAACTTCATAGGGTGAATCACTTATTGTTGGCGTATTAAGAGGTGTAAATATACCTTTTGAGTTGACTCTAAAAGTTCTTCTTGCCTCTATTTCTTCATCACACATTTCAGTAGCAAAGAGTTTATCATTAGATGAGTTTTCAAGTAGGGTATTTATTGTCTTATTCAATGCCCATTGTTTACAAGCTAATACTTCAATATCATATAAATATGTTGCTATTTTATCTTGTGATAAAGATTTCAATAAGCGTTTATTAGTTGTTTTTATTTTACTTAAATCTAGTATGCAAATAGGCTCACCATTCCATTTAATGGTCTTTTTTAATAGACCTTCTTTTTTTAGTTTCATTTTTAGTTTTCTTGAAAGACTACAAGGAAGTTCTGTTGTGTTAATATTTCCATTTACAACTAGGTTATAATCTTTAAATATCTTTCCATCTAGTTTAAGTTTACTAATTGTATCTTGGATTTCACCAACAATTTCAACTTTTAAACCTATATTAAGTTTTTTAGAACCTATACTTAAATCTACAACACGACCATAACCAGTTTTATCGTATAAGAACTTGTACCTATCTTCCTCTTGAACTTTTCTCATACCAATTCTTTTATATGGATACTTAAAGTCCCAAAGTAATTGAGATTTTTCATCAGATTGAATTTCTCGAAGGACTTCAAGTAAACAAATAGGTTCATTATCAATTGAAATTGGTTCTATACTTTCTTTACCTTCTAAATAGCGTTCATCTACATTTGATAAGCATTTATTTAACCTAGTTATTATTTGTCCCTTTTCTAAGAAGGAGTAGCAGTTAGATACTTCTTTATAGATTTTTATATCACCAGTTTGTGCTATAGTTAATTCACTACTATCTATATCACCATTAAGTATATGGTTAAGAGTTAAGCTATACATAAATTCATCTACTAAGGTATCAGATACTTCTTTTTTTATAGATTTAATTTCGAAGTCAGAAATTTTTAAGTAATTATCAAATGTAATAAGTATGTTATCAGATTTGGACTTAAGGTTATTTAATATAGTAGGTTCGTCATATCTTTGTGAAGTAGAAAGAAAATAAAAGTCATCATTTTCTACTTGAATATTAATAGATGCATTATCATTAATAATAGTTATTAAATTCAATATTGTATTATAGTAGTAAGTTATTTCATCAATATGCATAAGACTACCATTAGAAGGTATATCAATTAATTTCTTTAAAAAGTTTCTATCATAGTAAGAACCAAATCCAATAGCATTTAAGTAGATATTATTATCCTTACATATGGTTGCAATGTCATAGCATTTATTCTCTTCATCAATAGTTGACCATTTTAATGGAACAAGACAACCATCAGTAAATAAAGCAATATGATGTTTAGTACATACAGTAGAAAGTTGTTTTACAATATCTATTGCTTGTTCAAGTGGTTCTGACATTACAGTAACTCCTCTAGAATAAAGCTCATTTTCTAAAGTTTCGTAAACACTGGCCATAGAATAAGACGTTTTATCACATTTAACACCATTTACTATCCTGTAAGATTCATTATGACCAGAGTAAATAATCATTGAAATATAGTTATTTTTAGATTCACATAGAGCTTCTAAAGTTAGTTTAAGCCTATTTTTAAGCTCAGTAATTTCGTTGTACATACTACCAGATACATCTATTAATAATATATGATGATTGACTGACTTTTGTTTGCGTCCTGTCTTTTTAATAGAGTAGAAGTGACAAAGTTTTGTTTCATCTTGAGATATATTTAAGGTCTTGCTTCCTTTGAAAGTTATTTTAACATTATTTTTAATTTCCATTAAGAACTCCTATAATATTGTTAATTCTACAAAAATTATATGTTTCATAAATGAAATATATGAAGAAACTTTAAGATAAAAGTCTGAAGGTTTAACATAATGAATAATATACTTATATTATGTAGATATAATATATAAAAAGGTGACAGAATAAAGTATATGCTTAGTTAATAGTAGACTTTAGGCAATCTTATGAAGTATAATGTTTTGTAAGTTTAAATTGAACTAAAAAGGAGAATATAATGATTTTAGATAAAGAATTAAATGCACAAGAGATTTTAGCTGAGTTATTTGGAAAAGAGTTAAATACTAAGAAGAATATCTTAGAATATATAGAAGTATTAAAAAAGCTTAAGGAAGACGAAATTACTGCAGAGCAGATGCAAGATTCATATACATTAATTTATACAAGTATTGAAGATATGATATCAGTAGTAAAAACTAATACTATCATGCATCTAAAAAACCAACTTAAAAGTGCTTTAGGTAAGAAAGTAGAAAATAAAGATCCTAAAAAGGAAAATCACTTTATTGAGTTCTTTAAAGAAGCATATCCACCAAATAAGAGAAAGAAAGATTTCACATGGGTTCTTATGGATATAAATAAGATAACAGAAGAACAAATATGGACTACTCTAGCATATATAGGCGGTACAAGATTAAAAGAAGATAGAAGATTAACTAATGAGCAAAAAGAAGATATTATAGTAATGGTTGAGAGATTAATAAAGGCAAAAAATATAAAGTATGTAAATCAAGTTAAGAGTCTTTCTAAGTTATTAAATGTATTAAAAATAAAGATTATAAGTTCAAACAATGCATTTAAAGTTAAAAGAGAAGTTTAGGTTTTCCTAACTTCTTTTTTTATATACAAAATTAGCATATTAAGGTATAATACAGTTAAAAATATACAATTTTCGACAGAAAGGGTAGGGGTACTATAGTGACTTCGTTAGTAAAGACTAATATAAAGTTAACAGCAATAATTACAATATTCATGGTTATTTTATCTTTAGGTAGCATGATGTTTTTAGATTATAATTTAAGTAAAAATATAGAGATGACTTGTGAAGAGCATTATGAGTCTTTAGTTCATAATATAGAGGGGGATTTTGAAGGACTATTTATAAGTACAGAAAAAATAGCACATAATAAAGAAATAATAGAAGTACTTAACACAAACAATTCTTTTAGTGAGTTAGATAACTCAGAAATATTAGTTATGAATGAAAGAATAAATGTTTATGAGGGGTTCCTTCAAGCACTTAGTTTTGTTGATACAATTAATATTGCAAGTGTTAAAGGAAATTATTTGTTTAGTAAGGGAACAATTACTGGTGATTTTGATGTTAGTGAAAGACCATGGTTTAAAGAAGAGTTTTTATATGATGAGAATGAAACACAATTAGCATCTATACATAAAGATTTTAATACAGGTAAAGACGTATTATCAATTATTTCTTTTATAAAATCAGAGAATGATGGAACATTACTAGGTATTGTTATTTTAGATGTATTTATTGATGACCTTCTTGAAGCAATGACGAATAGTTTCCAAATTGGAAATGTTAATTCGTATTTAAGACTTAGTGATGGAAATTACTATGGAAAAGATGGAATTGTAGAAGATTTTGATAAGAAAAAAGAAGGAATATTTTCAGTTAATAATAGTTGTTATAATAAAGATAGTGATGGTTTAGAATTATTAGTAGAGTACGATATAAAATCAATTACATATAGTGAAAGTTTTAAGAAGTTTAAAGATTTCCAAGCATTATTTTACTTTGCATTTGGATTTATATTAACAATTGTATTAATTTCTATAGTTAAACATATTTTTAATCCTATAACAAAATGTATTGAAAGATTTAAGCCATTAATTCATAATGATGAAACTTTCAATGCAATGAAGGGTATGGACGAGTTAGCAGAATTAGAAGAAATTGCAGATATATTAAGTCTGACATTTAATAATAAAATTGAGGATTTAATTTATCATGATGATTTAACTAAATTACCAAATAGAAAACAGATGTATAAAATCACCAATGAATTGATAAATGAATCAAAAGAGTTTGCATTAATATTTATTGATTTAAATAAGTTTAAACAGATAAACGATTTATTAGGACATTTAGTAGGAGATGAATTATTAAAAGCATTTAGTAATATAATTCAGATTGCAGTTGGATGCAAGGGAGTAGTAACTAGGTACTCTGGTGATGAATTTATTATTGTTTACACAGATTATACAACTGATGAAGAGTTAGCAAAGTTCTATTATGATAAAGTAGTTCCAATGTTTGATGAGCCAATTCAAATAGGAAATGATAATATAATTATAGAATTCTCAGCAGGTGTATCTATATATCCTAAAGATGGTGATTCTCTTGATGGGCTTATAAGAAATAGTGATTTTATTATGTATAAAAATAAAAATACTAAAAATAGAGAAAAGTTATTATTCTTTAATGATGAAGTATATAAAAATATAGTAAGAATAGAAACTATTAAACATGAACTTGAAAATTGTGTTAAGAATGATGAGTTAATTTTATACTATCAACCTATTGTAGACAAAGAGAATGTACCAAGAAAAATTGAAGTCTTATTAAGATGGCAAAATAAAAAGCTTGGATTTGTACCACCATTAGATTTTATTAGTTATGCTGAAGAAACTGGTGATATCGTAGAGATAGGGTATTGGATAGTAGAGGAAGTTTGTAGAAACTATAATGAATTGAATTATGGGTTAGATAATAATCTTAAAGTTAATATTAATGTTTCTCCAATTCAACTTATGAAATCAGACTTTGTAGAAATAGTTAAAAAGACAATGGATGATTTTAATGTAGACTACAAGGTGTTTTGTTTTGAAATTACTGAGTCAGTAGTTTTAGATGAAAATTCAACAGTAGTTGATAATTTAGAATCATTATCTAAACTTGGATGTCAAATAGCATTAGATGACTTTGGGACAGGCTATTCAAGTTTTAGTTATTTAAAGAAATTTAAGTTAGATACATTAAAGTTAGATAAGATGTTTATAACTAATGCTAGTGATATTGATTATAAAATAATAGAAAATATAAAGAATATAGCAGAACACTTAAATATGGATGTTGTTATTGAGGGAGTAGAGGAGCAAGAACAATTTAATAGATTACAACATATAAATTGTGATTTATTCCAAGGATATTATTTCTCAAAACCATTAGAACTAGAAAAGGTAAAAGAATACTTGAAAAATAGTAATATAATAGATAAATAAGATGCGGTGAAATGCAAATGGGGAGGTATCAAAATGATAAATCATTTTGGTACCTCCCCATTAATTTACAATAACATCTACTCAATAACTCTTCTTGGAATTCTAAGTTTGATAGTTTTTTCTATTTCTTCTAAGTATTTTTGATCTTTAGGAGCAGAGAAAAGACAAGTATATCCTTCTTCACCAGCTCTACCAGTTCTACCTATTCTATGGATGTAGTCTTGAGGTTTTTCAGGCATATCATAATTGTAAATATGACCAACTCCACTAACATCAATTCCTCTAGCTGCTATATCAGTAGCTATTAGATATTGAATTTCACAATTCTTAAATGCTTTCATAATTCTTTCTCTTTTAGGTTGAGGAATATCACTATGTATTAACTTACAGTCATAACCTCTTTTGTGCATTGCTTCTTCAAGATCATCAGCTCTTCTTTTAGTTCTACAGAAGATTATTGCCATAAATGGATTATCTTCATCTAAAACTTTGCATAGAGAGTCTTGTTTCCATCTATCAGTAGTCTCAACAACTTCTTGTTTAATTGCTTCAAGTGTAACTTGTTGCTTTTTAATTGAAATAACTGCTGGATCTACCATGTATCTATAAGCTAATTTTTTAACTTGAGCATCCATTGTTGCAGAGAAGCAACAAGTTTGGTTCTTTTTAGGAGTTTCTCTCATAAGCAGTTCAATTTCATTCTTAAAGCCCATAAGTAACATTTGATCAGCTTCATCAATTACAAAAGTCTTAAGCTTTTTAAGATCAACAGTTTTTCTTTGAACATGATCTAAAAGTCTACCAGGAGTAGCAACTATTAAATGAACAGTTCCCTTCAACTTTTTAAGTTGAGAATTAATATCCTTACCACCGTAAGCAGATAATATATTAATTGGGTTAGCTTCTGTAAGTTTATTTGCTTCCTCTGTAATTTGAATAGCAAGCTCTCTTGTTGGTGTTAATATTAGAGCTTGAGTTGCAGTTGATTTTGGAGAAATATTCTCAAAAATAGGAAGAAGGAAAGCAAGTGTTTTACCTGTACCTGTTTGAGCTTCTGCTATAACATCTTTTCCTTCTTTTATAAATCTAAAAGTTTCTTCTTGTATTGGTGTTGGAGTTGTAATTCCAGATTTTTGTAGTACCTTAACTATATCTTCGCTAGCGCCTAATTGTTTAAAATTCATTATTTCTTACCTTTCGTCATAAAAGTTTATTTAATTTAACAATTAATAATATCACAATGTCGAGATTATTACTAATATATATATACAAAATCTTATGTAAATTTGTTATAATAATAGTTTATATGGAAAGAATTAAAATAATACATTGAATTGGAGAGTAATTAATGGAAGATAAAATAACATTACATGATATAGTAGAAGTATTAGAAATGGATACAGATGATATAACAAGTTATTACCATAAACCAAGTGAAAGTATGGTAGTAATAATGAAAGAAGACATAGAACTAGCACAATCTAATGATGATACAAGTAATCTAGAGGAATGGAAAAAGGAGTCTGTAGACATGGCAAAAGACTTTTTAAATAATAAACAAGATTATTTAAGTTTCCCAAGCGAAGAAGATTACAATGAACAAAATATAATCTTAGAGTTTATTAATCATATAGCAGCAGATAAAGAGGTTTATGAAAAGTTAAGTAAAGCTATGGAAGAAGAACATACAATTAGAAGATTTAAAGATGAGTTATTTAAAGTTAATTTAATTGATGAATGGTATGATTTTAGAGAAGAGAAGTTTTTAGAAGTAGCAGAAAAATGGGTTAATAAGAACAATATAGCAATTTAAAAGAAAGGGTTGTATAACAATTACATCATTATTTTTAAATTTTATATTTTAAATTCCAAATTAATGGGTAAGTATCGAAATGATAAATCATTTTTATACTTACCCATTTTTGATTAATTATAAAAAGGAAGTATTTATTCACTCTAAAAGATTTTAATAATTACTAATTCATATGAATGCAAACTAAATAGTTAAATAGAAACTAATATTACATTCAAGTAATAAAGAAAAAAACATAATATTATTACCAGTTATTTCCTGAGAAATAATTCTGAATTAACTGAAAATTTAGTGCTGTAAAAATGTATATACTAGATAAAATTCAAAAAATTGCATACTTAATAATTAATTACAAATACTACAAGTAAATAAGTATTAGGAGTGAATTAAATGAGAAGAAACATGAGATTCAAAGTAATTATAAGTATAGCTTTATTATTTATTATGAATATTGGAACTATTGCACAAGCATATTCATTAAGTGAAGTTCCTAGTAGTATTGTATTTAATACAAAAGACAATAGAGTAGGAAGAGTACTATATGAGGATTTAACACGTCAAAAAAATCAAAGGTTTTATTTGGAAGCGAAGCAAATTGTTGAAGATAATGGTGAAGATATAGCGTACTGTTTGGATATTGAAAAGAGCTACCCAAGTGGGGAAGTGTTTACTTTAAGTGGAGATCCATTACCTGAGGTAAGGAGTCTGATAGCTGCTGGATATCCAAGTAGGACTCCAGAACAATTGAATTTAAAAACTAGCAGTGATGCTTATTTTGCAACACAAATAGCACTATGGTGTTATTTAGAAGGATATGATGTATATAAAATACATAGTGATAATGCCGAAGTTGTAAGTGCAATAAGAAGCATATATAACGATGGTGTAAAAGGTGTTGCTACATCAACTAATTATTATATAAAAGATTATTTCACAAATGATAAAGTTCAAAATATAGTAGTTGCATTTAAATCTTCTGAGGAAATAAAACTTCCAACTTTAGAAAATGATTATATTGGAAAATAATTAATGAGAGATACTTCGTCTATAAATGGAGTATCTTTTTTATGATTATTATTAAAAAGAAAAATTACTTTGATAAAATAATGATTATTAGTTATTATATAAATAAAGATGAAAATTAAGATAGAGGTAAAGATGATATGAAATTATTTAATATACAGAAGAAATTTATTGAGGCAAAGCCTTGTGAGAAAAATATAGTTAAAGGTAAGAGTAATTCAGGAAAAAGTGAAGCATTATTACATAGAGTTTTATACTTAATTAATAATTACGCATACGAATCAAATGACAGAATTTTATTTGTTCAAAAAAGTGAAGGTCTTAAAGAAAAAATTAAGACTCGTTTTAAAAATATGAGAGAAGAAAATAAGTACAATTACTTTTCTTTACTTGCAGCAGAAGTAGAACCTGAATTTCTTTCACTTAAGGAGCTAGTTTCTAATTTTACAAAGAGTCAATACATTATAAATTATTTAGAAAAAAGTGAGATGCTGAAAAGAATAATTACTAGTAATGAGTTTAGTAATTGCAAAAAGATAAAGGAAGATAATATTCCTGTGATTATTAGTGAAATCAAATATATGAAAAATAATAACATAACTTCAGAAGAAGAGTATATGACATTAATGGGAGCACCTTTAAAGTTAAGAAAAAACTCCAAATCTAGATGTGATATGTACAAGTTGTTTGAGATATACAATAATGATTTAAAAGATAATAACTTTAATGATGAAGAAGGGCTAATAAAGAAGGCTAAAGAAAATATTGAACTTTGTGATGATAGATTTGTTCATATTTTTATAGATAATGCTGAGGAACTATCAAAATTAGAACTAGAATTTTTATTAGCTTTATATGAAAGAAAAGCTTATGGTACCATTACGATAGGTGTAGATGTGGATAAAGCAGAAAATATTTATTCAGCACTTGTTAAAAAAGGAAGAGTGTATGGTAAAAAGATTTTTGGTGATAAAAAGAAGCTTTATAATTTTAAAAGTAGTATAGAAGCTATGCAACAAGAAAAATTGCAAAAGTTTAAGCCGATTACAGTGATGGAAGATTATACTTTCTTTAGCATAAAAAATAAAAGAGGAATGCAATTTGCAAAAGATACTGGTGGATATGAAGAAAAGTTCATTGGTGAAGGTAATCAAGAATTTGCTAATGATGAAATGGAATCAATCCCTGTATTTAATAATATTGCTGCTGGTGAGCCAATCCTTATTGCACCAGAACAAGAAGATATATTTACCTTGCCTAAGTACTGGGTAAAAGGTGGTAATAAAAAGTTCATCCTAAAAGTTAAGGGGGACTCCATGATAGAGGCTAATATACATAATGGGGATTTAGTAGTTATAGAGCAAACTCAAGCTCCTGTAAGTGGTGATATTGTAGCAGTAAATATTGATGGAAATGCAACCTTAAAGACATTGGAGATTGGACATGATGAAGTTATACTTATGCCTGAAAATAAAAGATATGAACCTATTAGAGTTTCAAAGTATGATGAGTTTTATGTTTTAGGTAAGGCAGTTGGTATAGTTAGAAAAGGCAGATGTGAAATATAAGTTAATAACAAAGTATAAATATATTTCATAATCAATATACATATAAATGGAAGTAATATTTTGAAATTAGGTGAGGGTATGAGAGTTTTTTTAGAGTATATTATTTACTTTTTTATTTATAGTTTCTTAGGGTGGGTATGTGAATCTGTATATTGTTCAATATACGATAAGAAAGTAACCAATAGAGGGTTTCTTAATGGACCTATTTGTCCTATATATGGAACAGGATCAGTACTAGTAATAATGTTGTTAGATGGATTTAAAGGAAATATAGCAGTTATTTTCATTTTAGGTGCAATAGTAACATCATTTGTTGAATACATAACATCTTATTTACTAGAAGTAGTATGTAATGCTAGATGGTGGGATTATTCAAGTAAGAAATATAACATAAATGGAAGAGTTTGTTTGTTAAACTCATTTTTATTTGGGGTTTTATGTGTTCTATTGATAGAAGTAATTCATAGTGGAATTAGTGGAGTCGTTGATAAACTATCTTACTTAACAATTATAATTTCTGTCTCTATACTTACAAGTATTTTACTAGCTGATTTCATAGTAACAATAACATCAGTAGTAAAGCTTAATTCTAAACTTAAAAGCTTAGATGGCGTCATGGGGGATATGGAAAGCCTAAGTATAAATCCTGATGAAATGCATAGTCAAGATATTACTGGAGCTTTTGCAAGATATAGAACAAAAGAGTTAGAGGGAATATATAAGTATAAATTAAAGGATATCAAAGATAAACTTGAGAAAATTAAAAGTAAATCATTATTACAAAAAAGATTATTTCATGCTTTTCCAGATATAAAACATACCAAATATCATAATCAACTAACTTACTACAAGAAGCTTTTAAAAGATAAAAAGTAAAATAGTATTGTTAAAAGTGGTTCATAGCTTTTTTAGTATTGAATATAATGAAATATAAAGAATTATATCAAAAGTAGTACAAGCAAGAAGAAGGTTTGGTATATTCTGAAAATAACAACAAATTAGGTGATATATGGAGTTTTGTAGAACAATGATAATGTGTTAGTATTGTAATACTATATTTTTTATTGGAGGACAAAGATGGAAGACGAACCCGAACCTGATGCCACAATAGCATCACAAATTATATTATTAGGTGTATTAACATTAGTGAATGCATTTTTTGCATCGGCAGAAATGGCATTAGTATCACTTAATAAAACAAGAATGAATATTTTAGCTAATGAAGGAAATAAGAAGGCAGAGATACTTTGCGGATTAATTGATGAACCTAATAAGTTTTTATCTACAATACAAGTAGGAATAACACTGGCAGGTTTCTTTGCATCAGCATCTGCTGCAACAGGAATATCAGATGAATTAGGGAGTCTTTTGACGAATTTTAGTATACCTTATGGAAGTCAAATTGCTTTTGTTGGAGTAACTATTATTCTTTCTTATTTTACTCTAGTATTTGGAGAATTATTTCCTAAGCGTATAGCATTAAGAAATGCTGAAAAAGTAGCTATGTTTTCAGTAAGACCAATATTATTAATATCTAAGATAACATCACCTTTTGTTAAGATATTATCAGCTTCCACAGGTTTACTAGTTAAAATTACTGGATTAAACAAAGGTGTGGAGCAAGATGCTATTACTAAAGAAGAAATTAAGTTATTAGTTAAAGCTGGACATGCAAGCGGAGTATTAGATGAAAAAGAATCTGATATGATTGAGTGTATAATTGAGTTTAATGATAAAAAAGCTGAAAGAGTTATGACGCCAAGAACAGAGGTATATTTAATTGATGCTAACAAACCTATAAGTAGTTATTTAGATGAATTGTTAGAAATGAGATATGCAAGAATACCTGTATATGAAAATGATATTGATAATGTAATTGGAATATTATATATGAAGGACTTTGTTATAGAGGCTAGAAAACAAGGTTTTGAAAATGTAGTATTAAAGGATATTCTTCAAGAACCCTATTTTGTTCCAGAATGTAAGTATGTTAGAGAATTATTTAGGGAATTACAAGCAACAAAAGTTCATATGGCAGTAATTATTGATGAATATGGTGGATTCTCGGGAATTGTAACCATGGAAGATCTCTTAGAAGAGATTGTGGGAGAGATCGATGATGAATATGATACTGAAAATCCGAACATCAAGAAGGTAGAAGATAATATTTTTATAATTGATGGATTAGCTTCATTAGAGGATATAAGTGATAGGTTAAACATTGATATTAAATCAAAAGATATTGAAACACTTAGTGGATTTTTAATTAGTTTATTAGGAAAAATACCTACTAGTGAAGAAGAAAAAACAGTTGTATATAATAATATAATCTTTAAAATAGATCAAGTTAGTGATAAAAAAATTGAAAAAGTTATAGTTAATCTCTAGGGCATATGCCCTAGAGATTTTTTTCTTGAATCATATAGTTTACAAATAAGAAAACAAATTAATTGAGAATGGTTCTTGACTAATGGAGAAAAGTTGATATAATAAAATATGTTAATAAGAATCATTATCAATTAACGATACAATAAATATATTAATAGATATAACACTAGGAGGAATACAAATGAAAAAAATAAGATCATTAGTTTTAGTTGCATTAACAGTTTTCACATTTGGAATTGTTACAGGATGCTCTAATAATGAAGTAAACAAAGATAATAAAGAAATGAGAGTGGTTAGCTCAGTTAAGGGAGATGTTGAAATTCCAGTAAATCCTGAGAGAATCGTAGATATATCAGGGAGTACAGAAGAATTGTTAATACTAGGTCATAAGGTTGTTGCAACAGCAAATGTTGATTCTTATGAAACAGATAAATTACCAAGTTACTTAGGAAATGATTTAGGTGATACTAAAATAGTTGGTCACTATATGATGGATACAATGGATATTGAAGCAATACTTTCAGTTAATCCAGATGTAATAATTATGGCAGAAAGACAAGAAAAAATTTATGATCAATTAAAAGAAATAGCACCAGTAGTTATGATTAAAGATAGCGTAAATGATTGGAGAACAAAGCTTACAGATGTAGCTAAGGTATTTGATGATGAAGAAACTGCAAATAAGTGGTTATCAAGATATGATGAAAAGGCAAAGAAACTAGGTGAAGAAATAAAAGAAGCAAATGGGCAAGATAAAACTTATGTAACAGTTCTACCAAGCTCAGGACAATTTATGGTATTTACAGATGCAGGTCTTGGAACGATTATTAATGATGATATGGGGCTAGCAAGACCAACTAAATTACCAGTACAAGATAGCATTACATTACCAACTGTATCTATCGAAGGGTTAGCAGAGATTGATGCAGATCATATTATTGTAATTGCAACAGAATCAGATAAGCAAGATTTAGCCAATAGTACAGTATGGCCAGAAATTAGAGCTGTCAAAGATGGAAATGTAACTATCTTAAATGCAACACCATTCTTTGGTCAATCGTATAATCCAGTAGGAAAAGAGTTATTATTAGAATCAATTAAGGCGGAAATGGTTAAATAATAAATTCAATTATAGGTGTGATAGAATGCAAGTCATTTTACACACCTATTATGCGTAATTAGGAGGAGTAATGGTGGGGAACTCAAGAAGAAAAAATATCACATCTTTATTAATAGTTGTAGGCTTAGTTTTACTAGTTGTAGGAATAGTTATATCTATAACTTTAGGTGCTAAGGATATTAACATAGCTACAATAATAAAGAGTTTATTTTCAAATGAAGGTGATTTAAATTATAAAATAATAAGAGATGTTAGAGTACCAAGAGCAATTGCTGCAGCTTTAGTTGGAGGATTTTTAGCGGTAGCGGGGGCTATAATGCAAGGGATAACAAGAAATTCAATAGCAGAACCTTCAGTAATGGGAATTACTCAAGGCGCTACTTTTATGATTGCAATTGCATTTGTAATTCAAAAAGTTATGCCTAACATTGTAATTGATAGTTTTGGAATTATGATATTTGCATTTATTGGAGCAGCATTTAGTGGATTGTTTGTTTATTTTGTAAGTTCAAGATCAAGAAGAAAAGTAGATCCTGTAAAGCTTGCATTAGCTGGTACAGCAATGGGAACATTGTTAATTTCATTAGCACTTGGTATAGCAATGTACTTTAACCTTTCACAACAATTAAGTTTCTGGATATCAGGTGGATTAGTTGGAGCAAAGTGGGAAGGTGTTAAATTATTATTTTTACTAGGTGGAGTAGGTTTAATTGGAGCAATGATTATGGCACCTAAGATTACAATTTTAAGCTTAGGCGAAGAAGTTGCAATTGGACTTGGTCAAAAAACAAATTCAGTTAGATTTATTTCTATTTTAATTGTTATTTTACTTACAGGAGCCTCAGTTTCTGTAGCTGGTAACATTATTTTTGTTGGTCTTATAGTCCCGCAAATTTCAAAAATAATAGTTGGGTCAGATTATAAATATATAATACCAACATCATTAGTGTTAGGGTCTGTTTTGTTAGTTTATAGTGATATTATTGCAAGAATGATAAACCCACCATACGAAACTCCAATTGGTTCATTAACCGCATTACTTGGGGTTCCAATGTTTATATATCTTGTGAGAAAGGATACAAGGTAAGTTATGAAGATAAATAGTAATAAGAAATTCATTTATGCAGTTTTAATTTTAACTGCATTAATAGCAATAACTGTTATAATAAGTTTAAATTTAGGTTCTTTTAGAATTGAACCATTAGATATAATTAAGACGTTATTAGGGCAAGGCTCTAAAAGTCATGAAATAGCTATATTTAGCTTAAGATTACCAAGAATTGTTATAGCAATTCTAGTTGGAATGGCATTGGCTACAGCAGGGACGATTTTACAAGGTGTTACTAAAAATGATTTAGCTGATTCAGGAATACTCGGTATTAACTCAGGTGCAGCATTATTTGTTGTTATGTATATATATTTTATGAATGGAAATGTTTATGATGGTGTAAATAATTTAACTATATTTACAATGCCTGTAATAGCACTTGCTGGAGCTGCATTCGGTGCATTTTTAATTTATGTACTTTCTTGGAAGGATGGTATAAACTCTTCAAGATTAATATTAATAGGTATTGGAATAAATGTTGCATTCACATCTATCTTAACTATTTTTCAGTTAAGATTTACCACATCAGAATTCAATAGAGTTATGGCATGGACAACAGGAAGTATATGGGGATCGAGTTGGAAATATGTACTGGCAGTAGCTCCATTAATATTAATATTTATGAGCTTAACTATTTATAAAGCAAGATATTTAGATACACTTAATCTTGGTGATGAAATATCCATGGGATTAGGAATTCAAGTTGAAAAGGAAAGAAGAAAGCTTATAGTTTATGCAGTAGTACTAGCAGGTGTTGCTACATCAGTTGCTGGAAGTATAGCATTCCTAGGATTAATATCACCTCATATAGCTAGAAAGATTGTTGGTCCAAAACATAAAAAGCTTATTCCTACAGCATCATTAATCGGAGTTCTTATTTTATTAGTTGGTGATACAATTTCAAGGAATTTATTAGCACCAGTTGAGATTCCGGTAGGGATAGTAGTGGCTGTTATTGGAGTGCCATATTTCATTTACTTAATGTTATCAGAATAAGGAGTGTGTAAATTATGACTTGTATTAGTACAAAAGATTTAAATATAGCATATGGAAATTTAGAGATAGTAAAGGATTTAAACTTAAATATACCAAAGGGAAAGATTACTACAATTATAGGAGCTAATGGGTGTGGTAAATCTACAATACTAAAGACAATTGCAAGAATAATAAAGGCTAAGAGTGGCACTATTTCAGTTAATGGAATGGAAATTGGTAAGCAAGATTCAAGAGAATTAGCAAAATCAATGGCAGTGTTACCACAAAGTCCTCAAGCCCCTAGTGGATTAACAGTTGAAGAGCTAATTGCTTATGGAAGATTTCCACATCAAAAGGGATTTGGTAAGCTTAAGTCTGAAGATAAAGATATTATAAATTGGGCTTTGGAAGTCACAGGGATATCAGAGTTTAAAGAAAGGGCAATAGATGCATTATCAGGTGGACAAAGACAAAGAGCATGGATTGCAATGGCTCTAGCTCAAGAAACTGATATTCTTCTTCTTGATGAGCCAACAACATATTTAGATTTAGCTCATCAGTTAGAAATTTTAAAATTACTTGAAGAGTTAAATAAAAAGCAAGGTAGAACTATTGTTATGGTTATTCATGAGCTTAATAATGCTGCTAGATTTGCTGATCATATGATTGGTGTTAAAAAAGGTAAAATTGTCTGTGAAGGTACTGCTCATGAGGTAATGACAAACGAAAACTTAAAAGAAATATTTAATATAGATGCAACTATAGTAGAAGATCCCAAAACAGGCAAACCAGTTTGTTTAACTTACGATATGGCGTAATCATGTATAAAAATATGAACAGAAGATAAGAGGTAAGAAATGAATAATCAAGAACATTTAGGAGAAGAAAGCATAGTAAAATTGCTTATTAAATATTCAATACCAGCAATTTTAAGTATGGTTGTAACTTCTATGTATAATATAGCAGACAGGGTATTTATAGGCGCAATACCTGGTGTTGGTCCATTAGCGATAGCTGGATTAGGTGTAACAATGCCCGTATTTGTACTTATATTAGCTTTTGCAATGCTAATTGCAATGGGTGGAGTTACAAATATTTCGATAAAGCTCGGAGAAGGGAAAAAATATGAAGCGGAAAAGATATTAGGAAATGTATTTACGTTATCAATTATTGTTTCAGTTTTAATAACAGTAATAGGATTATTTTTCCTAGATGAAATCTTAATTATGTTTGGAGCAAGTACAGATACACTTATTTATGCGAAAGAATATATGAGTGTTATACTGATAGGTACAATATTTAATTTAATGGGATTTACATTAAATAACGCAATTAGATCAGATGGAAACCCTAAGATGGCAGCTAGAACTATGATAACTGGTTGTGTTATTAACTTAATACTTGATCCAATTTTTATATTTGGATTTGGTCTTGGAATAAGAGGAGCTGCAATAGCAACTGTTATTTCACAAGCTGTACTTGCAGTTTGGATTGTAAATTACTTTACTAAGGGTCAATCAGTTCTAAAACTTAAGTGCGAGTTATTTAAATTAGATATATCGATAGTAAAGAAGATTATGGCTATAGGTGCTGCGCCGTTTGCATTTGAGCTAGCATCAAGCTTAGTTTTAGTTCTTACAAATAATGCATTAAAATCACAAGGTGGAGATTTAGCTATAGGTGCTATGACTGCAGTTACTTCGATAGCATTAATGTTCCTAATGCCTATTTTTGGAATTAATCAAGGTGTACAAACTATTATTGGATATAATTTCGGTGCAAAGAAATATGATAGGGCTAAAAAAGCACTAACCCTATCAATAATTGTAGCTACTGTAATATTAATATTAGGGCTTATTTTAGTTGAATTAATGCCGGGTGCATTTGTTGGTATATTTAGCAATGATGAGACATTAATGAAGATTGCAGTTGATGGTGTAAGAATTTACTTAATAACATTACCACTACTTGGTATTTCAGTAGTTGGACCTGTTTATTTCCAATCAATAGGTAAGGCAAAGCATTCTATGTTCTTAAGTCTGCTAAGACAATGTATCTTATTAATCCCATTGTTAATAATACTTCCAAGTAAGTTTGGGTTAATGGGAGTATGGCTTGCTCAACCAGCAGCAGATATAATTGCTTCAATTGTTATATTTGTATTCTTAAAGATGGAGTTTAAAAAGGAAAATATAATATAATTTATAAAAAAAAGTCATAACATAGTTATGGCTTTTTCTTTTAGTTTGTATTAGAAAGATAGAATTAATTTTTTTGTAACCTAAGTTAAATTTATATAGTGTATTATAAAAATAATAAAAAGTAGGAGACATAAGTATGAAAAAACTAATGAAGATATTTAGGATTTTGATTTTATATCCAATTCTAATAATTGGCATGATAGGGGTATATTCAATATATGTAGAACCTAGATTAGTAATATCAAAAAGTAATAATATAAATATTAATAAAGAAAATGAAAGTCAGATAAAGTTAGTTCAATTTACTGATACACAGCTAGGTGAATTTTATTCACTTGATGATTTAGAAAAGGCTGTTAAAAAGATAAATGAACAGAATGCGGATATAGTAGTGTTCACTGGGGACTTAATAGATAATGCTTCTAAGTATGATGATCTATACAATGTATCTGAAGTATTATCTAAAGTTGAAGCTAAGTATGGAAAGTTTGCTATTTATGGTAATCATGACTATGGTGGTGGAGCAGTAAGGCATTACAAGAGAATTATGAATGAATCAGGATTTAAGGTTTTAGTGAATTCAAGTGAGAAAATTAACATAAATGGTGTTAATGTAAATATTCTAGGAGCAGATGATGCTCTTATGGGAAGCTTTGATGTAGAGGATACAATTAAGGGTATTGATGAAAATGACGTAAATATATTATTAACGCATGAACCAGACTTAGCAGATTATTTTTCAGAATATCCAGTTGATTTGGTTTTATCAGGACATAGTCATGGTGGACAAGTTTGGATACCATTTATAGGTCCTATCGTTAAAAATGAATTATCTAAGAATTATACAAAAGGGTTATATCAAATGGAAAATGAAAGTAATACAAGTATTTTTGTTAGTAGTGGATTAGGTAATACAAAGTTACCATTTAGGATGTTTAATATTCCTGAAATTGTAGTGTTTAATATTGAATAGGTAAATGCTATAAAGGCTGAAGTTTAATAGTAATGATATAAATATTCATTAATTAAAAGTAATATTAAGAAAATATAAAGAAATTGTTAAGGAATTATATGGATATGTTTGTTATAATATTTATAAGATAGAAATAAAATAATAATAAATATGTAATAGATGGAGATAATAATGAAGTACAATACTAACAAAATAAAATTTGCTGTATTTATAGCTATGATTCTAACCTCAGTTATATTTTTAGCTTGTAATTGGGAGTTTATAATCAATTTAGATATTGATTATGTAATTGAATTGATTGAGAGTAGAGGCGGATTTGTTGAATTAATATATTTACTTATATATGCAATAAAACCATTTTTCTTAGTTATACCAGCTAATGTAGTAGCAATAGTTGGAGGGACATTATTTGGACCAGTACAAGGTTTTATACTTTCTATGATGGGATTTTGGATATCAGGTACAATAGCATTTTACTTATCGAGATTCTTAGGTAGAGGATTTGTAGAAAGTATTGTGGGCAATAAGTTTATTAAGTTAGAGGATAATATGAAGAAGAAAGGATTTAAGATTCTATTCTTATTAAGATTACCTCCTATATTGCCATTTGACCCTTTAAGTTATGCGTGTGGACTTACTAATATATCTTATAAAGATTTCATTTTGGCTTCATTATTAGGAGTAGTTCCAGAAACTATATGTTATTCAGTAATAGGTCGAAGCTTTACAAGTCCGTTTACACCAGAATTTATGATTCCAATAGGATTTTTAATCGTGGCAACCTTATCTGCAAAGTTCTTTATTAAAAAAGGGCAGGACAGTAATGGATAAAATAGAGCTTAGCATTTTGCTAGTTCTATTTTTTTTTATTTATAAAATGTTATAGATAATATACAATTAAGAAGTTTTGTACATATTATAATAATTAAAATAGCTATTTAAAAAAATATATGATAATATGAATTTTAATAAATTAAACTTATGAAGAGGAGAATAAAATGAAGTTATTTGTTTCAGATTTAGACGGTACATTATTAAATAGTAATAAAGAGATTAGCAAATATACAAAAGATACATTAAATAAGCTTATTGACAATGGAGTGAATTTCACAGTTGCAACAGCTAGAACCCCTGCGACAGTTGTAGATATGCTTAATGGAGTTAATATTAAGTTGCCAGCAGTTATGATGAATGGAGTTATGCTTTATGATATAAATCAAGAGAAATATATTGATATAAAAGATATTAGTAATCAAACTGTGAATCAAGTTCTTGATATATTCAAAGAAGATGTAAGATGTTCGTTTGTATATGGAATTAAGGATGATCATCTAAATGTTTATTATAAAGATTTATCGAACACACAAGAAGAAGAATTCTTCAATGAAAGGTGTCACAAAAAGCAAAAGACATTTGTTAAAGTATCTGATTATAAGGAAGCTATAAAAGGATCAAAGATAATTAATTTTATTATTTTCGATAAGTACGAGCCTTGTAAAAAGATATATGATAAATTACAAGGTATTGAAGGGATAAATGTGGATTTATATCAAGATATTTATGCAGATGAAGATGATTATGGTATAGAGATTTATAGTGACAAGGCGTCAAAGGCTAATGGCATAAAACTATTAGATAAATATGTAGCTAATACATCATTAGTATGCTTTGGTGATAATATAAACGATATTCCAATGTTTAAAGTTGCTGATGAAGCATATGCTGTTGAAAATGCAGTTGAAGAACTTAAAGACCTAGCAACAGGAGTAATAGGTAGTAATAATGATAATGCTGTTGCAAAATTTATAAATGAACAGATAAAGTAGCGTTTTAAGAGGTGTATTTTACTTTTAATGATTAAATTAAAGGGAGGTATAAAAATGATCAAAGCATTTTTATACCTCCCTATTATTCGAGGGACAGTAAATATTTTACTAATAGCTAATGAATTTTTGCGAGATAGATAAGTTTTGGTTATAATATGAAAGGGGTGATTTAATTGGTAAAAATTATGATTATTGAAGATAATATAGATTTAAAAGAAGAGTTAATAGATTTTTTAAGTCGTTATGGATATGAGGCTTACGGTCCCAGTAAGTTTGATAATATAGTTGATTATATATTGAAGGATGAACCGGACTTAATATTGTTAGATATAAACCTGCCATATTATGATGGTTATTATATATGTCGCGAAATAAGAAAGCATAGAAATACTCCAATTATAGTAGTGACTAGTAGAGATAGTGAGATGGATGAACTAATGAGTATGAATCTAGGTGCTGATGATTTTGTTACAAAGCCATACAATACTCAAATACTGCTTGCAAGAATTACATCTGTTTTAAGAAGAACTCAAGGTGCTGCTGTGCAAGAGGTATTAGAGCATAATGGGTTAAAACTTAATATTACAAATGGTTCAGTAGCGTATAAAGATAATACATTAGATTTAACTAAAAATGAACTTAAGATATTAACTTGTCTTATGAAAAATAAAGGTGCAATAGTAACTAGAGAGGATTTAATGGATTTTTTATGGAGTTCAGATTTATTTGTAGATGATAATACGCTTTCTGTTAATATAACAAGATTAAGAAAGAAGTTAGATGAAATAGGATTTAGAGAAGCAATAGAAACCAAGAGAGGACTTGGGTATATATTAATATGAATACAAAGCGATATATTTATTCAAAGTTACCTTATTTAATTATGAACTTAATAATATTTATGTTTATTGTGGTAATTATGAAGATTGTAGATACAAATTTATCCGTTATATTTTTTATATTTTTAATCTGGTTTATGCCATTAGTTATATATTTGATTTTAGATTTTGTAAATAAAAAGAGATTTTATGATAATATATCAGGAATACTTAGTAAGTTAGATAAAAAGTATCTATTACCTGAAGTAATTAAGAAGCCAAAGTTTTATGAAGGTGAAGTACTTTATGATATTTTACAGGAAAGTAATAGAGCTATGCATGAAAATGTAAGTTATTATAAGATACTGCAAAGTGAATATAGGGAGTATATTGAAGCTTGGGTACATGAAATAAAAACTCCTATTGCATTAACTAAGTTAGTTGGTGAGAATAGTGAGGGAAAAGTTAAAAATATAATAACTAGTGAAACTAAAAAGATTGAAGGTTATGTGGATCAAGTACTATATTATTCAAGAAGTACAGATGTAAGCAAAGATTATATAGTAAAAGAATTTGAAATTAGTGAAGTATTAAAGACTGTAATTAGAAATAACAGACGTGACTTTATAAATAAGAAAATTACTATTGATGTAGATAATGTATCGGGAAGAGTAATAACTGATAGTAAATGGGTTGGGTTTATTATAAATCAAATTATAGTTAACTCTATTAAGTATTCTAAGGAAAATAACACAATGATACGTGCATATACAAGAGTTCAAGAAGAAAGTATAGCTTTAGTTATCGAAGATAATGGTGTTGGTATATGTAGTAATGATTTGCCAAGAGTATTTGATAAAGGCTTTACAGGAGAAAATGGTAGAGTTTATGGTAAATCTACTGGAATAGGACTATATTTGTCTAAGAAGTTATGTAATAAATTAGGTCTTGGTATAACATTAAATTCTACATATGGGGAAGGTACTACAGTTAAAATAGTATTCCCATTAGGTAATCTTACAAGGATAAAATAGAAATCTTACAATAATGAAAGAAACTTGAAAGTAATTTCAATATGCAAGATTATGGTAAGAAGCTAAAATTAACTCATAGACATTGAGATAAAAAAATAACTCCTAAATTAAATGGAATTTATTTTGAGTAAGATGTTAAAGTTGAGGAGGGAATTTAAATGGAGAATATTTTAAATGTAAAGAATGTAGAGAAGTACTATGGAAATAAGGATAATGTCACTAAGGCATTAGATAACATAAGCTTTACAGTAAATAAGGGTGAGTTTGTTGGAATTATGGGACCATCAGGTAGTGGTAAAACTACATTACTAAATTGTATATCAACAATAGATAATGTAACTACAGGTTTAATTGGAATTGATGGCGATGATATTACAAGGCTTAAAGGTAAAAAACTTGAGAAGTTTAGAATGAATAAATTAGGATTTATATTCCAAGATTTTAATCTTTTAGATACATTAACGGCTTTTGAAAATATAGCTTTAGCATTGACTATAGCAGGAAAAAGAGGAAAGGAAATTGAAGGATTAGTCCATACCGCAGCAGAAAGCTTAGGGATAACAGATGTACTAAAAAAATATCCATATCAAATGTCTGGTGGACAAAAGCAAAGAGTTGCAGCAGCTAGAGCAATAGTAACAAATCCAGCATTAGTATTAGCTGATGAACCTACAGGCGCTTTAGATTCAAAGTCAGCAAGAATGTTATTAAACTCTATAGAAAAGTTAAATAATCAATTAGAAGCAACAATTTTAATGGTAACACATGATGCATTTACTGCAAGTTATGCTCATAGGATTCTATTTATAAAAGATGGAAAGATATTTAATGAAGTTGTGAGAGGAAATGATTCAAGAAAGGACTTCTTCAACAAGATTATAGAAGTAGTTACACTTCTTGGAGGTGAAACTACAGATGTATTCTAAAATGGCTTTAAATAATGTAAAGAAAAGTTTTAAAGATTATACAATTTATTTCTTAACGCTAACTTTTGCAGTATGTATATTCTATAGTTTTAACTCTCTTGATTCTCAAACAGTAATGTTTGAAATGAATAAAGGACAGACAAATTACGTAGAAGTAACACAAAATCTCTTATCAGGTGTTTCGATATTTGTTTCTGTAATATTAGGAGGATTAATACTTTATGCTACAAATTTCTTGATTAAAAGAAGAAAAAAAGAATTTGGAATATATATGACACTAGGTATGAGTAAACGTAAAATCTCTTTGATTTTATTTATGGAAACATTACTTATTGGAATTATTTCTTTAATTGCTGGTTTAGCTCTTGGAGTATTAATGTCTCAAGGGTTATCAATATTAACAGCAAAACTATTCGCAGTTGAGATGACTAATTTTAAGTTTATAATATCATCATCATCAATAATGAAGTCAATGATGTACTTTGGAATAATTTATTTAATAGTTATGGTATTTAACGTATTTATAATATCAAAATACAAATTAATTGACTTATTATCAGCAAGTAAGAAAAGTGAAAAAGTTAGAATTAGGAATCCATTTGTATCTATAGTTACATTAATAGTATCTATTATATCTTTAGCAGTAGCATATTATTTTGCCATTATTACAGATCTAGACTTCTATGATGTTAGATTTACTATTTGTATAATACTTGGTATATTTGGTACGTTATCTTTCTTCTATGGGGTTGCATCTGTAGTGCTGGTATTTTTACAAAAAAGCAAGAATACTTATTTAAACAAATTAAATATATTTACAACAAGGCAAATTACAAGCAAATTTAATACAAACTTTATATCAATGACAGTAATATGTTTAATGCTATTTATAACTATAGGTATTTTAACTAGTGGATTAAGTCTTAAAGATTCATTTGAAAAATCAGTTAAAGAATTTACACCATTTGATGCGTCATTCATAAAAAGTAATAAAGATAATGATAATACAATATCTATTACAGATGCATTAGAAAAAATGGATGTTAGTATTGATAGTGATGTAGAATATGCTACATTAAACTATTATAAATTAGGATTATCTATAAAAGATGTATTAGGTAAATATACAGATAAAAATACAGAATTCATTAATCTTAATCCATCATCTAATGAGGTAGAGATATATAGTATTTCAGATTATAATAAAAATAGAAAGTTACTGAATAAGGAACCTTTAGAACTTAATGAAGATGAAATATATGTTGTCTCCAACCTAGAAGCGGTTGTTCCTGTTGTAGAAAGATTTTTAGAAAATGAGAACACAGTTGAACTAAGTGGAAAAGTGTTTAACATTAAGAATGATGAACTTATAAAAGATTCTTTAGTTACATCACCAAGTAGTAATGTCTTTACGGCATTTATAGTACCAGATAGTCTAGTATCAGCTGTTAAACCTTCATATGATTTTATAAACATTAATTATATTGGAGAAAATAAAGAGCAATTACAAAAAGATTTAAATGATAAAATGTATAGTTTACCAGATAGTCCTGAATTTGTAGGAGAAAATTATGTTGTTTCTGTAATGACAAGAGAAATGGCTTATGATGCAAGTATTGGGTTATCTACAATGATATTATTTATAGCTATATATCTTGGAATAGTATTTTTACTATCAAGTGCAGCAGTATTAGCACTTCAACAGTTATCACAATGCAATGAATCATTAGATAGATATGATTCATTAAGGAAAATAGGAGCTTCTAAGAGACTTATAAATAAGAGTATTCTAATTGAAGTTTTAACTTTCTTTATGTTACCTCTTTTACTAGCACTAGTTCATTCAGTTGTAGGAGTTAGTATAGTTGAGAATTATTTAAAAGCTTTTGGAGAATATGATATTATGTATTCTGCATTAGTAACAGGATTGATTATGGTAATAGTTTACGGTGGTTACTTCTATGCAACATATATTGGATATAAAAATATAGTTAATAATGATTAGATTAAAAAAACAGCAAAAATATTAGTATAAAATTCAATTAAATATACAATAAATAGTAGGTAGGTTTAGGGATAGCTTTTTATAAAGTTGAATCTAAACCTACTTATTTTAATTATAAACAATATTTTTATAATTAAGTCTAATATGATGAAATGGATAGAATCACATATAAAAAAATATTATTGGAGAAATTTTCAAGAAACATATTGACCATGTGGTCATATAGTAGTATTATAAAGATGACCACATGGTCAATAACTTTTAAAGGGATGATATAGATGGAGTTTAATATACCGAAGGATAAAGAAGAGATTATTTATAAAGCAGCGATAACTGAGTTTGCAAAAGAGGGATATAAAAATGCATCTACAAATAATATAGTAAAAGAAAGTAATATTTCAAAAGGATCATTATTTAAATATTTTGGCAATAAAAAAAATCTTTATATTTATGTAGTAAGACGTTCGTTAAAAGTGCTTGAGGATGAACTTCTTGAAGCAATGGTAGAACTTTCAGATGATATGTTTGAAAGAATAGTACAAACACAAACTATTAAGATTGAAATGTGCTATAAATACGAACTAGAAAGTAAAATTATCATGGAGTGTTTTACGAAAGAAGAAGATGAATTTAGAGAAGAACTTAAGGAGCAATATAGCTACTATGAAAAGCTTGCTATGGAGTTAATAACAAAAGGTATAGATTACACAAAGTTTAAAGATGGAATTGATGTTAAACAAGTATATTCAACACTGTTATATATTAGTTATGGGTATAAAGAAAAATTAAATATGACATATAAAGATGATATTTATTTAATGATGAATGATATAGATACAATAAAGAAAGAACTACAAGTAAGTATAGATTTGATTAAAAATAGTGTGTATAAATAGGAGGGGTATTTATGAGTATTAAATTAGAAAATGTAACAAAGATATATAAAAGTGGTGATGTTGAAACATATGCATTAAGAGATATATCATTAGAAATAAAAGATGGTGAGTTTATTGTAATACTAGGTCCAAGTGGAAGTGGTAAAAGTACTATGCTTAATGTTATCAGTGGTCTAGATACACCTACATCAGGTACTATTCATTTTAATAACGAACTAATTAGCAATTATAAAAGTGAAGAACTAACTTTATTTAGAAGAAAGCACCTGGGATTTATATTCCAACAATATAATTTACTTCAAAATTTAACTGTAAGAGAAAATGTAGATATGGGAGCTAATATTAGCATTAATCCACTTAATATTGATGAGGTAATTGCAAAGGTGGGGTTAGAGGAAGAGAAGAATAAATATCCATCACAATTATCTGGTGGACAACAACAAAGAGTATCAATTGCAAGAAGCATTGCTAAGAATCCAGAAATTCTATTTTGTGATGAGCCAACAGGTGCTTTAGATGAAGATACTGCTAGAGATGTACTAGCATTGCTTCAAGAAATGAATAAGGAGTTTAAGACAACTACAGTTATTATAACTCATAATCCAGGGATTGCACTTATGGCAGATAGAGTTATAAAAATGAATTCAGGTAAAATAGTAGATATTAAGGTAAATGACATAAAGAAGAATGCATCAGAGATAATTTGGGGGTAGTACTATGTTATATAAAAATGTCTTTAAATTATTTAAAAAGAAAAAGATTCAATTGTTTGGAGTTGGGATAATTATATTCCTTAGTTCATTCTTATATACATCAATGTACAATGCAATGAATAGTTTAGAAACAACTATAGGTAACTACTTTGAAAAAAGTAATCAAGAAAAATTTGCTATAGATACCTTAAGTACATTATCTAAAGAAGAGTATTTAAAATTAAGTGAAGAGGGCATTAAAATTAATCCAATGCTTACACTAAGTGATATAAAAGCATATGATTTATCTTTGTTTGAAAGAATAATTAAGGAGAGGGAAGAAGCTTTCTTAAAAGAATATCCAGAGTATGTTTTAGAGACAAGAGAAGCAAAGGATATTACTTTTACTTATAATAATAAACCAATTAAATTTAGAGCGTTGAAAGATAATAGCACTATAAATTTATCCTATATGGAAGAGGGAATTAAACCAGAAAAAAATGATGAAATTGCAGTAACTAGAGCATTTGCAGATGATCATAAATTAAGTTTAAATAATAAGATTGATATAAACGGAAAAGAATATACAATTACAGGGTTTGTACTATTTCCAGATTATACACTTCCTATGCTAGGCAGTGAATTTATAATAGATGTAGGAACAGTAACACTTGGTCTATTTTCAGATGAAGAGTTTGAGAGTCTACAAGGAAAAGAAGTTTTTTGTATAGGTGGAGTAGCTAAAGATGAATTTGACATAGAGAGATTTAATGCTGAAGTTAAAGATACTTACAGTGATAAAAAAGATTTATCTTTTATAACAAATATCACAGAAACTAAAGCTAATATGAAAAGTGGACTAATTCAAACAGAGGTATTATCAGGTAAAGCTGCAAGTATAGGTCTTAGTATTATGGTAGCTTCTATAGCCATTTTAATTGTTGCAATTATAGTTTATAAAATTCTAAGTAGTGAAAAAGCTCAAATAGGAGTTTTAAAAGCTATGGGTTATTTAAGAAAAGAAATAGCTATTCCATATATATCAGTAATAACTATAGTGATTTTACCTATGCTTATAATAGGCTGCATAGCAGGAATGTTTGTAGCTGAACCATTAAAGAATATGTATTTAATGTTTTATCTACTTCCTAAAGAACCAATAACGTTAACTTATTCAGTTATATTTATAGCTCTTATAGTACCTTTAGTATTCTTTGGTGGATTATCTTATTTAATAATTATGAAGATGTTAAATAAAAATCCATTAGATCTACTTAGATCTGGTGAAAATGATAAGGTTAGTAAACTTACAGTTTATGTAGATAAAATTCTAAGTAAAGCAAAGACTACTACAAAGTTTAAATATTCATTTTTACTTAGAAATTCTGGTAAGTTCTATGCATTCTTAATTGGAATAATATTTGCCTCAAGCTTAATAATCATGGCTTTAATGATGCCAGAATTCTTTGGTAAGATGTCAACAGATGCTTATACGAGAGTAGATTATCAGTATGAAGCAATGATAGATGTAACAAAGGAAACGCCAACGTTAAAGACAGGTGAAGAGAAGTTCTTAACACTACCTAATGTAGAGTATGAAAGTGAAAATATATCATTACAAGGATTAGAACCTGATAATAAATTATACAAATTATACGATAAAAAAGATAAAGAGATAACTAGTAAATTAAATGATGGAGTTATAATAACAAAATCATTCAATATTTTTTATGATAAAAATGTTGGGGATACAGTTACTATAAAAATATTAAATGAAGATTATACATTTGAGGTTATGGGTATTACTGAAGATTGTGGTGAAGCTAGAGTCTATATAAATCGAAAAAAATTAAGTGATATAGTTTCAGAAGGTACAACAAAAGATATGTTTAATGGTATATATTCAAGTGAAAGTATAAATAAAGATGAGTATGCAGTAGTTGTAAATAAAAATGATGTGCTAGAGCAGTCAGAATCAATGAAAGGATTTATATTTGTAGCTATTGGTGGAATACTTGTAACTGCTATATTTATTGCAACTATAGTTCTTTATATATTAACATCATTAACTGTAGAAGATAATTTCTATAATATATCACTTTTAAAAGTGATGGGATACTCAAAAAAAGAAGTTAACTCAATGATTTTAAATAGTTATCTAGGATATGCTGTTATATCATTCTTAATAAGCTTACCATTAACTATTTGGGGTGTTGATCTTATGATGGATTACTTTAGTAAAGAATTCCACATGATATTCCCATTAGAGTTTGCACCTTGGCAAGGTGTTGTAGGACTTTTATCAATACTTCTTATATTCTATATTGGAACATTTAGTTCTAAAAGGAAGATTGAGAAGGTTGCATTGCAAGAAGTATTAAAGGAATATAGAGAGTAGGGTTAAAGTACTTTATTACTGGATGGAAAATTGGGGATGTATAAAAATGATTTATCATTTTTATACATCCCTATTAATTTAGAATTTAGAATTATGACACATCTTCATTTCTTAGAAAGAAGTTAAATTTAGGTTAATTTAAAAAAGTTGGTTGACAAATATAGGATACTGGCATATTATATGAGTGTAATTAAATATACCTCGGTAGGTGAGGTTACTACAAGGATACGGGTTGCTGCCGTGAAGGAATGGAAACATTCTTAACAGGTTAGCAGGTTTGGCCGAACAAAGAAGGCTTAATCTAACGCAACAACATCGCCTTGCAGAGCCAAAACTTGAACGAGAAGAGTGTTGCGTGCAATGCCTTTGTCATTTGAGTTTTGACGAGGGTATTTTTTATTTTATTTTAAATTTCAGGAGGTGAAAAAATCATGGAGGCTGGCAGTAGTATTAAGAGCAGTGGAGATATAAATGAACACTCGATATGTATAACTATATTAGGCTTGAACTCTAATATTTTTTCATCAAGCTTAATATATAATGGTTGATAAAAGTATAATTAATATAAATTATAAGTCAATCTAAATATTATACACATCTAATTATCATTTCGTAAGGACAAGTCTTTTGTCTTCACTGCTTCTTTAATTCATTAGGTATCTAAAAATAAATTACGGAATAGTTCTAGTGTTTATTTGTGATGCTTTTTTATAATTTAATAGCCTCAAATTGCCAAAGGGCAGGGTTAAAAATGAAAATTAGTAACCCTTAGTTTCCTATTATCTTTTTTAGAATTTGGAGGTAGAGAGTAATGAAGAAAAGAAATGTGAATGTAGAAAATCAATCAAGAAAAATTAGTGAAAACTTATTTGAAGTAAGTAAGGTAAGTATAATAGAGTTATTTAGTAAATTAAATGCAAGCGATAAAGGCTTAACTGAAGCTGAAGTAGAAGAAAGAATTGAAGAGTTTGGAGATAATAAAGTAACTCAAAAGAAGGAAAGATCATTTATTGTTAGGTTTATTAAATGTTTTATAGATCCATTTACTTTAGTGTTAATAGCTTTATCTTTAGTATCAATATTAACAGATATAGTTTTTGTTGCTAAGGAAGAAAGGGATGTTAAGACAGTTGTAATAATATCAATTATAGTAATAATAAGTGGAGTCTTAAAGTTTGTTCAAGAGGAAAAATCTACAAGAGCTGCTGAAAATTTAAAGGAGTTGGTTAAAACAACAACAGCTGTTTTAAGAAGTGAGAATGGGATTAGGGAGATAGATATTGAAGATGTAGTGCCAGGTGACTTAATTCATTTATCAGCAGGTGATATGATTCCAGCAGACTTAAGGCTTATTTCTAGCAAAGATTTATTTATAACTCAGTCATCATTAACAGGTGAGTCTGAGCCAGTAGAAAAATATAGCGAATCTCAAAATGGCAGCAAAGATGTAGGGGTGTTTGATTTAGACAATATGTGTTTACTTGGAACTTCTGTAGTTAGTGGATCAGCATTAGGCATAGTTGTAGCAACTGGAGATAACACATATTTTGGTGCAATCGCAAAGGCTTTAAATGAAACTAAGGTAGAAACAAGTTTTGAAAAGGGTGTTAATAGCGTTAGCTATCTTTTAATCAGATTTATGTTAGTTATGGTTCCAATTGTATTCTTTATAAATGGATTCACAAAGGGAAATTGGTTGGAAGCATTGTTATTTGCAATATCAGTAGGAGTAGGTTTGACTCCAGAGATGTTACCTATGATAGTAACTTCAAATCTAGCAAAAGGTGCTGTTACAATGGCTAAGCACAAAACTGTAGTTAAGAAGCTTGAATCTATTCAAAATTTTGGAGCAATGGATATTTTATGTACAGATAAAACAGGAACATTAACTTTAGACAAGATTGTTGTAGAAAAGTATCTTGATGTAAATGGAGTAGAAGATAAAAGAGTATTAAGACACGCTTATTTAAATAGCTATTATCAAACAGGACTAAGAAATTTGATGGATGTAGCAATTTTAGAGCATGGAGATGAAGTTAATTTTAATGAACTTGAAAAAAATTATGTGAAAGTTGATGAAATACCTTTTGATTTCTCAAGAAGAAGAATGTCAGTAGTTATCAAGGATATGGAAGGTAAAAGACAATTAGTAACTAAAGGTGCGGTAGAAGAAGTAATATCAATTTGTTCCATGGTAGAACTTAATGGTGAAGTTGTAAGTTTAACTGAAGAAGTTAAAAGTAAGGTATTTGAAATAGTTACAGATTTAAATAAGGAAGGTATGAGAGTAATTGCTGTTGCTCAAAAAAACAATATAGTTGATGAGAAAAGCTTTAGTGTAAAAGATGAAAGTGAAATGATATTGATTGGGTATATAGCATTTTTAGATCCACCGAAGGAATCAGCAAAAACTGCGATTAAAGCATTAAATGATAATGGAGTACAAGTTAAGATTTTAACTGGTGATAATGATGCAGTAACTAAGAAGATTTGCAGTGAAGTAGGAATAAAAATTAGCAATATACTTCTAGGTAGTGAAATAGAAAAAATGAGTGATGATAAATTGAAAGTAGAAGTAGAAAATACTAATATATTTGCAAAACTTTCACCACTTCAAAAATCAAGAATAGTTAGCATTCTTCAAGAAAATGGACATACAGTTGGATTTATGGGTGATGGAATTAATGATGCACCAGCTTTAAAGAAGTCAGACGTTGGTATATCAGTAGATACAGCAGTAGATATAGCAAAAGAATCAGCAGATATAATATTACTAGAAAAAAGCTTAATGGTACTTGAAGAAGGTGTAATTGAAGGTAGAAAAGTATTTGGTAATATAATTAAGTACATTAAAATGACTGCAAGTTCAAATTTTGGTAATGTTTTTAGTGTATTAGTAGCAAGTATATTCTTACCTTTCTTACCAATGTTACCTATTCATCTATTAGTACAAAATTTATTTTATAGCATTTCACAAATTTCAATCCCTTGGGATACTATGGACCTAGAGTATTTAAAAGTACCAAGAAAATGGAATGCAGATGATATTGGAAAATTTATGATTTATATTGGACCAATTAGTTCAATATTTGATATAGCAACCTTTCTTGTAATGTGGTTTGTTTTTAAAGCAAATACAGCTGAATTACAGTCATTATTTCAATCTGGTTGGTTTATTGAAGGGTTATTATCTCAAACATTGATAGTTCATATGATTAGGACTAAGAAAATACCATTTATTCAAAGTAGAGCAGCAAAACCTGTATTATTACTAACCGGAACTATCATGATTATTGGAATAATTGTGCCATTTACTTCACTTGGAGCAGCATTAGGATTTGTATCATTACCAATTTTATATTTCCCATGGTTAATATTAATACTTCTAAGCTATTGTGTATTTACTCAAATTATAAAGGATAAGTATATAAAAAAATTTAATTCATGGCTATAGGAGGAGTTAATATGGAACTAAAAGTGATAGAAGAATGCTTATTATCTACTAAGGATAGTAATAGAAATATTGAAAAAATTCTAAAAGATATACGGAGTCTTATGATTATTGAAATAAAAGAAATGAAAAAAATAGAAGATAAGATAGAAAAGATTGAATGTGATATTATTGATTTAAAATATAGATAATAGAGTATAGAACGAGAAGTTTATGTGTTATAGAATTAAGAATGTAAATTTAAATAAATGGTAGTATATAATTATGTATATTTAAGAGAAATTGAAGCATACTAAGGTTGTAACTTACTATGGAGGTGAATGAAAATGGCAAAGAATGAAAGCATCAAATGTTCAATCAACAGCTGTAAACATCACGATTGTAGTGAAGATTACTGTACTTTAGGTCAAATAAAGGTTGGTACGCATGAAGCTAGTCCTAAAATGGTAGAATGCACTGACTGCCAATCATTTGTTCTTAAGTAGTACAAATTAAAAGTGGCTTGTTAACCAGAATAAAAGATAATGTTATTATCTTTCACTATTGGTTAACAAGCTATTTTTATAATTATAAAATTAAACGTAAGTTTAGATTAAACTGATTTGATAAAAGAGGAGAAAAATAGGTGGAAAGATATATAAAATCAGTATTTATATTTTTAATACTTATAACATCATGCAATAATTATGCCTATGGTAGTGCTCTTGACGATATAGAAGAGATTTTAATTCAAGCAGGAGTTGAAGAAGGTTTCATTGATAATATAATTAATTATGCTCATACAAATAACATACCAGAAGAAAAATTAACAGCTAGTATAAATCTTACAAAGCATACTGTGAGATGTATTAACGGTAGAAATAAACTTTTTGATTTTTCAATTGGAGAGATAGTATATATTTATAATAATATAACAACTATATGTAATAATCTTAATATGAAAATTAATATAAATTTTATTAATTTAAAACTATCAATAACTGATAATGAAACCGGAGCCATTATTTTTAGTGGGGGTGTTAGAAAGTTAAATCAATATTATTCTATGTTTGAAACTATAATATCAAATGAAGATTTTATTAATGAGCTTACGAAGCAAAATGCGTAAGCTTTTTATAATTATAGTCTATGTTTATTCCTTTTGTTACTTTAAAGTCATTATGTTATTATAATAGATATATTCAAAACATACTGATGAGGAGAATTATTATGAGTAAAAAGATAAGATTTGGAATAATAGGTACAAATAATATTACTGATTGGTTTTTAAATGGAGCAAAAGAAGTTAAGGACTTTGAGTTAAAAGCAATTTATTCAAGAAATTATGATAAGGGAAAAGCTTTTGGTGATAAGTATGGGGTTGATTTAATATATACAGACTTAGTGGATATGGCTAAATGTGATGAAATAGATGCAGTATATATAGCATCACCAAATGCTTTACATTGTAATCAAGCAATAATATTCTTAAATAATAAAAAACACGTATTGTGTGAAAAAGCATTTGCTACAAATACTAATGAAGTAAACTTAATGATCGAAACTGCTAAAGAAAATAATGTGGTGCTTATGGAAGCGATGAAGACTACACTACTACCAGGGTTTAAGGTAATTAAAGATAATATACATAGAATAGGTAAAGTAAGAAGATACTTTGCAACTTTCTGTCAATATTCATCTAGATATGATAAATACAAGGCAGGAGAAATTTTAAACGCTTTTAAACCAGAATTGTCTAATGGGGCATTAATGGATATTGGAGTATATACAATTTACCCTATGGTAGCATTATTTGGACAACCTAAATCGCAAAAAGCGACAGCATTTATGTTAGAATCAGGTGTTGATGGACAAGGTACAATTACTTTTGAATATGATGATATGGATGGAGTTGTTATGTACTCTAAAATTTCAAATTCATATTTACCTTCAGAAATTCAAGGTGAAGATGGAAGTATAGTAATAGAGAAAATAAACAGCTTTGAAAAAATCAGCCTTATTTTAAGAAATGGTGAAAAAGAAGATTTATCAGTAAAACATAGAGAGGCTGACATGAGCTATGAATTAGAAGAGTTTATATCATTAATAAATAATAATAGGGAATCAGAGATAAATTCATTAAAAAATTCTAGGATTGTTATGAGTATTATGGATAAGGCAAGAGAAGAAATTGGGTTAAGATATCCTGGTGATAAATAAAATTTATGGTCTGCGATTTTTATGCACTTCATTTAATAATAGTTGTAATAATAGGTAGATTTATAGTATAAAGCAATATAGTGCCAGTCAGTTAGATATAATCTAATTGCCTGGCACTAGTTTTATTTATATTTAAGTGTTTCGTATAGCTTATAAATTGATAAAGCCGATAAATCTGTCTTAGTCGAAGTAGCAGATATTTCTTTTAAATCTTTTTCGTTTAGCATCTCTTTACAGCATGTAGATAAGTCAAAAGATAATGGATAAGGGGTTCCATATTTTTGTAAAACTTTTTTGTATAAAATCAAGGTGCTTTCAGATTTATTATGGAGTTCAGAGCCATTTAATCTCTTATTATAGTGATTAATAAATTCTAAGTTATAGTTAACATCGTGAGTTATAAGCTTATATCCCTCAGTAAATTTTAAAAAATCTTGAAGTGCTGTTGCTAAATCAGGGCTACCTTGAAGGTCTTTATTATAAATACCTGTCTTTTTAGATAGAGATAATCCAATTGATTGATGTGAATCTACAAATGTGTGAAATTTAAATTCTATTTTTCCATATCTAACTTTCACTGCGGATATCTCTAAAATATGATTCATTTCAGTGTTTAATCCAGTAGTTTGAATGCTAAAAGCAACATAATTAAAGAAATCATATAATTCTTCATGAGGTTGATTAAGAAGCATTGAAAGTGTATTTAAATTTTTATTAATGAGTGTCTCTATTGAGTAGTTATCTATTTCAGTTATACCTAATTTTGTAAGAGGTTTAATATAAGTATCTTTTAATAAAAAAGTATAATATGCAAGTTTTTCTGGAGTTAGAGGTGATGAGGTTAAATTTTGAACAACAGACTTTGCATCATTATAAAGGTTTTGCATAGCTATAGTTTTTAGAGCATTACGTTCAATAAAAAATTCTTTATTATCAGTTGTAGTGTTATTTTTTAAAGGATCTATTACTTTTTTCTTATCAAATACGGTATTAGAATTTATTGATTTAATAGCATTTAAATTATCATTAAGTTCAGTTGATTTTGTATTGATAGACAATTTTTTAGTATCAATTATTATTTGTGGTTCTACAAGTTCTGATGCATCAGTATTCGAAAGTAATGTAGTATTTAAACTAGTAGTAGCTGGTTGTTTGTCAGAAGATGGATGTGGAAAAATATCAATAAACTTAGATGATGTATTCTCATCTTCTGAGTTGGATGAAGTCTCTATTATATTTTTAGAATGCTGCGTATTAGTCTGTAGATGCTCAATATGAATTTCTTTTTCATTAACAAGAGTAGATGTAATTTTTTCAATTAACTTAGTACAATCTTCGGATTTAACTGCATTATTAATTTCAGAAAACTTACGTAGCTTTATTGAAAGTAAGTTTAATGATGCAATAGTATCAGATTGATCAAAAGTTTTTTTAGTTATTTTTTTAAGTATACTTTCATATTTAGATTCAAGAGAACGTAATTCTTGATGGCAATCTATGCACATTTCATTGTGTAAATTTAAAAACAATCCCTTTTTTGAACATGTCTTACAGTGTTTCATTTTTATATCTCCTTAAAAAGTCTCATATTATAACTATATTAAAAAAATAGAAAAGTTTGACAAGTTTTTTTGTTAGTATAATATATATATTATGAATTAAGCACTATTTAATTATTGTATTAAGATAAGAAGAGTTAGATGAGTAGAATATGATAAGCAAAGAAGACTGATTAAATTTATAAGTTAGCAAAGAAAATAATAGTGATACAATTCAAAAGAGATATGATTTAACTAATAAAACTAGTGATTTTAATCGATGGTCATAAAATGTAAAATATGGTAATATATTAATAGGTAATAAAATCATAGACTTTTGTAGTGTATGATTTTTTGTAATTGAAATAGTTAGTGAATCATTATGGGGGGAATACAGATGGAAGATGTGTTTAAATTATTTGTAGAAAATATGAATTCACCAGTGTGGATAAAGGATTTAAACGATAAGTTTATATTTTCAAATCAAATGTTTGCAGATATATATAATAAAAAAGTAGAAGATATCGTTGGCAAGAAACTTGAAGATTTTATTCAACCTCATATGTTAAAGATGTTTAATGAGCATACTAAGATGGTTATTGATTCAGGAGAAGCAATAACAAGAGAATTATATGCAGCTACTGGTTATAGACAATGTACAGTGACTCCATTAAAAGATAAAAATGGGAAAATAAAGTACTTAGCAGGTAGAGTGGGGGTTCTAACTGAATCAGGAAAGATAAAAGCTAAGGATAATGAAATTGAAATACAAAAAATGCTTACTGAAAAGATAATTGATATATTACCGGGAACTATCTTCTATAAAGATATTGACGGACGATATGTGTATGCTAATAAAACATGTAGAGAATTTCATATTAGAAGAGGGCAAGGAAGTATAATAGGTAAAACTGATAAAGAAATAAATTTTAGTACAGCACAACAGGAAAAATTTGTGCGTGATGATCAGATTATTTTAACGACTAAAAAGCCTATTTACAATGAAGCAGTTTTCACAAATCCAGATGGAAGTCTAATGTATAATGAGGTTGTTAAACTTCCTCTTGAAGATAATCATGGGAATATTGTAGGGATAGTAGGGCGAGTTCTTGATGTAACAGAAAAGAAGCGTAATCAAGAAAGACTTGAATTTTTAAGTTATACAGATTTATTGACTGGTGTTAAAAATAGAGCTTCTTTTGAGGTTAGGCAGATAGAACTGTCTAAAGAAGAATACTCACCACTAGGATTAATTATGGGAGATGCAAATGGATTAAAACTTATAAATGATACTTTTGGTCATTTACATGGAGATAATTTATTAATACATATAGCAAAAATACTTAAGGAAATTTGTGCTGATAAAGGAGAAGTATTTAGATTTGGAGGAGATGAATTTATAATACTTGTTCCAAATACATCGATTAAAGAATGTGAAGATATGATATTGGAAATAAATAATATGTGTCAACAGAATAATAATCAAGTATATAAAATTAGTATATCTTTAGGTTCATCAGTCCAAAATAATCCAGAAAAAGATACATATGATCTACTGCAAGAAGCAGAAGATAAAGTTTATAGACAAAAATTACTACAAAATCAAAGTATTAAGAGCTCTATATTAAATTCTTTGAAGATAGGATTTGGAGTTAGCAGTGGAGAAACTGAACATCATACAGAGAGAGTTTCAATTAATGCTGTAAAAGTTGGAAAACATTTAAAGCTAGAAATGTCACAAATTGATGAAATTACAATTGCTGCGGATCTTCATGACATAGGGAAAATAGGAATAAGTGAAGAAATATTATTAAAGCCTGACGCTTTGACAGTAGATGAGTATGAAGTGATGAAAACTCATTGTGAAAAAGGATATAGAATAATTAAAGCATCTAGTGAACTTAGAAATGTTGCAGAGAGTGTATTATACCATCATGAAAGATGGGATGGTACGGGGTATCCTATGGGACTGAAAGAAGATGGGATTCCATTACTAGCTAGAATTATAAGTGTTTGTGATGCATATGATGTAATGATTAATGATAGAGTATATAATAAAGCTATCAGTAAGGAAGCTGCTATAGAGGAATTAAAAAGATGTGCAGGAACACAATTTGATCCTAGAGTAGTTCAAGCATTTATTGAATGTATTTAAACAATACTAATGAGGGTAATAGTACAATATTATAACTTTAAGTTTAAGTAAATATTTTGGAGGTAACTATGGGAACAGGGATACTGAAAAATGGCGATATTGTAAATATGGATTTAGATGATTTAAATAATAATGACGTTATAGCATATTTTTATAATAGTAATACCGATGCTACAGTAAATGTTGAAGAAAGAATAAGCATTCATAACGATATTGTAATAAAGAATAATGAAGGTATTATAATAAAAGTTCCTTATGTAGAAAATAGATGCAAGAAGTCCTTTAATATTATATTAGATGATAAAAAATGTATAAGTAATTATAATGATGAGAGATTAATAGAGTTTATCGAAGAAAAGATTTCGATATTTAAGAAAATAGATAATTACACAATTTGTTTGTTGTTTTTTGAATATTTTTCATTTATATATACAGAAGAATTATTACAATTAGAGAGTGAAATAGATGAATTATTTGAGGGCTCAGTAGATAAGGGAATAATAGATAATAAAGAAATCTTATTCATAAAAAAGGATGTTTCACTAATAAAACGCTATGTAATATATTACAAATCAGTTTTATCATACTTAGATGATGAGTTTAAGCAGTATAAAATATTAGCGAAGGTTTTACTAGTTATAGAAAATACATTGAATTTGGTAGAAAATGTTGAAGCTTCAATCTATTCGTGTATAGATATATACAATTCAGTTTTATCAAATAGGATGAATAAAACTATGCAATTATTAACAGTAATTACTGTTATGGCAATTCCATTAACTATAGTTACAGGGATATTTGGAATGAACTTTGAAGTAATGCCATTGTTACAAAATACTCAAGGTTTTTATATTTCTATGGGAGGCGTAGGTCTTATCGTATTAGCAATACTAATTTATTTTAAAAATAAAAAGTTCTTTTAATAGACTTCACGATGTGGAGTCTATTTTTTACGTTAAAATAGAAAAAAATTAATATTTAGGAATATATTTGCGATTACAAGTGTAAATATAGAACATAGATTACAATTGTAATTCCAAAGGAGGAAGTAAAATGTTACCTAAAATATCAGATGCTGAGTGGGAAGTTATGAAGATAATTTGGAACAACCCAAAGATTACATCAAGCGAAATAATAAGTTTGTTGAATGATAAAAGTCAGTGGAAATCAGCGACTATAAAAAGTTTAATTAATAGACTTTTAAAGAAAGGTGCTATTTCATTCGAAAAAAAATCTAAAGAATACTACTACTATCCATTAGTATCAGAAGATGAATGTATAAAAGAGGAAAGTGAGTCATTTTTAAACCGGGTATTTAATGGATCAATTAACTCAATGCTAGTGAATTTTGTTAAATCAGAGAGTCTATCAAATGATGAGATAGAGGAACTTAAACAAATATTAGATAGTTCTTCTAGCAATGGTACAAAGTAATATGGGCACGTTTGATTGGATTTTAGAAACTTCTATTATTGCAAGTGTACTTATAATTATTATACTTGCAATTAGAGCATTAATTAATAAAAGGGTAAGTCCAATGATTGTATATTATATGTGGTTTATAGTAATAATTAAGCTTGTTATTCCCTATGGACCAGAAAGTAATATAAGCATCTACAATATCTTTACTCAAGAAAATAATACTAGCATTTACAATTTACTAATTAACAATGAAATTACAAAAGAAGGTAACAATGAAAATTATGAAGAGGAATTAATATCATTACAACCTAATATTAATTCTACAATTAAAGATGCAGATGATAACTTGAAAGATAGCAACACTGAATTTACAGCATTTCTAAAAACTTTTGATAATAAATTAGATAACTTAACATTAAACCAAACTATATATTTCATATGGATAATTGGGATTAGCTTTTTAATACTTAGAGGGATTTATTCATATTTTCAGATACACAATTTAATAATGGGGAAGACGTACTCTAATGATAGAGTTGAAGCGATAATGCTAGAATCGCTAAAGTTATTATCTTTCAATAAGGAAGTCGAAATAGTAGTATCAGAAAAATTTGATAGCCCTGCACTATTTGGTGTATTGAATCCCAAAATCATAATTCCTAAAAACATTATGGACAAGTGTAGTAATGAAGAATTAAAGTATATTTTCTTACATGAATTAAGTCATTTAAAAAGAAAAGATAATATTGTTATTTGGATTTCATGGGCTATTAAGACAATGTATTGGTTTAACCCAATAATACTTTTGTCTATGAAACTTATGCAAAATGATTCAGAACTTGCTTGTGATTCAACTGTATTAAGAAAGATAGATGATAAAGAAAATATAGATTATGGTAAAACAATTTTAAATGTCTTAAGTTCCTTAAATCATCATCGAGTTTATGTTGGGACAACGACAATGATTAGAAATAAAAAAGATGTTAAGGAGAGGATTTATATGATAAGTAAAAATAAGAAATATGGTTTAAAAACTTTTGTAATAGGTGTTACTTTAATAGTTACAGTAGGTGTTATTGGACTTACAAGTGAATATTCAGTTGGTACAAGTGATGCTGAAAAGATAAAACAACAAGAAAGTAATATGAAATCAACTAGTGAACTAATTAGTGAAAAGACTGAATCAGAAATAGTTATATACAATACACATTATGAAGAAGGTTATGCTAATGGTCTTACAGTAATTGACGGGGCAGAAATATTAGCAGAAAACATGAAATCAAATGGTGTGGGCGCTTCATTTTTAAAGAATGTAAAAGAGTCTCCTAATTATAATAAACTATATGAACTATCTAGAGAGTTGATAGTTGAGGGTATTGATAAGTATGATGATAAGGTGCTTATAGATTTCCATAGAGAGAGTTTTCAAGAGCCAGACGAGCATAAAAGAGATATAGTTATAATTTTAAGTGAAAGAAGTCCAAGATATGAGGCTAACAAATTATATGCAAATAAAGTTAATGATTATTTAAACTCGATAGGTGTTGTAAGTAGAATTTTTGAATATAAAACATCAGTTGTTCCAGATCATAATTTCAATTTAGATTTATCTGATAAATCATTAAGTATAAATGTTGGGTCAAGTACTTCAAGTAAAGAAGATTTAGAGTTTTGTGCAAATGAACTTACAAAAGCAATCAATCAAATAAAATGATGGCGAAAGGCTTCATAAGATGAAGCCTTTTTTTACGCTAATTTATTGGATAAAGATGGTATAATTATTTAAGATAAAAAATTACAATGTTATTTTTAATTAAGTTTTAGTAAGAATTCATTAAGAATTTGAATATATTTCATTAAAATCTTGATTGTATTATAAAACTATAGGAGGCGATAGTGATGTGGGTTAAGAAAATAAAACAAAAAAAGATGCAGTTTATATTAATCTCAATAATTCTAATGGTATCATCATTTATCTTTGCAATTTGTGCAAGTTTTACTAGTACAGTTTCAAGTTATACACAAGAGTATTATAACGGTGAAAATATAAAGGATATAGTAGTTCAAACTTATTCTGATGAGACAGTGTCTAAAATAGATAGTTATATTAAAAAATATGAAACTAATGAAAATGATGCAAGAAGAACAAAAGGGGTCAATGTAGACAGATTAACTTTCTTAAACAATGAAAATCTTGATCTAGGAATGTCTAATTTGATAGTTTATGAAGGTAAAGAATATCATCCATGGGAGGTTCTTATAACTGAAGGGGCTAATAATAAGGTTCCAAGTAAAGGGAGTATATGGATTTCTAATATATTAGCAGATGTAAGAGATATTAGTGTAGGTGATACTATTAAAGTTAAGGTTAATAACAATTATGAATATCTTACAGTTGAAGCATTAGTTAATGATTCAATGAGTCCAAGTACTGTATCATGTTATTATAATATCTTTATTAATAAACAGGATTATCATCTATTTAATGGATTAATGGAATCAACATATATAGGGTATGACTCATCGAAGGAAGGTAGTGAAGCAACTTCAGCTCTAAACAATTATCTTGATGGTGAGATTAATGGAAGTATATATGATGTATGGATTACTGAATATGCAGCAAGTGCAACGAGTTCAATTACAGGAGCTGTAGGGCTTATTGCAGCAGTATTAATATTTGTAGTTTCAATTATAATAATGAGATTTGTTCTTTGGAACAACATATTAAAAGAATATAAATCAATAGGTGTATATAAGGCATTGGGATTTAGTTCTAAGCAAATTAGAAATATTTACTTAAAGAGCTTTGGGATAGTAGGGATTTTAGCGATAATTATAGGAAGTTTTATTAGTATATTCTATACAAATTATCTAGTTAAGCTTTCAGTTATGTATATTGGTAATTTTGAGAATTATACTACAGATTTTACATTTATAGTAGTCACGATTCTAGTAATGAGTTTAATTTTAATATTAAATTTATATTTACTGCTTAGAAAAATTAATGATGTGAATCCAGTTGAAGCATTAAGAGTAGGAATTACTTCATCTAAAAAGAAGTTTAAAAAGTCAATAATAAAAGATGCTTCATCACCAATGGAAATGGCGATAAATGATATCTTTAAATATAGAAAACAAAATATTGTAATACTTATTGTATTAACATTAGTAATTTACCTTTCTTTATTCTTTGTCAGTATTAATTATTCATTTATTAATATGAAATATAATGCTTGGAATATGTTTGGAATAATTCAAGGTGATGTTACTTTGGATTTCCCATCTAATACAGATGGATATAATAATGCATTACAAGATATTAAAAATGATTCAAGAGTAAAGGGGTATAGAGAGAATTCAATAGATATGGGAATGGTTCTTAGTATTGATACTACGAAATACAATATTCAAAGTGCAATGATAATACCATTTATTTGTAGTAGTTATGATAACTCAGAAGATTTCAAGGTTTCAATAGTTGATGGAAGAAACCCAAGATCAAAAGATGAGATTGCAATTTCACATCAGATTTTAAAGGATTCAGGGTTAAGCATTGGCGACTATATAGATGTTAAAGTTTTTGGTAAAGAGAGAAGATTACTTATTACTGGTGAGTATGTTGGAATGATGGCTAATAACTACAATGTTAGAGTTACCACGGATATAGTAGAAGACGTACCAGTGAACGCATTGCCAAACTTAAATCTAGCTGTAACTTTAAATAATAAAGAAGATTATGAAGCATTTAAAAGTGACTATAAAGATAAGTATGAGGAATGTTCAATAGATGCTTGCCCTAGTCTTGTTAATACAGCTACACTTTCAGTAATTGATATAATCAAGCCAGTTACAGGTGTTATGGTATCAGGCATAGTGATATTTAGCATATTAAATATTATAAATTTAATAATAATTAATAATACAGATAATAGAAGAAATTATGGTGTTATGAAATCATTAGGTTTCTCAAGTAATTATATGATTAAGAGAACATTGTATAGAATATTAATTATAACAGGAATATCGTCATTAATTGGATTTACCCTAAATGTTGCATTTTCGGTGAAACTATTTAGCATATGTATGAATGGGATTTCTGGACTCATGATAGATTATGGACAGCTTTTAATAACAATAGCAGCAATAGTAATCCTTACAATTGTAGCTACAATTGTAACAATGCTAAGTATAAGAAAAGTATCAACAGTAGAGCTTATGGAAGAATAGGAGGAGAGAAAGAGAGTATGAAAAGTATTATTAAAGCAAGAGGATTATGTAAATCTTTTATAATAGGTAAAACAGGAAATAATGTATTAAAAAATGTAAATTTAGATATATACGAAGGTGATTTTACTGTAATAATGGGAAGTTCAGGATCAGGTAAATCTACATTACTTTATTCATTAAGTACTATGGATAAGCCAACAGGTGGTACAGTTGAACTTCTAGATAAAGATATTAGTAATATAAATGAGTCAGAAGCAACAAAAATTAGAAATAAAGATATATCATTTATATTCCAAAGCATCAATTTACTTCATGATTTAACAGTGAAAGAAAATATAACTTATAGTGGTTATTTAGATAATAAAGATAAAAAAGGTGTTACTAATAAAGCTATTGAATTAATTAATAGACTTGAACTTAATGAAGTTGTAGATAAATATCCATCAGAAATATCAGGTGGTCAGCAACAAAGAGTAGCTATTGCAAGAGCTTTAATAAATAATCCTAAAATTATCTTTGGAGATGAACCTACAGGGGCATTAAATTCATCAACAGGTCAAAAGGTATTAGATATTTTAACTGAATTAAATATAGAAGGACAATCTATTTTGATGGTAACTCATGATATAAAAGCTGCTGCAAGAGCTAGTAGACTTATCTATTTAAAAGATGGACGAATTGATGGAGATTTAAATCTTGGAAAGTATGATGCTAATTATATAGAGGATAGAGAAGAAAAAGTATTTAAGTTTATAAAAAGTAGAGGTTGGTAACTTAAAATCACAATAAATAATGTTTGATTAATAGATAGCTGTATCTAGAATAAATAGTGTATTAAGTCACTTTAATACAACCTATATTTTAGATATAGCTTTTAGTTTTACGATATACTGTATAGATGGTATAATTTACATGGGGGTGTATTACATGAAAGATAAGGTTTTAATAATTGAAGATGATATAGATTTATCACTTTTAATAAAGGATTATTTAGAAATAGAGGGCTTTGATGTAGCAATGGCACATGACGGATTAAAAGGTGTGGACATGGCTAAAGATAAAGAAATAAAGCTTATAATCTTAGATATTATGCTCCCATTTTTAGATGGTGTGGAAGTATGTAAGAGAATTAGATTAGTTTCTAAAATGCCAATACTTATGGTTTCTGCTAAAAATGGTGAAATGGATAAAATATTAACACTAGGGGTTGGTGCTGATGATTATATAACCAAGCCTTTTTCTCCAATGGAATTAGTTGCTAGAGTAAAGGCTCATATAAGAAGATACACAGCCTTTTCAAATGAAACTATATCAGATATAAGAACTCTTGGAGATTTAGTCATTGATTCAAAATCATACAAGGCAGTCTTAAAAGGGAAAGAAATTATATTAACTTCTAAGGAGTTTCAAATATTAGATTTCTTTACTTCTAATCCTTCACAAGTATTTTCAAAGTCACAAGTTTATGAAAATGTATGGGGTTATAGTGAGTTTATGGACGAAAACACAATAGCTGTATATGTAAAGAGATTAAGAGAAAAACTTGGTGAGTTTGGAGAAAAATCAATTAAAACGATTTGGGGTGTAGGATATAAGTGGGAGACGATAGAATAAATAATAACTACCTAGGTACAAAAATTAGGGTATTTACTAGTGTGATAATTATATTGTCACTTATAAGTTGTTTATATATGTTTATATCATTAAATTTTGGAATAGAGGAAAATAATAAATCGAATTTAATACGGATAGAGATAAATGATCAAAAAAATACAATTAAGAATTATTTTGAAGATGGTAAATATTTAATGGATGAAGGGTTTTATAATTATGCAGTTGTAGATTTAAAAGGTGATATAAAATACTCTTCTATAACTGAGTTTAATTCAGATAGAAAGATTAATATTGAAAAAGATATTGGTTATGATAATGCTTTTGACAACATAAATAAAGATGAGATAAGGTATAGTACGCCATTAGTTATTAATGGAACTCAAGAGGGAATAATTATTTTTGACTTACCAAAATCTATTTTAGAGAATAAGAATATTAATGTTATATTGATACCACTAATTATATTTTTTCTTGTGATAATAGTTGTATCATTACTTATAACTAGATTTGTTAAGGATGATATCATTACACCTATAAAGCAGCTTCATATAAGTGCCAAAACAATATTAAAGGGTAAATATGATAGTCGTATAAATTATGATTATGATGGAGAGCTAGGGAGCTTTTGTCATGATTTTGAAGATATGAGAGATGAATTAAGGATAAGTAGAGAGCGAGAAGAAAAGCTTAAAAGAGATGAAAAAGAGTTATTAGCTTGCATTTCTCATGATTTAAAAACACCACTATCTTCAATTTCAGGCTATGTTGAAGGTATAAGAGATGGAATAGTTAAGAATGAAGAGGGAATAAAAAGATACGCTAATACTATTCTTAAGAAATCAAAGGAATTATCAAAGTTAATTGATGATATATTAGAGCAATCAAAAACTGAGTTAAATCAAATGAGCATTGAACTAAAAGAGATTTATTCTGATACGTACTTTAATGAAATATTATCAGAAGTTTCATTAGATATAGGAGCACATAATATGATGTTCGATATAAGTGCAGATATTCCTAAGGCATTAATAAACATTGATACAAATAGAATGAATCAGGTTATGAATAATATAGTAGCAAACTCAATTAAATACTCAAAAAAAGGAGATAAAATTGAGATTTGGATAGAAGATAAAATAGATGAAATAATAGTAAATGTAAAGGACCAAGGAGCAGGAATCAATATTAGCGATATTCCATTTGTTTTTGATAAATTCTATCGAGCTGAAAAGCATAGAAATACTAATATACCGGGGTCAGGTCTAGGATTATCAATATCAAAATATATTGTAGATATGCATGGTGGCAGAATAAGTTGTAAATCATCATTAGGAGAAGGAACTATTATTAGTTTTACAATACCAAAGCTTTAAATTGATGTATATATTACTAATAATATAAAAGAATAGTTGTTAAATTAATCCCTTGAAGTTAATTAGCTAAAATATTTTAATTAACTGAAAGGGATTTTTTTATTGACATGTGACAGGTTGTCATTTATTATTATAATAATATGACAACTTGTCATAATATGTACAAAGGGGCGAGACGATGGATTTACTACAATTAAAGAATATTGAAAAGTACTACAAATTAGATAGCAATCAGACATTTCAAGCATTAAAGAATATTAATGTGTCATTTAAAAAGGGAGAACTAGTATCAATTATAGGTGAATCAGGTAGTGGAAAATCTACTATGATGAACTTAATTGGAGGACTTGATTCTCAGTTTAAAGGTCAATTATTAGTTGATGGAAAGAATATAGGTGGGTTCTCTGAAAGAGAATTAGATGAATATAGAAAAAATAGAATAGGTTTTGTATTTCAAAGTTGTAATTTAATACCTCATTTATCTATATTAGATAATGTTACTATTGCACTTACTTTATCTAACATTGGTACTGAAGAACGTATAGAAAAGGCAATTAGAGCATTAAAGGAAGTTGGACTTGAGAAGCATATTTATAAAAAGCCTAATCAATTGTCTGGTGGTCAAAAGCAAAGAGTTGCAATTGCTAGAGCGTTAATAAACAATCCTGAGATTATCTTAGCTGATGAGCCTACAGGAGCGTTAGATTCAGAAACTACAGAACAAGTTTTAGCTATTATTAATTCAATTGCAAAAAAAGGTAAACTAGTAATAATGGTAACTCATTCAGAAAGAGTTGCAGCTCATTCAAGTAGAATAGTTAAGATATTTGATGGGGAAATAGTGGATGATAAAAAAGGAATAGATTTGGGCGAGATTAGTGAGGAAGAAGTTATTACTAATAAAGGTAAACAGAACTTAAGCTTTATGTCATCTATAAAATTAGCAGCTAATAATATGAAACAAAAGCTAAAGAGAAATATCTTAGTATCTTTAGGTGTTAGCATTGGTATAATGAGTGTTGTTTTAATGCTTTCTTTAGGAAATGGACTTAAAGCATACTTTAATGATATGATAAATAGTTTTATTAACCCATTAGTAGTTGAAGTTAGCATGCCAGTAGATATAGACCCTAATGATCCTTCAGCTGCAATGAAGGCAATGATGGGAGAAAAATTACCTTTTGAACAAGAAAATATTGATGAGTTATCTAAGATAGAGGGTGTAACATCAGTAGAAAAGGGATTTGAATTTGTATCAATGTCAGGTACTAACAATCTAGTTTATGGTGACAATAAAAGCGATGTTATGATGTTATATAGCATGTCATCAAACATTACAGAAGATAATATTGAAAATGGAACAAGACCAGGTAAAAATGAAATTCTAGTAAATAAAGTAATCTATAACAAACTTGGCGAAGATGTTATAGGTAAAAAGGTTAAGTTTAATGCTGTAATTTCTAATGAAGTTATTGAGTCTGAATTTATAATTAGTGGAGTTTATGCAACTGAAAATGATGAAAATCTTTCAGGAATGCCAGAGATGGCTTATGTAAATTATGAAGATTTAGAAGAACTTCTTAATGATGCAGGTGTAGAGTTAAATCCAAGTGCAGTATTCTTGGTTTCTGACAATGAAGATACAGCAAGTGATATAAAAGATAAAGTTAATGATTTAGGATATGGGGGGTCAACAAATGAAGCAATGGGGCGTCAAATGTTAACCATGCTTAGTGTATTAACTGTAGTTTTAGCAGGAATTGCAGGGATATCTTTAGTAGTATCATCAATTATGATATTAGTAGTTTTATATATAAGTGTAGTTGAAAGAACTAAAGAAATAGGATTACTTAGAGCAATAGGGGCTAGAAGTAAGGATATCAAGAGAATATTTGTTGCAGAGGCATTCTTAATTGGATTATCAAGTGGTATAATTGGACTTACAAGTGCATTCTTAATATCACTAGTAGTAAATGCAGCTTCAATGAGAGTTTTTGATATGCAAGCAATAAATATAACACTAACTTATGCCATCGTGGGTGTTGGAATAAGTACAATAGTAAGTATGATAGCTGGACTTTTCCCAGCTAATAAAGCTGCAAAATTAGATCCTGTAGATTCACTAAGAACAGAATAAGATAATAAAAAATGATAGGAGATATCCCAAATGCCAACACAAACATTCTTTAACCTACAAAAAGATAAACAAAATAAGATAATAGATGTATCAAAAAAAGAGTTTAGTAACTATAGTTTTTACGATGCATCTATAAATAGAATAATAAAAGATGCTGGCATTGCTAGAGGTAGCTTCTATCAATACTTTGAAAATAAAGAAGATTTATTTATATATATTTTAGATAAGTATAAAAGCTCAATGTTAGAATGGATATTAAAAAACTTTAAAGGTGAAAAATATGATATATTTGAGTTGCATCTTGAAATATACAATTATGTAACAGAAGATGCAAGTAAAGGACCTGATAGAGAGTTTATAATAACTACAATTTCAAATATGGATGTAAAATTAACTAGCCACCTTTTAGGGTTTATGACGCCAGAAGATTTACATAAGGATCTTCATCATTTTGAATTTTTAGTAAATATAGATGATTTAGCAATATATAGCCCATCAGACATGATAAATCTTAATCAAATACTAATGTCAATAATGATGAATCAAATTGTATTATTCTTTAGTAATAAGGTTAGTTCAGAGAAGTGTAAAGAAGATTTGCTAAATAAGTTTAACATAATAAAATACGGAGTATTAAAAAGATAAAAAATTCCTCTCACGAATTAATATAGTGAGAGGAATTTTTGTTCTTATCCAATTATATTAGTAATATTGAATAAACTAGGGCTTATTCAGGCAAAATAAGATAGAAAATAACGAGAGGTGGGAAGTTATGAAGATTAGAATGAGTGTAAATCAATTTGATGAAACTATGAAAAATATCAATGATAAATATAAAATGTTTGCTCCTATAACAATACCTTATAGGGGGCAGTACTCAGATACTGATGTAGTTCGATATGAGGAAGTAACAAGCATAAAGGAAATAGAGTTTGGTAAGAAGTCACATTTTACAGGAAAAGAAGCAGTAATGCCAGTAACTGAAACTCTATTTTTCTATACAGAAGATGAATGTAAAGTTCCTAAAATAGATGAAAGAGAAATTCTATTATTTCTTAGAAGCTGTGATGTGCATGGACTTTCAAGAATTGATGACGTGTATTTAAGAAATGGCAATGAACCTGATTTTTACTATAAGAGACTTAGAGATAAAGTCAGAATTGTTGTAATGGGATGTGAAGAGAGTTTTAGAAATTGTTTCTGTGTTAGTATGGGAACAAATACTCCATCAGATTATTCAATTGGAATTAAGGTTGAAAATGATGATGTTTATCTAGATGTTTTAGATAAAGAATTCCAAGATATATTTGTCGGAGAAAAAGCAGAATTTGATATACCATTTGTTAAAAGTAATGGTGTGAAGGTAGATATACCAGATGAATTAGATACATTAGAAGTATCACAATATGATTTCTGGAGAGAGTATGATTCAAGATGTATAGCTTGTGGTAGATGTAATTTTTCTTGTCCAACATGCTCATGTTTTACAATGCAAGATATAGTAAGTCAAGATAATGTTAGGATAGGAGAGCGAAGAAGAATAGGTGCATCATGCCAAGTTCCAGGCTTTAGCTTAATGGCAGGTGGTCATGAAGTTAGAAAGCAAAATGGAGATAGAATGAGATATAGAACAATGCATAAAATGTATGACCATAAAAAAAGGTTTGGTAGACAAATGTGCGTTGGGTGTGGAAGATGCGATGATGTATGTCCTCAATATATTTCTATTTCAGCTGCAATGAATAGAGTAACTGAAATTGTAAATAGCAAAAGGGGAGGTAAATAGACTATGACTAATCAGTATATTCCAATACCTGCTAAGGTTAAGGAAATAATTAAGCATACAGAAAAAGAGTGGACTTTTAGAGTTAAGGCAAAGACAGAAGGAATATTACCAGGACAATTTTATGAAATATCAATGCCTAAGTATGGAGAATCACCAATATCAGTTTCAGGAATAGGCGAGAATACTTTAGACTTTACAATAAGAGAGGTAGGAAAAGTTACAGAAGAATTATTCAACATAAAAGTTGGAGAAAGAATTCAACTTAGAGGGCCATATGGTAATGGATTTAATGTTGATAATTATAAAAATAAGGATATAGTTATTATTTCTGGTGGTAGTGGATTAGCACCAGTACGCGGAATTTTAGAGTATTTCTATGCAAATATTAATGAGTGTAAAAGCATGACATTAATTTGTGGTTTTAGAAGTCCAGAAGATGTGTTATTTAAAGAAGATATAGAAAAGTGGAATGAAAAATTTAATGTAATACTTACTGTAGATAAGGCAGATGATAATTACAAAGGTAAAGTTGGATTAGTTACAAAATACGTACCTGAACTAAATATTACAAACCTAGATAATGCATGTGCAGTAGTTGTAGGACCACCTATGATGATGAAATTTACTATTATTGAACTTCAAAAAGTTGGATTTAAAGATAAAGATTTATGGGTATCTTATGAAAGAAAAATGAGTTGTGGATTAGGGAAATGCGGTCACTGCAGAATGGACTCAACTTACATATGTACAGATGGACCTGTATTTAACTTTGAATTTGGAAAAACAATAGGTGATTAGGAGGTGAGGATATGGATTTAATAAGAGATTTAAACACTAGAAAGGTTATGAAGAATGCTTTTAGAATAACTAAAAACAAGTATGAAACAGCACTTAGAGTAAGAGTACCTGGTGGTTCTATACATTCAGATACTTTAAGATTAGTAGCAAAAATAGCTGAGGAATATGGAAATGGCGATGTTCATATGACAACTAGACAGGGATTTGAAATACTAGGAATTCCAATGGAAGCAATGCCAGAAGTAAATAAGGCTATACAACCAATTATAAATGATATGGGCACTAATCAAAATATACCACTAGAAGGATATCCATCAGCTGGAACAAGAAATGTAGCCAGTTGTATTGGAAACAAAGTATGTCCAAAAGGACAATATAATACCACAGAATTTGCTAGAAAAATTGAAAATCAAATATATCCAGATGATTTGCATGTAAAAATTGCATTAACAGGTTGTCCTAATGATTGTATTAAATCAAGAATGCATGATATAGGTATTATAGGAATGTGTCTTCCTGAGTATGATAAGTACAGATGTATATCATGTGGTGCTTGCGTTAAGAAATGTAAGCAAGTTTCTACAGAAGCATTAAGAATGGTAAATTATAAAGTTGAAAGAGATCATACAAAATGCATTGGTTGTGGAGAATGTGTGTTAGCATGTCCGAATAACGCTTGGAGTAGAAACCCTAAGAAACTATTCAGAGTTTCAATAATGGGTAGGACAGGAAAAACAAATCCAAGAATAGGGCAAGACTTTATAAAGTGGGCAGATGAAGAATCTGTATTAAAGATAATAGATAATACATACAAATTCGTAAGAAAGTATATATCACCTGATGCTCCATATGGAAAAGAACATATAGGATATATAGTGGATAGAGAAGGATTCCAAGAATACAAAAAGTGGGCATTAGAAGATGTAAATCTTCCAGAGATATCTGAAATAAGTCATCATGTAAACTGGGATGGAATTCACTATAGTAGAAGATAAATTAAAGATTTATGATAGAAACTTATATAGCAACGAAGAAGAATACCTTTTGGTATTCTTTTTTTGTTTTAAGAAATCCCCAAAATACTTTTAATTTGTTTTTTTATTTTAGAATTAAATTTAGTAACAAAATGAAGTTAAAGTAATAATTTAATAGTATGTAGAAATCAACGGGGGTTATATATGTTTAAAGAAGCTATGGATTGCATTGATGCAGGTACAGAATTTTGTCCCTGTCATTTAGCTGAGTCGAACGAGTGTATATTATGCTCACAGCTTCAAGGAAGCAATTTTTGTGATTGTTCTAATTGGAAAGGAGTATGTATTTATCAAGAATTATATAATAATGGTGGAAAAGCAAAAGAAGGTAGAAAGCTTTATTCATGCAATGTAGTTGAAAGTAAACTTTATCAGCCTGATGTGTTGCTTTTAAATTTTGAGGTACCTCATAAGCTAGCTATTGATTTAGCAGCTCCAGGTAGCTTTATTTTTGTAAGAACAGATGATAGTAATGTTTACTTTGATGTGCCTATTTCTATTTTAGAGTCTGATATTGAGAAAAATATAGTTACAATAATGATAGAAATAAGAGGTATAAAAACAAAGAAATTATTGGAGATTAAATCAGGAGATAAGATAAATATTAGAGGACCATATTGGAATGGAGTTTTTGGTATAAAAAACATCAAGAATCTTAAAAATTCAAATGCTCTAATATTAGCGAGAGGAATTGGTATGGCACCAATGATGCCAGTGATACGAAAGTTATGCCATGCTAATAATAAAGTAACTGTAGTTGTAGATAAAACACCTTTTACAGATATATATGTGAAAGATTATTTATCCCAATATGATGTTAACATACTTGAAACTAATTTATTAGGAAAAGGGGAATTATCAGACAAAGGAAGAGTACTTATAAAAGACTATATAGATGAAAATGATGTGAAGCTTGTTCATGTAGCAGGAGCTGATATCTTAAGTTTTAAAATTATAGAATATATGGATGAATTAGATAGGAAAGATATAGCATTATCTTGTTGTAATAATTATAAGATGTGTTGTGGTGAAGGTGTCTGTGGTAGCTGTACTCAAAGATTCTCGGGGCATAGAGTAAAGAGATTTTGCAAAGTACAATCAGATCCAAGAAACGTCTTTGAGGGGAGGAGATATATATGAAGATAGTAATTGTTGGTGGGGGTTGGTCTGGAGTTGCAGCTGCTATAACAGCTAAAAAGGCAGGTGCAGATGTTTATTTATATGAAAAAACTGACTTGTTACTTGGACTTGGTAATGTTGGTGGGATAATGAGAAATAATGGAAGATATACAGCTTCTGAAGAACTAACAGAGTTAGGTGCAGGTGATTTAATAGATATTATAGATAATACTGCAAAGCATACGAATATAGATTTTCCAGGTCATAAACATGCTACACTTTATGATGTAAATTTAATTGAAGGAAAAGTTAAGAGATATTTAAAAGACATGGGTATAAACATGTTTATGGAAAGTAGAGTAGTAGATGTAGATTGTGAAAACAATAAAATAAAAGGAATACTTTTAAGTGATGATACTTACGTAACAGGTGATGTTTTTATAGAAACAACAGGAACAACAGGGCCAATGGGTAATTGCTTAAGATATGGTAATGGATGTTCCATGTGTATATTAAGATGTCCTGCATTTGGACCAAGAATAAGTATGAGTGAAAGATGTGGAGTATCAGATATACAAGGAGAAAGAGCCGATGATGTGTTAGGTGCTTTTTCCGGCTCTTGTAAACTTGCAAAAGAAAGTTTATCTAAAGAAATAGTAGATGAACTTGATGAGAAAGGCGTAGTAGTATTAGAGATAGCTAAGGAAGATGTTAACTATGATAAGTTAAACTCTAAAGTTTGCCAACAATACGCCCTAAAAGAATTTGCAGAAAATGTAATACTACTAGACACTGGCCATGC
>JAVWLU010000001.1:679417-689217 GCA_036637795.1 Clostridium sp. | reverse complement strand
GTTTGTAGAAGTTGGTTTCATGGGATTCCAGGTGATTTATTAAATGATGTATCTAAATCATTAGATATTCCATTATTATTAGTTGAAAGTGAAGGAAATAACTATAAAGAAACATTTGAAGAAGCATTAAAAACTGCAAAAAACAATGGAGCAGAAGCTTGTGTTTTTGGAGACATTGACTTAGAAGCACATAGAACATGGTGTACAGATAGATGTAATGAAGCAGGACTTGAAGCTATTTTCCCATTGTGGCAAGAAGATAGAGAAGTCCTTACATATGAATTTATAGATAGTGGATTTAAGACTGTATTAAAAAATGTTAAACTAGAATGTTTAGGTGAGGAATTCTTAGGACAAATATTAACCAAGGATGTAGTTCAAAAAATAAAAGCTACAGGTTCTGACCCTTGTGGAGAAAATGGAGAGTACCATAGCTTTGTGTTTGATGGACCTTTATTTAAAAATAAAATTAATTTTGAAGTTGGAGATAATATATTAACAGAAGTATATGGATATTTAGATATTAAGTAGTATATTACTGTTAAGTAGGAGAGTAAGATATGAAATCAAAAAGAGTTATGTTACTAGGAACAGCATCATCTGTAGGGAAAAGTACATTAGCAGCAGCTTTTTGTAGGTATTTCAAGAAAAAAGGTTACAATGTAGCTCCATATAAAGCTTTAAATATTTCTTTGAATTCTTATGTGACAAAAGAGGGTGATGAGATAGGTAGAGCACAGGTTGTACAGGCAGAGGCTTGTGAGATAGAGCCTAAAGAATACATGAATCCTATACTTATGAAACCTAGTATTGGCTACAAAACTCAAGTTATAGTAAGAGGTAAAGTACACTGCAATATGGATGCTTACAAATATAAAGATTTAAATAAGTATTTAAAAGTAGTTGCTAAGGAAGCTTTTGATGATATATCTAAAGATTATGACCTTATTGTACTTGAAGGGTCAGGAAGTTGTGCTGAAATTAATTTAAGAGAAACAGATATAGCCAATATGCAAACAGCAGAAATGACAGATTCACCAGTTATTTTAGTAGCTGATATTGATAAAGGTGGAGTTTTTGCTTCTATAGTAGGAACTGTTATGCTTTTAACTGAAGAGGAAAGAAAAAGAGTTAAAGGTGTTATAATAAATAAATTTAGAGGGAAAAAAGAATACTTTAAAGATGCTATGAATCAGATTGAAGATATTATTAATATTCCTGTACTTGGAGTCTTACCATACTTTGATTTAGATATTGAAGAAGAAGATGGTGCAACAGATAATATTAAAAATGTAAGGGGAAGTGGTGTTGATATAGCAGTTATACAATTACCACATATGTCTAACTTTACAGACTTTAATGCACTAACTAGAATCAAGGATGTAACAGTAAGATATGTTAAAAATCCAAGAGACCTAGAAGGAGCTCATATGATAATTATCCCAGGTAGTAAAAATACTATCGAAGATTTAAAGTTCATAAAGCGTAGTGGATTTAAAGATGCTATTATCTATTCAAAGGAACAAGGAACTTTAATATTTGGAGTATGTGGTGGATATCAAATCCTAGGTGAAAAGGTAAGTGATTCTTTAGGTGTTGAAGGTGAACCTTGTGAAGAAAGTGGATTAGGATTATTAAATATAGTAACTACATTTAATAAAATTAAAACTACAAAGCAAGTAAATGGACTTGATACTGATGGTAAAGAAATAAGTGGATATGAAATACATAATGGAGTTAGTACACCAACAGACAAAAATAATATATGGATAAAAGATAAGAACGGAGATGCGCTAGGAATGAAAAATCCTTGTGGAACTGTGTACGGAACTTATATTCATGGATTATTTGATGAAGGTGATTTTGCTACCAATATAATTAATCAGTTAAAAGAGCAACTTAATTTAGAGTCTCAAACAGAAATAAGCTATAAAGATTATAAGATGATGCAATACGATAAGCTTTGTGACTTACTTGAAGATAATATAGATATGAAGTATGTTGAAAACATATTAAAAGAACAATAAAAAATAATAGAGCTATATCTTAAATGGAATGTTTATTTTAAGATATAGCTTTTTTGTATAAAAAAATATGGGAGGATGAATGGTTATATCAAAGTTATAATAGGAAGAGTACAATATTTATCTATATTTTGATAAAATGTAACAAATGAAACAAAAGTGGTATAATTAGGATATAAATATAAAATAGTATTAACCTAGCAAGAGAAAAATGTTATAAGGGGGCTACAGCGATGGGGAAATTTATTTTATTTAACAATTTTAACGACAACAATATAGTATTAGGGGCAGAACAATTAGAAAAAAACTATAATGAGGATTTATTTAATTCGACTTTATCTGAATTATTAAGGGAATCTTATAAGCTTTCATTAGATGGGAATATATTTAAAAATTATATTTGTTATCTTATTTCAAGTAATGAAAATTCTTTATCATTAATGGCAGAAAAATGTGGTGGAAATATTGATAGGGCTTTATATAATATAGCTCTTAGAGATATAGAACAGATTATTAAATTATTTAATATTGATATAGAATTTTGTAATATGAATCCAAGTTATGATGAGAGAGAAATATTTAACATATTAAATGAAAATAAAGAAGTTAATATAGTATTAGATAAATTAATAGAATATTATCATAAAAATGGTGCAGGTTTTATGAATAGATATAAGGCATTTAAATGGAATAAGGATTTAGGATTGATAGGAATAGAAAAATGCGATCCTATTACATTTGATGAGTTAATAGGATATGAAAGACAAAGAAATATATTAACAAAGAATACTGAAGCATTTATAAATGGAAATCCAGCTAATAATGTATTACTATTTGGGGATAGCGGTACAGGAAAATCATCATCAGTTAAGGCATTACTTAATAAGTATTATAAAGATGGGTTAAGAGTATTAGAACTTAATAAATCAGATTTTATGGATTTAAATAGAATATTACCATCAATAAGAGATAGAGGTCTTAAATTTATAATATTCTTAGATGATTTATCATTTGAAGAATTTGAGTCAGATTATAAGAATATGAAAGCTTTAATTGAAGGTGGAGTTGAAGTAAGACCAGAAAATGTATTGATTTATGCTACATCTAATAGACGTCATCTTATTCGTGAAAACTGGGGAGATAGAGAAGGAGAAGAGCTTCATAAGAGAGAAACTATGCAAGAGAAGTATTCTCTATCAGAAAGGTTTGGTATTACATTAACATATATAACAGCAAATCAAAAAGAATATCTTAATACAGTTTTTGAACTTGCAAAGATAAAAGGAATAGATGTGTCAGAAGATATATTAAGAGAAAAAGCACTTCAATGGTCAGCTTTAAATAGTGGACGTTCAGGAAGAGTTGCTAAACAATTTATAACATCTATTAATACATTATAATAATGTGAATCACAGTAAAAGAATATTAATTTAGGCTAATAATTAATAGTATAAATAACTAAATATAATAAAATGAGGATGAATCAAAATGAAAAAAATTTTGATTCATCCTCATTTGCATATTAAAAGTTAAATCAGTCATTTGATGTAGACTGTTAGTTGTTTTTATTTTTAAGTAAACATATTCCTTGAGTCATAGTTCCCATTGGGCAATAAACACACCAAGAACGTGGTTTATAAAGTAACATAGTTAAAATTCCAAGGATTGTTGAAGTCAGCATAACACTGTAGAAACCAAATGCAAATTGAGCTATCCATGGAGTTATATTTGATAAGTCAGTAAAGTTCCATGGCATTTTGAATGTCCATAGTATTGTTATTACTTCTTTAAGCGTAGCTGTATTTTGGAAAACTAAGAAAGTAGTAAATAACATATTTATAAACATAGTTAAAAAGAATATTAAGAATCCATATCTAAAATATTTAGTTTTTAAGAATTTAGGAATTGGTTTATTTCTAGATAACTTAAATTTAGTTCCAAGTAATTCAAATAGTTGTCCTCTTCCACAATACTTGTTGCAGTAAGCTTTAGATCCATTAAATATAGAGATTAATAATGGAACAATAAAGCAAATCATACCAAGCCATGCAAATAGTATATTAAAAAGTCCAAGGAATAGATAAAGTGCAGATAAAATCCACATATATTCAGACCAATGTTTTTTCTTTTTCATTTAAGTAAGTCCCCCTAGTAGTTATTTAATTTCAATTACAGATGCAGGGCAAAGTTTAGCACATTTGCTACATCCAACACATTTTTCAAAATCAACTTTTGCAAACATTCCCTTTTCAATATGAATTGCTTTTAATGGGCAATTTTTAGCACATACACCACAAGCAACACAACATTTAGTATCAACATAAGCTTTTTTCTTAATAGGTTTTGTAGTCATAATTATTTATCTCCTTTAATACTGTTGTTGTACTTTTAGTATATATGTATAATGAAGTTATAGTGTGTGACTAAGTCACATAAGGATTTGAAATGATATATGATATGGTGAAAAGCATTGTTAATAGTGAAGTCAACTAATAGATATATTAATTAAAAATGATTTGTGAGAGGTTAAAATGAAAAAATTAGAAGATAAACTAAATAAATTATATGAAGTATATCCTGTATTAAAAGAAATAAATGATAATAGAAATAGAGTTATTGAGAGCAATATAGTATTTAGAGATTTGCTAGATGGAGAATATTTAAAGACTTCAGAAGAAAGTTGTGCAGGTTTTTTATTTGTTTTAAGTGGAACTATAAAGATTCAAAGAGTAACTAATAATGGTGAAGAAACTAATCTTTATAATATAGAGAAAGGACAATTATGTCATGAAGCTTTAAGTTGCTTTTTAAATTATAGGCCTTTAAATATTGAGGGAAAAGCAATACAAGATTCTAAAATAGCGATACTTTCATCAGATATATTAATTAAGTATCTTCTTCAGGATACAAAGTTTATGCAGGTTATATATAAAGATCTATATGCAAAATTTAATAGGATTATAGATAATAAAGAGCAGATTGTACATGATACATTAGAAACTAGGATAGTTAAATATTTAATAGGGAAAAAATGCAACATAGTTTATGCAACACATAGTGAAATAGCTTTTGAAATAGATTCGGCAAGAGAAGCTGTAAGTAGAAAGCTTAAAAAGTTTGAAAATGATGGATATATTGAAATCTCAAGAGGCAAAATACAAGTAGTAAAAGATTTAAGTGAATTAATATAAATTATTATAAGTATGTTAAAATCAGGTTATAAGTTTGTAATTAGAGAAATTAATATATATAATGAAATAAATACAGGTGAAAAAGTTATACATTTAGGAGGGTAAAGTTATGATGCCAGAAAGATTAAAGAAACAGTTAGATTTTCTTATTGAGATAGATAAGGTAAAGAATATATTCCGTCAAACATATATTGCAGATGGAAGTAGACATGAAAATGATGCAGAACATTCATGGCATTTAGGAATAATGGCTATTTTATTATCTGAATATATCAAGGAAGATATTGATATATGTAAGGTTATAAAGATGGTTCTTATCCATGACTTAATTGAAATATATGCAGGTGATACATTTGCATTTGATGAAAAAGGAATGGAAGATAAGGAAGAAAGAGAGCAGGCATCTGCTACTAAATTATTTGGAATGCTTCCAGACGATCAAGAGAAAGACTTTAGGGATTTATGGAATGAGTTTGAAGAGTGTAAATCAAGAGAAGCAGAATATGCATCAATGTTAGATAGATTACAACCATTAATACTTAACTATGTAGTAGATGGTGGAAGTTGGAAAGAGCATAATATTACTGTAGAACAAATCTATAAGAGACATGAAGTTACATTTAGAACTGGTCCTAAAGAATTTGTGGATTTAGTTAAATTCATAGTAGATGAATGTGTGAAAAAGGGATATTTAAAAGCTTAATAAAAGATAGCTAATAATAATTGTTAGGCATATATTATAAAAAATGATCAATTTTCAATTAGAAATTAGTAATTAAAGAATTCAGTAGGACTTAAGAGTTTATCTGATTTTAATTATTAATTCATGTTTGATAATTGATCATTTTGTTGTTTCATACAAAAAGTTATTTGAATAAATATATTTAATGCTAGTTACAATCTTTACTTGAACTAATTAAGAAACCTATACAAGAAAAAAGTGTGCTTCTAAGCAGCACTAGTGATGGAGTATTATTATTAATATCATAACAGATGCATAAAATTAAGGTAAATAGTATAGAGATAGCAATAATACCAACTGTGAAATTTCTTATAAGTAAGAAGTTATCACCACATGTAAGTATTTTTTTGCTTGAATCCTCTAAGATATATCCTATTATAGAAGCAAAAGCAGATCGGATAGTCATCATATTATTGACAGTATCTACATTCCCTACAAAAATTGATACATTTAGTGATATTAAGCACATTATGCAAAGTATGAATATAAACTTTGTACTAAGATGAATTTTACACCAATGTGAACAAATTTTATCATATATAAGTTTAAATAGTTTCATTTGAATCACATCCTAAATAAAAATATATAATTGTATTTACATAATATATTATGTGTTAGTTTAAATAACTGTTCCTATGTAGGGTTAGAAATATATTTAATTAGTGATGAATATATGGGAAATAAATACTTGTATCAAATACAAGGGTATTGAAATACTTATATAGTAATAAGAATATTTTCAGGAGGATGACGATGGAAAGAGGACCAGGAAATAGACCATCTAATGGATCGATGGGTGGATTTGGTGGTAACGGTATGAATCCTCTACTAAGTATGTTAATGGGTGGAAACAACCCTATGAATATGATGGGTGGAGGCGGTATGGGCAACGCAATGGGCGGTGGCATGAACTCTTTACTTAGCATGTTAATGGGAGGTGGAAACAATCCAATGAATATGCAAGGTGGAGGAGGTATGGGCGGCGGAATGAATCCTTTACTAAGCATGTTAATGGGTGGAAACAATCCAATGAATATGCAAAATAGGGGAAACCCAATGGGCGGCGCAATGAATGGAGCCATGAATAATGGTGGTAATATTAATCCTTTATTAAGTATGTTAATGGGAGGTAATACTCCAAATAACATGGGAGGAATGCCAAATCTAAACCAGGTACCAAATCAACAAGCTTCAATGCAAGGAGCTAATCAAAATGTAACAAGAGGAAATATACCACCACCTGCACCATTGAATTTTGGTGGGGGAAATCAAAACAATCAACCTAATATGCAAGGGAAAAGTAATGGTGGAATGGATATAGGATCATTACTTGGAATGCTAATGGGTGGAAATAATAATGGTGGAAACAACAATAATGGAAATAATAATCCAAGTAATATGATGAGTGGACAAAATGGAATGGATATGAATGCATTATTAAATATGTTTATGGGTGGGAATAACGGAATGCCTGCTCAAAATAATATGCAAACTCCTCAAAATAATATGCAAGCTCCAAATAATACAAATAGTGGAGATGGTGGTAGACATAGCCGTCATCATAAAAGAAGATAATTAAAAAGGATTAATGTAAAAAGCTACAGGGTTTTAATATATGTAGCTTTTTAATTTGTATTAAATTCTATTTCACAGAATAAATATATATTATGAATTATATTTAATGAGGTGGAATATGAGTTTTGAGACATATTTAGAAAATTTTATTATATGGGCAACTAATAAAGGATCAAAATTATTATTTTGGTTAGTAATACTATGTATCGGATGGAAATTAATTGATAAGTTAGTTAAACAAGTTATTTCTATTTGTTTAAATAGAAATATAGATTGCACATTATGTACTTTTTTAGAATCATTTGCAGAGATTAGTTTAAAAGGTTTATTGACAATATACGTGCTTACTCAAATAGGTCTTGAGTCTGCATCGTTAGCAGCGTTAGTCGCATCAGCAGGTTTAGCTGTTGGATTAGCGTTACAAGGTTCACTATCAAATTTGGCAGGAGGAGCTATAATACTTTTATTTAGACCATTTAAAGTTAATGATTATATAGAAACTCCAAATTATTCAGGTAAAGTTGAATCAATAAAGATATTCTATACTCATTTAGTTACAATAGATAATAAAGCAGTTACTATTCCAAATGGAACACTTGCAAATGGGTGTATTGTAAATTATTCTGCAAAGGATACAAGGAGAGTTGATTTAGTATTCGAAGTTTCATATGATTCAGACGTTATACAGGTTAAGAAGATATTAAAGGAGATTGCAGATAATCATCCATTAGCAATTCAAGAACCTAAACCATTTGTAGCAATAATAGAGCATGCAGCAAGTTCTATAAAATTTGTTGTTAGAGTTTGGACTAGTACAGATGATTATTGGAATGTTTATTATGATTTACTAGAACAAGTTAAAATTAAATTTGATAAGGAACAAATAGCAATCCCATATCAACAAATTGATATACATATGGATTCAGTAAAATCAGTTTAAAATTACTGGGAAGAAATAAAACATTATGACGAATGTTGTGATATAATATTAGAATTATATTACAAATGATAAACGGAGGATAAATAAATGACGAGTGAGAGGCTTTTGAAAGAGAAAGAGTCTAAAATATTTTGGAAATATGTACTTCCAAGTGTAGCTGGTATGGTTGGAATGTCATTATATATATTTGCAGATACATTTTTTATTGCAAATGGAATCGGACCAGCAGGATTAACAGCACTAAATATTGCATTACCTATATTTGGATTTATGACTGGGCTTGGGTTAATGATAGGCGTTGGTGGGGCAACAACATTTTCAATAGCTAAAGGAAGAGGGAATAGTAAAAAGCAAAATGCTACTTTTACATTAGCATTTATTATATCAGCAATTATTGGGATTGTATTTACTTTAGTTGGAATTATATATGCTAGAGAGATAGGATACATGCTTGGGGCTACTGAAACATCAATAGATATGGTTGAGATATACATAAGAACAGTACTGATGTTTTTCTGGGCATTCATGCTAAATAACAATCTATCAGCTTTTATAAGAAATGATGGTGCACCTAAGCTTGCAATGACAGCGATGTTAATTAGTACATTATCAAATGTAATTTTAGATTATATATTTGTATTTCCACTTAAGCTTGGAATCTTTGGAGCAGCATTAGCAACAGGAATGTCTCCAATTATAAGCTTAATTATATTAAGTTATCATTTTATTAAAAAGAGAAATAGTTTTAGGTTCACAAAAGTGAAAGTTAGCTTTATAAAAGTAAGAGAAATTTTATCAGGGGGAGTTACAAGCTTCCTAACAGAAATTAGTATGAGTATTGTTATATTTATATTTAACTTATTTATTATTAAGTTCCAAGGTGATATAGGAGTTTCTGCGTATGCTATAATAACTAATTTTGCATATATAGCAGTTGCTATATTTAATGGAATAGGGCAAGGAATACAACCTATAATAAGTGTTAATTATGGAGCAATGAAAAAAGAAAGAGTCTTAAATATATTAAATCTATCAGTAAAAGTAGCTTTTGTTACAGGCGTGGTATGTTTTATAAGTGGTCTTGTACTACCAGAGCAATTAGTAGCAATGTTCAATAGTGAAGGCAGTGTTGAATTAAGAAATATAGCAGTACCAGCAGTTAGGATATACTTCTCTGCATTTATGTTTATGGGAGTTAATATGATTATGGGGCTATTTCTTCAATCAGTTTCAATGCCTAGCAATTCAGCTATTCTTTCAATGTTTAGAGGAACAATATTTGTAATAATAGCAGTAATTTTATTATCACCATTATTACAAATAAATGG
>JAVWLU010000001.1:0-679317 GCA_036637795.1 Clostridium sp. | reverse complement strand
CAATATTTGTAATAATAGCAGTAATTTTATTATCACCATTATTACAAATAAATGGGGTTTGGCTTGCAGTTCCTAGTGCAGAAATAGCTACATTAGTATTAAGTTTTATATTCTATAAAAAATTTAAGGTATCATTAGGTTAACGTGTAGGCAGGTCTACTATATGTGAATAAATCTTGCAGATTTATGGGATTAAAATAAGAGTAGTAAAATCAAAAGATTTTATTACTCTTATTTTTTATTTAAAGGAATTCTGAAAGAATTCAAAGTATATCAAAATTTGATTTCACTTTAATGTACGAAGTACACTTTATCGTTAATTTGTATAATAATTACATAAATGAACTATCAATTATTAAGCAATCTATGGTAAAATTTATACTATATGTATATATTTAAATATAAAATCATATTTTTACATAGAATGTGTTGGAGGTAGTGAAATGGGTTTTTGGAAAAATAAAGTTAAGGATCAGTTTTTAGATGTAATTGAGTGGAGAGAACAAACGGATGATATTATATTTTATCTATGGAATCATCAAGAGATAAAGAAAAACTCAAGATTAATTGTTAGACCGGGACAAGATGCAATATTTCTTCATAATGGAAAGGTAGAAGCTATATTTAAAGAAGAAGGCAACTACGAAATGGAGACAGATATAATTCCTGTGTTATCTACATTAAAGGGATTTAAATTTGGATTTGATTCTGGATTAAGAGCAGAAGTGTTGTTTGTAAATACAAAGGAATTTTTAATTAAATGGGGAACTAAAAAACCTATTAATATTCCAGCACCAGGAATGCCAGGTGGAATGCCGATTAGATGTTTTGGTACGTATGCTATACAAGCTACAGATTATATGACTTTGATTGATAAGGTTGCAGGTATTAAACAAAAGTTTACTGTCGAAGATGTTAAGGAGAGAACATTAGCTATATTAGACCAATATATTATGAGAGGTATAGTTAGAGAAGGAAAAGATTTCTTTAATCTTCAAATGAATGCTGTTGAGATTAGCGAGATGGTACAAGAAGATTTAGGTAAGGAATTAAGCAAGTTTGGCTTATCAGTAACAGAGTTTACTATTTCTAGCTTTAATTATCCAGAAGAGATTCAAGAGATGATTAATAAAAATGCTAAGTATGGTATGGTTGGGGATATGGCTAAATATCAACAAATCGGTGTTATTGATACAATGACAGAAAATCCTGAAAGTGGATTTGGAGCAATGGCTCAAGGTGGTATGGCAATGGCTCAAACTGGTATGGGACTTGGTGTAGGTATGCAGATGATGAATCAAATGGCAGGTACATTTAATAATATTCAGCAACCTAATATGCAACAAGGACAAACATCACAACAACCAGTGCAAGCACAACCTCAACCTCAAGCAACAGCAGTTGTAAATCCTAATGTAGAAACTTCTAGTGAAGTATGTTCTAATTGTTCAACAAACCTTCCAGAAGGGGCAAAATTCTGTTTAAATTGTGGAACAAAAGTTGTGGAAAAACCGGCTAATAAGTTCTGTACAAATTGTGGGGCAAAGATGGCTCCAGAAGCAAAGTTCTGTTCTGATTGTGGAAATAAAATTTAGGGATGGGTAATGAAAATTTATGAGTAGAAATGATATTTTCAATTTAGTTAAAGATGTTTTAGGTGAAAATAAAATAGCTAATGAATTTACAGATATTGTTGATGATGTAGTAGGTAAAGGTAAGGATATTTTAAAAGAGTCAGCTGATCAAGTTAATAAAGAATATGCAGAAAAAGCAAAAGCAGAAGCTAATAAAAAATCTGCTAAAGAAAAGAAAAAAGATGATTTAGATTCATCAGATGAGTTTGAAGATGTTAGTAGCTTAGAAGATGAATACGATGTTAAGCAAGAAGAAAAACCAACTGTTGCAGATGGGGTAAGTTATAAATGTCCCAATTGTGGCGGAAATCTTGAGTATAACCCTAAGAACGAAAATATGAAGTGTCCATATTGTGAATATGAAGAAGTAATAGAGATAAGTAATGAAGTACAGGAATATGATTTTAGTGAATATAAGAGAAGAGAAGAAAAGGGCAATTGGACAAAAGGTGTTGAACTAATTCATTGTGATAGTTGTGGTGCAGAAACTGTTGTTTCTGATGATCATTTAGTCGTGAAATGTAGTTTTTGTGGATCAGCTAACATATTAGTAAGTAAGTCTAAAAGTGGAATAGCACCAGAAGCTGTAGTAACATTTACTATAGATAAGCATAAGGCAATAGATAATTTGAACTCTTGGATAAAAGGTAAGGGGTTAGCTCCTAAAGAGTTAAAACACCTATATTCAACAGATAAATTAAGTGCAGTATATGTTCCGTATTGGACATTTGATACACGTGCAAGTTCATCATATACAGGTAAAGGTGGAAATGTATATTATAAGACAGTTAATGGGAAATCTGAAAGAAGAGTAAGATGGTACAGCGTTAGTGGAAATGTTGAAAAGAATTATGATGATTTTTTAGTTAACGCATCAAAAAATTATAATAGTAGATTACTTTCTAAAATTGAACCATTTAATACAAAGGAAGCTAAAGTATATGATCCTAAGTTCTTATCTGGTTGTTTAGCTGAAAAGTATAGTATTGATATGGTTACATCATTTGAAACTGCAAAATCAAAGATGCATAGTGAACTTTCTGCTATGGCCGATGGTGAGATTTTAAGTAGATATGACCAATCAAGCGATTTGAGAGTGTCTTCTAGATTTAATGATATAACGTATAAACATATTCTTTTACCAGTATGGAGTGCAAGTTTTATGTTTAAAGGAAAGAATTATACTTATCTAGTAAATGGACAAACAGGAGAGGTAAGTGGAGAGTATCCAAAAGATCCATTAAAGATAGCGTTAATAGTTATTGGAGTAATTATTGCGTTTGTAGTTTACTGGATGTTTTTAAATAACTAATAAAAAATTACACAAATAAAAAGAAGCTGACTTTTATAAGTTCAGCTTCTTTTTATTATAAAGGAGATAAATAATATAAAGCAAAGCAGCTACCAAGTATACCAGAATTATAAAATGGTAGTACCTTTTTGCTTTTAAAAAGATTAATGTAAAAGTAACAATTAAAATTGTTAGAACGATTACTGAATTTTTGAGAGTAGAAGTTTTGATTAGCAAATTAATACCTCAAAAATCTTTTTATATTAATATATATGCTTAAATTGAAGGTTTAATTCTGTTTAAATAAAAACTAATTATTAAAGTTAATGCATAGTCATAAACTAAAAATACAACTTGGGCAGCAATGATTAATAATATAGGTGAAATTAAAATTTCAACATTTCCTAGTAGAAGTTTTAATACAAAATATGAAGTAGCAAAAGAAATATTAAAGAATATTAGTTTTACTACTACTTCTTTAGGTAAGCTATTCATTCTCTCTATAAAGTGTTTGAAAATTCCATATATACCAAAGAACAATATATAAGTAATTATTAAATTTGTAGGTACAAGTAAAAATCCAAGTAGTGAGGTAGCGCCGTAAACAACTGCTCCAACTTTAATGGAAGAATTAATTATTGCAATTGGAACAATACAAGAAACTACTGTTAATATACTTAATGTACTTACAGGTATAATGGATGAAGAATATAAAATAATAAGAGAAATAGAGGTTAAAATACCTCCAAGGGCAATTTCTTTAGCTTTCAAATCTTTAACCTCCTTTAATTTACTATTAACAGCAGGCTATAAGGTCCCCGCCACACAGTTCACATAGACAATCTGCACAGATAAGGTTCGCACAACAATCGCAATTGTTATTTTGATTAGATGTAGTTCTATAAGGTTGGCTATAACCTCTACCTCTGTTAGCAAATTGATTTAAAGTTTGTTTATATTCAAAGTTGTTTGGGTCTAAGCTACATGCTTTATTTAAATGTTGCATAGCACTATCATGCCATCCTTTTTGAGCTAGAACTACTCCATATAGGAAATTCCATTCAGCGTTATTAACATCATTCATAGCTTGAAGTCTTTGTTCAGCCATTTGTAAATTTCTGCTTTGAATTAATCTTCTAATTTCATTATATTGTCCATTATTAGAACTAGAGTTATTTGAATAACCAGAGTTACTACTATTATTTGAGTAAGATCCATTATTCTTTCCTTTAGAAAGCATTTCATATGCTTCATTAACTTCTCTAAGTTTTTCACCAGCTAAGTCCTTTAAAGGATTATCTCCATATTGATCAGGATGATATTGTTTAACTAATTGTCTATATGCTTTTTTTATTTCCTCTTGTGATGCGCCTTGTTTTACGCCAAGTACCTCATATGGATTCATGTTTACATACACTCCTTTTTTTATCTTCACATTTACATGTTGGATTTGTGATATTTGTATATTTATCCATCATGCCTAATTGTATAATATTTTCTAATGTGTCTTTATTTCTAGTTAAGTCTAAGTTATTTAGACATTCTAAACAGGTTGCTCCAGAATTTAAAATTGTAAATTCAATTCTTTCTTTTATTTCTTCTATAAATTCATCGTATGGTTTATTTTCTTTATTGTAAAGGTGGTTGATAGGATTAAACTTACCTTTTTCAACATCTTCTTTTAAATCATCTAAAGCATCAATAACATAGATCCACTTTCCAAGAGAGTACCCAAATCTATATAGGTTTTCTCTTAATTCTAAACTATCATTTTTAAGTTTATATGGATAAAGCTTTAGTATGTTTGCAACTAATTCACTAAATGGATGAGCAATCTCATCTATAGAGTAGAATTGCTTAGTTTCTTCAAGCTTGCTTAAAGCACCAAGTTGCTTTTGAATTTCTAAATTTATTAAATTAACCTCTTTAGAGAATTTACGCTTATAAGGTGAAAGAATAACAGTTCCTAGTTTGCTTTTTAAATCTTTATCATCTTGTACATCATCTGCAAGCTTATAATAAAAAAGTGAAACATTCATTTCAGCTGCATAATCAAGTGCCTTGTTATTTTGGACTATAGGCCTTTTGTTGATGGGATGTACCATACAGTTACCTTTTCGAATTTCAAGTTTATCTTCTGATAAACTATCTAATAAAACTCCTAGAAATGTCATATCGTAGTTTAAAGCCATTCTTGGTATATTACCAAAGTGTTCTTTTATGTGAAAGCAAAGTCCACAATAATAGCTTCTAAACATATGGAATTCTCTAACTTTAAGTTCGGGAGTTAATGGTGTTACGTATCCAAACAAATTTATAATCCCCCTAATTTTAATATATAAAAATTATACCTAATTAAGGTGATAACTACAAGGGTAGATATTATGAATAGTTTCTTAATAATTAGTCAATTGAAATCTTTAGATATTCCCAATAAATAATATCTGTAATCATACAATGTATAGTTTTTCTTTTATAAAGCTTAATTTGTGGGTTTTAGTTGAATTTAGATTAACTTCCACAGAAAGCCAAACGAGATGTTAACTTTGCTTTAATATTCCCTTAACATGGAATTATTAAAATGGGTATATAGAAGTTAAGGAGTAAATTGATGGGGTATAGTGGCGAAGAAAATAGAAATAGAATACTTGAGCTTATATATAAAGATGGAAAAGTAGAAACTTCTAAACTAAGTAAGGAATTAAATGTTTCAACAGAAAGTGTGAGGAGATACTTAGAGAGCTTAGAGAAGCTTGGAAAAATAAAAAGAGTTTATGGTGGAGCTATTAAGCTTAATTCATATTCAAGTGAAGAAGATATTAATGAAAGATATTTAAAAAATGAAAGAGAAAAATTTAAGATAGCAAAAGTTGCAGCAGAGTATGTAAAAGATGGAGATAGAATAATTATTGATGAAGGAACAACAACATATCAGATGTTAGAGTTTTTGGTTAATAAAAAAAATTTAACAATTATAACTTCATCATTCCCACTAGCAATAGGAATTATGAATTTAGTAAATAGTTCAAAATTAGATTGTGAATTAGTTTTTATTGGAGGAGTAGTCCAAAGTGGAAATAAGAGAACTGTAGGTGGTGATGCAGTTAACATGCTGAGTAATTATTATGCTGATAAAGCATTTATATCATGTGAAGGAATTTCAATAGATCATGGGATAACAGCATTTGATACATCAAAAGCAGAATTAACAAGAAACTATTTAAAGCACTCAAAGGAATCAATAGTAATGTGTGATTACACAAAGATTGGTATAAGAAATTATTATAAGATAGATGAAATTTTTAAGATAAATAAAATAATAACAAATAAGGATATTCCACATGAGTGGGATATAGTTTTAAAAAAGTGGGATATAGAATGGGTTAAGGCTTTGTAGGGAAGAGGGAAGAGAGAGTAGTTAAAAGTTAAGAGAGAATAGTTAAAAGTTAAAAGTTAAGAGAGAAGAGTTATAGGGAGGCGAGGGGAGAATATGAAGAAGGTTTCATTAATGGTTATAGGTATTATGGTAGTTTTTCTGATGACAGGATGTATTTCAACAACTCCTCAATATGTAGAAAAAGAAAGTAGGGAATTAACAATTTACGCAGCATTAGAAGATGAGCAAATAGCTAAATACATAGAAGGTTTTAAACAAGAGTATCCAGATATTAAGGTAAATATCATAATGGATTCGCATGGTGTAATAAGTGCCAAGCTAATTTCTGAAAAGGGAAATCCACAAGCAGATATAGTGTGGGGTCTTTCAGCAATTAATATGATTGACATTGAAGGCAAGGGATTACTAGAACCGTATTCACCTAGAAATATAAAAGATATAAATAAGAAGTTTAGAGATGATAATGAAGTTCCTTATTGGATAGGTATGAATGCTACAGAAACAGCTTTTGTAGTTAATTATAAGGAATTAGAGAAATTAGGTTTAGAAGTTCCAAAGAGTTTTGCAGATTTAATTAAACCTGAGTACAAAGGATTAATAACAATGCCAAACCCAGCATCATCAGGAACAGGGTATTTTACAGTATCAGCAATACTTCAATTAATGGGTGAAGAAGAAGGTTATGAATACCTTGGAAAGTTACATGAGAATATAGGAGTTTATACACATTCAGGATCTAAGCCATCAAAACTTGCAGGTTCAGGAGAATATCCAATAGGTATATCATTTGGCTACAGGGGTGTAGTTCAAATGCAAAGTGGAGAACCTGTGCAGGTAGTGTTTCCTGAAGAAGGATCAGGATGGGATTTAGAGAGTATAGCATTAATAAATAAACCAACTATTAAGGAAGAAAGTAAATTGTTTATGGAATGGGCAGTAAGTGAAGGGGCAATGAGATTATATGCAGAGAGTAGCCCTATAACTTCAGTACAAACAGATGCAGAAATTCCAAAAGGATATTTAGATAAGCCACTAGAGCAGCTAATTGATAATGATTTAGATTGGGCATCAAATAATAGAAATAGAATTCTTTCAATTTGGGAAGAAAAATATGGTTCTAAGAGTGAAGCAAAATAGGAGGAGTATATATGGGATATTTAAGAGTAGAGAATATTAATAAAAGCTATGGTGAAAAGAAAGTGTTAAATAATATAACTTTAGATATAGAAGAAGGTGAATTCTTATGTTTACTTGGACCAAGTGGATGTGGGAAAACAACTCTTTTAAGAATTATAGCAGGGCTTGAAGATTTACAAAGTGGAAAAGTATTTCATGAAGGAACTGATATAACTAACTTAGAACCAGATAAAAGAGGTTTTGGAATAGTATTTCAATCTTATGCACTATTTCCTAATATGACTGCTTACAGAAATATAGAATTTGCATTACAACAAAAAAAGTTAAATAAAAAGCAAATTGAAGATAAAGTCAATGAGGTCTTAGAAATAGTAGGATTAATGTCAGAAGCTAACAAGTATCCAAGAGAAATGTCTGGAGGACAACAACAAAGAATAGCAATAGCTAGAGCAATTGCATTAGAACCAAAGTTCTTACTTTTAGATGAACCAATGTCAGCTTTAGATGCAAAAGTAAGACATAAATTAAGAATGGATATAAAAATGCTTCAAAAGAAGTTTAAGATTACTACTATTATGGTTACACATGATCAAGAAGAGGCAATAACAATGGCAGATAGAATTGCAGTATTAAATGGTGGAGACTTAATGCAAATAGGTACTCCACAGGATATTTACCAAAAACCAGAGAACTTATTTACAGCAAGTTTTATAGGAGAAACAAATTGTATAAAGAGAGATGAATTTGTATTTACAGTAAGACCAGAGCATATTGATATTTGTTCTAAAGAAGAGGGTGGATATGAAGGTGTTGTAACTGGTGTTGAATTTAGAGGAAGTACAGTAAGAATTGAGATAGATTGCAAAAGTGCAAATATTAAAGAAAAGATTTTAAGTGATGTTTCAATAAAAGAGTGGATAAAACTTAATTTAAAAGAAAAGGATACTGTGTATTTCACATTTAATACAGAAAATTATATTAAATACTCAGTTTCACAGGGAGCTTAATTTAGATGGAAAAATTATTAAGTACACGAGACATTACAAAAGATAGAGTAAGATTTGATTCGAAAAAGTTAGTGCTTGGAATAATGACATTTACACTAAGTATGTTTTTAATAGTTCCACTAGGATATTTATTTATACAAGCATTTATGAACTCAGATGGAGAGTTTGTTGGGCTAGCTAATTTTTATCAGTATATAAATTCACCAGCATTACTTACATCACTAGGTAATACAATTTTTGTATCATTAACATCAACAGTAATAGCTACAGTCTTAGCAATGATTTATGCATATGGGTTAAGAAGAGCTAATGTACCTTTTAAAGGATTTTTTAGAATGATAGCAATGCTACCACTATTTGCACCAACAATGATGCATGGTATTGGACTTGTTTATCTATTTGGAAATAAAGGGATAGTAACAGAAGGGCTTGGAATAAATATTCCCTTATATGGAGCTGTAGGAATAATAATGGCTCAAGTTATATATGTTTTCCCACAAATATTTTTAATGATAGATGTGGCATTAAGTTCTACTGATTATAGGTTATATGAAGCAAGTAAGAGTATGGGAGTTAGTAAAGTAAGAGAATTCTTAAATATTACAATTCCAAGTGTTAAATATGCTTTAATAAGTGCTTTCTTCGTAGCTTTTACATTATGTTTTACAGACTTTGGAGCTCCAAAGGTTGTTGGAGGAAACTTTAATGTACTTTCAATAGATGTATATAAACAAATCATAGGGCAACAAAATATGCCTATGGGTGCAACTGTAGGAATTCTACTTATAATACCAGCGGTAATAACATTTATAGTTACTCAAAGAGTTAAAAAGAAACAAAATTCATATATTAACGCAAAATCATTACCTTATGTAATAAAGAAAAACAAAAAAAGAGATAGAGTTTTATCAGGATTTATATTCCTAATTGGAGGAAGTATAGTAGCTGTATTGCTAACCGTAATAGTTGGATCATTAGTATCCATATGGCCATATGATTTCTCACTAACATTAGAACATTACTCAATGAAAAACAGTTTAGACGGATTAAAGCCATTCTTTAACTCCATATTAATGTCAGTGTTAACAGCAGCAATAGGTACAACCTTTGTATTTATCTTTGCTTACATTGTTGAGAAAGTTCAAGGATGTAATATATTAAAAGGTTTAGCAAACTTTTTAAGTGTATTACCAATGGCTCTACCAGGATTAGTTTTAGGTATATCCTATGTTATGTTCTTTAATACACCAGAATTTAACATAGATAACAAAGTATATATTTTAAATTACTTTAATGTCTTCTACGGAAGCATATTCTTAATGGTATTTTGTAATATAGTACATTTCTTCTCTGTAACATTCATTACAGCAACAACAGCTATAAAGAAGATTGATAAAGAGTTAGATTTAGTTGCTAAATCATTAGGAGTAAAGGGAATGTCAATATTCAAGAATGTTACATTGCCATTATGCCTTCCAGCAGTACTTGAGAACTTTATGTATCTGTTCCTAAATTCAATGGTAACAGTATCTGCATTAATTTTCTTATACACTGCAAATTTAAAAGTTGCATCAATATCAATTGTACAACTTGAGGATAAGGGAAGTGTTGCTGAAGCAGCTGCACTAGCAGTTATGCTCTTATTAACAAACCTAGTAGTTAAGGTAATTTATGAATTAGTTAAAAAGAAAATAAATAGTAAAAATAAAATTAGTATATAAAATTCTAGGAGGAATTAATTATGAAAATTCAAGGAATCGTATTTGACTGGGCAGGAACAACAATGGATTATGGCTGTTTTTCACCATTAGGTGCATTTATTCAAGCATTTGAATCAATTGGAATTAGTTTATCTTTTGAAGAAGCAAGAGAACCAATGGGAATGTTAAAGATCGATCATACTAGAGCAATCTTAAAAATGCCAACAGTAAGAACTAAGTTTTTTGATTTATACAATAGAGAACCAAATGAAGATGATGTTAATGACTTATATGAAAAGTTTGAATCAGCATTATTTAAAGTTTTAGGTGATTATGTTGAATTTAATCCTCATGTTATAGAAACAATTAATAAGTTAAAAGAAGAAGGAATAAAGATTGGAAGTACAACAGGGTACACAAAAGAAATGATGGATATGATTATTCCGATAGCAAAAGAAAAGGGGTATTCTCCAGAAGTTTGCATAGCATCAGATGAATTAGGTTATGGTAGACCTTACCCATACATGATGTATGAGAATGCTAGAAGATTAAATATATATCCACAAAAAGCAATGGTCAAAGTTGGGGATACTGTAGTTGATATGAAAGAAGGAGTTAATGCAGGTGTTTGGACAGTAGGTCTTATTTTAGGAAGTTCAGAATTAGGATTAACACAAGAAGAAGTTGCATCTATGAAAAAAAGTGAACTTGAATTAAGAATGGAAAAGGTTAGAGAAAGACTTGTAAATGCTGGAGCTGACTATGTAATAAATGATATGAGTGAGCTACCTAAGGTAATTGAAGATATTAATACTAAAATGAATGAGTTATAGGAGAGGGTTAATTATGATGAATTTAGTACCAGATAATGAATATATATTACTTACACCAGGTCCATTATCAACAAGTAAGAGAGTTAGAGCAGCACTGCTTAGAGATTGGTGCACATGGGATGATGATTACAATACAATAGTACAAGATATTAGAAGTAAACTACTTTCAGTAGGTAAATGTTCAAAAGATAAATATACTACAGTTTTAATGCAAGGTAGCGGAAGTTTTGCAGTTGAATCTGTAATTGGAACATCAATGGGAAGTAAGGATAAGTTATTAATTCTGGCTAATGGAGCATACGGAAATAGAATAAAGGAAATAGCTACAGTACTTGGAATTAAAAATGAGCTTATGTTATGGGCTGAAAAAGACAGAGTAGATGAAGTAAAACTTGAAGATAGACTGAAAAAAGACAGAGAAATAACACATGTTGCATTTGTACATTGTGAGACTACTACAGGGATATTAAATCCACTTGAAGATCTAAGTGCTTTAGTTAAAAAGTATAATAAGACTTTAATAGTAGATGCAATGAGTTCATTTGGAGGAATTCCAATAGATGTAGAATCATTAGGAATTGATTATTTAATATCATCAGCTAATAAATGTATTCAAGGTGTACCTGGATTTGGATTTGTTATTGCTAAAAAAGATGTATTAGAAAAGACAAAAGGACAAGCTAAGTCATTATCATTAGACTTATATGGCCAATGGGATACTATGGAGCATAGCAATGGTAAATGGAGATTTACATCACCAACTCACGTTGTACATGCATTCCATGAAGCATTAAATGAGTTATCAGACGAAGGTGGAGTAGAGAGTAGACATAATAGATATTCTTCAATGCAATTACAATTAGTAAAAGGTCTAGAAGAATTAGGATTTAAAGCCTATGTAAATAAAGAGTATCATTCACCAATCATTACAACTTTCTGCTATCCAGATGGTATGCAATTTGAGTTTAAAGAATTCTATACATCATTAAAAGAAAGAGGATTTGTAATTTATCCTGGGAAATTATCTGATGCAGATACATTTAGAATAGGAAATATCGGAGATATAAATAATTCAGATATTGAAAGATTAATAACTGCTATTAAAGGATACTGTGAAGATAAGTAGACAAAAATTAAAGGTTATTATAATTAGTTAAAATAAATATTAATAAGAGCTATTGTGTTTTCACAATAGCTCTTATTAATTTAATTAGTTATAAATGTTATGCTTTATTATAACTAGAACAACATGTTTCAGAATAAAGCATAGGTTTTTCACCAGATACTTCTATAGAATCTAGCTGACAAGTGCAGTTATCATTATGTGTACATGTTGATACTCTGCAAATTAGAGAGTCACATGAACCTGATGATTCGGTATTACTTGTAAGTTTACTATAAGTATCTTGATTTAAAAATGAGCTACAACAAGTTTCAGAATCGTGATTTGCAGATGCACCAGATACTGTAACTAAATTAGCATAACAAATTCCATTTTTATGGTGTGAACAATTATCTACACAACAATTTATCTTAGACATTTTAAATTCCTCCTAGTTTGTAAAGTATCTATCAAGTAGACCTTTAAATGCTTTTCCATGTCTTGCTTCATCTTTACACATTTCATGAACTGTGTCATGAATTGCATCAAGATTGTTTTGCTTTGCAATAGTAGCAAGTTTCTTTTTGCCATCGCAAGCTCCATATTCAGCTTCTACACGAGCTTTAAGATTAGCCTGAGTACTATCACTAACTACTTCACCTAATATTTCTGCGAATTTAGCAGCATGTTCTGCTTCTTCGTAAGCAATTCTTTTATAAGCTTCGGCTACTTCAGGGTAGCCTTCTCTATCAGCAACTCTTGACATTGCAAGGTACATACCAACTTCTGTACATTCTCCTGTAAAGTTAGCTCTTAAACCTTCTATTAAATCAGGATCTATATCTTTACAGATTCCAATTCTATGTTCATCAGCCCAATGCATATCTTCAGTTAGCTCTCTAAACTTAGAAGCTGGTGCTTTACATACTGGACAAACTTCAGGAGGGGCATCTCCTTCATGAATATATCCGCAAATTTCACAAACGTATTTTTTCATCATAAATCTCCTTATACAGTTAAATTTATTTGTTGTCATTTACCTACGTATGAATTAAAATTCATATATATGTTCTAATAAGTATTATTTGCTATTTAAAATGAAATAATACTTTAATTTAGGAATTTAATAAAATCTAAGGAGAAGAGTAATGAAAAAGTTTAATAATGTACTAGGGGCAATATTAGGTGGAATAGGTGTACTTTTTATATGTGGAATGTTAGATGATTTAGGATATAGAGAAATTTCAATTGGTTTTGCAATTGCAGCAATGATATTACTTGCAGTAATGCCAAATTATAAAGAATTAAAAAAGGACAGAGCTATTAAACAAGGTGGAGTAGAAGGTGAAAATAGAGTTAAAGAAGAATTGAAAGAGTTAAAAGGTAAAGGATTCAAAGTAGTTAATGGAGTTTATTTAAAAGGAGATACATTAACTCAAGAAATAGATTCTTTAGTAGTAACTCCAAAAGGTATCTTTAATATAGAAACAAAAAATTATGGTGGTTCAATTTCAATAAACAAGTATGGGGATTGGATAAGAACTAAACAAGGTAAAACATCTTACTTAAAGAATCCAATGGATCAAGTAGAGCGACATAAAAAATGCATTAAAGAGATAGTAGGAAATGTAAGAATTATAGATGTTGTAGTAATTGCAAATAGCAAAACGACTATAGAGGGAACAAAAAATTCGAAAGTTAAAGTTATTAAATACTCTGGATTATCGGAATATATATCAAGTTATAAAGGTGAGAATAAATATAATGTAGATGAAGTTTATTCTTTAATTAAATCTAGAATAAAGGGTGAAAGTAATATCAAATCATATAAAGATAAAAATGAAGTTCCTTTTTATAAAGAATGGGATTTTTTAGCTAGATTAGGTGTAGCAGCATTTTTCATTGGATATGTAATTATGGGGCTGTAAAGAAAAAGTTAATATGTTGAATTGTGAAGCTTAGTAGTTTAAAATGTAAATGACGTGAGAGGAGATACGCATGATTTATATTTTATTATTACTAAGCTTTATGACTTTAAATATGGCACATCCTGTAACACCAGCATTAATAAATGCTTTAAGTTTACCAACTGTTATGTTTGGGATTTTCTTTGCCATGATGTCTATTGGGAATTTTGTTTTCTCACCTATATGGGGGGGCCTTTCAGATAAAAGAGGAAGAATTAAATTTATGATTATAGGATTAGTTGGCTATGGAATAAGCCAATTAGGATTTGGATTTATTGCAAATCCTGCAATAATAATCGTATTTAGATTTTTAGGTGGAGTATTTGCAGTAAGTTTTCTAACAGTATCGTTAGCATATATTTCTGATATATCAACTAAAGATAATAGATTAAAGAATATGTCCTATTACGCTGCTACATCTACTATTGGAGGAGCATTAGGTTCATTGCTAGGAGGGATAATAGGAAATTCAAATTATAAGCTTACATTTGCAGCTCAATTTATATTTTCTGTTATTTTAGGAATTGCATTTATTGTATTAGTTAAGGAAACCGTCAATGATACAAAAGGAAAGGTTGATTTTAATTCTATAAAATCATCACTTTTAGTTAAAGATGTTAAGATTACTAAAGAGATTGTATTCATAATGATTCTAGTAGTTGTATTCTATTTTAGTTCAACAAGTTATAATTCAACTGTGAATTATTATTTAGAAACAACGTTGAATATGTCGCCAACGAATATCGGAACATTTTTAGCAATAGCAGGTGTGTTAGCATTTTTATCAAATATAATCCTAACGCCTATGTTAGGACGCAAATTTAAAAGTGAAAATATACTTAAGTATTCTATGCTTTGCATGGGAATAGCTATGTTTATAGCATCAATATCAAAAACTGTTTTAATATTCTTCATTTTTGTAATTCTATTTGTATGTATAGCAAGTATATATGTGCCGGTGCAACAAAATATATTAGCAGGAAAAGCTAAGAATAATTATGGAGCTATAATGGGATTACAAAACTCTGCTAAGGCTGTAGGGATGATTGGTGGTTCATTATTCTCAGGGTTTATTTTTGACTATGGAAATAAATTGCCGTTTTTAGTTTCAGCAATCTTTTTAGGCGTAGCATTCTTTTCTATGAAGAGTGTTGTTAGAGATAAGTAGATTAATTATACGATTTAACATGTAAATAACAATACCTTAATTAGTTTGTAATATAAGTAAGTTAAGATTAACTTGTAAACAATAAGGGGGTAATTTATATGAAGTTTATAAAAATGTTACTATCACTTAGAAATTACAAATGTGAAGATGGTTGTGAATGTGATGAAGAATACAATGAGTTTTACATGGATGAATTAATTCACAATGGATATATGTTAGAAGATTAATTGAGATGGTTTATATAAAAAACAATTTAAATTAGGAACATAATTAGAGCTAGGTGAAAACCTAGCTTTTTATTTATTTGAGCGCGTAGGTACCAGGTAGGTACCCAACATATAAAAAAGAGACTACAAACCCAGTGAAATAGGTGTTGTAGTCTCTTTTGGTGCTAATAGTGGGGGTCGAACCCACACGGTTTCCCGCATGATTTTGAGTCATGTGCGTCTGCCAATTCCGCCATACTAGCATGAAAATTCGTAAGTTCATAATAACATAAAATAAGTTCAACATCAAGAAAAAGATACCAGATAGAAAACTAAAGTAAATAAAAAGGATAAATTTCCAAAAAAACTATTGAAATTTTAGAAATACATGTGTTAATATGTGTATATACTTAATATACACGGTTATATACGGAGGCGTTATGGTAATAGTTTTAAGCAATTCATCTCCCACGCCATTATATGAGCAAATAAGGGAGCAAATAAAAAATAATATTATAAAAGGAGAACTGAAGTCAGGTGATCCATTACCATCAATAAGAGGTCTTGCTAAAGAACTTAAAGTTAGTATTATTACTACTAAAAGATCTTATGAAGAACTTGAAAAAGAAGGGTTTATACAAACTGTATCTGGAAAGGGGACTTTTGTTGGGGGTCAAAATGAAGAACGTTTAAGAGAAATAGCTTTATTTGAATTTGAAAGAAAAATTGAAGAGGCAATAAATAGTGCTAAATCAGTAGGATTAACACTAGAAGAAGGATTGGAAATATTTAAAAGTATTTATGAGGAGGAGTAATAGTATGGAATGTATTAAATTTAATGGAGTAGAGAAAACATTAGGAAACTTTAATCTGAAAATAGATGATTTAAAAATCAAAAAGGGATTTATTACTGGATTTGTTGGACCAAATGGTGCAGGGAAAACTACAACTATAAAACTTATAATGAATATGCTGTTTCCTGATAAAGGTGAAGTTACAGTAGATGGAATCAAGGTGAATAATGAGAATAATATTATTATAAAAGAAAAAATAGGATACGTTGGAGTAGAACCAGGGTTTATAGAAGGTAATAGTATTAAAACTACAGTTAAAGTTTTAAAAGGTTTTTATAAAAATTGGGATGATAATAAGTATAAGAGGTTTGTTAAGGAACTTAATATAGATGAAAGTAAAGAAATTGGTGATTTATCATCAGGAAATAAGAAGTTATTGCAAATTGCAGTAGCCTTAAGTACTTGTCCAGAAATAATTATAATGGATGAGCCAACAGCTAATTTAGATCCTATTGTTAGAAATCAAATATTAGAAATTCTTCAACAGGAAATGGAAAATGAAAATACAACTATTTTCTATTCAACACATATAACAACTGATTTAGATAAGGCAGCTGATTACACTATATTTATATTAGATGGGAAAATTGTTCTAGAAGATGAAACGGATAATATATTATCTGAATACGTAGTTATTAAAGGAGATAGAAGATTTATTTCAAATGAAACTAAGGATGGATTAATAGGGATTAAAGAAAATAGATTTGGATTTCAAGCATTAGCCAAGAATAAAAAGAAGGCTTTTGAAATATTTGGAGAAGAAGTTGTTTATGATAAAGCTACAATTGAAGATGTATTGTTATATTTAGGAGGGGGAAGAGGAAATGAATAGTGTTATATCATTAATAAAACAAAATATATTAACGATAATAGGATTAAAGAGGAATTTGTTAATTATAGTTATGTTTAGTTTTTTATATCCGTTATTATTCCCAGATTTATTATTGTTTACATCTGTAATAATACCATATACTCTTTTGATAAATTTATTTTCTATGGAGGAAAAAAATAAGAGTCAATATCTTATATCAACACTTCCTATAAAAAAGGAAAGTTATGTAGTAGCGAAATATTTATTAGCTGGAGCAATAATAATAGTTAATGTTCTTGTATCATTATTTATGAATTACATTTTATCTATGGGTATTGGGATGAATAATCCAAAAGGGTATGAACCTATATTTATATTGATAGTGGGTATAATGTTCCCTGTAGTCCTAGTATCTATTGGAGTACCTATTCTTATAAAGATTGGAGCTGTTAAAGGTCAAATAATTATGCTTGTATCAGTAGGTGCTATATGTGGAGTAGTAGGTGGGGTTTTAGGTGCGAGTGGAGTGTTATCAAGTAATGTAATTCTTAATTTAGATAAGATTACACTTATTATATTGGTATTAGGAATATGTTTAATATTAATACTAACATCATACTTTATATCATTAAATATATATAATAAGAAAGAAGTTCTATAAGGTTTTAAATTAATAAATCAAATATCAATTAATCGTAATATTAATTGATATTTGATTATTTTTTTAGCTACATTTAACCAAAATTTTACTTTTAATATATGATATTTGTTAATTATTGATATACACTGCTAAAGATTACAGTATTTTTTAAATAAATGTTGTTTGTACATAATTTCTCTGTTATTATAAATGTAGGATGAATTTATCCCACTGGGATATATTCTGACCCAGTTATTAAATTTAGTTTGTTAAGCAAGCTAGAAGATTTATAAATTAGGGAGGAGAAAAATAATATGATGTATTCAAAAGAAGTTGAAGAAATGTGCGTTGTTGCTAGAGGCACAAACCACGCTTGTGCTCCAATTCCTGTAGAAGGAAGATGGGTACAATCTACTCAAATTACAGATATTTCAGGTTTAACTCACGGTATAGGTTGGTGTGCACCTCAACAAGGAGCTTGTAAATTAACTTTAAACGTAAAAGCTGGAGTAATTGAAGAAGCATTAGTTGAAACTGTAGGATGTTCAGGAATGACTCACTCAGCTGCAATGGCTTCAGAAATTTTACCAGGAAGAACTATCTTAGAAGCTTTAAACACAGATTTAGTTTGTGATGCTATAAACACAGCTATGAGAGAGTTATTCTTACAAATCGTATACGGAAGAACACAAACTGCATTCTCAGAAGACGGTCTTCCAATTGGAGCTGGATTAGAAGATTTAGGTAAGGGCTTAAGATCACAAGTTGGTACTATGTACGGAACAGTTGCTAAAGGACCTAGATACTTAGAAATGGCTGAAGGATACGTTACTAAAATCGCTTTAGATGAAGATAACGAAATCATCGGTTACAAATTCGTTCACTTAGGTAAAATGATGGAATTCATCGCTAAGGGAATGACTGCTAACGAAGCATTAGAAAAAGCATCAGGACAATACGGAAGAGTTGCTGACGCAGTTAAATTAATGGATCCAAGACACGAATAGTTTGTAAGGAGGAATTTATCATGGCATTATTTGAAAGTTATGAAAGAAGAATAGGACAAATCACTCCAGTATTAGAAAAATACGGAATGAAAACAATGGAAGATGCTAAAGCTATATGCGATGCATACGGAATTGACCCATATACAATAGTTAAAGAAACTCAACCAATCGCATTCGAAAATGCTTGTTGGGCATACGTATTAGGAGCTGCAATCGCAATTAAAAAAGGTTGTACAAAAGCTGCTGATGCTGCTGAAGCTATCGGAGAAGGATTACAAGCTTTCTGTATTCCTGGATCTGTTGCTGATGACAGAAAAGTTGGTTTAGGACACGGAAACTTAGGAGCTATGCTTTTAAGAGAAGAAACTGAATGTTTCGCATTCTTAGCAGGACACGAATCTTTCGCTGCTGCTGAAGGTGCTATCAAAATAGCTGAAAAAGCTAATAAAGTAAGAAAACAAGATTTAAGAGTTATCTTAAACGGTCTTGGAAAAGATGCTGCTAAGGTTATTTCAAGAATCAACGGTTTCACATATGTTGAAACTAAATACGATTTCTTCACTTCAAAATTAGAAATCGTTCAAGAAAAAGCTTACTCTAAGGGACCAAGAGCTGCTGTAAGATGTTACGGAGCTAATGACGTTAGAGAAGGTGTTGCAATCATGCATTCAGAAGGCGTTGACGTATCAATCACTGGTAACTCAACTAACCCTACAAGATTCCAACATCCAGTAGCTGGAACATACAAGAAAGAAATGATGGAATTAGGTAAGAAGTACTTCTCAGTAGCATCAGGTGGTGGTACAGGAAGAACACTTCACCCAGATAACATGGGATCAGGTCCTGCTTCATACGGTATGACTGATACTATGGGAAGAATGCATTCAGATGCACAATTCGCTGGTTCATCATCAGTTCCTGCTCACGTAGAAATGATGGGATTAATTGGAGCTGGTAACAACCCAATGGTTGGTATGACAGTTGCAGTTGCAGTTGCTGTTGAAGAACACGCTGCAAAATAATTCAATAAATTATTGAGTGTAATAAAGCTCAGTGTAAGGTTTTTATAAGCCTTATACTGGGCTTTTTTGTTTTAATTTATAAAGTATAAATAGTCATTAATTAAAGAAATGATTATATAATAAGAAAATTTGTATAATAAATGAATTTACGATATATCAATAGAATCTAGTTGAATATTAAATATATGATAATAAACATGTCGTAATATGGCTAATTTATCATTAGAAATTAAATTTGAATAAAAATTTACAAAATAATCTTCTAGACTTATGCATAATTTGTAGTATAATTATAACAAGAATAGTTATAACAAATGATGAAAGGATGGGAGAAAAATGGCTTTAATAGGGATAGTCATTGTTATAGTCGGTTTTGCTTTAAAGCTTAACACTATTGCTGTAGTAATAAGTGCAGGTGTAGTTACTGGACTTGTAGCAGATATGAGTATAGTGGAGATTTTAAGAACTTTAGGAGAGACTTTTGTAGCAAAAAGAGAAATGTGTCTTTTCTTATTAACATTACCTATCATAGGTTTATGTGAAAGATATGGTCTTAAGGAAAAGGCTATTATGATGATAAAGAAAGCTAAAGGATTATCAACAGGAAAAATGTTAAGTGGATACTTAATAATAAGAGAAGTTACATCAATGGCTGCGGTTAGATTAGGTGGACATCCTCAATTTGTTAGACCTCTTATAAATCCAATGGCACAAGGTGCAGCGGTTGCAAAACATGGCGAAATTAGTGAAGAAGATGAAGATAGAATTAAAGGTGCAGCAGCAGCTATGGACAACTACGGAAACTTCTTTGGACAAAATGTATTCTTAGCTAACTCAGGAGTTTTATTAATTGCAGGAACACTTGAAACTTTAGGATATAGTGTTGATACACTACAAATAGCAAAAGCATCTATTCCAATAGCATTAATTGCTCTTGTATTAGGAATAGTTCAAAATTACTATTTAGATAAATCCTTAGATAGAAAGTATAAACAAAAGTAGGAGGACAGGCTAAATGGATATAAAGCAAATTTCAAATATATTATTAGAAATATTTTATATTATGGTTGGGTCATTAATGGCATTAACTATGATATTTACTTTAAAAGATAAAGAACATAAAACTAGATATGGTACAGCAACCTTTTGGGGAATATTAGCTGGAATATTTATTTTTGGTAAGATTATACCAGCTGAGATAGTTGGAATTTTGATTATAGTTATAGGTGTATTATCTGCATTTAATCAAGTTAATATTGGTACATTAAAACAATTAGATAGTACATTCTCACAATTAAAAGCAGAAAAGTTAGGTTTAAAAATATTTATTCCTTCTATAATAATAGCTTTAGCAGCATTAGTTATTGCACAGTTCACTGAATTATCAGGTACAGTTGCAATAGGTTTATCAGCTGTAATAGCATTAGTAGTTACATTTATAATTACAAGATCAACAAAAGTAGAATTTATTGATGATTCAAATAGAATGCTTCAAGCAGTTGGAGCAACAGCAATACTTCCATTACTATTAACTGCATTAGGTACTTTATTTACTGCAGCAGGTGTAGGTGATATTATTTCAAATATGATTTCAAGTGTAATTCCAGAAGGAAACATACTATTTGGAATAGTTGCTTATTGTTTAGGAATGGCAATATTCACAATGATTATGGGAAATGGTTTTGCAGCATTCTCAGTTATTACTGTAGGTATAGGATTCCCGTTTGTATTTATGCAAGGTGGAGATCCGATAGTTGCTTCAGCGTTAGCTATGACAGCAGGATTCTGTGGAACATTATTAACACCAATGGCGGCTAACTTTAATGTATTACCAGCAGCTTTATTGGAAACAAAAGATAAGAATGCAGTTATTAAGGCACAAGCGGTATTTGCAATTGTTTTATTAGCAATACACATACCATTAATGTACTTCCTAGCATTTTAATTAAGAGGAGAGATGAAAGATGAAAGTTTTAATTACAGGATTTGATCCATTTGGTGGAGAAAGTATAAACCCAGCTTTAGAAGCAGTTAAAAAATTACCAGATACTATTGCAGGTGCAGAAGTAATAAAACTTGAGATACCTACGGTATTTAAGAAGTCTTTAGAAAAGATAGAAGAAAATATAATTAAGCATAACCCTGATATAGTTATATCAGTAGGTCAAGCGGGTGGAAGATTTGGAGTTACTCCTGAAAGAGTTGCAATCAATATGGATGATGCAAGAATTAAGGATAACAAAGGAAATCAACCTATAGATGAAAGTGTATTTGCAGATGGAGATACTGCATACTTTACTAACCTTCCAATAAAGGCAATGGTTAAAGAGATGCAAGAAGGTGGTATTCCAGCTTCAGTATCAAACACAGCAGGGACATTTGTATGTAACCACGTTATGTATGGAATTCTATACATGGCTCAAAAGAAATATACAAACATAAAAGGTGGATTTATTCACGTACCATACATACCACAACAAGTAGTAGCTAAGCCAAATATGCCATCAATGTCATTAGAAGATATATCAAAAGGTCTAGAACTTTGCATAAAAGCAGCAGTTGAAAATAGTGAAGATGTTAAAACTGTTGGAGGAGAAATCTGCTAATGTCTAGGAATCATAGAATATTTGTATATGGAAGCTTAAGAGAAGGATTTTTCAATTATGATAAATATCTTAAAGGAAAAGTACTTAAAGCAGAAAATGCAAAGGTAAAAGGCATAGTTTATCATATGCCATACAAAGGCTATCCAGCATTATTTGATGGTGAAGATTTTGTGCAAGGTGAAGTTATGGAACTTATGGATTATGATGCTACTATAAAGGCTTTAGATAAAATGGAAGGCTTTATAAGTGAAGGTAATTCTAAAAATGAGTATCATAAAAAACTAGTTGAAGTTGAATTAGAAGATTTAACTAAAGAACTATGTTATGTGTATTACTATAATGTAAATAATGATGAAAAATTTAATGATGAATCAATTTTAATTAAGCATGGGGATTGGAAGAATTTCATGTTAAATTAATAAATTTAAAATATCTAGCATTTTAAAATAAAAATGCTAGATATTTTTTTTGTTTTAGGGCAAAACTATTCTTGTGAATATAGAGAAAGATTTACAAAATAGGAGGAATACAAATGAAAAGAATAATCGCATTTTTAAGTGCACTAATTTTAGCAGTATCGCTATTTGTTGGTTGTGGTGGAAAAGATACTAAGGATGAGGAGTTAGTAGTTTATTTTGTTCCATCAAGAGATCCAGAAGAAATTGTATCAGCTACAGAACCTTTAAAAGGTATGTTAAAGACAGAGCTTGCTAATCAAGGATATGAATTTAAAGATATTAATATCCAAGTAGGAACTAATTTTGAAGCAGTAGGAGAAGCACTTGCAGCAGGAACTGCTGATGTTGGATTTATTCCAGGTGGAACTTATGTATTATATGATGATGCTGCAGAGGTTATTTTAACTGCAACAAGGGATGGCTTAAATAAGGATTCTGAAAATCCTAAGGATTGGAATGGATCACCTACAGAGAAAACAGCTAATCAAGTTACATATTACAGAGCTTTAATAATTTCAGGGCCATCTGAAAGAGGTCAGGCGCTAGCTAAAAAAGTTAATAGTGGTGAAAAATTAACATTAGAAGAATTACAAGCTGCAAACTGGGGAACAGCTTCAACTACTTCTCCAGCAGGATATATTTATCCATCATTATGGTTGAAAGAAAACTATGGTGTTTCATTAACAGATTTAAAGAATGTAATTCAAACTGATTCATACGGATCTATGATGGCAAGACTTGCATCAGGCCAAATAGATATTGGATTAATTTATGCAGATGCAAGAAATGACTATGCAGATAAGTGGGAAAGTGAATATGGTAGAACAACTTCCATTTGGGATGAAACAAATGTAATTGGTGTTGGAGATAAAGTTTATAATGATACTATTTCAGTTTCTAAGAACTCAGCTAAAATGGATGATAATTTAATTAAAGCGTTACAAGACTCATTTATCAACATTGCAAAAACAGAAGAAGGAAAAAAAGTAATTTCTATTTATAGTCATAATGGTTATGAAATAGGTAAAGATGAAAATTACAATAGTGAACGTGAAGCTCAAAAATTAATTCAATCTATGAAGTAATTTAGAATAAACCCCGGAGGGGGAGTGGCAATAGCCACTTTTTTATTGGAGGTATAGTTTTGATAAAGTTTGATAATGTGAATAAAGTATACCCAAATGGATTACATGCACTTAAAAATATTTCTTTGGAAATAAAACAAGGTGAATTTGTGGCTATAATTGGATTATCAGGAGCAGGAAAATCTACGTTATTACGTACGATTAATAGAATGCATGATATTTCTAATGGGGTATTAACAGTAAATAGTCAAGAGGTAAACAATTTAAAGGGAAAAGAGCTTCGATTATTTAGAAGAAAAATCGGTATGGTATTTCAAAGCTTTAATCTTGTAACTAGAACTACTGTATTGAAAAATGTGTTAACTTCAAGAGTACCTGATATGCCTATTTGGAAAAGTCTTTTAGGAGCTTATTCTAAAGAAGATAAGCTTATTGCCTTGGAAGCTTTAGATAAAGTAGGTATATTAGATAAAGCATATATTAGGGCAGATCAATTATCAGGAGGGCAACAACAAAGAGTTGCATTAGCTAGAACTTTAGCTCAAAATCCTGAAATTATATTAGCAGATGAGCCAGTAGCTGCATTAGATCCAGTTACAGCATCACAAGTTATGGATGACTTTAAAAGAATAAATGAGGAGATGGATATTTCTGTCTTAATTAATATTCACCATGTTGATTTAGCATTAAAATATGCAAATAGGGTAATTGGAATCAAAGCAGGAGAAATTATTTATGATGGACCTTCATCAAAGGTTGATAATGAAATATTAAAACAAATTTATGGACGTGAATTATCAAATGATGAAGTAATGGGTGAGTAATATGATTAATGCAATTAAAAATATTTTTAAGCCAGAGAAAATTGTTTTAAGAGATGGAAGGGAGATAGAGCCACCATCAACTAAAACTCCATATATAATAATAGGATTAGCAATATTACTATTTTTTTCAGCTCAAATTACCAACTTTAGTTTTGCAACAATGATAAAAAGAGGCGATCAATTCTTTGTAATGTTAAAAGGAATGATACCTCCTAATTTTGAATATGCGAAAACGGTTATGGGACCATTATTAGATACTATAAAGATGTCTGTATTAGGTTCTATAATAGGTAGTATTATAGCTATACCATTTGCAATTATTGCTTCAAGTAATATTAATCATTCAAGAATATTACTAGTTCTAGTTAGATTTATACTAAGTATAACTAGAACACTTCCTACATTAATAATTGCTTTAGTTGCAACTTATATTTTTGATATTGGTACATTTGCAGGAACTATTGCTATAACAATTTTTACTTTTGGATTAGTTGTAAAAATGATTTATGAGCAAATTGAAACTGTTGATATGGGACCTTTTGAAGCTATGGAAGCTGTTGGAGCTACCAAACTTGAAGCATTCTCAGGTTCGATTATTCCTCAAATATTACCATCATATTTTTCTATATGTTTATATAGTTTTGAAATAAATGTTAGATATGCAGCTATATTAGGATATGTAGGTGCTGGTGGTATTGGATTAATATTAAATGAAAGTTTAGGTTGGAGACAATATGATAAGGTAGGAATGATATTACTTATACTATTTATAACTGTTGTTTTAATAGAATATGTAAGTAAAAAAATAAGAGAGAGGTTAGGGTAGTATGGATTTAACAATAAAAAATCAGCTAGAAAAAGAACCGAAGTATTGGATAACAAAGACCCTAACTCTTTTAGTCATAATGATAATAGTAGTTTGGTCTATGTCATCAATAGAGTTTAAAGGCGTACAAAAAGATGGAGCAGCTATAGCAAATAATATTGTTAAAGGGATTCTATCTCCAGATACAAACCTTCTATTAAACTTTACAAAGCAAGGAATACCATACTTATTATTAGAAACAGCAGCTATTGCATTACTTGCAACAGTAATTGGGTCAGTAATTGCAATACCATTTGCATTTGTTGCATCTACTAATATTGGACCTAAGTGGTTAAGTGCTTTAGGTATAGTTATTATAGCAGCTATAAGGACGTTCCCTTCATTTGTTTATGGACTTATGTTTATAAGAGTTACAGGACCAGGTCCTTTTGCAGGGGTGTTAACATTATCTATAGCATCTATAGGAATGGTTTCTAAATTATATATTGAAGTAATAGAAGATTTAGATAAGAAAATCCTAGAAAGCTTAGATGCAGCGGGATGCAATTCATGGCAAAAAATTAGATATGGAATACTTCCACAATTATCAACTAACTTTATATCAACTGCAATTTATAGATTTGAAATAAATATAAAAGATGCAGCTGTATTAGGATTAGTTGGAGCAGGTGGTATAGGAGCACCATTAATATTTGCAATGAACTCATATAAGTGGAGTCAAGTTGGTGCTATTTTAGTTGGATTAATTATCTTAGTGTTGATAGTAGAGTATTTATCAACTAAGATAAGAACTAAACTTGCTAGAGGATAGGGTGAAAGGTTCACTTCATTCAGTTTAGTATAATATTATAGATATAGGATAGTTAGTATAAGTTACTACGATATCCTATATCTTTTTTGTTACTATATTTTAATATTAATATATTTACTTTTATCTACTATCACATTCGTATGGTTTCTGAAGTAATTAATTATTATTTCAGGCATTTCTGTTAAGATTTCTTTTACAATCGGACAATCCTTATAAAATTCATATCCACCAGCACCACTTGCACGATAGTTATTCATTACTAAAGTAAAGGTATCTTGAGGTTTTATTTCATTGCCATTATAAAGTATAGAGGTAACTCTATTATTTATTTCTTTGTTTAAATCAATTGTGTACTTAATATTAGTAAAGTAATCGTAGTTATAATGCTCAACTTTAGGTTTTAGGAATAAATCAGATACTTTAATTCCAGATGAATCCTTGTCAAAGTATGAAGCAGATCTTTCTAGTGCTTTTTTTAGTATTTCTCCTGTTACTTTAAGTACCACAAGGGTATTTGGGTAAATATATGTGGATACAATATCCCTAACTGTGACATCTTTATCAAATCCTTTTATTGAGTTAGCAAATGATGTACATGCAATATCAGCACCGGATACTTCAAGTTGGATTTGATTTATAAAATTGGCTAAGTTTGATCCTTGTACTGCCATATCTATATGGCTCGTAGGTTGAAGTGATACATCTAAATGACCAACAGGTGTATCTAACCATTTTTGCACATTGTTTTCTAATGGTAAAAGCTCATTATATAGTTTTTTATTTGGGTTTAAAGATACTTCTTTTAAAGATGAAGTAAATTTATCATCAATAATTAACTGAGCAAATTTAGAACCATAATGTGGCGGTTGGACTATATGAGTTCCGTGTATAACGGTATTACTAATTTCCATATGTTGATGACCAGTAAGCAAGATATCAAAATCAAGTTTTTCACATATTTTATAAGCTATGTTTTCTGATGTTTCACTTAGTTTTTTATGATTTGAAAGGTCATATTCAAATCCACCATGATAAATTCCTATAAGTAAATCAACATTATTTTTTATAGAATCATGAACTTCTTTTACAGCTTCAAAAGTAGGAAGTATTTCAAAGTTTTTTATATTTTCTTCTCTTTCCCAAGTTGTGATAAAGTCAGTTGTGAATCCTATTAATCCAATTTTAGTACCATCAGATAAAGTTTTTATATCATATTGAAAAATAGGAAGTTCACCAGTTTTATCAACTACATTTGCACATATACATTTAGCATTTAAGCTTTTAATATATTTACTTAGATAATCATAACCATAATTAAAGTCATGATTTCCTAAAGTAACATAATCATAACCTCCTTCATTCATAACTTTGGCAATTGGATGATCTTCAAAAGTTGTAGATGATAAGTAAGTTGTGAAAGGAGATCCTTGGATAGTATCACCACAATCAATTATTAATGTATTTTCATCTTTTTCAAAGGAATTAATAATGTTTAGTAGTCCAATATTCTTTGGATTAGTATTAGCATAATCTGTAGGATAAATAAATCCATGAATATCAGATGTAAAATATATTTTTAGTTTACTCATTTTTTCACCTCATATAATAAATTAAATGATATTTGAATTAAGGGTTTATTACAATCTTATTAAGTTTCCCTATAGTTATGGTTTACAACTTACTCAATAGATATAATAGAATTATGAAAAAAGGAGTGAGTTTTTATGAAGAGAATTTTAGAGAAGTGGGATATAATAATAGGAAGCGTATTTTTGGGGTATTATATATTTTTAATTAGTTTAAGTTCGCCAATTGCTTTTAAGTCAGTATTTTTATGCTTAGGATTAGGGTTAGTAGTATATCACTTGATTAGAGTGAAGTTAACAAGCAAAAATGGAAAAGTAATATTGAGAATTATAAATAGTTTGATAATTATAGGTGTTATAGGTTTTCTATCCATAGAAAGTTGTATAATATCATATTCAAAAGATAATATTAGTGAAGCAGATTATATGATAATACTTGGTGCGGGATTAAATGGTGAGGACTTAAGTTTAACATTGCAACAAAGGCTAGATAAGGCTATACAATATGTAGAGACATATAATAAAGATATGAAGATCATTGTTTCAGGTGGTCAAGGAGAGGATGAATTAGTATCTGAAGCAAGCGCTATGAAGAAGTATCTTATATCTCAGGATATTGATGATGAACAAATTTATGTGGAAGATAAATCTACTAGTACATTCGAAAATTTTAAATTTTCTTATGAAAAACTAGATGATATAGAAGATCGAAATATAGGTGAATTAAATATAAAAGTAGTAACATCAGATTTTCATGCATTTAGAAGTAATTTTATTGCAGAGAGAGCAGGATTCAAAAATATAACATTCTATACTAATAAAACACTTAAGCCAATAATACCAGCAATGTACACAAGGGAAGCTTTTGCAGTTATTAAATCATTTCTATTCGATAGATAAAAATGTAGTTATAAATAAAATTTTTAATTAAGGGGATTATATAATAGAGAGAAAAAAGAAAACACGAATCACATCTTTTGAAAATAAGTGATATAATTCGTGTTTTTATCGTTTTCACAAAAGTTATTTAAAAAAAATAAAAAAATATTCGTAAAAAGCTTGGAATTTGTCGAAAATTATTGTATTATAATTCAGGGATTTACATTAATACGAAAGAGGGATACAAATGAAAACTTCGAATAAGTTAACAAGTCGATTAGATAATTACTTTGAAATATCTAAAAGAGGATCAAATATTAAAACAGAGATGGTTGCTGGTGTTACAACATTTATGACAATGGCGTACATACTAATAGTTAATCCATCAATTCTTTCAGCAGCAGGAATGGATGCAGGAGCTGTATTTACAGCTACAGTATTATCTTCAATAGTTGCTACATTAGTTATGGGTGTTTATGCTAAACTTCCATTTGCACAAGCTCCAGGAATGGGTCTTAATGCATTCTTTGCTTATACAGTAGTACTAACAATGGGATATTCTTATCAATTTGCATTAACTGCTGTATTATTAGAAGGTCTTATATTTATTGCATTAACAGCATTTAATGTTAGAGAAGCTATTGTTGATTCAATTCCAAATAACATAAAAAAAGCTATTTCAGTTGGTATTGGTTTATTTATTGCTTTAATAGGACTAGAAGGTGCAGGAGTAATTAAACAAGGTGAAGGAACTTTAGTTTCACTTGGAGATGTTACTAGCCCAACAGCATTTTTAGCTTTATTAGGTGTAGTTTTAACTGGTATATTAATGGCTAGAAAAGTTAAAGGAGCATTATTCCTTGGAATGATAGCAACAGCTATTATTGGTATTCCAATGGGAGTAACAGCAATTCCAGATGCTATAATTTCAATGCCACCATCAATTGAAGGTACATTATTTGCTTTTGAGTGGAAGAATGTATTTAGTCTTGATATGTTAATTGTATTATTTACTTTATTATTTATGGATATGTTTGATACTATTGGAACACTTGTTGGTGTTGCAACAAAATCTAAAATGTTAGATGAAAATGGTAAGGTTCCAAACATAAAGAAAGCATTATTTGCAGATGCTATAGGAACAACATTTGGAGCATGTGTTGGTACTTCAACAGTTTCAACATTTGTTGAAAGTGCAGCTGGTGTAGCAGAAGGTGGAAGAACAGGATTAACAGCAGTATCTACAGCGTTAATGTTTGGTGTTGCATTATTCTTTGCTCCTTTATTTGGAGTAATTACACCATCAGTAACTTGTGCAGCATTAGTTATAGTTGGATTATTTATGCTTGAACCTATTATGGAAATAGATTTAGTAGATTGGACTGAAGCTCTTCCAGCATTCTTAACAATAATCATGATGCCTTTAGCTTACTCTATTGCAGATGGTATTGCTTTTGGAGTTATTTCATACATTATTATTAAGTTAGCTACTGGAAAGTATAAGGATATATCATTTACTACTGTTATTGTAGGATTGGTATTTATGCTTAAGTTCTTCATTCATTAGTGAAAGAGCAAATCTTAGATTTGCGTTATAGGTCAACTTTTGGTTGAGTGATAGGGTCGCTTTGCTCCGTGATAGGGCAAGTACCTTGCATTTTAGATGGGGGTTCATAGATATGATTAAATCATTTCTATGGACTCCCAATTTTATATATATAATATAAGGTAATGAATATACAAAACTACAATATTATAAGTGTGTATAAGAACTCAGAATACTACGTTTTTGGAAGAGTAGTAATTTAACTGATATTATGTAAAATAGATATAGGTGAAAATGTAAAGGTTATATTATAACTCATTAAAAAATAATTAATATCACTTGTTGATTTTTATGTTTAACTAATGTATAATAATATTAATTTAGTAAAGAACATAATTAGTTAAATATAGAGGTGGATATTATGGGTAGAACGTTAAAGACAATTTTATGGACAGTAGTAGTGTTTGCAGTAATTTTTTTAATTGCTAAGGCTTTCTTTATGATATTACCAGTGCTTTTAGTAGCATTTGCAGGGATTTATATATATGGAAAGTTAAAGAATAAGTTTGGTGCAAATAAATCTAATACTACAAGTTACAGTGAAACGTATGCAAAAGAAACAGCTTATACTAGTGAAGAAGATGTTGTAACTGAAGTTGTTGATGTTGATTTTGAAGATGTAGAAAAATAGAATTGCAAGAAAAACAGAATATATTGCAAAAATAAAAGCAAAACTCATTTTGAGTTTTGCTTTTTCTATTATTTTTGAAGGGAAAAATAAAACTTAAATCATTTTTAAGACTTGTTATTTGATAAAATGTGGATAATTTAGTATAATAAGGGCAAATACTAAAATTTAGGGGGCACAATTATGGAAAAAATTAAAATGATTACTCCATTAGTTGAAATGGATGGAGATGAAATGACTAGGATTTTATGGTCAAGTATTAAGGATGAATTAATTAATCCTTTTGTTGAATTAAAATCAGAGTATTACGACTTGGGGCTTGAACATAGAAATGCTACTGATGATAAAGTGACAGTTGAATCAGCAGAAGCTATTAAGAAATATGGGGTAGGAGTAAAGTGTGCAACTATAACTCCGAATGCAGATAGAATGACCGAGTATGATTTAAAGGAAATGTGGAAGAGTCCTAATGGAACTATAAGAGCTATTTTAGATGGAACTGTATTTAGAGCTCCAATTACTATAGAATCTATTAAACCTTATGTTAGATCATGGGAAAAACCAATCACAATAGCTAGGCATGCTTATGGTGATGTTTATAGAGATGTAGAAATGAAGATTGAAGGAAAAGGTAAGGTTGAATTAGTTTATACTCCAGAAAATGGACAAGAAGTAAGAGAAACTGTTCATAACTTTGATGGTGCTGGTGTTGTTCTTGGAATGCATAACTTAAATAAATCAATTGAAAGTTTTGCAAGAAGTTGCTTTAATTTTGCATTAGATACTAAGCAAGATTTATGGTTCTCTACTAAGGATACAATTTCTAAAAAGTATGATCATACTTTTAAAGATATATTTAAAGATATATATGATGCAGAATATAAGAATAAATTTGAAGAAATTGGTATAGAATATTTCTATACGCTAATTGATGATGCAGTTGCAAGAGTTATTAAATCAGAAGGTGGATTTATATGGGCTTGTAAAAATTATGATGGAGATGTAATGAGTGACATGGTGGCTACAGCATTTGGTTCTTTAGCAATGATGACTTCAGTTTTAGTTTCACCAGAAGGAAACTATGAGTATGAAGCAGCTCATGGAACTGTTCAAAGACATTACTACAAGCACTTAAAGAATGAAGTAACTTCAACAAACTCAATGGCAACTATATTTGCTTGGTCAGGAGCTTTAAGAAAAAGAGGAGAACTTGACAACTTACAAGCTTTAGTTAACTTTGCAGATAAGTTAGAAGAAGCATCAATAGATACAATTAACGATGGATACATGACAAAGGATTTAGCTTTATTATCAACAATAGAAGATATAAAAGAATTAAATTCATTTGAATTCATAAAAGAAATAAGAAGAAGATTAGAGCAAAAGCTTAACTAATAATTCTTATAATATAAGTTCATTGGAGGGTATAATGAAAAAATTAAAAATCTTTGCTGTTATATTATTATGTTTCTTTATAACATCATGTTCACCATTTGGTGAAGGGGATGTAGTTAATCAGGCTAACACAACAGTTACTGTAGAAGCAGGAAAAAATGCACAAGATTTAGATGTAAAATCTATAATGGATGAAATTTGCTCAGATGAATACTTAGGAAGGGTTGCAGGAACAGAAGAAAATGTTAAAGCAGGAAAGTTCATAAAAAACTATTATGAAGCCATTGGGTTAGAACCTTTTGCAGGTGGAGATTACTATCAAGAATTTAAAGCGTCAGGAGTTCCAAGAATAGTATTAAGTGGCGAAGTAGATAATGTTTTAGGTGTTATTAAAGGAAAAGATAGTACTAAAGCCATAGTTCTTTCAGCACACTTTGATCATGTAACAGGAGCTGATAGTAAAGGACTTCCAGGTGCAATAGATAATGCATCAGGTGTAGCTACTTTATTAGAAGCTGCAAAAGATTTAGTTGATAAATCAAAAGTGGAACAATTTGATTATGACATAATAATCGCTGCATTTAATGCAGAAGAGTTAGGGTTATTTGGATGTGATGAATTTGTTAAAGCATATGGTGATAAATATGATGATTGGTACAATATAAATATAGATTGTATTGGTATGAATAGTGAAAAAGGGCTTGCAATTCAAAATAAGGATTCTAATTCTAATGAATTATATAAAGATTTTATTAAAGTATTAAAAGAGAATGGAGTTCCTTGTGCAGATGTTCCATATGCATATTCTGGTGGTAGAGTAGTAGGAACAAGTGATCATCAAATATTCCAACAAAATGGAGACGCTGCCTTTATAGTTGGTCAAGATGGAATAGGTGATGTTGTACACACACCAGATGATAATTTAAGCATTGTAGATTATAAGTCAATAGAACTAGTTAAAAATGCTTTAGTTGATTTCATAATAAAATCAAACGGGAAAATATATTAGTAAATTTAAAATTTATATTTTAAATTGGGGATGTATCAAAATGATTTATCATTTTGATACATCCCCATTAATTTTAGATTTTCAATTATGATACAGCCTCATTTTAATATTAAAAGAATTTCATAAATAACAGAGAGTAAGCGAACCTATCACCAAAAGTAGTTGAACTATCATGTGATTAAAAATCACCTTATAATGGAACAGAGTGACACTATCACCCAACGGTATCACATTAATATACACGATTGAATAATTATGATAGTAATATCCCTTTGTAAATAATCATATAAATATTTGTGGATAATTTACTAAGGGGGTAAGTGGATTGTGTTAAAGCATATAGGGAAGTTTTTATTTTGGGTAAGTTTAGCTGTAATGTTTAATATATATGTTTATTTTAGTATGGGACAGCAAATGGCAGTGGATTTCTTTGGGGGATATATTATTGAAATGACATTAAGTTTAGATAATATATTTTTATTTTTGATGATCTTTACAGCATTTAAAATACCTGAGGAGTACCAAGAGAGAGTACTTACTTTTGGGATATTAGGTGCAATGGTACTTAGGTTAATATTTATAGTTTTAGGAGTAGCAATAATTCAAAGATTCCATTTTATAATGTACATATTTGGTTTCATTTTAGTTATAAGTGGATTAAAATCTTTTAAAGAAGAACATCATAAAGATCCGCATGATAGTAAAGTTATAAGAGCATTGGCTAAAGTTATGCTAATTACAAAGAGACTATATGGACATAATTTTTTTGTTAAAATTAATGGACATAGGTATGCAACACCTTTGTTTGCAATTTTATTATTAATTGAAGGGTCAGATGTTATTTTTGCGTTAGATTCAATACCAGCTATTTTTTCAATAACAACAAATTTATTTATTGCATATACTTCAAATATATTTGCGGTTATGGGACTTCGAAGTATGTATTATATACTAGCTAGGGTAAATGCAAGGTTTAAATATATGAAGTATGGAGTATCTTTTATACTTATTTTTACTGGAGTAAAATTATTGTTAATGTATTTTAATTTCACCATAGGTACAATAGTATCAGTATTAATAATATTAACATTAATATTAGGTAGTATTTTTGTATCATTATTAATAGAAGTGATTGATGAGCATAGATTTAAAAAGAGATATAGATAATAAAGTAAGCTTGTACAGACGATATGTTTTATGATATATTTTTAATTGTTAACTCATGAAAAATATGGTAATAAACAGGTGGTAGTATGGAGAGAGTAAGATTAAAAGATATTTTGATTGTAATTCATAGAACTATTAATTCTATTGATCAAAGACTATTAGACCATGGTGAGCAAGTCGCATATATTATGATGAATTTGTTAAAGGCACATGGTGGATATAATGAGGAAGAGATAAGAAAGATATGTACAGTATCAATATTTCATGATATTGGTGCATATAAGGTGGCTGAAAGAGATAAACTTGTTGATATAGATTCTATTAAACCATTTAATCATGCAGTTTATGGAGCGTTATTTATAAAATATTTTTCTCCGATATCGGATTTAGCAGATATTGTGATGGGACATCATTTTACAGTTAAGCATATTAGAGAAAGGAATATTACTAATGTTAGAGATGAAGCTCTTATGTTAAGTTTAGCAGATTATCTTGCTATTATCTATTTAAATAAAGGGTATATTCCATTTGAATTGATAGAAGATAAATATGAAGAGTACCTATCAGAGCACATAAGCTTATTTAAAAAAGCAGTAGAAGAGTTCGATTTTGTGGAGAAACTAAAAGATAACGCTTATAAAGATGAGCTTTATAATTACTTTGAAGATACTATAGCATGTAGAGATGAAGTTATAGCTTATGCTAGAATGCTTACGTATGCGATTGATTTTAGAAGTGAGTATACAGTTAAACACTCGATTACAGTAGAGGCTGTTAGTTATCAAATAGCGAAATTATATGGATTAGATAATGATAGAGCTATAAAGATTAAGGTTGCAGCGAATTTACATGATATAGGGAAAATAGTTATTCCTATAGATATCTTAGAAAAGCCTGGCAAGTTAACAGTTAAAGAGTATGAAATAATTAAAAGTCATGCCAAAGTAAGTTATGACATTTTATCTGGGTTAAATATAGATGATATTAGAGATATAGCAGGATTGCATCATGAAACATTAGATGGATGTGGTTATCCTTTTGGAATACAAGATGAGGATATATCCATTGATGTAAGAATAGTTGCAATTGCAGATATATTAAGTGCGTTGATAGCTGCTAGAAGTTATAAAGGTGCTTTTAAAAAATGCAAAGTAGTTGCTATTCTAAATGATATGAAAAATAATAATAAAATAGATAAAAAGATAGTTGATTTAGTTATTGAAAACTATGATTTTCTTATAGCGGAAGCTAATAAAGAAGCGGATAATCTAATTAATTTATATGAGAATTTAAAATATGAATATGCAAATATATTAGATAATATTGGGTAAGAATATTGTCATTACTATTAACTCTATGATATCATTTTCATAGAGTTAATTTTGATTGGAGTGATTTAAATGGAAAAGATAAAAGTGAGTGATAATCTTGAATTGTCAAGAATAATTCAAGGTTTTTGGAGAGTTACACATTGGAATAAAAGTGATAAAGAATTATTAACGCTTATGGAGAAATCATTAGAGTTAGGTATAGATACATTTGATACAGCTGATATATATATGTCTGAAGAGGCACAAGGTAAAGCTATGGCATTAAATCCAAGTTTAAGAGAGAAAATTAAGATAGTTACTAAGTGTGGAATAAAAAATTATGCTCCAATTTTTGGAGATAATAAAACTTTGCAATATGATTCGTCTAAGAAGCATATACTAGAATCAGTGGATGGATCTTTAGAAAGATTAGGAACAGAGTATATAGATTTATTATTAATTCATAGACCGGATTTTATAATGAATCCAGAAGATATGTCGAATGCTTTTAATGAACTTAAGAATAGTGGGAAGGTATTAAACTTTGGAGTATCTAATTTTTCTCCAAGTCAGTTTGATATGCTGCAATCCTATTGTGATGTTAAGCTAGTTACAAATCAAGTAGAGATATCACCGCTTAAATTAGATGCGTATAAAGATGGGACATTAGATAATTGCTTGAAGAACAGAGTTAATCCAATGGCATGGTCACCACTTGCTGGCGGTAGAATATTTACTCAAAATGATGAGAAATCAGTAAGAGTTAGAGAAGTGCTTGAGAAAATTAAAGAAGAAATAGGAGCAAACTCTATAGATGAAGTTGCTTATGCTTGGTTATTAATTCATCCAGCTAAGATTATGCCTATAGTTGGTTCAAGTAATATACAAAGATTAGAAACAGCAGCCAATGCATTAAAATTACAGTTTACAAGTGAGCATTTCTATCAAATATGGCAAGCGTCACTTGGAAGAAATATTGATTAGGAGGATCTATTATGGAGAATTTTAAATACTCAATACCTACAGAGGTTTACTTCGGTAAGGGGCAAATTAAGAATCTAGGAAAAGCTGTTAAAACTTATGGTGATAAAGCTCTACTAGTTTATGGTGGAGGTAGTATAAAGAAAATAGGGTTATATGATGATGCCATGAGAATTCTTAAAGAAAGTGGAATCGAAGTTTTTGAACTAGGAGGAGTAGATCCAAATCCAAGAATTGAAACGGTAAAACAAGGGATTGATATTTGTAGAGCAAATAATATAAATGTAATTTTACCTATAGGTGGAGGAAGTACTCTTGATTGCTCAAAAGTTATTGCAGCTGGAGTAAGTTATGAAGGTGATGCATGGGATATTGTTATTGAACCTTCTAAGATAAATAGCGTACTACCTATTGTTTCAGTTCTTACGTTATCTGCAACAGGAAGTGAGATGGATGCCTTTGCAGTAATATCTAAGTTAGATACTAATGAGAAGGTTGGAACAGCACATGATGGAATGAAACCAAAAGTTTCAATTTTAGATCCAGAATATACTTATACAGTACCTACTAGTCAAACTGCAGCTGGTACTGCTGATATTATGAGTCACATATTTGAAAATTACTTTAGCAAAACTGATGGAGCATTCATTCAAGATAGAATGGCAGAAGCATTACTAAAAACTTGCATAAAGTATGGAGTGATGGCAATAGAAAATCCAGAAAGTTATGAAGCAAGAGCTAATTTAATGTGGGCATCAAGCTGGGCAATTAATGGCCTATTATCATATGGAAAAGGCGGAGCTTGGTCAGTTCACCCAATGGAGCATGAACTTAGCGCATTTTATGATATCACTCATGGTGTAGGACTTGCAATATTGACTCCTCATTGGATGACTTATGTTTTAAATGAAGATACTATTGATAAATTTGTTGAGTATGGAATAAATGTTTGGGATATCGATAAGAGCTTAGAGAAATATGAAATAGCTAATATGGCTATTGATAAAACAAAAGAGTATTTTGTTAAACTTGGAATTCCTACAACTTTAAGAGAAGTTGGAATTGGCGAAGAAAAGTTAGAAGTTATGGCAAAAGAATCTGTTAAATTTGGATTAGCTCAAGGGTATGAACCATTAGATGCTGAAGCAGTATTAGAGATATATAAAGCATCATTATAAAAGTAAAAGGTATGTATGGAATTATATAAATAATTCATGCATGCCTTTTTTCATTTATAGAGTAGGGACAAGTGGTGACAGTCACTTGCAAAAAAATACAGATAACTGTCACCTCTTGTACTATAAATTTAGTTTAGCAATAAGAGATGTGCTGAGATAAATTAAATAGACTGAGTTACATTATACAACTTAATGTTGTATTAATTACTATTTATGTTATAATAATTTACATTAAGAATTATTTTACAATGGGGGTAAAAATTTGAGTTACGAAAAGTTAAATAAAGATGCTAAGAAGTCATGGTTTATAAGTAGGTTAATTGGATTAATAGTAGTTGTGATAGTTGTTATTATTGGAAGAATGATATTAAAGGATGAATTTGATTGGGCAAATAAGTACATATTTTTTATTAATTTGGCAAGTGTATTACTTATTGGATCAATGATTTTAGATTGTTTTATTTATCCTATAATAGAATATAAACAATGGGGGTACTGTATAACAGATGATAAAGTAGAATTCCAAGAAGGTGTATTCACAATAAAAAAGACTATTATACCAATCGTTAGAATACAGCATATTAAAGTAAATCAAGGTCCTATAAATAGAATTTTTAAATTAGCAGATGTAGAAATAGTTACTGCTGGTGGAGAACATAAAATACCTAATATTGAAATAGAAAAAGCTGAGGAAATTAGTGAGTATTTAAAAACAAAGATTAGAATAAAAGTGGAGGATGCTAATGAGATTGGATAAAGGATTTAGGAATCATTGGAGCAACATAGTAACTTCATTGATTAAGAATATATTTGATTTAGCATTTTTATTTGTTATAGCCTTTTTTAGTGGACCTAAAATTTTGATTTTAGCGTTAGGATTATTAGTAGTAGCAATTATTGTTTCTATATTAAGTTGGAGAAATTTTAAAGTATATATTAAGAATGAAATGTTAGTTTCCGAAAAAGGAGTATTCAATAAGGTGAAACAAGAAATACCTTTTGAGAAGATTACAACAATAAACAGTAATCAAGGGATAATGGATAGAATTTTTGGAGTTACAACATTGAAGATAGATACTGGTGCTGTTAATAGTACAGAATCTGAGGTGAAAATATCTTTAAAAACTACTATTGCTGAGAAGTTAAAAAGTGAGATTTTATCAAATAATAGCAATGAAGAGATATTAGATTATTGCGAAGCTGAAAATATACAAACAAAAGAAGTTGTTCATAGTGAACATGAAGATGTTGTAATCATAAAAGCGGGTAAAAAGAGTCTGACACTATATGCATTAACTAAAGGTAAACTTGGTTGGATTGGAGGTATGTTTCTTCTTTTAACTCAAGTAGATGAGTTTTTTAATGGAAAGTTATCTGAATTTGCAAATTCAAATAGTGAAGGGATAATAAGCTCGATAGAATCTAATATTGAGAGAAGTTCTATATGGACAATTATAATATTGATTTTTATAGGGTTATTAATTGCTTACATATTATGTGCAATAATTTCAATTATATCAAAGAACATTAAGTTTTATGATTATAAAGTTTATAAAAGCAATGATAAGATTAATATAGAGTATGGATTAATTACCAAGAAGAAGTTTTCAATGCCCATTTCTAAAATACAAAGTATTAAGTTCACTCAAAATATAACTCAACAGTTACTAGGTGTATATAATATGGAGGCTGTTGTTATTGGATATGGTGGAAATGAAGGAGAAAGTACACCTATGCTGTATCCAATAGCAAATGAAGATGAAAAGAATAAAATTATAGATGAATTAATACCTAGATTTAAATTTAATGGAGATTTAGTAAAACCTAATAAAAATGTTAAATCTAAATTTATATTTAAGCAAACTATAATTACATTTATATCAGTAGCGTTAGTTTTATACTTTATAGAAGGTGTATCTATTAAAAGTGAAATTATAATTTTAAGCATAGCAACAATAATTTCAGTTCTGTTAGGATTATTAAATTATAAGAATACATCAATAGGATTAAATGATGATATTGTAATGATTACAAGTGGATCAAGAACTAAAAGAACATATTATGTGTTACAGAAAAATGTTCAGTCAGTATGTGAAAAGCAAAATATATTCCAAAAGAAATATAAGGTATGTAACTATATTATAGATATATGCACTAATACTTTTGGTGAAACTTTAGAAGTTAAGCATATATCAAAAGATTTATTTGAAGAAATAAATAAAAATTTGCAATTGTAAAATATGGATATAAGTGGTATTATAAGAACAAATCATATGAAATGCTAGGGGTGCCTGTTTTTGGCTGAGAGGGATTTTTATCCTAACTCTTATAACCTGATATAGTTAGTACTATCGAAGGGAAGCGGAAAAGTATAATTAATTTATTTAATTGTTTTTTAGCCTAGCAAAAATTATTTTTGCTAGGCTTTTTTTTCATGCATAAGAAGAATAAAGATTCAATTAAGACAAATCACAGGTAAGTTTAACTAGTAGATAAAGATGATGAGAATATAAAAAGTCAATATTAAATAATGGAGGTAAGGTAGATGAGTTATTCAACACAAATGGATGCTGCTAAAAGAGGGATTATAACAAAGGAAATGGAAATAGTAGCTAAAAAAGAGAAAATGGATGTAGAGAATTTAAGAAGTCTAGTAGCAGAAGGGAAAATAGCAATACCAGCAAATAAGAATCATACAAGTTTAAGTCCAGAGGGAGTTGGACAAGGTTTAAGAACTAAGATAAATGTTAATTTAGGAATTTCAAAAGATTGTCCTGATTGTGATAATGAGCTAGACAAAGTTAGAGTTGCAATTGAAATGAAGGCAGAAGCAATAATGGATTTATCTAATTATGGCAAAACAGAAGGTATGAGAAAAAAGATAGTAGAAATGTCTCCAGCAATGCTTGGAACTGTTCCAATTTATGATGCTGTAGGATTTTATGATAAAGAATTAAGAGATATAACAGCAGATGAATTTTTAGATGTAGTTAGAAAGCATGGAGAAGATGGCGTTGATTTTATTACTATACATGCAGGATTAAATAGAGAAGCTATTGAAACTGTTAAGAGGAATAAGAGGTTGACTAGTATAGTTTCAAGAGGTGGATCATTATTGTTTGCATGGATGGAACTTAATAATAAAGAAAATCCATTCTATGAACATTATGATGAGTTATTAGATATATGCGCTAAGTATGATATGACAATTTCACTTGGAGATGCATTAAGACCTGGATCTATAAATGATGCAACAGATGCTAGTCAAATTAAAGAACTTATTACATTGGGAGAGTTAACAAAGAGAGCTTGGGAAAAGAATGTCCAAATAATAATTGAGGGACCAGGACATATGGCTATAAACGAAATAGAAGCTAATATGATTCTTCAAAAGAAATTATGTCATGGAGCACCATTCTATGTTTTAGGACCATTAGTTACAGATATAGCACCAGGTTATGATCATATAACATCAGCTATAGGGGGAGCTATAGCTGCTACTTATGGGGCAGACTTCTTATGTTATGTTACTCCTGCAGAACACTTAAGACTTCCAAATCTTGAAGATATGAAGGAAGGGATAATAGCAACAAGAATAGCAGCACATGCAGCAGATATTGGAAAGGGAATTGAAGGAGCTAGAGATTGGGATAATAAGATGAGTAAGGCGAGAGCAGATATAGATTGGAAAACTATGTTTAACCTTGCGATAGATCCTGAAAAAGCAAGCAGATATAGAGAGGAATCTAAACCACATGATGAAGAAAGTTGTTCTATGTGTGGAAAAATGTGCTCAATGAGAACTATGAAAAAGATATTAAATGGAGAAGATTTAAATATACTTAGGGATTAGTTGGGAATTAAGAGTTAAGAGAGAAGAGTTTGCACATCAACCTTTTAACTCTTAACTCTTAACTCTTACTTTAAACACTACTAAGGGGTATCAAGGTGATTATATCATTTTGATACCCTTATTTTTGTTCATAAATATAGGTGGAGTATGAAGTTGGATAGTATGTTAAAAGAATAACTAAGTTTGGTGGGGAAATAATAAAAATCTTGTATGGAAAAGAATTATTAGGAAATAAAGAGTGGATTTATCTATATATAAGGTATAAATTAAGTTTTAATATATTAACTTTAAAGAAATAAGATTGTTAAAAGAATTACTTTTGTTGTAATATGTTGTATCATGTTATAAAATGTTATGTGGAATAGAATGCAATAATAATAGATTTTATTTATCAAATAAATTATAGTAGGAGGATTAGTATGGGTTTATTTGACTTATTTACAGGAGCTAGGATTTCGAATCCGTCTTTTAAGTTAACAAATAGTAAATTTGAAGAAGTTAATCCTGTAGAGAAATGCGTATTTTACTTAGAAGGATGTAATCCTTTAGTAAAAAAAGGCGAAGAAATTGAAGTTGGACAAGTCTTAGGACAATCAACAGAGGAATTCGCAGTACCTGTTTTAAGTACAGTTAAAGGAAAGGTTTTAGAGGTTTCTGAAAAGTTTAATGCTGAAGGCAAGAAAATCAAAGCAGTTGTGGTTTCAGAAATTGAAGAATCTTCAGTTGACTTTGAAAAAGTTTCTATTGAAGGTTTAGACAAATCTCAGTTATTAGTTAAAATGAATGAATTAGCTTTAAGAGATGAAGATGGTAAGTCTTTATCAGCTAAGTTAAATAGTTTTAATGGAGATAAGGTGTTTGTAAATGTAAAATCACCTAGTTTTGAACCAAACTTTAAGCAATACGATGCATTAAATGCAATGGTAGAAGAAATTGAGATTGGTAAAAAAGTAGTTAATACTATTTTATCTAACGTTGATATAATTGAACGTCCAATCGATATGCTTGAAGAAGTAGAAGAAAATGTTTTAGTTTTAGATTTACATACTTTAGTTTATATTGGAGAAGCTTTCTCAACAGGAAGACCTCATATGTATGAATATTTATCAGTATTTGGTTCAGCAGCAAATGCTAACAAGTTAGTAAAAGTTAAAGTTGGAACAACTGTAGAAGAATTATTCAACAAACTTCAAGGTAATAACGAAGAGTTATATAAAGTTGTAGCAGGTGGAGCAATAAGAGGTAATTCTTTATTCACATTAGATGTTGCAATTTCTAACAATTTAAAAGGAATTTTATTCTTGAACAAAAAAGAAGGATCTAAGGGAGCAGAATTTAGCTGTATTAGATGTGCTAAATGTTTAAGAGTATGTCCAAAGGGATTAAATCCTATAAAGTTAGTTGAATTATGGGATAGAAACGAAATGGATGAGTTTATTAAATTTGGAGGAGACAAATGTATTGAATGTGGTCTTTGTAGTTACGTATGTCCTTCAAATATCGAAATAGCTCACAAAATTAAAACAGCTAAGGAATTCAAGAGATAAGGAGTGAATATTTTGGAAAACAGAGTATTTAAGATATCACCAGCTCCTCACATTAACAAGGGCAATGGAGTAAACAAAATAATGTTAGATTTTATTATAGCATTATTACCAGTTGCTGGAGCAGGAATATACTTTTATGAAAATGATGCAATAAGAATCTTATTAGCATCAGTAGTAGCATGTTTAGTATCTGAAATGGTTTGGAACAAGCTTGTTAAGAAGGGACCTTTCTTAACTGATTTAAGTCCAATAGTTACAGGTTTATTATTAGGATTAGTTATGCCAACTCATGTTCCAGTTTGGATAGTAGTTGTAGCATCAATATTTGCAATAATTGTTGTTAAACAATTCTTTGGTGGATTAGGTCAAAACTTTATGAATCCAGTTGCAGCAGCTAAGGCTTTCTTAATTGCTTCATGGGCAGGAGTTATGGCTAAACCAGTTGTTGATTCAGTTGCAGCAGCATCAGGAGCAGCAGAGGTTGTTACTTCAGCATCAGGGTTGCCAGTTGTTGAAACTATATCTTTAATGGATCAATTTATAGGACAAGCAAAAGGTAATATAGGAGAAGTTTCAATACTAGCAATAGTTATTGGAGGTCTTTATTTAGCTTTTAGAGGAAGAATTAATTTAAGAGCACCTTTAGCATTTATAGTTGTTTCATTTGGAATGTACGCATATTTTGGCAAAGAAGGTTTACTACCAGGAGCATTCTTCCTAGCGGCAATCTTTATGTCAACAGATTATGCAACATCACCAATGACTAAATGTGGACAATACATATTCGGTATTGGACTAGGAGTAATTGCATCATTTATAGCAGTTCAAGGATATAATCCAGAAGGACCGTACTATGCAATTATATTAATGAATTTATGTGCTCCATTAATAGAGTACTTTACAACTAAAAAGTTTAAAAAGGAGGTGGCTTAGTTTTGAAAGAAAACTTTAAGCTAGGAGCAATCCTTTTAATAATTACATCAATTGCAGGTTTACTATTAGGTTTTGCAAATGATTTAACTAAAGAAGCCATCTTAGAAAACTCAAAGTTAAATAAGGAAGATTTAAAGGTTATAATGCCTCAAGCTGAGTCAATTGAAGATTCAGGAATAGCAGGCAATGAAGCAGTTACAGAAATATTTAAAGCTAAAAATGGTAATGAAGAAGTTGGTTATGTATTTAAGGTAACAACTAAAGGATTCCATGGACCAGTTGATTTAGTAGTTGCAATTTCAAATGAAGATGTAATAACTGGTATGAAAGTTATGGCTCATTCAGAAACACCAGGACTTGGAGCAAAAATTGTAGAAGAAGAGTTTAGAACTAGATTCAACAACCTTCCAACTACAGAAGATATTACAATGGTAAAAACAGCACCAGCAAAAGATAGTGAAGTTTCTGCAATAACAGGAGCTACAGTTTCATCAAATGCAATTGGAACAGCTGTTACAGATGCTTTAAGATTCTACAAAGAAAACATTAAGGGCGAAGAAGTAGCTCCAAAAGAAGAATCAGATGCTACTACTGCTGCATCTTCATGGTAATAGGATAGGAGGATAAGAATGAACAAGTTAATAGAAAGACTTAAAAACGGTATATTTACTGAAAACCCAATATTTGTTCAAGTATTAGCTATGTGTCCAACCCTTGCTGTTACAACAAGTGCAGAAAATGCAGTAGGTATGGGTCTAGCTTCTACAGTAGTTTTAATTTTTTCAAATGCAATTATATCTGCTATTAGAAAATTAATACCAGATAAAATAAGAATACCAGCTTATATAGTGGTTATTGCATCATTTGTTACAATCGTAGATATGTTAATGAATGGATATGTTCCATCATTATATAAATCATTAGGAATATTTATTCCTCTAATAGTTGTTAACTGTATTATATTAGGAAGAGCAGAAGCTTATGCATCAAAGAATGAAGTTGTACCTTCAATATTCGATGCTATAGGTATGGGGCTTGGATTTACAGTAGCATTATTCTTAATAGGTTCATTTAGAGAAGTTCTAGGTAATGGAACAATCTTAGGATTACAAGTTATGCCAGAAGCTTATCAGCCAGCATCAATAATGATATTAGCACCAGGCGCTTTCTTTACTTTAGGTATGTTAATGGTAGTTTTAAATGCTATTAACATCAGAAAAGCTAAAAAGACAGGTGAAGCTGTTAAATCATTAGAGCACAACTGTGGAAGTTGTTCAGGATGTGGAACAGGTGGATGTTCAACTGATTCAAAAGATAAAATAGAACTTAAAAAGAGTGAAAACTAAGAAAGGAAGGTTAAGTTAATATGGAATTGTTTATGATTTTTATGAGTGCAATGCTTGTAAACAACTTTGTCCTTTCAAAATTCTTAGGAATATGTTCATTCCTTGGAGTTTCTAAGAAAAAGGATGCCGCATTTGGGATGGGATTAGCTGTTACTTTCGTTATGGTATTAGCAGCATTAATGTCATGGTTAGTTTATAATGGAATATTAGATCCATTAAATATAGAATATTTATCAACTATAGCAAACGTACTTGTTATAGCATCATTAGTTCAATTTGTTGAAATGGCAATGAAGAAGTTAAGCCCTGCTTTACATAAAGCACTAGGTATATTCTTACCATTAATCACAACAAACTGTGCAGTATTAGGTATGACAGTTTTAAATATTCAAGAAGGTTACTCTATAGTACAAACATTAGTAAATGCATTAGGTGCAGCTACTGGATATATGTTAGCGATAGTTTTACTTTCATTCATTAGAGAAAGAATTGATAACAATAAAAATATACCTGAAGTTTTAAGAGGTTTACCAATTACATTATTCACAGCAGCGTTAATGTCAATTGCCTTCTTAGGATTCCAAGGATTAATTCACTAGGAGGATAAACTTATATGAGTATATTATTTGCAGTATTAAGCTTAGGAGTTCTAGGACTTATCTTTGGTATATTATTAGGCTTTGCATCAAAAGCTTTCGAAGTTAAGGTTGACCCTAAAATTCCTCAAATTAGAGAATGCCTACCAGGTGCAAACTGTGGTGGATGTGGGTATGCAGGTTGCGATGCTTATTCTGAAGCAGTAGTTTTAGAAGGAGCAAAAGCTACACTATGTACAGTTGGTGGAGCTAAAGTATCAGAACAATTAGGAAATATTCTAGGAGTTGCTGTAGAAGCAGCTGAAAGAAAAGTAGCTTTTGTTAAATGTGCTGGAGATTGCAATAAGGCAAAATCTAACTACGAGTTTGATGGAGTTACAGATTGTTTAGAGGCATCATTAATGATCGGTGGAGGAGCTAAGTCTTGTTCATACGGTTGTTTAGGACTAGGAAGTTGTGTTAAGGTTTGTGAATTTGGAGCATTAGATATAGTTGATGGTATCGCTAAAGTTAATGAAGACAAATGTACAAACTGTGGTTCATGTGTAAATATATGTCCAAAAGGATTAATTGAATCAGTGCCAGTAACTAAGAAAGTAAGAGTTCAATGTAATTCAGAAGATACAGGAAAGGCTGTGAGAGATAATTGTTCAGCTGGATGTATCGGATGTAAGATATGTGAAAAGAACTGTCCACATGAAGCTATCAAAGTAACTGGAACATTAGCTATGGTTGACTATGATAAGTGTACTATGTGTGAGATATGTACTACTAAATGCCCTACTAAAGCAGTTAAGCTAGTTTAGGGATAAAGTGAAAACAATGATTTCGTATAGATGAAATTATTTGCAAAATTTCTTTTAATATAGTAATAAAAAAAGGGGAAACCAATTGGTTTCCCCTTTACATTTCTAATTATAATAAATCCGAAGGTTTTATTATAAACTTATGCAGCTTGTCTGTACTTATGTGATATTTAGCCATATAGTTACCATTCTCCAGGTAAAGCAATTAAATGCACAGTTACATTTCTTCTACCAAAAGAATAACACTCTTCTCTAGAATTCATAAATAAATCAATTTTCATACCTATAATAGCACCACCAGTATCCTCAGCTATAGCATAACCATATCCAGGGATATAAACTTTGCTTCCTAGTGGAATAACATTACGGTCAACAGCTACTGTACTAAGACCATTAGGATCTCTAACTGGTACAGTTCCTGTTGCAGTTATACCATGTCCATAATAGGCAGTTGCCTCCATAGTGTAGGTTTCTTTGTAGTTACCATCTCCAGTGGACGGGTTTTCGTTGTTAGAGTTATTATTATTATTATTTTGAGCTGCTTTAAGTGCTTTGATTTTATTATTTGCTTCTGATATAGCAGAATTAACCTTTGATATAACTGAAGAAGTTGATATACGAGGTAATAGTGCTTCAAGAGTACTAATAGCCTCTTCTAATTGGCTAATAGAAGAACTATCAGAATTAGCTACTGAAATTTGATGCTTTACTAAGCTTAATTCATTTTCAGCAATAATGTTACTAATTTTATCCCTTTCGTTAGAAAGTGATGACTTAGAGTCAGAAATAGTTTTCTGCTTTGATTTAATTTCTGATAAGCTTACTTTCGTTTCTTCATTAAGCTTGTCCAAAGATTCTTTTTTAGAATTTAATGAAACAATAGAATTATTTAGTGAAGTAATAAGTTCATTATTCTCTTTAATTAACTTATTATCTAAATCAATGATTGTTTTTGCAGAATTTATTCTTGAGAAGAAGTCGCTTAAACCATCTGATTCAAATATAAAAACTAACATATTTAATGTATTCGAAGTTCCGCTTTTATACATCTCACGAAGTCTGTCAGATAATATATCTTCATTCTCTATTATATCATTTTCAAGTGTATCAATTTTAACTTGATTAAATTCTATTTCAGATGTAACGCTATTAATTTCATTTTCATTTGATTGAACCTTACTTTCAAGGTCATAAATTTCATCGTTAAGATTGGCAATTTGGTTGTCCAATTCTTTGATTTGACCAGAAATTTCTTGGAATTTATCCTTATCACTATCCAAATTATCAGTAGCAAATGCGGACATACTAAAACTTAATGTGATAAATATACACATTAAAATAGAAAGAACTTTATTTTTCATCATTAACCACCTTTAAAATTACATTATAAAATATTCTCTTATATGTAATATTATCATAGGCTAGAAAAAATAACAAAGGAAAAGAGTAGCAAAATTTAAAGTAATTATGTAAAAATAGTAATTATTTGTAAGTGAATTGGTGGGCAATTAATAATAAAGTATGAATTTAAAATTTAATATATTGACATGATAAGTAAGGCTTAGTATTCTATATGATGTATTTCTATTAATTGATAATCATTATAGTTAATTTACAGTTTATTTGAAGCAAAAAAGTAACAACAGACAGAAAAGAGGAGAGACAGAAATGCAAAAGTTTTCAGAAAAACTAGCGGATTTTTTAGGTCCTATAGCTAGTAAATTTTCATCTCAAAGACATTTAGTTGCAATTAGAGATGGATTCATCACAGTTATGCCACTAGTAATAGTAGCATCATTTTATGTTCTTATTAATAATGTAGTATTAGATTCAAGTTTAGGAATGTTAAAAGATTTTGGTAATTTTGATACATATAAAGATATTGGATTTAGTGTGTATTATGGAACGTTAGGGTTCCTTTCAATATTCTTAGCTTTTGGAGTAGCATACAAGCTTGCAGCTGCATATGAAATGGATTCTATTGGAACAGGTTTTGTTGCAATAGCAGCTACAATTGCGTTAATGCCAACATCAGTTACATCAGGTGATGTAGTTGTTAATGGTGTATTCTCAGAAGCATATACTTCACCAACAGGGTTATTTGTTGCTATAATAGCATCTATACTTGCTGTTGAATTATTAAGAGTGTTACAAAGATCTAAGGCATTAAAGATTAGTATGCCAGATTCAGTACCACCAACAGTTTCAAAAAGTTTTAACTTATTAATACCTGCAACTATAGCATTAACTATATTTGCATTAGTATCATTCTTATGTGTAAAGTTTATAGGAATGAATGTTTATGAAATTATAAATACTTTAATACAAACACCAATTAAGGCTGTATTCCAAGGGCTACCTGGAATTATTATAGTAGTAGTTTTACAAAGCTTATTATGGAGCTTTGGATTACATGGAGCTTTCGTTTTAAGTCCAATCACAGAACCAACGTTATTAACATCAATTCAAGAAAATATTAATGCATTACAAGCAGGAACTGAAATTCCTAACATTGTAACTAAACCTTTCTTAGATGTTTTTGTTAATGTTGGAGGAGTAGGATTTACAATTGCTTTAATAATAGCTATTCTTTTAGTTTCTAAAAGAGAAGATTATAGAAGTGTAACTAAGATTGCTTTAGCACCAGGATGTTTTAATATTAATGAACCATTAATGTTTGGGTTACCAGTAGTATTAAACCCAATATTCACTATTCCATTAATATTAGTACCAGTAGTTAGTTTAATAATTGCTTATGGTGCAACATACTTTGGTTTAATAAGCAAAACTATAGTTATGGTTCCGTGGACAACACCACCAGTTATCTCAGCATTCCTTGCAACAGGTGGGGACTGGAGAGCAGCACTATTATCAGTAATACTAATTGTAGTAGCAGTAGCTATCTACTTACCATTCGTACTAGCTGCTAATAAAGTTAAAGACGTAGAGTAAATACAAGAAATATAGAAATATAACTGTAAATTCAAAGCCCTAAAGTGTAAAAAAATACTTTAGGGCTTTTTTTATAAAAAACCTAGTAATATTAAGGGAGTTGGATTTAATAACATTGATATAATGACACAGTATGATGAAAAGTATATATAAGAAAATATGTTATCTAGTGGTATCAAATAATATATCTAGAAAATATTATATCTAGTATAGAAATTAAGTTTAGGGGTATAGATGAGCGGTATATTTTTTGCAAGTTTTATATTTGTGTTTTTAATAATAATTGAGATTTTAACTATTTTATTTAAGCTTACAGGGTTAACTGATGAGAAGGCAAGATTTCAGGTTATATCTATAATTACTGGAACAGGATTTACAACAAAGGAGTCTGAACTAATTACTCAGCATAAAACAAGAAGGGTACTTGCACAATATGTTATGATTATAGGCTATTTAGGGTGGGCGACAATAATATCATTTATTGCAACCATAATTAATGAAGTATTAGTAAAGACATTTTCTTTTAGTGATGCATTAATAATTATAGGTTGTTTATTAGTTATATTTTATTTGTTAAAACATCATAAAGTAGTTATGTACTTAGATAATATTATTGAAGAAATAATAATTAGGACAAGAGGCGTAAATATATCTAAAAGAAATGTATATAAGTTATTAAGTAGAAAACATGGTTATGGCATATATAACATATTTATAGAGGAGGGATCATTTTTAATTGGGAAATCTATTCTTGAATCATCTTTAAAAGAAGATGAAATACAGGTCTTAAATATAGATAAGGGTGATGAGTATATTCCTTTTCCTGTACCAACATATATTTTTGAAGAGAGAGATAGTGTGATGATATATGGAAAAGTTGAAAATATACTTAAGGTATTTAAAATAAGATAAAATAGAGCAATTAATTTAGGTAGTAAGTTAGTAATGATTATATTGTATAATAAAATTATAGATAATTAATATGGTACAAAGACTAATATGATTTGAGTTTATATAAAGTGGGGATTAAAATGGAATTAGAAGTAATAAGAAGTTTAGTTGGAAGCATAACTAAAGAGGATTTAGCTAATGTAGAATATTATATTTCAACGAATTTAGCTATATTCATACCAAGTGTAGGATTTTGTAAATATGCAATTAAGGAAAATCATACACATCCTACATATTCATTCGTTTTATTTTTTAATGAAGAAGATAGTTTGGTTCCAGCTGAAATTGAAATTGATAAAAATAGTTATTTATCTGTAGCTATGGCACCAAACTTAGAACATACAGAAGATGAGGGCGATGATTTTAATAGGTACATAGCCATTTTTATAAAGGCTGAGTTTTACGAAAAGTATTATAAAAATTATAGTGATAAATTACCAGAGACGTATAATTGGAAACAGTTTTTAGTTAAAAAAGATATTATGATATTTATAAATAAATTTATGAATGAATATAAAGATAAAGTTTGTGGATATAAAGAAATTTTGGATGGATTAGCTCTTGTTATTACTAATGAAATAATAAGAGGAATTACTAAAGTTGATAGTGAAGATAAATTTATTAGTAAGAAGGATAGTATAAATAGTGTAATTGATTATATGCAAAAAAACTTTGGTGAAAAGATAACAATAGAGATTCTTGCTAAAAATATAAATTTATCTACTTCTCACTTTGTTAGGGTATTTAAAAGAGAGATAGGTATATCACCTATAGAGTATTTAATAAATTTAAGAGTAGAAAAATCGAAAATATTACTTAGATCAAGAGAACATAGTATAACTGAAGTTGCTTTAATGTGTGGTTTTAATAGTGTATCTCATTACTCATCATGCTTTATGAAACATATGAGAATAACTCCAACTGAATATCAAAGTCTTTATACATAATAGATAAGAATTTGCAAAAACAAGATAATATTTTGAAAGAAACAGTATTATGTTTTTATTATACTTGTAGATATAGTAAAGACAGGGGGAATTAGATATGAATAAGGTAGAAATTTTTGAATTGTTAAATAGCAATCCAGCATTTCATTTAGCAACTGTTGAAGGAAATCAACCAAGAGTGAGAGGGATGTTACTTTATAAAGCTGATGAAGATGGGATTGTTTTTCACACGGCATTATCAAAAGATTTATATACTCAAGTAATTAATAATTCTAAAGCTGAGTTATGTTTTAATAATGGTGGAACTCAAGTACGTGTTACAGGAGAATTAGAAATAGTAGAAGATAGAGATTTAAAAGATAAAATACGTAACCATCCAAGTCGTATATTTATGAAACCATGGCTAGAGTCTGGTCAAGTTAAAGACTTTTATAAAGAAATTATCGTATTTAGATTAAAAGAAGGAACGGCTGTTATATGGACATTAGATAAGAATTTTGATAAGAAGGTAATTATTCAATTATAATTATAAAAATAGTGAAATGATTAATAATCAATTAGATGGTCTTAAGCATCTGTGTTTACATGTATTGATTATTAATCTTTTTTTATAAAATTATTTAAAGTTACTGTAAAAAGTATGTTTATTATAGTTACATAAAAGATTCGTATATACCTAATATTATAAGTAATATGCTAGATATAATAGGAGCATATTTACCTAATAATTTAGATGCTACACCTTGTCCAATCCATGAACCACACCAAATACTTATTAGAGTTACGATAAAGGTACAAATAGTGGAATAAAGTATGCTAATTCCAGTTATACTAGCAGCGATTCCAACTCCAAGATTATTAATAGTAAGGGCTAAGGCAAGTGGAATAGTTTCCTTAATACTAATATCACCAGAGTTATCTTTATCAACCATAAAATTTTCATAAATAATAAGATCTTGATCATAAGATGATTTGACAGTTTTATTTTTTCTTAAAAAGTCTATTAAAAACCAAACACCTATGACAATTAGCATTAGTCCACCAATTAAATCAGCTAGATTTGCGGGAATAAAATCAACTAATAAGCTTCCAAATTCCATAGATAAAAATGTGCCGAGAGTTGATATAATAGCTATTAATAAACTGCTAATCCAAGGGATTTTAATTTTATTCATTCCATAAGATATAGCAACTGTAACTGTATCTAAGTTAGATGATACAGACAGTAATAACACAGACAAGAAGTTTTGCATATAAAGTTTCCTCCGAAAGTTAATTACATGTAATATATTGTATTAATTAAGTTAAAAAAGTGTTCTGTTGGGGGAAAATTTTAAAAGTTTTAATAAATAATATTTAATTAAAGAAATACAAAAAAACTTCAAAATTGACTTGCATATTTCTACATTCAATGATATTATAATAGAGCAGTTGGTACGAAAGTGCTGATTGGGAGCTCAGGGTGTCCTTCGCCGGTCCCTGAGCTCCTTTATTTTTCGAATTTACTTCTATAATAAAAATATTTGACTATCAAAGTAAAATAGGTTATTATATCTCCTGTAGACAAGCTTAAATGTTATTAAGTAAGTGATTTTTATTAATACAAGAGAAAAGAGGCGAAAGAGATGCAAAAGAAAAGTTCAATTATTTTATTAATAGCAATTATTTTATCAATTATTTTAGGTGCATTTTCTTTATATACTCCAAAACCACAGGGAAGTGAAAGTTCAGGATTCTCTAGTGAGTTAGCAAAGGAACATATAAAAGAAATAGCAAAGCAACCGCACTCAATATATCAGCAAGATGCATTAGCAGAAGTTAGAGAGTATATTGTTGATGAATTTGAAGAATTAGGATTAGAGTCACAAGTTTTTAATTATAAGAATGTTGCTGATAAAAATGGTAATTTAGTAGATATGAATAATATATATACAAAAATAGATGGGAAAGATGGCGAAAATGGTAGTTATATTTTATTAGCTACACATTATGATTCATCTCCTAAAAAGAGAGCTGGGGAAGATGGGGATTCTCGTGGAGCAGCAGATGCTGGATATGGAATTTCAACTATCCTTGAGATTTTGAGAAATATCAAAGAAAGTGGACAGCCACTTGAAAATGGTATTAAAGTTTTAATAACTGATGGCGAAGAAATGGGATTATTAGGTGCAAAGCAAGAGATGAATGAAAACTTCTCATTATATGAGAATGTATCGTTTGTAGTTAATCTTGAAGCTAGGGGAATTAAAGGGCCTGCATTAATGTTTGAGACAAGTATTAATAATAAAAAGGTTATAGATTTATATAAAAATGCAAATCTACCAGTATCATACTCATTAGCTGCTGATGTTTATAGAAAAATGCCTAATGGATCAGATTTTACTGAGTTTTTAAAGAAAGATTTACAGGGAATTAACTTTGCAGTTTTAAATAATTTAGATTATTATCATACTAAAGAAGATAATTATGATAATGTAAGTGATACAAGTGTTCAGCATTATGGTGAGCAAGTACTGCCTATAGTAGAAGAGTTTGTATATTCTAGTGAATATAATGATGTAAATTACTTCAAAAGTTATAACGATGCAGTATTCTTTAGTTTCTTGCCGAATGTATTTATAACTTATTCGGATACGATATCTATTATCCTTACAGTTATAGCAATTGTATTGCTTTTAGTAGCTACTAGGTTTAGTAAGCAAAGGGTAGGTAAGGTATTAAAATATATAGGTACATGGTTTGCGATAGCGATAGGTTCAGTAGTATGTGGATTAGCATCATCATATGTTATATCAATGATAACAGGTATGAAATTTAGTTTAACATATATGCCGAAAGTTCCAGCAGCAGATTGGATTACTTTAGTAGCTATAGTCATCTTAACTATATCAGTTGGAGTATGCATAATAAGAAGAGTTAAATCAATAGAAGATAAAGAAGCTATGATATTTGGAGCAACATGGTTTAATGGAATACTATTAATTATATTTATGATTGTGTTACCAGGTGGAAGTTACTTATTTGTATGGCCAGTATTATTAATATTAGCATCAATGGTATTATCACAGGTTATACGAAAAAATGCGAGTAAGTTTGTGTTCTTATTACCATTAGTATTTACAATAATAATGTATGTACCAGTATTATTTAATATTTATATAGCATTAACAATAGGTGCTCTAGGAGTTGTTTTATTATTAGTTGTAATGGCACTATCTACAATAATTCCTATAGTAAATTATTTATTAGATTAAACTTTAGTTAGAATATAAAATGATCAATAGACAATTATGATTAATAATCTAAGTGAGATTGTTAACTTAATTGAATATTGATCATTTTAGTTTATTTACCATTATTATCACAAGTTGTTTTCATAAATGGTGGGTTAACATATTTATTAACTAAAATGGCTATAATAACTCCTACTGCTGTATCAAAAGTTCTACTTATAGCATAATAATAAGATTCCAATCCAGAATATGAAATCATTATACCTATGAATACAATACAACATATGGAAACTGAACCAGGCTTATTAATAAATGTACAAATATATATACAGATGATTACTCCTAAGGCTGTTATTAATGCGTTAGGATGGTTTAAGTATGGGAAAAATGACAATACATAAATAAATATAAAGCCAAGCATACCACCTAAAAACGTGCCTATAAGCCTATCCTTTCCCATGTTTAAACTATTATCAACAGTATCTTTCATGCAAATTACAGCAGAGATACAAGCGTAAAATGGATAGTTATTATTAAAGAATTTAAAGATAAGAATACATAGAAATACCGATAATGCAGTTTTAAGATTTCTTAACCCAATTGAGGGGATATTAAATTTTTTCATATAATTCCTCCAAAACTTAGTTACTATAATTATACGATAAGTGTGAAAAAATTGGAATTGATAATATTAAAGTAGTGTCTTTCAATGTCTAAGAACATTTGATATATATATGAGTATTATAACATTATAGTATAAAAATATAATTAGGAGGGGTAGAGGATGAATGGATACGAACTAATTATGAAGATTCAACAAAAAATGCAAGATCCATCATTTGCAAAAAAATTCAATGATATGGTTACAGAGTTAAATAATATTCCAGGATTACAACAAGAGGTTATGAAAATCGCTCAAATACAAGATGAAAAAAAGAGACAAAAGGCAATAGATAGGTTACCTGATAAGAGTAAAAAGTCAGTTAAAGAAATACTTAATTTAATAAATAATTAAATGTAAATAGAGTACACAGTTTAAATAATAAAATAGGGTATACCATAATAGTTTAATTATTTTGGTATACCCTTGTTTTTTGATTTTTATCTAGATATTTTATTGTTTACATAAGATAAATATATAATACTATTTTACTGCATTCAAAGCAGCTTCATAATTAGGCTCAGAAGATACTTCTTCACAATATTCAACATAAGTAATTTTATTATTTTCATCAATTACAAATATTGCTCTTGCTAAAAGTCCAAGTTCTTTAATGTAGACACCATAATTTTTTCCAAAAATTCTATCTTTATAGTCAGAGAGTGTTATTACTTTATCAATTCCTGAGTTTCCACACCATCTTGATTGTGCAAATGGCAAATCCATTGAAATAGTATAAATTGTAACATTATTTAAATTACTAGCTTCTTCATTGAACTTTCTAACCTCCATATCGCATACACCAGTATCAATTGATGGAACAACCACTAGAATTCGTTTTCCTTTTGTATCCTTTAGAGTTATTGGTGCTAGACTGTTATTGGTTAATGTAAAATCCGGTGCTATATCGCCTACTTTTACTTCGGTACCTTCTAAGGTTACAGGATTATTTTTAAATTTTATTTTCATTAGAATCATCTCCTATATTTAGATTTTCATTAAGATAATATGTACATTTTTAATATTTTGTATACAATATTAAAAATATACGTTAAAATATTGACAAGAAAGAGTGAATAATGTAGAATTATGAATGTGAAAACGTTAAATATTTTTGGAAAATTTAAGGGGGAACTTAAAATGATTAAAAAGATTATTTTACCATTATTAGTAGTAGCTGCTTTAAGCTTAACTGCTTGTGGAGACAAAGGATTTACAGGAACTAAAACAGGAGAAATCGCTGGAGATAAAGGAACTACTGTTGCAGAAGTTACTTTTGAAGATGGAAAAGCTACTGACGTTCAAATCGACGTTAAAAACCCAGATGGAACTATGAAATCAGCTGATTCAATCAGTGGAGCATACGACATGAAAAACGCTGGTGGAAAATGGCATGAGCAAATTGACTTATTAGAAGAATTCCTTAAGTCAAATGATTTCGATACAAAGAAAGTTACTTTAACTAACGAAGCTGGTAACACAGATGCTGTAACTGGAGTTTCAATCAAAGTTAAAGATTACGTTGCTGCTGTAGATGCTGCTTTAGAAGCTGCTAAATAGTTTTAACGATAAAAGGTTGTCTTAGGACAACCTTTTTTTTTATAAAATTTTTAATTATAGTATCATATAAAATTAATCTATCCTGCTATTATATTTAGTAAGTTGAATACAAATTATGTGTTATTTAAAAGTAAATGAGGTATTTTATTAATAGATAAAATAAGTAGTATTAGAGAGAAATATAAAGAAATGGACAGTAAATATAGTATAAATTAATTAAATCAATGTATATGACGTAAAATCGAAGTAGAGAAATAGTATATTTTTACATATAATAACATTAAAGTGAAAGCCTGAGATAAGAGAGAGTAGATAATAGAATTTAGTTCCAGAGAATTTGGTATGGTGAGATCCAAATACTGTAGCTATTATTGAATGGGTCTTTGAGGTGACATTTCGAATTAGAGTAGAGATGTACGGGGGTCAGCCGTTAAAATGACAGGATATAAACTGTATCTATTTAAAAACTAACTAGAAATATCAAAAATAAATCGTAATTATGAATTATATATTGATATATTCTAATAGTAATATGGTAGGTGAGTCGTATCTGATTAAGTGTATGTAACATAGGTGGCATAGCGAAGTTTTAGTATTTCGTCCGAATTAGGATGGAGTGCTTTTTTTATTTTACGCTATGAAACTATTAATGGAGTGTTTATGTACAAAAATATGGGTGGCACCACGAGTCACTTCGTCCCATAACTAGGACGAAGTGGCTCTTTTTTTATTCTAAATTTAAAATAGGGGGCAGAATCATGGTTAATATTTCAGAAAAAGAGTTTATAAGTAAGAAAGAAACTAAGATGGGATTTTCAGTTATTAGTGATTTTAGAGGTGATGAAGTTACACCAATAAGTATATTTAATGGATTTGAAGGAAGAAGAAGATTTATCTTTGAGGGTGGAAGTAAGGAAAATCATTTTGGAAGATATTCATTTCTTGGAGAAAATCCATATTTAGAGGTAATGGGAAGTAATAAGGATTATCTTAAAGATTTGAAAAATGATGTTAAGATTCCATTTGATAATAAAAGTAATCCATTTTCATTTAAAGGTGGGGCCATAGGGTATATGGGATATGATTCTGTTTGCTTTTATGAAAAGAAGCTTGAGTTTAATAATGTAGATGAATTAAATGTTCCAACTTTAAGATTTAATTTTTATAAAAAGTATATTTGCTATGATCATTTCACTCATAAGGCATATGTTATAGATAATATTTTTGAGAGTGATAAAAGGTCATATGATGAAGTAGTTTGTGACCAAAAAGAGTATTTTAATAGCTTATTAAATAAGAATAACATTAATACTGAAGTAGAAAAGGCAAATGATATTACCTTTGAGTTCTCAACTACTAAAGAGAATTATATTAAAAGTATTGAAAAAGCAAAGGAATATATAGTTGAAGGTGATATTTTCCAGGTTGTTCTATCTCAAAGAATGTATTGTAAAACAGAAAAGACTCCAGTTGAAATTTATAGAAGGCTTAGAGAAGAAAATCCTTCACCATATATGTTTTTGATTGATTATGATGATTATCATGTGATTGGATCATCTCCAGAAAGTTTAGTTTCTGTTAAAGATAATAAGGTTAGCACTAATCCTATAGCAGGTACAAGAAAAAGAGGGGAAAGTGAAGAGGTAGATAATAAATTAGAAAAAGAATTGTTAAATGATAAAAAAGAACTAGCAGAGCATATAATGCTTGTTGATTTAGGTAGGAATGATATAGGAAAAGTTAGTAATATTGCGTCAGTGGAAGTTAAAGACTTTATGAAAATTGAAAAGTTTTCACATGTTATGCATATTACAAGTGTTGTTGAAGGTGAGCTTAGGGAAGATAGAGATGCTTTTTATGCATTAGCAGCTTGCTTACCAGCTGGAACACTTTCAGGTGCTCCTAAAATAAGAGCAATGGAGATAATTGAAGAACTTGAAAGTATTAAAAGAGGGATTTACGGTGGGGCTGTTGGATACTTCTCATATGGTGGAAATATGGATATGAGTATTGCAATAAGGACACTAGTTTTAAAAGATAAAATTGCATATCTTCAAGCTGGAGCAGGTATAGTATATGACTCAATTCCAGAGAAAGAATTTGAAGAAAGTCAAAATAAGTTGATGGTACTAAAGGAGGTGCTAAGATGATAGTTTTAATAGATAATTATGATTCATTTACATTTAATTTATATCAATATATTAGTGAATTTGCAGAGGTTAAAGTATTTAGAAATGATGAGATAACTCCTAGTGAATTAAAAGATTTAGGTGTTAAAGGAATTGTTATTTCACCAGGGCCAGGAAGACCAGAAAATGCTGGAGTTTCAATAGATATAATAAAAGATTTAGGTGAGACCATTCCTATACTTGGTATCTGCTTAGGACATCAATCTATTGCAACTGCTTATGGTGGAAAAGTAATTAAAGCAAAAGAAATTTATCATGGAAAATCATCAAAAATACAAATTAAAGGAAATGAAATTTTTGAAGGGATAAGTAGAAAGCTTGAGGTAATGAGATATCATTCATTAATAGTTGAAAAAGAGTCATTACCTAATGATATAGAGGTTATAGGAGAGACTGTAGATGGAGGAACTATTATGGCTATAAAACATAAAAAGAATAATGTTTTTGGGTTGCAGTTCCACCCTGAGTCAATATACACATCAAAGGGCAAAAAGATAATTAGAAATTTTGTGGAGGGTGTTTGTAATGATTATAGATAATGCAATAAACAAGATAATAGCAAGGGAAAATTTAAGTGAAAAAGAAGCTCAAGAAGTAATAAATGAAATAATGAGAGGCAACGTATCATCTACTCAGATTGGAGCGTTTTTAATTGGCTTAAGAGTAAAGGGAGAAACATCTCCAGAACTTTTAGGTGTAGTTAGAGCTTTAAGAGATAATATGATAACAGTTGATGTTAATGATGAACATCTAATTGATACTTGTGGAACTGGTGGAGATGGAGCAAATACATTTAATATATCAACAGCAGTAGCAATAGTAGCAGCTAGTGGCGGTGTTAAAGTTGCTAAGCACGGTAATAGAGCAATATCAAGTAAAAGTGGAAGTGCTGATGTATTAAAAGAATTAGGAATAAAAGTCGATTTAGATAATGAAGAGGGTAAGAGATTAATAGAGGAAGTTGGTATGGCATTTTTATTTGCACCTAATTTTAATAAAGCAATGAAAAAGGTAGCAAAAGAAAGACAAGAGTTAGGAACAAGAACATTATTTAACTTAGTAGGGCCATTAATAAATCCAGCTCCAATAATTGGTCAACTTTTAGGAATATATGATGGGAATTTAATTGAAACGGTAGGTGAAGTGCTTTTAGGGTTGGGTTTAGATAGAGCTATGGTTGTTCATGGTGATGATGGACTAGATGAAATAACTACAACTACTACAACTAATATATGTGAGATAAAAGATGGAGTTTTAAGACTATATAAGTTAGATCCAGAAAAGTATGGTATTGAAAAAGCTACATTAGATGATATTAGAGGGGGAACACCTAAGGAAAATTCGGAAATTATATTAAATATACTAAGAGGTGAGCTTGGAGCTAAGAGAGATATTGTTGTATTAAATAGTGGAGCAGCACTTTATGTTGGGAAACAAGCAGAAAGCTTAGATGAAGGAATAATTAAGGCAAAAGAACTTATAGATTCTGGTATTGCTTATAAAAAATATGAACAACTAGTAGCTTGTTGTTAGGGGGATAACATTGATTTTAGATAGAATAGTAAACAAAAAAATAAAAAGTGTAAATGAAAGAAAAAAATTAATACCACAAGAAAAACTATATAAAAAAGCATTGGAAATGGTAAGTAATAATGAAGAAAATAAATTTAAAGATGCATTAAAAAAAGAAGGGTTATCAGTTATTGGGGAGTTTAAAAAAGCTTCCCCTTCAAAAGGGATCATAGTACAAGATTTTAATCTAAAAGTAATAAATGAATATTATAGTGAGTTGGGTGTAAATGCGTTTTCAATTTTGACAGAGGAAGATTTCTTTATGGGAAAAGATGAATATTTAAAAGAAGTTCGAGTCAACTCTGACAAACCAATAATAAGGAAAGATTTTATTGTGGATTTATATCAAATTTATGAGAGTAAGGTGCTAGGAGCAAATGCAGTTTTGCTTATGGTAAGTGTTTTGAAAAACAGATTAAAAGAGTTTTATGATGAGGTTAAAAAGCTGAAGTTAGAGGCATTAGTTGAAGTTCATAATAAGGAAGAATTAGATATTGCATTAAATTGTGGATGTGAAATTATAGGTATAAATAATAGAGACTTAAAAACATTTGTAACAACAATAGATACCACAAAGGAATTAATTGAGTTTATTCCAAAGGATAAGGTTATTGTTTCTGAAAGTGGGATTAAAACTATAGAAGATTTAAGGAATATAAGAGAACTTGGTGTTGATGCTGTTTTAATTGGAGAGATGTTTATGAGGCAGATAGGTAATGATGATTTTATAAAAGAATATAAGGAATTTAGAAAAAATGAAAATTAAGATTTGTGGAATTACAAAATTAATAGAAGTTGATTATATGAATGAAGTTATGCCAGATTATGTTGGATTTGTTTTTGCAGAAAGTAAGAGAAAAATATCTAAAGATACTGCAAAAGATTTAGTTAAGAATCTAAATAAAAATATGCAGAAGGTTGGAGTTTTTAGAAATAATACTATGATGGAGATTTTAGATATTGTTAATGTAGTATCTTTAGATGTAATTCAACTTCATGGGGATGAAGATATGGATTTTATCCTAGAGCTACGGGGTAATATAAATCCTTCTATTGAAATATGGAAAGCAATATCTATAGTGAATGAAGAGACATTAAATAATTATATTGATTATGAAGTTGATGGAGTTGTTCTAGATGGAGTTAATCCAGGAAGTGGCAATCAGTTTGAATGGGTTAATATAGATAAAGATAAAATCAAATGTAAGGTGTTTCTTGCTGGTGGAGTAAATGAAGACAATGTGCTAGAAGGTATTGAAATTATAAATCCTGATGGAGTAGATGTTTCATCTAGCATAGAAATTATAGATAAAAATGGACTTAGGGTTAAGTCATTAGAAAAAATAAAGAGATTAATTAGAAAGGTGAGGATGAATTATGAAAGGTAGATTTAATCAATTTGGAGGGCAATATGTTCCAGAAACAGTTATGACAGCTGTTATTGAACTAGAAAGAGAATTTGAAAAGGCAATAGTAGATGAAGATTTTTTAGATGAATATAAATATTATTTAAAAGATTATACAGGAAGACCAAGTTCACTATATTATGCAGAAAATATGACAGAAGAAGTTGGTGGAGCAAAGATTTACTTAAAAAGAGAAGATTTAAACCACACAGGAGCTCATAAGATTAACAATGCATTAGGACAAGTTTTATTAGCAAAAAGAATGGGAAAGAAAAAAGTAATTGCAGAAACAGGTGCAGGACAACATGGAGTTGCAACAGCAACAGTAGCAGCTAAGTTTGGCTTAGAATGTAAAGTTTTTATGGGTGAAGAGGATATAAGAAGACAATCATTAAACGTTAAAAAGATGGAGCTTTTAGGAGCAAAAGTAATTCCTGTAACTTCAGGAACAGGAACCTTAAAAGATGCAGTAAATGAGGCTATAAGATATTGGGTTGAAAATGTTGAAGATACTTTCTATGTTATAGGGTCAGTAGTTGGACCACATCCATATCCAACAATGGTTAGAGATTTTCAAAGAGTAATTGGAGATGAAGTTAAAGTTCAAATTCTAGAAAAAGAAGGAAGATTACCGGACTATATCTTAGCACCACTTGGTGGAGGAAGTAATGCAATGGGGATATTCTATCCCTTTATTCAAGATAAAAAAGTTAAACTTATAGGCGTTGAAGCTGGTGGACTTGGAGCAGATACAGATAAGACAGCAGTAACTATTCCTAAGAAAGATGTTGGGATACTACATGGAATGATGACTTATGTTCTTCGTGATGAAGAGGGAGAAATAACAGAAGCTTATTCAATTTCAGCAGGACTTGATTACCCAGGAGTTGGACCAGAACATGCATATCTTGCAGAAACAGAAAGAGCAGAGTATGTAAGTATAAATGATGATGAAGCTGTAGATTCTTTCTTATATTTAACAAAGATAGAAGGAATAGTACCAGCTTTAGAATCAGCTCATGCTGTTGCTTATGCTAGAAAGCTTGCTAAGACCTTAAGTAAGGAACAAATAATAGTAGTTAATTTATCAGGTAGAGGTGATAAGGATATGGATCAAATCATTGCTTATATGGAGGATAATCATGAATAGAATAGATAGAAAATTTCATTACTTAAAAGAGAATTCTAAAAAAGCACTAATACCATTTGTAACTTGTGGAGAGCTAAGTGTAGAAGAAACTGCAAATTTAGTAGTTGAAATAGATAAGACTGGGGCAAGTATAGTTGAAATAGGAGTTCCATATAGTGATCCATTAGCAGATGGTCCTGTTATTCAAGAGTCATATTGCAGGGCATTAAAAAATGGAACAAAGCTTAAAGATGTATTTAAATGTGTAGAATTAATAAGAGAAGAATCAGAAATACCCTTAGTAATAATGGTTTATTACAACATAGTATTTAGCTATGGTGTAGAGAGATTTTTAAGTAAGATATCAGAAGTAGGAGTAGATGGAATAATAGTTCCAGATATCCCTCTTGAAGAAAGACATGACATTATGGAGATATGCAACAATGAGGGGGTACATCTTATACCATTAGTAGCACCAACATCAAAAGAAAGAATAAAAGCAATAACAAATGAGTCAAAAGGATTTGTTTACTGCGTATCATCAAATGGTACAACAGGTGAAAGAAGCAAATTAAATGATGGTGTTAATGAGTATCTAAATACAGTGAAGAGTTTAACAGACTTACCGATATGTGTAGGTTTTGGAATTTCATCTAGAGATATAGTTAACAAAGTAAAAAATCATTGTGATGGAGTAATAGTTGGAAGTGCAGTAGTAAGAAGAATGTTCCAGGGCAAAGATGAGGTAATAGAATTTTTAAAAGAATTAAATTTAGAACTATAATATAAAATTTAATGATGGTACAGAAGTAATTAAAAATATAGAGATAACTGTAGATAATGAAGGTAAGCTATTTGCTGAGGTAAAATAGAAGAAATAAAAGTGTTCAATTTTAATTGAACACTTTTATTTCTATAATAATTTATATTAAACTAGAGAATATAATAGTAAGTATGATAGACTATATTTAACAATAATACATAATAAATAAGAGGTATATTGGCAATTAAGCATTTAGATATTTTAGAGAGAGGGATGAAAGCAGGGATGAGCAAGCTAATTAAGTTACAAAAACCAAAGTTTTTTGAGGAATTAGAAGAAGTTAACAATGTATTTAATGATTTTATTGATACTGATAAAATTGCTAATAAAATTATAGAAAATAAAATTATAACTGATAAAAGAGATATAGGATTTACAATAGATGCCTGTGTTTTCAAGAATGTAGTATTCGAAAACTGTGAATTTAAAAATTGTGATTTTATAGATGTTAAGTTTGAAAAATGTAATCTATCTAACGTATCTTTTTCAGGTGGAACAATACATAGAAGTGAATTTATTAACTGTAAGTTAGTTGGAGCTAGATTTGATGATACAGGTATAAAGGATGTATTATTTGAAAATATATTAGGTAAGTATATTAATTTTTCATACTCAAAGATAAAGGGCATGAATGTTGTAGATTCAAATTTTCATGGAGCAACATTCCAAGAAGTTAGAAAAGAGAAACTAGCATTTAAAGATACTGATTTAAGAGAATCATTATTTAATAAAACTCCATTAGCAAAAATGGATTTATCAACATGTGATATTACTAATATTGATGTGGAAATTGATTATATTAGAGGAGCAGAAGTAACTGCAATGCAAGGACTTGACTTAACAAGACTTATGGGACTTGTTATTAAATAAAAGGTAAGCTAAATGCTTGCCTTTTTTGTACATAAAAAGGTATTTATATAATTAATGAATATGAGGAAAAATAAGGGGATATATATGAATTACAAGATAATATGTGAAAATAGTGAGATTGAACTAACAGGGTATATGCCAGCATTAACTTTTTTAGATGATGGAAATAGAAACTTTTATAGAGTAGATAATGATATTGTAGAGATATTTTATTTAGATGAATTAAATCAAAAAGATATAAGTAAATTTAATGGAAAGAAAACAATAATGCTTCTCACAAAGGTTGATGAAAAAAAAATTTCAATTATAAAAGAGATAGAAAAAAACGGGAATATAATAATAGCAATTGGTAAAAGGTCTATTAATGATGTATTTCAAAATATTATTTATATTAGCTCATTATGCACTAAGGATAAGATTGACATAAGAACATTACTAAAGATTTTTACTGATGATGATTTGATTGTGAAGATTAAAAATAGAAAAAATGAATGTTTAAGTGTAATTGGAATGAATGATTTAAGTAATCCTATTGGAAATATCACATTAAATATACTAAAAAACTTTGCTTATGTTCAAAGTTGCAATAATTATAATTTATATATTTATAGTAAAGATGAATTTGATTTACAGGATATAAGTTATTTAGAAGATGCGATAAAAGAGTATATTGAGATGAATATAAATTTAACAATAATTCAAAACAACAGTAATGATGAAAATGGTTTTGTTTATCACTTATTGATAGGTGAAAAGGTATCCGAAGCACTTAAATAAGTTAAATAAGTTAAATAACTTAAATAATCCTTTAAAAAATTAAATAAATTGTCTGTTAAAGCTAAAAATTATACAATTCTTTTTGTAATAAATAAATATTTTTACTAAAGAGTGTTAAAAAAAAAACAAAAGGAGAGGATATTGTGTTAGATATTATAAAAAGTACTTTAACAGACAATGCAATTTTAGGCGCAATTTTTTCATCAATATCAATTATTTTATTAGGTTTTTATTTAAGAAAGAAAGAAATAATTAATTCAACTGCTTCAAAGATGCTTACGAAGGTTGTTCTTTCAGTATCATTACCAGCATTAGCATTTACATCTTTTATGAAAGATTTAGATCAAGATCAACTTCAACAAGGATTAAACATCTTAGTTTGGGGATTTGCAATTTATATAATTTTAATTCCAATTACTAAGTTAATTTACGTAAAAGTAAAAGGGGACAAGCAAGATGTTTATAGAGTCCTTACTATATTTGGATCAACTACATTCTTCGGAACTCCAATAGTAACTGCAGTATATGGTGCTGTTGGAACAATGTACTCAAATATTTTCAACATTGCTTATAGAGTTTTCTTATACTCATATGCATTTGTTAAAATGTCAGGAACAAAAATGGACAAGGAAAACTTCAAGAAGAATATGAAAGAAATTTTCTTAAATCCAATTATTATAGCTACATTCTTAGGTTTATTCATATGGTTATTCCAAGAGAACTTACCTCAAGTAGCAGTAACTGTAAAAGGTGAAGTTAAGGAAGTTGCTTTCTTAAGACTTGACCAAACTATTCCTTGGTTATACAAACCACTTGATTACTTAAAATCATTAGCATCACCACTTGCATGGTTATCTATTGGTGCAACTTTAGCAGAAGTACCACTTAAGAAAGCCGTTGCTCAAAAGGATGCTTGGACTTACAGTATGATTAAGGTTATGTTAATACCAGTTATTAACCTTGCATTATTAATAGTATTAAATCAATTAAACATATTACCAGTTGCTTTCGAAGGTGTTGCAACAACAGTAATAATGATGGCAGCTCCAACAGCTACAGTTGCAGCAGCATATGCAATTAGTTATGACAGAGAGTCATTATTTACTTCAAACTGTTCATTATTATCAACTATAGTTGCAGTATTTGCAATGCCAGTTTGGATAGTTATACTAGAAGTTATCAAAAACATGGGAATATTTTAATATTAAATAAGGTTTAACAAAGGAGAAAAATTATTATGGTTAAATTAGTTTGTTATGGAGTAAGAGAAACAGAGGTTCCATACTTTGAAAATATAAATAAGAAATTTGGATATGATATAAAATTAGTTACACTAGGATTAAATCATGAAAATGTAAAAGAAGCATTAGGTGCTGAAGCTGTTATGGTTAGAGGTAACTGCATGGCTGATAGAGTTAATTTATCATTACTTAAAGAAAATGGTCTTCAATACTTACTTACAAGAACTGTTGGATTTGACCATGTTGATTTAGAAGCTGTTAAAGACTTAGATTTAAAGTGTGCTAGAGTGCCTGGATATTCACCAAATGCAATTGGAGAATTAGCATTATCATTAGCTATGATGTTATTAAGACACACTGCATACACAGTTAATAAGACTAGAGAAAAGAACTTTACAGTAGATCCATTTATGTTTAGTAAAGAAATCAGAAATTGTACTGTTGCAGTTTTAGGTGCAGGTAAAATAGGTTTAACAACTGCTAAGTTATTTAAAGGATTAGGAGCAAGAGTTATTGCTTATGATGTTTTCCAAAGTGATGCAGCTAAAGAAGTAGTAGAATTCATGGAGCTTGAGGATGTTTTAGCACAAGCAGATGTTATTTCTGTACATATGCCATTTATCAAGGGTGTAAATCACCATATGATTAATGATGATTTTATAGCTAAAATGAAAGATGGAGCTATTCTAGTTAACACAGCTAGAGGCGAAGTTCAAGATATTGATGCAATAATTAGAGGTATTGAAAGTGGTAAGCTTGGTGGATTTGGTACAGATGTATTAGAAGGAGAATCAACAGTATTCTTCAAAGATTTAAATGGACAAGAATTAGTTAATCCTTCACACCAAAAGTTAATTGACTTATACCCAAAAGTATTAGTTACACCTCATATGGGTTCATACACAGATGAAGCTTTAAGTAATATGATAGAGTTTTCTTATGAAAATTTAAGAGATTTACTTACAGAAGGTGTTTGCAAAAATAGCATAGCATAATATAATAATGTATAAGTAAGAGGCTGGATAATAAAATGCAATTAATAAATTGTATTATGATTATACAGTCTCTTTTTATACTAAGGAAGGAGGAAAGCATGAAAAAGGACATTAAGAAGAAATTAACTTTTGATAAAGAGTTACTTATAACAGTATTGATTATAACTGCACTTCCCTTGATAGTATCATATACAAATATATTATTTTATAGACTAGATGACACTAAGTTTAGAATTGAAAATTCTTTAAAGGAGGTAGGGCAGTATATTTCAGATAATGAATTAGTACAAAAAAAATTAAGTAAGAGAGAAAATGATTTAGAGATACAAAGATATACAAAGAGTATTATAGAAAATTTTAAAGATATTGATATAATAGTTATCGGTGATATGATAGGGGAAAAGTATTCACATTTAGATGAGAGTCAGATAGGACAAATATTTATAGGTGAAGATAAATATAATGTATTGAATTATGGAGAGAGCTATTATTCGGAGATGGAAGGTTCAATGGGGAAAACATTGAGGTGGTTTCAGCCAATAGTTTATGATGGACAGCAAGTTGGATTTATAATGGTAGGAAAGTATTATAAGGATATAGTAGTAATTAATTCTAAAATCAAAATATCCTATTCTATTCAGTTTGTGGCAATCTTAATTATTTCAGCTCTAGCATCAAAAGTATTAGCAAGAAAAGTAAAAAAAGCTATGAATAATATGGAGCCATATGAAATAAGTAGGCTTTATAAAGAAAAAGAAGTAATTATAAATAGTGTAAATAGCGGGATAATAGCATTAAATAAAAATAATGAAATTACAGAAATTAATAAAGATTGTTATAGATTAATAGAGGAATTTAATGAGGAAAAAGTATTAAGCAAATTAAGTAAGTATATACAATTACATGAAGAGTTTGAATTAAAGGAATTTATAATTCAAGGAAAGAAGATATTCATTACAATGAAAACAATTACTAAGGGAAGTGAGTATCTTGGTTGTGTAATTACCTTAACTGATAAAAACAATATAAATAAGATTGCAAAAGAGATTACTGGCGTAGACCAAGTTATTAAAAATCTTAGAGCTAATGTACATGAGTTTAAAAATAATCTTTATGTAATACTAGGATTATTGCAATTAAAGAAATATAATGAAGCAGAAGAGTACATATTAAAAATAAGGGATATACAAAAAAGTAGTTCAGCAAAGTTTACTAATATAGATGATTATTATGTGAAAGCATTGTTACTTAGTAGGGAACTAGTTGCAAAGGAAAGAAAAATTGAATTAATATTAACAGAGGAGTCTTTCTTATATGAATCACATAAATTAGTAGATTCGTTAGATATTGTAACTATACTAGGTAATTTGATAGAGAATTCCTTTGAGGCATGTTTATTAAAGGACGTAGAAAAAAAATATGTGGAAGTATCTTTATTTGAAGATGAAGATATAATTGAACTGCAGGTAAAAGATAATGGGAAAGAAATTTCTGATTCAATAAAAGGGAAAATGTTTATTGAAGGAGAATCATCTAAGGGTAATAGTAGGGGTACGGGACTATTTTTAGTTAAGAATAGGGTAGATTTATACAATGGTAGTATAGAGATTGATGAATTTAGAAATGAGAAAGTATTTGTTATAACTATTTCTAAAGGAGAAGACGAATGATAAAAGTATTGATTGTAGAAGATGACCCAATGGTGGCTTTAATTAATAGTAATTACTTAAAAAAGATTGATGATGTTGAAATATTTGGACCAGTTATGAAGGAAGAGGAAATTATAGAGATAATAAATACGGAAGAGATAGATTTAATTTTGTTGGATGTATTTTTACCACAAAAAAGTGGAATAGAAATCTTAAAAAGCCTTAGAGATAAAAAGTATTTACAAGAAGTAATAATGATTACAGCAGCTAATAGCGTTGAAGAATTAAAAACATCATTTGCATATGGTGTAGTTGATTACTTAATAAAACCATTTGAATTTAAAAGGTTTGAAGAAGCTATTAATAAGTATAAAATGAAAAATAATTTATTAGAGAAGTGCAGCAATGTAACACAAGCAGAGGTAGACTCAGTATTTACTAGTAGCATAAATGAAGTTACTTTACCTAAGGGACTAAATAAGAGAACTTTAGATAGAGTAATTCAATTTCTAACAGAGCATGGAAGTAAGGTGTGGACTCTACGTGAGATATCATATGAACTAAGTATTAGCAATGTAACAATAAAAAAATATATGGATTACTTAGAGAGTATAAATAAGGTATCTGTAGAGATGACTTGTGGAAATATAGGGAGACCAGAAATGAATTATTTTATAGAGATGTAATGTGTAAAATAACATAATAGTACAAATATGGTATAATAGTATCAAATAAACAATGAATTAAAAGGAAGAGGATGGTATTATGAATTTTGAGAAACATAAACTTATTGGATTACTAGGACTATTATCACTTATTGGACTTAAGGGGTTTGTTACAGAAAACTATTTGTGGTTTATATTCTTTATTAATTTTGGGTGGTTTACATTTTTCTATGAGAATAGTTTGATATATAAGGTAAGAAGTAGAGTGTAGATTAGGTGATAGGTTCGCTGACGATCTTTTATGTAGGAAAAGGTACTGAGTCAAAATGTTAAATCATTTCGCTCAGTACCTTTTTTAGTTTCTTATAGTAATTTCTATAATGATTGTAAAGTCATTTTACAATTTTACATTTAAATTATAAAAGTTTACCACCTTTTACGATTTTCTTGTTGATTTTAATTTTGAATTTTCTTTCATAGCCTTTTATTGAACTAATTTCTTTTGGAGTAACTAAAGATATAGTTGTTCCTGAAGCATTTCCTCTAGCTGTTCTTCCAGCTCTGTGTAGATACTCGTTGTAGTTTATAGGACAATCAAGATTTATGATATGTGTAACTCCTGGAACATCAAGACCTCTGGCTGATACGTCAGATGAAACTAAAATATTGATTTTACCATTTCTAAACTTTTCTAAAGCAAGTTGTCTTTGTTCTTTTGTAAGTCTCTTATGAACTCCGAAAGTAGCCTTATCATGATAATTTAATTTTTCAGTAACTGCATTTATTTCAAATCCATTGTTTAGGAATACAATTGCCTTTTCTGGGTTTGTTGCAGCAATTAATTTTCTTAAAGTTTCAAACTTATCTCTTTGATCAACTTCGATGTATATATGTTCAATATTAGGATTTAAAGTTGTTTCTCTTTCACTTTTTAAAACTTCTAGTTCTTTCATGATTGATTGAGCAACTTCTAATGTTCCTTTACTGATTGTAGCTGAGAATACCATTAGTTGTCTGTCTCTCATTGTAGTCTTAATTATTTCTTGTACAGTCTTGGCACTAGTGTTATCTAGTAAGTTATCACCTTCATCAATAACTATAGTTTTAAGTGTGTGTGCAGTAATTTTCTTCTTTCTAATTAAATCAATAACTCTTCCAGGAGTACCAACAACTATATGAGGTTTAACATCTCTAAGTCTTTTGATTTGCTTATCGATATTAACATCACCAATTATAGTTAGTGAAGTAACAGGCATTTCTGAGTTTTCAGCTAAAAGTTTAATTTGAGCTTCAATTTGCATTACTAGCTCATGAGTTGGAGCAAGAATTAAAGCTTGCATTTCTCTTTTTTCTGTATTTACTTTTTGGAAAAGAGGACATACAAAGGCTAGAGTTTTACCACTTCCAGTATGAGCTTCACCAATAACATCTTTATTTTCTAAAGCAGAAGGAATTGTAAGAACTTGAATTTCTGTTGGTTCTGTAATACCTTGCTTTTCTAATCCGTTAATTATATTTTCATTTAGACCTAATTCTTTAAAAGATTTGTTCATTATTTTCTCCTTTGGTTCACGTAATTAGTTCTATTATAACCACAAAACAAGAAAAATACGAGTTATATCATGATATTATATTATAGTTTTACAATAAAAAATAAAATTGGATATAGATATAAACAACTAAGTGTTGAATATATGATATTATTTTTAGAAGAAAATTATGAAATTATAAATGATTTTAGTAAGTTTAAAAAAAGAAAAATTCAATTAAATAGATTATTTTTTATAAAAAAATTTTGGAAAAAGTGTTGACAAATTATGGGCATAGTCATATAGTTAATTATATAAGTAATTAACCAACTAAGTAAGGAGGCGAAAGCGAATGGTATTTAATTTTACTGATGACGCTCCTATATACCTACAGATAGCAAGTTCTATTGAAGATGGAATATTAAATGAAATATACGAAGAAGAAAGTCAAATTCCATCTACAACAGAAATTTCTGTAAGATATAAGATAAATCCTGCTACGGTAGGAAAGGGATTCAATCTATTAGTAAGTGAAGGAATTGTTTATAAAAAAAGAGGGGTAGGAATGTTTGTAAGTGAAGGGGCTGTAGAAAAGTTGAGAGGAAAAAGAAAAAGCAAATTCTTCGACAATTATATTTTGAATTTAATGGATGAAGCAAAAAGATTAGGGATATCAATTGATGAAGTTGTAGATATGATTAAAGGGGGAAAGGGAAATGAGTAATATTGAAATTAAAAATATTAATAAATCTTATGGAGATAAAAAAGTATTATCGAATATTTCTTTAACTATTGAATCAGGTAAAATATATGGTCTACTAGGTGGCAATGGTGCTGGTAAAACTACTTTATTAAATAGTATTACAAATAGAACTTTTTTAGATAGTGGTGAAATTTTAATAGATGGTGAAAATGTTTATGAAAACGACAAAGCGATTTCAAAAGTTTATTTTATGACAGAGAGAAGTTTAATTCCTGAAGATGTTAAGATAAAAGAAATCTTTAAATATACAAAAGAATTTTATCCTAATTTTAATATGGATTATGCAAATAGTTTGAGTGATAAATTCAAACTTAATATAAATAAAAAGCTTAAGGAATTATCTACAGGATATAAATCAATAACAAAAATGATACTTTGTTTAGCATCAGGCGCAGAATTTTTATTCTTTGATGAACCAGTTTTAGGATTAGATGCAAGTCATAGAGATATGTTCTATAAAGAAATTCTAAAATTATATTCAGAGGAATTAAATACAATAGTTATATCAACTCATATTATTGAAGAGATATCTGACCTTTTAGAAAGAGTAATCATTTTAAAAGATGGTGAAGTAATTAAAAATGAAGATACGGAGCAGTTATTAAGCTTAGCTTATGCAGTATCAGGAAAAGAAGAAAATGTTAATAAGTTTATCAAATCAAAGAAAGTAATTGGAATTGATGGGCTAGGAAGCTATAAAAAGGCAACTATAATACAAGAAAAAACTAAAAAGGATTTAGATGAAATTAAAGAGTTGGACCTTGAAGTAAGCAAGGTACAATTACAAACTTTATTTGTACATTTAACTAATATGGAGGTGAAATAAATGGAGAAGAGTTTAAAGGTATTCAAGTATCAATTAAAAGGATCAATTAAACCAACTATAATTTTTTATGGAATATTTATTTCAGTTATTGCATCACTAGTAATTTCAAGAGAATATTTAGGTGGGGAAGTAACATTATCAGGAATTGAATTATCGACAGCAATATTTTTATTAGTTTGTGCATTAAATTCATTTAAAACTCAATTTTATTTTGCACAAGGCAACAATATCTCAAGAAAAAGTTTTTTTAAGGGTACTATATTATATGGAGTTGTAGTTTCAGCAATTTTACCTATAATTGATATTATAATAAATCGAGTATGTAATTTAGCAATTCCTTGTCCAATGAATTATGATATGATGTATGGAACGGTAAGAAATATTCAATCTTTAGATGAAATGGTAGGTTTTGCAGTAAATAATAGTGTAGAAACTTTAATAGGAACCTATCTATTTACAGTTGTAGCGTATATTTTTATAATTATGTTAGGATTATTTATTACTATGTTAATGTTTAGATTAAATAAAACAGGAAAGTTTATATTAGCAGGAATAGTTGCAGTATTGTTCTTATATACTAATTTAGTTTCTTTAATACCACCAAGTTTTTGGGTTTTTCTATCTGATGCTTTTGGATTAAGTACAGGGAATGTTTATATGGGAATAATGTCACTAAGCATATTAAGTATTGTAGCTATTGCAGGACAATACTTATTAATTAGAAGAGCAGAAGCAAATAAAATTTAGTGAAAAAGTAAAAGAATAGAAGAATAGAAGAATAGAAGAATAGAAGAGTATAAGAGTATAAGAGTAAAGGAATATGCGGAAAACATCAAGGTTTGCTAGGTTTTAAGAGTTAAGATGAGAGTCTTAACTCTTTTAACTTTGTTACAAAAGTTTAATTATATATCATAATAAGTTAATTTATATGATATAATGAGTTAAAGAATATAAATTAACTTATAAAGAATTATATATTTGGCAATTAAAAAGTTAATTAGGGGGGGAGAAGTATGTTATTTGGATTAATCATAGGGATAGTAATAATTATTATAGTTGTTTCAAGTTACTTTGAAAGTAATGAAAACTGCACGGGTAAAAATAATATATTATTAGAAGTAACATTACCATATAATGAATTAAAAAATGAAAAAGTATTAAATATTGTGAACCTATATAAGAAAGATAATATTAAATTAGCTCTTCTATCTAGTGCTCTTTATGTACCAGTGGTTTTGGTAGAATATATATCTATACAGTTACTATCTTTATTTGTAGTTATAGTAGCTAATATATTAATTAGTAATAAAATTTTTATTAAACATAACAAGATGCTTAGTGAATTAAAAAGAAATAATAATTGGCTTTCTAATAATACAAATTCAGATGAGTATTGGAAGAAGGGCGCATATAACAATCCTAATGATACAAGAGTTACGGTTGAAAAACGTACAGGTTATGGAACAACATGTAATCTAGCAACTAAAAAAGGCAAGATTATGACTTATGGTGGATATGCATTTGCAATAGGAATAATTATTATAGTTACAATTCTTGCATTTATTCTTGATACAGCTAGTTTCACTATGAATATAAAAGATGGATCAGTAGATATTAATGCACCAATGTATTCAACATCTTTTGAAATAAGTGAAATTAATAGTATTGAATTAATAGATGAAATGCCAGGTGGAATGAGAACTAATGGGTCAGCAACTGATAAATATGCTTTAGGTAACTTTAGTATAAATGATTATGGTAAATCAAAGTTGTATGTGCATAAAGATGTTGAAAAGTATGTGGTAATAAAACTGAAAGATAGCTGTATTTTCATTAATGGAAATACATTAGAAGAAACAGAGGATTACTATCAAACATTAGAAGAGTATACTAATAAATAATAAAAGTGCACAAAAGGCGATAGTTGCTTGTGAAAATATTACAAGTAACTGTCGCCCTTTATTTTTGAAATGAAATAATTATATTAAATGTAGAAATTACTTATGATATAATTAGTATATATAGTTATGTATAGCAGAAATAATTTTAAGGTTTACGTTTAAGGATAAGGGTGTTAATCTAGGTAAGCAAATGTTTATCTAGATATTTTTTTAGAGTTATAATAGTAATTAATGAATTTAAGGTACATAAAAATAAATAATAGTCTAGCATACTGGTCTATTACTTATTTGATTGTGACTAATATAAAGTGAGGAAAAGTAGAATGGAAAAATTATTTTATGAAGATCAATATATAAGAGAATTTACAGCTGAATTAGTTGAGGTTATAGAAAAGGATGGAACTTTCCACGTAGTTTTAGATAAAACTGCATTCTTCCCAGGTGGTGGAGGACAGTTTTGTGATTTAGGTAAGATTGAAAATATTGAAGTTATTGATGTGTATCAAGAAAATGGAACTATATATCATGTAACTAAGCAAAAGCCTATTAAGATACATAGATTAAAATGTTCTATTGATTGGAAAAGAAGAAAAGATGGAATGCATCAACATTTAGCTCAGCATGTACTATCTGGATGCTTCTTCTCATTATTTAATGCGAATACTACTGGATTTCATTTAGGTCAGGATGTTAGTACTGTAGATATTAAAGGTAATTTAGATGAAGAAACTATTAGAAAAGCAGAAGAATTAGCAAATGAAGTTATAGGTGAAGCTAGAGAAGTTAAATCTTTTGTTCCAGCAAAAAGAGAGCTTAAGAAATTAAACTTAAGAAGAGATCTACCTAAAACAAATGAGGAAATTAGAGTAGTTACAATTGAAGATTTAGATATAAATGCTTGTTGCGGAGTACATCCTAAATCAACAGAAGAATTAAGAATGATTAAAATTAAGAGATGGGAAAAGCATAAAGATTCTACTAGAATAGAGTTTTTAGCTGGAAGCAGAGCAGTATCAGATGCTTTAAAGAAAGATAAAGTAATTACTCAAATTTGTAGATACTTAAGTAGTAATGAAGAAGAGGCAATTAATAGTATCAGGAATTTAAGTGAACAGATTAAAATTTTAAATGATGATAATAGAAAGATAAGAGATGAGATTGCTAATTATGAAATAAAAACAATGATTGAAGATGCAGAAAAAATTGGAGGCTATTCAGTTGTTAAACATGTTTATGAATCAGAAAATGTTAAGTATGTAAGTAAGGTTGCTGGAAAGCTAGTAGAAAATGATAATACTATTGCACTTATGATTGTTAAGGATGAAGATAAGGTAAACTTTATTTTTGCTGCATCTAAAAATGTAAAAGGTATTAGTATGAATGAGTTATTAAAGGATAGTATTTCTCTTGTAGATGGAAGAGGTGGCGGAAGTCCATATCTTGCACACGGTGGAGGGAAGAATAATAATAATTTATCATCAGCAATTGACTATGCAATGATGAAGCTTAAAAATGCACTAAAATAATAGAGGTAAGGGTATGAGTAAAAAACTAATAATAGTAAATGGAGTAATGGGAGTAGGTAAAACAACAATTTGCAAAAAACTATATAAAGCTTTACCAAACACTTTTTGGCTTGATGGTGATTGGTGTTGGATGATGAATCCATTTATAGTGAATGAAGAAAATAAGAGAATGGTCCTTGAGAATATATCATTCCAATTAAAGAACTTTCTAAAGAATTCATCATCTGAGTATGTAGTGTTTAATTGGGTAATACATAGCGATGAAATTATGGATGATCTATTAAAATTATTAGATGGGCTAGAATTTGATTTGTACAAAATTACATTAATGTGTTCAAAGGAAAAGCTTATAGAGAGAATAGAAAATGATATTAGGTTAGGGTTAAGAGATGAAGCTAATGTTAGTAGAAGTTTAGAGAAGTTCAATTTATATGCAGCTATGGATACTATTAAAGTAGATACAACAGGAAAGACTATTGAAATGATTGTGGATGAAATAAAAGATATCGTTAATAGTTAGGGGGAACTAGAAATGATAAAAAGGTATAAACAGTTAAATGAGAATGAAAGAAAATTAGTAAATGAATTTATTAGCAGAAAATCTGAAAAGCATAAATCGTTAAAAGAACTAGAAGATATGTTTAATAATAAAATACATGATTATGGAAATGGAGCATTATTTAATTTCTCAGGAAATAAAGTTAATGGGAAGTTAAATATTGTTCTTGAAGTGGCTGATAAATTAGGAACTGCATTTATATATCAAATTGATTTGTTAGATAATAATAAAGAAACATTAAAAAGTATTGTTGGTGAAGCAATTAAAGTTGCCGAAAGTTATGGGGCAACAGATATTAGATTAGGTACAAAAGATGATAATGTTATAAAGCTTCTAAATGAAATAGGACTTTTTATAGAGTATGATTCATTTGATATGGTACTAGAAGATAGAATTATAAAACATGATTGCTTAGGATTAACACCTTTATCAGAGGATAATAAGAAGGAATATTTAAGAATATATAATGAAGCATTTGGTGATATGCCACATGGTACAGTAATTGATGAAGAAGCAGTTGAAGAATATCTAGAAAATATTAAATCAGGGCAAGAATATTTTTTAGTTACAGATAATAATGAAAATATAGGATTTTTAGAAGTAACTATTGATGATGATGAAGGGTATTTTGATATTGGGCTATGTAAAGCTAGTCAAGGTAAAGGTTATGGTAGAAGATTACTAGAAACTGCAATAGATTTTCTAAATAAAAAGGATGCTAAAAAAATAAATCTTACTGTTATAGAAGAAAATCAACGAGCATACAATATGTACAAGTCTAGAGGGTTTAAAGTTGAATCTGTAATACATAGATGGGTGAAAATTAATCTATAATATGTTAGGATAAGATATTATTAAAATGAGAAGGGGTGTTTTTAAATGCTTGATAGAAAATTAGACGATAAAGAAGAGAAAAATATCCCAAAAGAATATTTATATGAAATAAATTATCCTGTATTTGAAGAAAGTCTTGCAAAGATGGAGATGAAATATCTTTTTGGAAAAGAATCTGAGGAAAAGTATTTCTTTACAGGTACATATGTTAATCCATCAAGAAGTCCATTTATAAAACAATGTATATCAGTTATATACTCAGAGGATACTTTAGAGGCTATAGTTGAAAATGTTAAAGCAGACAAGTTAGCTTATGATGATTTTAAGGTTTGTTACATAAAGATTGAAGGTGGAGACCTTGATTATAGTGAAAGACTTAGAAGTGTAAGAGAAATTGGACTAGTAATTACAGGAGAAGCAGAAATGCATAATCCTAAAGTTACATTAGGAGTCGCTAAATATGAAGGTAGATGGATATTTGGTATATTTGAAAGAAATGATTATGAATGGCATCTTCATGATAAAAAGCCTTTTTCATATTCAAATGCATTTAGTTTAAGAGTGGCTAGAGCAGTTCTTAATCTAGCAATAGGAAATAATTTAGAATCTAAAATAGTAGATCCTTGTTGTGGAATAGGTACAGTTATAATCGAAGCTCTTTCACAAGATTTAAATATTAAGGGATTTGAAATAAATAAGCAAATTGCTGCAAATGCAAAGAGAAACTTAGAATTTTTTGGTTTAGATAATGTAATAACTACAGGGACTATGCATGATATAGAAGAACATTTCGATGTAGCAATTGTAGATTTACCATATGGGGTATTTACTCCAACAACTATTGAAGAGCAAACGGGCATAATGAAAACTGCACGTAGAATTGCGGATAAATTAGTTATAGTAACATTTGAAGATATGGATAATCACATAGAAGATGCGGGTTTTGAAATACTAGATAGGTGCTATGTTTGCAAAGGAAAGTTCAAAAGATATATTAGTATTTGCAAATAGAAAATGAGTTAATAGTATATGTTATAAGGATTAAAAGTAGGAGAAATAAATTTTTCTAAATGATGGATTTATTTCTCCTACTTTTTTATTGTGCAGATTCAGATAATACTTTAAATAAGTCTCCATATAGTTTTGTTGCATCATTGCCACCAAATACAACACTATATTCCATACCATTTCTTTCACAAGAAAGTAGAACAAAGTTTCTTACAACTTTCTTCTTCTTTTTCAATGCTAAAGAATAAATTCCAAAAGCAAGCATTCTAGTTAAAGTAACATTTTTTTGTATTTCTTCTTCAGTTTTCATACTAACTTTTTTTATATCAGCCATAGGGATAAAATCACCAACTGGGATGTTATGGATTAAGATACCTTGAGGTAAAACTATAATATCAACATCTTCTTTACCTTCTGGTGCTTCAAAAAAGCCTCCAACGTAATCAACGTTGTATTGTGGCATTGTTTTTGTGATTTTATTACTTCCAAATAATTTACCTTTTGCACCAGCTCTTTTTAAACCTGTTTGTGTTAAAATCGTATTAATATACTCATCGGCCTGGCTCTTGTTTTTATTATTATACTTTTCATTATGTGCTTTTTGTGCATCCATAAGCTTGCCAAATAAACCCATGCAATTACCCCCTTAATATATGAAAATTTAATAGTTTATAAATTAATTATATATTTATTTTAGTAAAAACAAAACAAATTTTTACAAAAAAATATATATTTTCTAAATAATAATACGTAGTTTTACTATTAATTGAAAAATATTAAATTTTAGTTTGATTCTGTATTAATTAATATCAAATCTGATGCTTAAGAATAATATAGATTTAACAAGTTATATTTTAAAAATCTTATTAGGAGGAGTTTTTATGACAGATGATCAAATTAAAGATATAGTTATAGCTTTAATTAATAATGGAAGAATAGCAACATATGATGATTCAGAAAAGAATGCTAAAGATGTAGCTAAAGTAATAAAGGTATTAAGAGAAAAGGTAGAGTAGAATGCTAATCTATTATCTAATCCTTTTACTGATAATAAGTACAATTAAACAAGATATTAAAGAATTTGTTAAATGATAAAAGTTATCTAAAAGCTTGAAATTACAACACTTATAGACTATACTTATACAGAATAAAATAATGAAGACAGTTCGTAAGCCTCCTGTCGAAAAACAAAACTAAGGCACCTTTTTTATGAATGTAAAGATTGCATCTTTTTTTGTCATGCAATTTTTTAGAGTAAAGGTCTGTCTTAATGGCAGACCTTTTTATTTTTACAAGAAAGGAGGGAAAGAGATGGATTTAGCAAGATATAGTGAAGTTAAGAATAAAAATAAACGTGAAATAGTACTTTTAAAAGGCGCTCCATGTAAGTGGGGAAGATGTAAATTCTGTGATTATATATTAGATAATAGTGAAGATGCTGAAGCTAATATTAAGATAAATAATGAAGTTCTTGATAGGATAACTGGAGAATATGGAGTTTTAGAAGTTATAAACTCTGGAAGTGTATTTGAGTTACCTAAAGAAACATTAAATAGAATTAAGGATATAGTAGATGAAAAGAAGATTAAATTATTATTCTTTGAAGCTCATTGGGTTTATAAAAATAGACTTGATGAAATAAGAGAATTCTTTAATATTCCTATTATATTCAAATTAGGATTAGAAACTTTTGATGATGATTTTAGAAATGATATTCTCTATAAAGGAATTGTTATAAAAACACCAGAAGATGTTTCAAAGTATTATGATTCAATTTGTTTAATGGTTGGAATTGAAGGTCAAAAGAAGGAAAGTATAGATAAAGATATTGAATACTTATTAAAGTATTTTAAAAAAGGTTGCATTAATGTTTGGATTGAGAACTCAACTGGGTTCAAAAGAGATCAGGAGCTTGTGAACTGGTTCAAAGAAAAGTATTACTATCTAGAGGACAATGAAAATATTGAAGTTCTTTGGAATAATACCGACTTTGGAGTTGGGGGAGAAGAATAAAATGGATAAAAGCAAGCTTATTAAAAAAATCGGAGTAGCTGGACTAGTTAAAATATCACTAGTAGCTACAGTATATATTGTAGTAACTTTATCATTTGGAGAAATATCATTTGGGCCATTGCAAGCAAGACCATCAGAAGTATTAAACTTCTTAGCATTTGTTGATCCTATGTACATACCAGGATTAGTGTTAGGATGTGCTATTTCTAATTTCTATAGTTTTGGGCTAATAGATGTATTTGTAGGAAGTTTAGCTACACTTATTTCTACGTACTTAATGTACAAGTCAAAGAATATGCTTATAGCATCATTCTGGCCAGTAATGAACTGCTTCTTTGTAGCAGCGGAATTATATATATTATTTAAACAACCATTCTGGATAAATTTTGCTACAATTGCAATGGGAGAATTCTTTATAATGACTATAATAGGATACCCGATTTTTAAGTCAATCTTTAAGAACAGAAGATTTGTGGAAAGTATTAGAATAGATTTAGATGATAAAACATATTTAGATAAGTTGAAGTTTTAGTTATATTAGTAACTTGAGTTAGTGAGTATGAATACTGGCTAAAGTGAATCTATATTATAAGGTAGGTATTAAAATGATATATCATTTTAATACCTATTTTTGTTTTTAATTAAAAAATTCGCAGAATTTCAACATTAATGGAGTATAGCGACCTATTCTAGAACCAATCATGTGCTAGAAAAGCACCCTATAACAGCGCATTAGAGAATATATTACAGATTCTATAGAGCACATTAGAAATTGATAGCAAATAAAGATGTATATAAAGAATTTTAGGGAAAAATTAACTTATAAGAAAATTAGTGCTATAATTATGAATAAGATGTGAATGGAGGGATTGTTATGATAGATAATAATATAGCGATAAGTATAAAAAATCTTACTATGAGATACGGAACTAAGGAGGTACTGAAGGGAATAAATATAGATGTATATAGAGGTCAAATTATAGGATATATAGGGCCTAATGGTGCTGGTAAAAGTACGACGGTAAAGATAATGCTTGGATTAGTTCAGGGTTATGGTGGACAGGTTGAGATTTTTGGTAAAGATATATCAACTGGGAATGTAGATTATAAAAGAAAGATTGGATATGTGCCAGAAATAGCTGATATTTATGATAGTTTAACAGCAAGGGAATATTTATCATTTATTGGAGAACTATATGGTGTAGAACAAAATATAGTAGAGCAAAAAGCATTGAAATTAATGAAGATATTTAACATAGATAATGTATATAATTCAAGGATTTCTTCATACTCAAAAGGTATGAAACAAAAGGTTTTAATTATATCAAGCTTATTACATGATCCAGATATTTTATTCTTAGATGAGCCTCTTAGTGGGTTAGATGCTAATAGTGTTATGGTTGTAAAAGAAATATTAGCACAGCTTGCAGCACAAGGGAAAACTATATTCTATTCATCTCACATAATGGATGTTGTTGAAAAGATAAGTAATAGAATTATATTAATAGCAGCTGGAGAAGTACAGGCTGATGGTAGCTTTGAAGAGCTTAGAGAGAAATCTAAAGAAGGCTCATTAGAAGAGATATTCAACAAGATAACTGGATTTAGCGAATATAAAGAGTTAGCAAAAGAGTTCGTATCCATAGTACAAGAGGGGTAGGGATATGAAGGATTTTAAGATATTACAATTTATTGATAAGTTCAAGGGTATATTTGAAAAATTTGATGTTGATTATGAGGTAATGAGAAGAATACTTCAAGTTAAGCTAACTATGGATGGTAGAAGAGAATCTACTATTATGCAAGGAAATCAAAGCCAAAATCAAGATAAGAAAAAGAATGATGATAAGAATCAATTTTATAAGTCGTTATGGTTTTATGCTTTAATGGGAGTATTTTTAATTCCATTTATAGCAATGGGAAATTCATTTATGTTCCAAATGAGCTTGGTATTTGGGATGATAATATTTATGACTTTAACAGCACTTATTTCGGATTTTTCATCAGTATTACTAGATATAAGAGATAAAGGTATAATTTTAACTAAGCCAGTAAATGGACGAACTTTATCAATGGCTAAAGTTATTCACATAACTATTTATATAATGTTTATATCATTAGCATTAATAGGACCTTCACTTGTAGCATCTTTATTTGTACAGGGTGTAGGATTCTTTTTGATTTATTTTATAGAAGTAATATTAGTTAATTTATTTGTAATATCACTGACAGCGTTATTATATTTATTTATATTAAGATTTTTCGATGGAGAAAAGCTAAAGGATATAATCAATTATGTTCAAATAGCACTTACTATGTTTATGGTAATTGGATATCAAGTACTTATAAGATTATTTGAGTATGTAGATTTATTTAATGGAGTAAAGTTAGCTTGGTATCATTATTTAATTCCGCCAATGTGGTTTGCAGCTCCATATGAATTAGTTGTAAATGGTAATAGTAATGTAGGAATTATTATTATGACTTTGTTAGCTATAATTATTCCAATAATAGCTATAGGAATTTATATAAAATTAATGCCTGCTTTTGAGAAGAATCTTCAAAAGTTAAGTAATTATAGTGTTAATGGGAAAATCAAAAGAGGTCTAGTAGAGAAAGTATCTACTATTGTTTGTAGAGATAGCTCTGAAAGATCATTCTTTAACTTTGCAAATAAAATGATGACGAATGAAAGAGACTTTAAACTTAGATTATATCCATCATTAGGGTTTGCAATAATATTTCCTTTTATAATGATATATTCAATGTATTCACATGAACTTGGAGCTATTGGAGATAGTAAAGCATATTTCAATATATACTTTGGTGTAGCTTACCTTACAATGGGAATATACATGCTTAAATGCTCAGCAAATCATGGTGGAGCTTGGGTGTATAGGATAATGCCAACTAAAAATTTAGCACCAGTATATAAGGGGACAATCAAAGCATTTATTGTAAAGTTTGTAGTGCCTATTATATTATTACAAGCTGTTATATACACATTTATATTTGGAATTAAAATAATTCCAGATTTAGTAGGAGTAATACTAGCGGCAATAATGGTAGTTGTATTGTTCTTTAGATGTACAGGAAAAACACTTCCCTTTTCAACTTCATTTAAAGATGCACCAAAACAAAGTGTAGCAATTATGTTTGGAATGATGGGAATTTTAGGATTAATGTGGGGGATACATTACGGACTTACATTTGTACCTATGGGAAGCTTTATATATATTGGAGCATTAATTATAGGAAATATAATTGTATGGAAAAAATCTTTTAATATAGTATGGGAAGAGATAAAATAATACTAGGATAAAAAACAGGGGGAAACTTATGAGTAAGAAGGTGTTAGGGTCAATCATAATAGTTTTAGCAATTTCAATAGGTATGTTTAGTTATTCAAATAATAATGGTAGTTATATAGATGAATTAAATTTAGATAATATGAATATTGAGATATTAGATGATAACGAAAAAAGTTATTATACTTTAGTAAGCAAGGCTGATTATCAGGGAGCAAATAACTTAAAAGATTTGGAATTAGTAACATATGATAAAAGTAATAAACAAAAGAGAATATATGATTTAGGTATAGATGAGCCAATCAATGGTAGTAGTATTAAATCTATAAACGATTGGATTTTAATAAGTAGTATTAATAATGATAAGTTAATAGGAATAAATTCGCAAAATGGTAATGTTGAAACATTGGTAGATAATGCATATAATTTAAAAAACTTTTCAATTCATAATAATATATTAGTATATGAACAATTAGGAGAAGACACTAAATTATATATAAAGGCAGTAGATATAAATACAAAGGAAAGTATTGAATTAGAATGTCTTGAATTAAAAGATTATGAATCAGATATTAATTATTATATGGATATATCGGTTTATGATCAGAAAATAGCATACAATTTAGATGACAAGATAAAAATTTATGACTTTATAACAAAGGAAACTAGAATATTAGATAAATTTGAGTATTATAAGAGTGTTTCTATATATAAGGATAAGATATATACATATAGAAATAATGGGGTTGCTTATGATTTAGTAGAGATTACTTTAGATGGAAAAGAAAAAGTAATATTAAAAAATACAGTAGCATTAGACAATATATGTATAGATAATGATAGATTAATTTATAATAATAATTTTTATGATTTGAAAGAAGAAAAATTATATGTTGGAAAAGCAATGTCCAGAAGGGTGGATCTTGATATTATTGTAGATGATTATATACTTATGAATAATAAGTATGAGGCTATGAAACTAGGAGAAAACTATTATGATTATCCACTAGATGGAGAATTAGGTACGGCCTATAGTAAAATATTAGATAAAGATCTAAATATACAAGTATTAATTGGTGGAGAAATTGCAATTTATGATAGAAAGACATTTGAAGTTTTAAAGAATCATGAAGGATTTACAAGGATGTCTATGGCAAAATCTATGGATTTTGCATTTGAAGATAATATAGTTTATGGAGTTGAAATGGTAGATGTTGATAATAGAGCTTTAGTATCTATTAACATTGAAACAAATGAAAGAAGGTTAATTAAAAATCTAGGTAAAGTAGAAGGATATATAAGTTATATGGATATTAATAACAATGAACTTATGTATGTAATTAAAAATGAAGAATTTGATGAGGTTGTAGTATATAATCTAAATGATGATACAGAAAAAAGCCATCAAATTGCTGATGATTCGAATATAAGGTTTATGTGTATTTTTGATAAGTATCTAGTAAGAAATACTTGGCAACCAGGAGTTGTTGAACTTTATGATAGAAAAACCGGGGAATTTATTAGAAAGAGTGCAAAAGATAATTATGAGCTTATTGGAGCTAGTAAAGATGGTATAGTCGTGAGAAGTTATGAAGGAAGGTATTATCTTCTTGATTCCGAACTAAATGAAATAAAGGAATTAAAAAATTATAATAAAGTTGTAGATCAGCTGTTAGATAAATAGTATCAAATAAAAAACAGTAAACGCACTAATTTTTGAGTAGATTAGTGCGTTTATTTTTTATTTAAAATATTTAAAAAAAGTTTGAAGTATTTTTAGAGTTGTTACGGATACATAGTGTAGAGGGAAATGAAGGAGATGATAAAAAGTGGTTAATAAAGAAAATTTCATAGAGAAATTACAACAGAGAGATATGCAAGCATTAGAATATGTTTTTGATAAATACTCTGATTTAATTTATAGAGTTGGGTTTAAGGTAACTAATAATAAGGAGCTCAGCGAGGAGTGTTTAAATACTGTACTTATGAAGATTTGGGAAAAGATTGATTCTTATGTTGGAAATGAAGATGGATTTGAAGCTTGGATATTTTCAATAGCAAAGTTTTGTGCAATTGATATTCTAAGAAAAGAAGTAAGGCACTTTAAAGCAGGAGATATTGATGATCGGGATGAAGTCGCAACTAGTTCTATTGAGGAACAAGTTGAAATAAAGGATGATTTAAAACGGGTTATGTATGAAATAGAAAAACTAGGTGATTTAGATAAAGAGATATTTATTCGAAGGTTTATGTTAAATCATAGAGTAAAAGATATAGCACTGCATTTTGAAATGACAGAAAAAGCAGTTAGTCTTAGGATTTTAAGAAGTAGAAAGAAATTAAAGAAAGTTTTGGAGGTAGTTTAAATGAAAGGTTTTGAAAAAAGACTTGAAGAGATAAATAATTTAAAAATAGAAGATTTACCAGATGTAAAACTAAGTGATTCAGATAAAGAAAGAGCAAAAAATAGATTGTTCAAATCAATAGAAGATTTAAAAAGGAGAAATAGAGATATGAATATAAATATTACAGATGCAGAGGTATTAACTATAAAATCATCATTAGGAGAAGCTAGCGATAAATATGCAAATGGTGTTGAACATGGATTCATTTTAAGAGAAGTAGCAATTAAAGCAGCAGATAAAGAAGTTTATGAAAAATATGGAGAAATAACACACGAAGTATTAGCAACTAATGCTTATGCAACAAGTAATCTAGGTTGGATGGCAAATGGAGCAATTGCTTATAAATTATATTTAACTGATAACAAACTTGTTAAATATAGTTTCTCAGAATTCTATGAAGTGATAGATAAGAAGGAATATAAAATTGAAGATATTAAGTTTATAGGATCTGATGAAGATGGAACTTACTATATAGAATTTAAAAATAAAGTTGTAACCTACATTGGATTCACAACTTCAGAAATGATGTTAGGTATAGATAAACTTATGAGTTTATTAATAGAAAAAGGTGTAGCTAAAAAAGAAAATAAGTTAATTACTAAAGATAGAGTAATAACTGCAATTTATATTATAACTGTAATAGTATTTATGAGTTTATTTACATTATCAAAATTCTAAAAAGGTTAGAGAAATATAAATAATAAGTATTTATTAAAATTCCATAGATAAATTAAATAAGTGGTTGGATATAGTCCAACCACTTATTTGGTCAATATTGACATTTGTCAAGGATATAATTAAAATTATATTTGTAGAATATGTACAATAACTGTACAAAGTTTAGAGAGGAGTAATTATTTATGAGTAACGAAAAAGGGAATATTTCAATTCATACGGAGAATATTTTTCCTATAATCAAAAAATGGTTGTATTCTGACAAAGATATTTTTATCAGAGAGCTTATAAGTAATGGCTGTGATGCTGTTAACAAGTATAAGAGACTTGTGTCTTTGGGAGAAGCAACTGGTGTTGAAGATGAAAAGTTTAAGATTACAGTATCGGCAAATAAGGAAAATGGAACTTTAATCTTCAGTGATAATGGTATAGGAATGACTGAGGAAGAGGTTAAAAAATATATAAATCAAGTAGCTTTCTCAGGTGCAGAGGACTTTATTGAAAAGTATAAAGAAAAGATGGGAGAAGGAAATGATATTATAGGTCATTTCGGGCTTGGATTCTATTCTGCATTTATGGTAGCAAGTAAGGTGCAAATTGATACATTATCATTTAAAGATGGCGCTGAAGCAGTTAGATGGGTATGTGAAGGTGGTACTGAGTACGAAATAAATTCCTCAGATGTAAGAAAAACAAGAGGAACAACAATAACTTTATTTGTAGATGAAGAAAGCAAGGAATTCTTAGAATTTTATAAAGTTAAAAGTATCATAGAAAAGTATTGTTCATTCTTACCTACTGAAATTTACTGTATAGATGAAAATGCAGAAAAGAAGGAAGAAGAAAAAGAAGAAGTTGCTTTAAATGATACAAATCCATTATGGTTTAAAAAACCAAGCGAATGTACTGATGAGGAGTATAAGGATTTTTATAAGAAGGTATTTAATGACTACCAAGATCCACTATTTTGGATTCATTTAAATGTAGATTTCCCATTTAACTTAAAAGGAATTCTATATTTCCCTAAACTTAAAAATGAATTTGAATTAGTAGAAGGACAAGTAAAATTATTTAATAATCAAGTTTTCGTAGCAGATAATATAAAGGAAGTTATTCCTGAATTCTTACTATTATTAAAAGGTGTAATAGATTGTCCAGATTTACCTTTAAATGTTTCTAGAAGCTTCCTACAAAATGATAGAGAAGTAAATAAGATATCTAAGCACATAGTTAAGAAAGTAGCTGATAAGCTTAATGGTATATTTAAAAATGATAGAGAAAAATATAATGGTTTCTGGGATGACATTCAACTATTTATTAAGTATGGATGTTTAAGAGATGAAAGTTTCTATGATAAAATTAAGGATTCAATAGTATATAAAAATCTAAATAATGAATATATAACATTACAAGATTACTTAGATAATGCAAAAGAAAAGCATGAAAACAAAGTATTTTATGTAAGTGATGAAGAAAAACAATCTCAATATATAAAGTTATTTAAAGAGTATGGACTAGATGCTGTAATTTTAAGAACACCAATAGATAATAACTTTATTTCATTCTTAGAATATAAGGGTGGAACTGCTCAGTTTACTAGAGTTGATTCTGACATTTCTGATGTATTAAAAAATAAGGATGAAAAAGAAGAGGATAAAGAAAGTAAAGAAAAAATAGTAGAGTTATTTAAGAATACTATTGGAGATAAAATGAAGGAGTATTCTGTTGAAAGCTTAAAGAATGAAAGTACTCCAGCAATGGTATTAGTTTCAGAACACTCAAGAAGAATGGCTGAAATGCAAGCACAGTTTGGTGGAGCAGGAATGCCAATGAATTTCTTAGAAGAAAGAACATTAGTTATTAATGATAGCAATCCAATAATTAAAAAATTGATTAGCATTGGAAATGATGAAAGTAAAAAAGAAAAGGCCCAGTTAATTTGCAAGCAAATTGTTGATCTAGCTTTAATAGGTAGTAAATCACTTGGAGCAGATGAACTTGATACATTTATAAAAAGAAATAATGAGATTATGATGATGGTTATAGACTTATAAGCGTAAGGTAATGAATCATAATTAAAATTTAAAGAGTCTGTATTAAAATTACAAGAAATTTTAATACAGACTCTTTTTTATACATATAAGATTGGTTTAAACACCTTCATTGTTGAAGTCAGGAACGAATTCTTTTGAGTTTGTACCAGATTCTTGGACAAAGCCATTTTTAACACCTATTTCAAGAGCATAATCTATAAGGCAATCATATGTCTTAGGGTTTAATGGTTTATTGATTTCTGGGTAGTTACATGCATTAAACATTGGTGTATATTGATTCATTATAGAAATATATACATCATCTTTAAAGTTTGTGTAGATTGAATCTATTACTTTTTTAGAATCAAATAAAAGCCCTGGTAACATTAAATGCCTTACTATAACTCCTTTTTGAATTATTCCATTATCAGAGAATTTAGGGGGACCAACTTGGTCTATCATTTCTTTGATGATAGTTAACACATTTTCACTATAGTTTTTTGATTTAGAATATTTAAGAGCATATTTATCATTTTGATACTTAAAGTCTGGTAGGTATACATCTATATAACCTTTTAGAGACTTAATTGTATCTAATGAATCAATTCCATTTGTATTATAAACAATAGGTAAAGTTAATCCATTATTTTGAGCAATATCTAAAGCCTGAATTATTTGTGGAACATAATGTGTTGGAGTAACTAAGTTAATATTATTAGCTCCCTTACTTTGAAGTTCAAGAAATATTTCACTTAACCTTTCAATAGATACCTCCTTTCCTTTACCAAAAGATGATATCTCATAGTTTTGGCAGAAAACACATTTCAAATTACAATTTGAAAAGAAAACTGTTCCAGATCCATTTTCACCAGAAATGCAAGGCTCTTCCCAATGATGAAGTTCAGCTCTAGCAACCTTAATAATGTCTGAAGCATTACAAAATCCAATTTTTCCATTAGTTCTATCTACATTACAATTTCTTGTACATAAAGTACATCTATATAAAATTTCATTAATATTCATAATAAACACCTCGTATTAGATTATACAGCCTAGAAATTAGTTCTTCAAATGCATTAATTTTATAAAATAGAAAATGTGATTTTTTGAATAATATAGTTTAATAGTGAAGGTATATTTTTATTTGGTTTAATTGCTAAAGGTAAATAAAAAAATAATAGAGATATAGATATAAAAGCATACACTTAGGTAAAAGTGTGTGCTTTTTGTTAATGTTGTTTGAATTTATATTCAAAATTAGGACAAGTTAGAAAATTTGAGATATAGTTAATATAAAGGAATCTAATTAGGCAAGATATACTTATAATGAAAAGACAAAATTAATAGCTAGGAGTGGAATAATGAGCAGTTATATAAAATTTAAGGATGTAAAGAAAACTTATAAAATGGGTGAAGTAGAGATACATGCAGTAAATGGTGTAGACTTTGAAGTTAATAAAGGTGAATTTGTAGTAGTTGCTGGTGCATCAGGTGCTGGTAAGAGTACTGTTTTAAATATATTAGGAGGAATGGATTCTCCAACAAGTGGGCAAGTAATTGTTGATGGAAATGACATTAGTAAGTACTCTCACAAAGATCTTATTACATATAGAAGATACGATATAGGGTTTGTATTTCAATTCTATAATCTAGTTCAAAACTTAACAGCACTAGAAAATGTGGAACTTGCAACTCAGATTTGTAAAGATCCATTAGATATAAATAAAACTATGGATGCGGTTGGACTTGGAGATAGAAAGGGGAATTTCCCAGCACAGCTATCTGGAGGAGAGCAACAAAGAGTAGCTATTGCTAGAGCACTCGCTAAAAATCCAAAGCTTTTACTTTGTGATGAGCCAACAGGAGCATTAGATTATAACACTGGTAAGGCAATCTTAAAGCTTTTACAAGATACATGTAGAGAAATGGGAATGACAGTTATTATAATTACCCATAACTTAGCTCTTGCACCAATGGGTGATAAAGTAATAAAGGTTAAGAATGGTAAGATTGAAAGCGTTACGGTAAATGAAAATCCAACTCCTGTAGAAAGGATAGAATGGTAAAATGAAAAACGCAATAAGTAAAGACATATTTAGAGACATTAAAAAATCATTTGGAAGATTTGTATCTATATTAGCAATAGTAGCTCTTGGAGTAGCATTTTTTACAGGAGTAAAAGTTTCTCCAATAGATATGAAAAATACTGCTGATAAATATTATGATGATAATAATTTAATGGATATTAGACTTATATCTACATTAGGACTTACTAAAGGTGATGTAGAAGAAGTAGAAAAAATAGATGGAGTAGAAGGTATTGCACCATCATATTTTATGAATGTACTAGGAGAATTTAATTCTAGTGAGCTTGTGCTAGCAGCACATTCAATTCCTTTTAGTAATATGAGTGATGACAATAAAGATTATATAAATAGAGTAACATTAATAGATGGAAGAATGCCAAATAAACCAGGTGAATGTTTAGTGGAAGCATCTAAGATGATAGAAGCTCAAATTCCAATTGGTACTAAATTAAAACTTTCAACAGGAACCAGCGAAAAGATAGAAGATGCATTAGCTTATACTGAGTATGAGGTAGTTGGAACGGTTCAAACACCCTATTACTTATCATTTGAAAAAGGTAATGCACCAATTGGATCAGGGAAGGTAGAAAGCTTCATAATGATTCCAGAAGAAGATTTTAAATCACCAGCATTTACAGAGATATTTTTAACAGTAAGTGGAGCAAAGGAATTAAATTCTTATAAGGATTCATATTTTGACGTTGTAGATAAAGTTACAGCACAATTAGAAAACATATCAGGTCAAAGAAATGAAATAAGATACGAAGAAATTAAAAAAGAAGTATCGCAAAAGCTTGAAGAAGGAAAAGTAGAACTTGAGAAAAACGAAAAGCTTGCAGTAGAGGAATTAGATAAAGCAAAAGAGACTATAGATAATGCAAAAGTACAATTAGCTATAGGTGAAAATAAATTAAAGTTAGAAGAAGAAAATACTAATAAATTTATAAAAGATTCAGAGAAGCAGCTAAATGATGGCAAAAAGCAATTAGAAGCTGGAGAAAAGGAATATGCAGATGGGCTAGCTCAATTAAATGCAATCAAACCATCAGCAGAAGCAGAGTTAAATAAATATGAAGGTTATGTATCACAGGGAGAATCAGCATTAAAATATTTAAATGATGAAAAGAAAAAGCTAGAGGATGAATATCAAACTAACCCAACAGAAGCTTTGAAAAATAAAATTGATGGATTAAATATTGTTATTACTTCATCTGAAGAAGCGTTAAATGTTGTAAAAACAGAATTAAGTTCTAAGAGACAAGAGTTAGTTAATGCAGAAAATAAATTAAAAGAAAGCAGAAAATTACTTGATGATTCCAAAGTAGAATTAGAAAGTAAAACTAAAGCTTTGGAAGCTGGAAAATTAACAGCTAAAAATGGTTTTGATAAGGCTAGAGAAGAATTAGAAAAAGGAAGAGTTGAGTTAGCAAAAGGTGAAGAAGCATATAGCACAAATAAATTAGAAGTAGAGAAACAACTTAAAATTGCTAAAGAAAAAATTGAAGATGGAGAAAAAGCATTATCTGAAATTGAAAAACCAGAGTGGATTATTTTAGATAGAAATTCTCATTATTCATATATGGATTACAAAAACTCAGCAGATAGTATTGATGCATTAGCAGCAGTATTCCCAGTATTCTTCTTTTTAGTAGCAGCACTTGTTTGCTTAACTACTATGACAAGAATGGTTGATGAACAAAGAGTTAATATTGGTACATTAAAAGCTTTAGGATATAGTAAAGGTGCAATTGCATCAAAGTATATAGTTTATGCATTAGCAGCTTCACTAACAGGTAGTATAGTTGGGCTTGCAATAGGGCTAACAGTATTCCCATTAGTTGTATTTAATGCATATGGAATAATGTATTCATTACCTACAGTTGAACTTGGATTTAATATTCCACTAGCTTTAGGAGCAACACTTGCAGCAGTATTAGTAACAACACTTGCAGCAATGTCAGCTTGTTACAAAGAACTTGTGGAAACACCATCAGTATTGATGAGACCTAAGGCTCCAAAAGAAGGGAAGAGAATACTTCTTGAAAGAATGCCTTTCATTTGGAATAAGTTTAACTTTATAGGAAAAGTAACTGTAAGAAATATATTAAGGTATAAAAAGAGATTCTTTATGACTGTATTTGGTATAGCTGGATGTACAGCATTGCTATTAACTGGATTTGGAATAAAGGATTCAATTCAAACAATTGTAGATAAACAGTTTGGAGTTATATATAAATATGATACAGCTATAAATTTAGATTCTAGTATAGTTAATACTCAAAAGGAAGATATAAATAAGTACTTAGAAAATGACAGTAGAATAGATAAATATGCATATATGAGTACTCAAAATGGTAAAGTAACAAAGGATGATACAACAAAAGATATATCAATTGTTGTACCACAAGATTTAAATAGTTTAAAAGATTTTATTATTTTAGAAAATAGAACAACAGGAGAAACAGTAGAATTAAATCAAGATGGAATTATTCTAACTGAAAAAGTTGCAAAGCAATTAGGAGTAAAGGTTGGAGATGAAATAATAATTAGAGATAAAGATGATAAGCAAGGTAAGGCTACGATAACAGGAATAGTAGAAAACTATCTTTCACACTATGCTTATATGACAAAGGAATACTATAAAAAAGTGTTTGGGAAAGATGCAGTTTATAACGGAATATACACAATAAATAATATTGATGTTACTGAAGAGAGTAATTTATCATCTGATATAATTGAATTAGATGGAGTAGTAGGTGTTGGATTTACATCATCAATTAAAAATAGTTTTGGAGATACAATTAAGAGTCTTAACTATGTAGTTCTAATTTTAATAATATCAGCAGGTGCATTAGCATTCGTAGTGTTATACAACTTAACTAATGTAAATATTTCTGAAAGAATGAGAGAAATAGCTACAATAAAGGTATTAGGATTCTATGATAATGAAGTAAGTGCATACATTTATCGTGAAAACATAATATTAACTGTTATAGGTACTTTTGCAGGGCTAGGTCTTGGAATTTTACTTCATAGGTTTATAATGATAACTGTAGAACTTGAAAGTTTAATGTTTGGTAGAAATATAAATGTACCAAGTTTTGTACTATCAGCATTCTTAACATTATTCTTTGCACTATTGGTAAATGTAGCAATGTATTATAAATTAAAGAATGTAAAAATGGTAGAGTCATTAAAATCAGTAGATTAAAGTGTTACAAAATTACAGATGATAAGGAGAATATAATGTATAAGTTAATATGTATTGATATGGATGGAACCTTATTAAATAGTAATCACGAAGTAAGTGAAGAAAATAAAAAAGCATTAAAAGAAGCAACAGATAAAGGTGTGCATATAGCAATAACTACAGGTAGGGTTGTTAAATGTGCAAGTAAGTATGCATCTATATTAGGAATTAATACACCTATAATATCTACAAATGGTGCTTATATATCTGAAATTGGAAGAGAAGAGGCTATATACAACAATCCAATGACTATAGAAGAACTAGACTTTTATTTAGATATAGCAGAGAAGTATGATTTAATGACATACTTCTCAACAAGTGAAGGTGTTGTAACTAATAAACCATTACCTAATGATCATTCATATGTTGTAATGAACTCTAGATTAGAGGAAGTAGATAGAGTTGAGATTCTTGTAGTTGATGACTATAGAGAAGCATTTAGAACATTAGATGGTAGAATTTTAAAAGGAATAAGTATTGATTCTAAAAATCCAGAAAAAGTTCTAAAAGCTAAGGAAGAAGTTGCCTCTAATAAGAGCTTAAATGTTGTTACATCTTGGGCAAATAACTTTGAAGTAATGGATTCAAAATCATCAAAAGGTGATGGCGTTAAAAAGCTAGCAGAATTCCTCAACATTAAGCAAGAAGAAGTTATGTGTATTGGAGATAGTGAAAATGATAAGTCAATGTTAGAATATGCAGGACTTGGAGTTGCTATGGGAAATGCAACAGAAGAGATTAAATCAATTGCTGGATATGTTACATTAGATAATAATCAATCAGGAGTTGCAAAGGCTATTAGAAAATTTGTATTATAAAAAATAAGTTAATTAAAAGAGCTGTATAAAGAGTAATTCATTTGAAATACTTGCTTTATACAGCTCTTTTAATTATATGTTATGGAAAAAGTTCATTGAAAGGTATAGAATATCAAGTGGAGGCGAGGTAATGTGATAAAGAAATTTGATATCATAACAGACACAAATGAGAAAAAGCTTAAGCTTGTTCTTAAATGTCTAATAGTAGGAATAATAACAGGTTTAGTTGTAGTTGTATATAGGTTTGCATTACTCTATGCTGAAAAAGTAGCTTTATTTATATATGATTATCAAACCAATAATAAATGGCTTATTCCTATTTGGCTTATTGCTTTAGCAATAATGGGATATACAGTGGGAAAATTGATAGATAAAGAACCATTTATAAGTGGTAGTGGAATTCCTCAAGTTAAGGGAGTAATGGGTGGATACATTCAAAATAGGCCAATGCCAATTATAATAAATAAGTTTATAGGGGGAACACTTTCAGTACTATCAGGTCTATCATTAGGTAGAGAAGGCCCATCAGTACAATTAGGAGCATGTACTGCAGATGTAATAAGTAAAAAATTTAATAGCACCAGATTAGAACGTAGATTGCTATTAAGTAGTGGAGCAAGTGCAGGGCTTTCAGCAGCTTTTAATGCCCCATTATCAGGTATTATGTTTTCATTAGAAGAGATATATAAATATTTTTCACCATTAGTTATATTATCTACAATGGTAGCTGCTATATCAGCAGATTTTATAGCCAAACAGTTTTTTGGACTTAAACCAGTTTTTGATTTTGGAGAAACTGTACCAATTCATTTGAAAAATTATTGGATTTTAATTATATTAGGAGTGTTATTGGGTGGATTAGGGGCGTTTTATAATTGGTTTACCTTAAAAACTCAAGATTTATATGAAAAGATAAAGTTAAAAACACCAATTAAAATGATTATTCCATTTTTACTTGCAGGAGTTATGGGATTAATATTTCCAGTAGTTTTAGGTGGTGGACATAGCGTTATAGAAGAACTAACTTTAAATTCTACATTAGGATTATTATGTGCAATTTTAATTGCTAAATTCTTATTTTCAATGGCAAGTTTTGGTTCAGGAGCACCAGGGGGAATATTCTTCCCATTACTTATAATTGGTGGTTCTATTGGCGCAGTCTTCGGATATATTTCAATAAATTATTTAGGCGTAGAAGCACAGTTTTTTAATAATTTTATTATATTATCAATGGCTGGATATTTTACAGCAATAGTAAGAGCACCGATAACAGGTGTTATATTGATAACTGAAATGACAGGTTCATTTAGCCATCTATTATCATTAACAATAGTATCAATAACTTCATATATTGTGGCAGATTATTTAAAAAGCTTACCAATTTACGATTCATTATTAGAACGACTATTAAAGAAAAACAATATAAATGATTATCATAGTGATAGTTCTCAAAAAATAATAATACCAAGTGTAATACATTTTGGATCAAAAATAGAAAATAAAAGATTAAAAGAGTTAGAACTTCCAGATAATACTCTTATTGTTTCATTAAAGCGTGGTGAAAATGAAATATTACCGAAAGGTAATACTATTATAAAAGCTGGAGATGAGATTTTAGTTATGACTAATTTGAGCGATGAATGGAGAATAAGAGAAATGATAGAAGATTTAACTAGTAAGGAATAAATTAAGTGATATATAGTTCACAACTAAGAATATACTATATAAGCAGTATATTTAGAGGATGTGAAGTAGTTGAAAAGAGAAGCAGGAATTTTAATGCACATATCATCGTTACCAAGTGAATATGGGATCGGAACATTAGGAAAGGAAGCATATGATTTTGTTGACTTTTTAAAAGAAACAGGGCAAAAGTATTGGCAAGTATTACCTATAGGACCAACGTCTTATGGAGATTCTCCATATCAATCATTTTCTTCATATGCAGGTAATCCATATTTTATAGACTTCGATATTTTAATTGAAAAAGGATTACTTACAAAAAATGATATAGAAAGATTTAAATGGGGAAGTAATTTAGAATCAGTAGAGTATGGAACTTTATATAATAATAGATTTAAAGTATTAAAAATAGCGTATCAAAATAGAACAGAAGTGATTAAAAACAGTGTTAGGGATTTTGAAGTAGAAAATGCAAATTGGTTGCAAGATTATTCTTTTTATATGTCAATAAAAAATTTCTATAGTGGTGTAGCCTGGGGGAATTGGCCTAAGAGTATAAGAATGAGAACTAAAAAAGCACTTAAAGATTATAAGGATTTACTAAAAGAAGACATTAGTTTTTGGAACTTTGTACAATGTATGTTTTTTGAACAATGGTACTCTTTAAAAGAGTATGCTAATAAAAATGGCATTAAAATAATAGGTGATATACCTATATATTGTGCATATGATTCAGCGGATGTTTGGGGTGAAAAAGATAATTTTAAGTTAGATGATGATGGAAATCTTATAACAGTTTCAGGTTGTCCTCCAGACGACTTTTCAGAAGATGGACAACTTTGGGGTAATCCTATTTATAATTGGGAGTATATTAAGAGTAATAATTATAAGTATTGGATCGACAAAATAAAATATTCATCAAGTATATATGATGTAGTTAGGATTGATCATTTTAGAGGGTTTGAAGCTTTCTGGGAAGTTCAATATGGAGCTGAAAATGCTGTAAAAGGTAAATGGGTAAAGGGACCAGATATAGATTTATTTAATTCTATAAAAGATGAGCTAGGCGAAGTGAATATTATTGCTGAGGATCTAGGATATTTAACAAAAGAAGTATTTGAACTTTTAGAAGCAACGGGATTTCCTGGGATGAATGTACTTCAATTCGCTTTTGATGGTGATGAAGATAATAAATATCTACCAATTAATCAAAAAGAAAATTCAATAGTTTATACTGGAACCCATGATAATAAAACTATTTTAGGTTGGATAGAAGATGAAATGACAGAAGAAAGAGAAGAGCAAATAAGGGCATTATCAGAATTAGGTGAAGAAGAAGAAATAAATAAGGTTTTAATAGATATTGCATATAATTCACCAGCAAGGATTGCTATTATTCCTATTCAAGATATATTAGGAATAGGAAAAGAAGGTAGGATGAATGAACCGTCTACATTAGGTAAGAATTGGACATGGAGAATGAAGAGTGATGCAATAACAAATGAAATAAAATCTAATTTATATAAAATGATTAAAACTAGTAAGAGAAAAATGTAATTCTAAAAGAATGAGGGGCTGTATCCAAGAATGGATACAGCCCCATTTGCATATAGTTCTTTAACTTCCTGAACTTGCAGCGGCTCCAGCGGCAGCTCCAGCAGCTGCTGAAGAGGCTGCTATTTGCATAACTATAATAATATTTAATGCAGCATTATTTGTAGCTTCAATGAACTTATTGTTGATATTAACATCATTTGCTTCAATATAGCTAGATGTAACAAGAGCAGCAGTAATCATTGAACGTACAGGAGTTCCTAATGAAAAGGAACCAAATCCGGAGTGTTTTTTTAGATAGTTATTAGTTTCTAACATATGTTTAGCTAATACATCGAAATCATCAGTAGCAAAAGCACTAACTCCTAAAATAGGTAATGAATATCCCTTTAAAGGAATATTGTATTTTCTTAAAGATCTATCAAGTGAAATGACTCTAGAACATTTTTCTTCAGGGGTACCTTCAAATAATGAAAGAATATGAGATAGTGATTGTAGATTATTACCACCCCAAAATCCATTGTTCTTTAATATTGAATAACATGATTCAATATCAGAAAATGTCTTGTTTAAATCAGTTGATGTAGTTGCAATCATAGCAGCAGCAGAAATATCTTCTGATGATGTTAAAAAAACATGGTTACTTTTCATATGGTCATAAGCTTTTCGTGTATTTATTATTGCTTCATCAACATTTACGGCATGTCTTGCACTATAAATAACTTGAGCTGCTAATACTAAAAATTGATTTGTAAAGAAGTGAGCTTTAAGTTTTGAGTATATGTCCATAAGTTCATGTAAACTATTATTTGGATTCTCTTCTAAAGATAAATTAACAGCAGTTGTTAATAGATTGTTACCTCTAAAATTTGATAATAAAGATGTATCATTTTTAATTATATATCTACATTCATTTACCCTATTAATATCAATTTCTTTATTTTTTAAAGTCAGTGTAAGAGCATTACACTTTTTGAAAATATTCATTCCCAATGTGCCAGTAACATTATCAATTTTATTTGAATTATTAATCATTAAATTTAGTTTATCAATTAGCATAAATAACATCTCCTTACAAAATAAGTATAATCATATTATATAGTATAAAATAACTTATAACAAGTGAAAAATATTTTTTTGTTATTTATGAAGGGTTACGACTATAACTTCTGGTCTATTGAATAGGCGTAGTGGAAATCCACTATTACCAAGACCTCTTGATATTACAAGTGAAAAATCTTCAATTGTATTAATCCCTTCAGTATATTTTGGTAATAATCCTTGTCCAGGAGCTATTATTCCTTGGTTTATAAAAGGAATTCTAATTTGACCACCATGAGCATGTCCAGCAAATCCTAAATCAAAACCTATATTTTTATAATCTTCTAGATACTCAGGTTTATGTGCAATAAGCATATTAAATTCAGTATTATCTAAAGATGTGTATTTATCATAATCATAAGGTAGTGTTGCTAAACTATTATTAGAAATTCCCCAAAGGTTTATAACATCAGATCCTATTGAAATAGTTACTTGTTTGTCATCTAGTATAATAACATCACGTTCGGCTAAGCCTTCTTGTAATGACTTAAATTGAGAACCAGAAGTTTCATGATTTCCAGAAACGTAGTAAACTTTTGTAAATTTAGTTAGTTCTTCAACTAAAGAAAGTGCATTATCAGCATTTTTAGAATTTCTATCAACTATATCACCAGTTATAAGAACTAGGTTAGGATTTTCCTGTTTAACTTTATCTATTAAATTATATTGATTTTTCCCAAATGATTTATTATGAAGATCTGATAAGTGAACTATACGTAAACCATCAAAGCTTGCTGGAAGTTTTGAATTATTATAATCAATATATGTTGTTTCTATAACAGAATTATTATAATAAAATAAAAAGGGTAGAATAATAATTATACCTAATAGGATTTGAACTTTCTTTTTTCTATATTTCATTATATACCTCCTTATATACTATCTATTATATCAAAGTGTTTGGAAATTTAATAAATTTATGAGATAATATTTGTAATATGAACTTTAAAGGATGGGATGTTATGAGTAAGTTTACAGCAAGCAAAGTGGTTTTAGAACCGATTGAAGACGTTTTTAAGGGATTTATAAAAGTAAATAAGAGAGAATTTCCAAAGTTTCCTGATAAAAATCCATTAGGTTCAAAATGTACTAAGATGATTAAGCAATCAGCTAATCAAACATTAAAAATGGTAATGAAAGTTACAGATTATGAATTGGATTCACTTTATCAAGTTTCAGGAGAATTAGGGAAAGATTTATATATAAGTACATATAAATTTATAGCAGAGGCAGAGGATAGAACTAGAATTGAGCTAGTTGAAGAGCAAAAATTAAATAATATAGGAAGTAAAATAGGGATGCTTCTAGGCACATTTAGTGCAGGTAGCAAAACAAAAAAGAAACTTGAAAGAGTAGCAGAAGGAATAGAAGAAGAAATAGAAGCTCTTAGAAGAAAACAAGAAAGAAGTAAAAAGAAAGCATAATATATAAATTAAAATGGATCTGAATCAAAATGATTCAGATCCATTTTTATAACCAAAGCAATTAAATTTAACTAAGTCTATTTAAAGTCTAAGCAAAGTTTCCATTAACAAAGATATCTATTTCTTTACCATCCTTATTGATTCCAGTAATATTAAGATCATCAGTTCCAATCATAAAATCCACATGAATTATAGACTGGTTAGCACCCTTTTCAAGTAATTCTTTTTCAGAAAGTTCAGCTCCATTTTCTATATTTGAAGAATATGATCTACCAAAAGCTAAATGGCAAGCTGCATTTTCATCAAATAATGTGTTAAAGTAAACAACATTAGAATTAGAAATTGGAGAATTAAAAGGTACAAGTGCTACTTCACCAATATAAGAAGCACCTTCATCACTTGCAAGAAGTGTTTTTAATACTTCAAGACCTTCTTTAGCAGTACAATCTACGACTTTACCATCTTTGAAAGTTAATGTAAATTCATCAATTAAGTTACCACTATAGCTTAAAGGTTTTGATGAAGCAACAGTTCCGTTTAAAGTATCTCTTTTTGGCATAGAGAATATTTCTTCAGTTGGAATATTTGCATTAAATGGAATACCATTAACATCATCTTCTGCTCCACCAGCCCAAATATGTCCTTCAGGTAACTCCATATGAAGGTCAGTACCCTTACTATTCTTAAAGTGTAGTGATTTAAATCTATTTTCATTTAAGAAATCTTTCTTTTCTTGAATTAATGCATTATGCTTTTTCCATTCTTCAGTTCCTTTAAGTTCAAGAACTCTAGATGCACCATATATAAGTTCCCATAATTTACTTTGAGCTTCATCTTCATTTAAAGCAGGGAATACTTTCTTAGACCAAGCTTTTGATGGATAGGATAAAACACACCATCTACATTTATTCGACATTGCATTATCTGAGTATTCTTTTAATGCAATTTGTCTTGCTTTTTGATATTCAGCTACTTTTTCAAGGTCTAATCCTTTAAAAGCATCAGGGTCTTGAGAGCTTATTGAAATAAAGCAAGCACCTTTTTTTGAGTAAGGAACAACTCCATCAATTACCCAAGTAGGAATATCCTTAAGTACTTCAACCGATGTTTTTTCAAGTCTTATTCTTTGGTATGATTGGTCATTATAGTGAATAATAACATCCTTAGCACCAGCATCATAAGCACATGTAGCAATCTCTCTTGCAAGCTCAGCAGCTTCAATTCCAGCATTTATAATTAATGTATCACCTTTTTGAAGATTTACACCTGTAGTTACAGAAAGCTTTGCATATTCTCTTAATTGTTCTTTCATTATTTTTCCTCCTCGTATAAAAATTCTGAATAAACTTATTATATAGTTAGTATTTATCTTTTTCAATTAAACTTATGAATTATTTAAGAAATTTTGGATAGCTTTATTAATGAGATATAGTATAATTAAAAATATAAAACTAATAGGTAAAGAACCTTTGGAGGAAAAATGGAAAGATTATTAATTTTAGACTCAAATTCACTAATGAATAGAGCATTTTTTGCAGTACCACCTTTAACAACAAGTGAAGGTATAAATACAAACGCGATTTACGGATTTATGAATATGTTATTTAAAATGAAGGATGAAATAAATCCTGATTACATAGTAGCAGCCTTTGATAAAAAGGGCCCTACATTTAGACATAAAGAATATGAAGAATATAAAGCTGGTAGAAAGAAAATGGCACCAGAACTTGCAGAGCAATTTCCACTTATAAAAGAACTTTTAGGGTACTTATCCATTAATATCTATGAGCTTGAAGGTTTTGAAGCTGATGACATTATAGGAAGCCTTGCAAAGTATGCAGCATCAAAAGGTATTGAAGTATATGTAGTAACAGGAGATAAGGATGCTCTTCAATTAGCATCAGAAAATATTCATGTAGTTATTACAAAGAAGGGTGTTTCAGAAACTGCTGTTTATGATGAAAAAACATTTATAGAAGAGTTTGGAGTTACACCAACACAATTTATTGATGTTAAGGGATTAATGGGCGATAAGTCTGATAATATTCCAGGGGTTCCAGGTGTAGGGGAAAAGACAGCATTTAAGTTAATCCAAACATATGGATCAGTAGAAGAGGTACTTCAACATATAGATGAAATTAGTGGTAAGAAGCTTAAAGAGAACTTAGAAACTTATAGTGAACAAGCGATTTTCTCTAAGAAGTTAGCTACTATTATGATTGATATGCCTATGGAATTTGATTTAGATGATATTAAAGATACATCGAATATAGATGCAGAAAATTTAAAGAAGCTTATATTTAAGCTTCAAATGAAATCAATTTTAGCTAAGTTACCAGAAATAAATACTCAAGAAAAAGAAGAAAATTTTGAAATAGAAAAAATAAATACTTTAGAAGAACTAGAGAGACTATGCAATCAAAGTTTTAAAAGAGTGTACATTCAATATAAAGCTGAAAATGAAACATCATTTGCTAAAAGTGTATTAACTGAATTATATATTTCAACTGGAGATAAAGCATTTATAGTTAACTTAAGTGATATAGAAGCTTCGTATAAAGATAAACTAAACGCATTAAAATCAATAATGGAGAATAAAGATACTGAGAAGGTAATTCATAATGCAAAGCATTTAATTACTATTCTTAAGAAAAATGGTATGGATATAGATAATTTCATTTTTGATACTGAAATAGCAGCGTATATAATTGATTCATCAAAAGGAAAATACCCATTAGTTTCATTGGTAAATGAATATTTAGGGGTAGATGCTTCTGATAAGGATGAGCAAGGAAATGCAATTCTTACTATTAAAATGAAAGAATTATATAAATATATTTCTAATAGAATAGTAGAAGAGGATATGGAGTATCTTTATTATAATGTAGAGCATCCATTAATACTTGTGCTATCATCAATGGAAGCTGAAGGATTTACAGTAAATGAAGAAATGCTTGATGAACTTGCAGTAAAGTTTAAAAAAGAAATTGAGACTACTCAAGCTGAGATATTTGAACTTTCAGAAGAAGAGTTTAATATTAGTTCACCAAAACAACTTGGTAAAATATTATTTGAAAAATTAGATTTGCCAGTTATTAAAAAGACAAAAACAGGGTATTCAACGAATGCAGAAGTACTTGAGAAACTTGCTGATAAGCATGAAATAATTCCAAAGATAACTTATTTCAGACAAATTACTAAGTTAAACTCAACTTACGTAGAAGGATTGAAGAATGTTATTGAAGCTGATAAAGCAATTCATTCATGTTTTAATCAAGCGGTTACAACTACAGGAAGATTATCATCAACAGATCCTAATCTTCAAAATATCCCAATAAAATATGAAATGGGTAGAGAAATTAGAAAAGTATTTATTCCACATAATGAAGGTGAAGTATTACTTAGTTGTGACTACTCACAAATTGAACTTAGAGTATTAGCTCATATGGCTGGAGATGAAAATATGATTGATGCATTCAATCATCATTCAGATATTCATACAAAGACAGCATCAGAAGTATTTAATGTACCATTAGATGAAGTTACATCAGTAATGAGAAGTAGAGCTAAGGCAGTAAACTTCGGGATAGTATATGGAATAAGTGATTTCTCATTATCTCAAGATATAGGGACTACAAGAAAAGAAGCAGCAGAATATATGGAGATATACTTTGATAGATATCCAAGAATTAAGGAATACTTAGATAAGACTATTGAAGAGGCTAAAACTACAGGGGCAGTAACTACTATGATAAATAGAAAGAGACTTATTCCTGAAATTAAAGCTTCAAATAAAATTGTTAAAGCACTTGGAGAAAGATTAGCTATGAATGCTCCAATCCAAGGTAGTGCAGCTGATATCATAAAATTGGCTATGGTAAATGTATATAATAGGTTAAATAAAGAGGGCTTAAAGAGTACGCTTATACTTCAAGTTCACGATGAACTTATCTTAAATGTTAAGAATGATGAGCTAGAAGTAGTTAAGAAGTTAGTTAAGGAAGAAATGGAAAATGCATATGAAATAAAAGTTCCATTAGATGTAGATATGAATATTGGTTACAGTTGGTATGAGGCAAAATAAGGAGGATTTACATGTTAAAGATAGGGCTTACTGGGGGCATTGGTTCTGGAAAAAGTACAATATCCAAAATGCTTGTTCAGGCAGGTTTTCCTGTGATAGATGCGGATAGTATAGCAAAAATGACTTTGGAAAAATATCCTGAAATATTAGAAAGAGTTAGGATTGAGTTTGGAGAGGGATTTTTTGATTGGCGTGGAGAGTTTAGAAGAAAAGAATTTGGCAATCATATTTTTAGATTTCCTAAACAAAGAAAGAAATATGAAGATTTGATTATGCCATATATTAAACGAGAGATTTTTGAAAGTCTTCATGACTATGAACAGAAGAATACACCTTTAGTAGTCCTTGATGCTCCTACACTTATTGAGCAAGGATTAAATGAAGAAATGGATTATATAATACTAGTGTGGATAGATTCAAACACTCAAGTTCAAAGAATCAAGGAAAGAGATAAGTTGAGTAGAGATGAAATAGTCAATAGAATAAATGCGCAATATTCATTAGAAAAGAAAAAAGAAATGTCAGATATTCTTATTGATAATAATGGGAAGATAGAGAATACCTTAAGTCAAGTTGGTAATATTATCAACTTTTTAAGAGATATAAGTTAGATAGGAGAATAGTATGAGCTTCAAAAAGATATTAGTATTTTTACTAGTAGTATTAATATTAATTTTAGGTGGGAACTATATTTTAAAAAAGTACGTATTCCCAATAAAATATGAGGAATATATAACAAAATACGCAGAAGAGTTTGAAGTTGATCCTTTACTAATATTATCTATTATGAAAACTGAAAGTAATTTTAGTAATGATGCAAAATCTAATAAGGATGCTAAGGGATTAATGCAAATAATGGATCAAACGGGAGAATGGGCAGCTGAGGAATTAGGGATAGTTTATTTTATGCCTAATATGATGTATGATCCAGAAATGAACATAAAGATAGGAACATGGTATGTAGATAGGCTTAATGATGAATTTAATGGAGATTTAGAGTTAATGTTAGCGGCATATAATGGTGGTAGTGGTAATGTAACTAAATGGCTTAAAAATACGGAATACTCATCAGATGGAAAGACATTAGATTATATACCATTCCCAGAAACTAAAAAGTATGTAGATAGAGTTAAAACATATTACAGTATATATAAATACTTATATAATAATTCAGAATTTAAAATTGAGAACGTAGAATGATTGATGAAACTCCTGAAGGAGTTTCTAAAATAATATTAGTAATTTTTTTAGAATTATATCCTTAATCATAAATTTCACATTTTAAATTCTAAGTTAATGGGGAATGTATCAAAATGATAAATCATTTTGATACATTCCCCATTTGATTTAGTTATAAACAGCAGTACACCATTCATTTGTTTGATATTTATCAACTAGTTTAAATTCATAGCTAGTAACAACATCACTTACTTCATCAAAACTCCATTCAACAAGACCTGATACAAGTAGTTTACCATTATCTTTTAAATGTGATTTAATAAAAGGCATAAACATTTTAGTTTCTTCTCCACCAATGTTTATATAAATCCAATCATATTTATCCTGAACTAATGATTCATCTTCTAAAATATCTCCAACAACTGCTTCTATATTTGTAAGATTATTAAGGTTAGCATTCATAATAACTTCATCTGCAACATCTCTTATATCAACTGCAGTTACCTTTTTAGCACCTACTATGGCAGAGGCAAGTGAAAGTATTCCAGAACCAGTACCTATATCTAAAACAGTCTTATCTTTAATATCAAGTTTATTTAAGATTACTCTTAGTATATCTTGTGTTGTTTCATGAAGACCAGTACCAAAAGCTCCTTGAGATATGAAGTTAATCTTATTTGGGTATTCAATTTCTTCATAAGGAGAAACAAGAGCCCAATTATCATCAATATAAACAGTTGGGAAGTCATAAACAGTGTAATCTGTTGTATTTTCCTCTATGTTTAAAGGTTGAAGATTTAAAATTGAGTTTACAGTCGACTCAAATACATTTAAATCAGATTTTTCACCTTCGAAGGCTACTTGTATTATTATTTCTTCATTTTCCTTTTCTACATAACCATAACCATAATCATCAGTAGTTATTTCAAGAGGAGCATCATAAAAGACATTATAAATATCTTGTATTGCTAAATTCTCAATTGTAATGTCTAAATCTTTGTAATCTATTTTATATGAAAGTAAAAACATAAAATCACCTTTCTAACGTAAATTTCTCTTGAAATTATAGCATGAATGTTGACTGCCTGCAATTAATATGAGTCTATGCAGATATAAGAATGTTTAAATTTGAATAAAAAAAGATCAATTAGAAATTAAATTTCTAATTGATCAGTATTATAAACTTTATAATTAATATCTTCTTCTATATCTTCTGTTCTTTTTATTTTGTATAACTTTAACAATTAGAACTATAATTACAATTACAAAAATTAATCCAGCTAATGCACTAATATAAGCTATCATATTATCCTTTAATATTTGACCAAAAGATAATTCGATTGAACCTTGTAAATCTTTGCTATAAGCGCCAGATGTAAGTTTTAATTTAGCATCATCTTTACCTACTAAAGACCAAGCATTTGAAGTATCTTCATCTAATGTAATTTTAGTATTAGCAGAGTTAAAGTCATTTTCGTAAATACTAATATCTTCATTTGAAACGAAAGAAGTAGTAATTGTTTTTGTTGGGCCAAAGAATCTAAAAACTTTATAGTTTAAAGTAACTTCACCAACTTTATCATTTGCCTTTAAATAAGGCGTTTCTTTTGCGGTAGAACCATATTGTGCGATTTTCTCTGTATCTTCGAACACAGTATCACCAAAAGCACCATATTCTGATTTTAACACAACAGTAACAAGATTTTTACCAGATAGATTATAGTAACCTACGAAACAGTGACCAGAAACAGATTCATTTCCAGTTTTTCCTCCAAGGTGGCCATCTTTACCCATAAGTTTATCTCTACTATGTAAAATATACTTTGAGTTGTTTAAATTTACATCTGCTTGACTAGATGTTACAATTTCTTTTACCCATTCATTTTTATAGGCTTCAATTGCAAGTAATGCTAAATCATAAGCAGTAGTAGTATTATGAGTATCACCATATTCTAAACCATTTGGATTAACAAAATTAGTGTTATTCATCCCTAACTCTTTTGCTTTTTGATTCATAAGTTTAACAAATTCTTCAGTAGATCCTGAAACTGCATTTGCAATAATATAAGCTGTGTCGTTACCTGAATGAACCATTAATCCATCCATAGCATCATCAGCAGTGATTTTATCTCCAACATTCATTTTCTTAAAATCATTGCTAAGTGAAACAGAAGTTTGTGAAATAGCTTCTTGAGTATATTCAACCATATCTGTTTTCTTTACATTTTCAGCAAATAGTAATGCTGTCATTAATTTTGTAGTACTTGCAGGTGCACGATTTTCCTCTGCGCTTTTTGAATAGATTACTTCCTTTGTATCCATATCCATAACAAGCGCCGATTGACCGATTATGCTAGGACTGTTTTCTACAGCTGATACAGAATTTACAAAAGGAGTAACAATTGTAAAGGATACTGCCAATGCAAGTATTTTAGTAATAAATTTTTTAGTCACGATTATCCCCACCTCTTTTAAGATTACTCAGTATAAAGTATAACATTTGCATCTTGTTTTAACAATAAGATGAAGCTTAATTAAATATAAATTATCTAATATATGAATTAAGATAAAAATTTAGTACAAACTATTTTGAGAGGTGATTATAGTGAGAGTTAAGAGTCGTATTATAGTATTAGTTATTTTATTTTTGATACTAGGAAATTTGTGGGGGATTGATTGTTTAGCAGCAGAGTTAGACGAGAAAAAAACAGTATACTTAACATTTGATGATGGACCATCCTTAAATACTGATGATATATTAGCTATCTTAAATGAAAAGCAAGTAGTAGCATCATTTTTTATTATAGGAGATTTAGCAGATAAAAATGAAAAAATATTTAATTTAATATGTGAAAGTAAAATGGATATTTTTCCACATACATATAGTCATGATTACTCCAAAATATATACTGATTTAAATGCTTATTATACTGATCTAATGCGTTGTTCAGAGCTTATTAAGTATAAAAATTCAGGGGAGTACACTTTTATAAGGTTACCTGGAGGGACAGGGAATGAAAATCTGCCTAAGAGTTTAAAAAATGAAATTTTAAGTAAAGTACCAGGTGAAAAATGTTATTTTATAGATTGGACGGTTGACTCTGGTGATACTATGAGGGCTGTTGTAGATTCAAGTGAGATTAAGTCTAATATAAGTAAATATAGTGGAGAAAGAAAAGTAGAAGTAGTATTGATGCATGATTTATTAACTAAAAAATCAACAGTCCAATCACTATCTTGGATAATAGATTACTATAAAGAAAGGGGGTATGAATTTAAATTATTAAGCCAAATTACTGAGGAAGAAATTCAATACTTAAAATCTATAGATGTTATTAAATAAGTACAAATTTAAAAAAACTATAATAAGCTGTGTAATAACATATAAAACCCAATTATCAATGTAAAATTAAAAGTTATCATAACTCTTCAAGTTTGATTTACTTCAATTTTCATTTAATAATTGGGCTTTTATATAAGTATATTTATAGTTTATTTTTTATTTGTTAATCTATTAATCATATAGTTTTTAGCATTTAATTCTAAAGTATCATCTATAGATTGAAGAGTAACTGAATCATATTTAAGTTCTAAAGCTGTTTTAAGTAATCTATCAGCTAATTCAGGATTTTTGGCAAGTAGACATCCATGGAAATAAGTACAGTATGTATTTTTATAAATACAACCTTCATATCCATCTTGACCGTTATTACCAAAACCAACTATACATTTACCAAGTGGTTTTAAGTCATTAATATGAGTTCTACCAGAGTGATTCTCAAATCCTACGTATGTTTCATTAGTTTCTTCATTTAAGATTATCGTATCACCTATAAAACGTTCTTCACCACTATCAGTATAGATATTAAGTATATCTAATCCATTAATTTTTTCACCATTAGCTGCCATGTAGTATTTTCCAAGAAGTTGATAACCACCACAAATAGCAATTAAAACTTTATTATTTTCTATATATTTTTTTAATTCTTCTCTTTTATTATCCTTTAAATCAGTAGATACTATAGATTGCTCATAGTCTTGACCACCACCAAAGAATACAATATCCATTTCATCAGCATTAAACTCATCATCAAGAGAAATATTTTTAATATTAACAGTTATTCCTCTAGCTTTAGCTCTGTGTTCTAGTATCTTAATGTTTCCAACATCACCATACACATTTAATAAATCTGGATAAAGATGACATATGTTTAATTCCATTTTTAATCCTCCAATTACCAAAGCTTTTTAATGTAGCCTTTTGAATGTAAGTGCTTTCTATAGTTTATCATAGCGGTATAAGTTGCTAAAACATATACTTTATTATTAGGACTATTAACTATAGAATTTGTTAATTCATCATATGTTTCGTCTATAATAAAGCTTTCAGGATCTAATCCCGAAATTTTAAGTCTTATAGCCATATCATATTTTCTCATACCTGATATGTAAACATTATTTATATTAAGTTCATGTATTTTTTCAAAATCAACATCCCAAATCCAAGAAACATCTTTACCATCTGCATAATTATCATTTAATAAGAATGATACATCGAAGTTATCCTTATTTAAACAAAGAGTATCAAGTGCTTGATTGTATCCAGCAGGATTTTTAACAAGAATTATCTTCACATCTTTACCTTCGATATTTAGATTTTCTTGTCTACCAAAGCTAGAATCTTGGTGCTCAAGTGAAGTAGTTATAGATTCATCGCTTATACCTAATTCTTTTACAATAGCAACAGCATTAAGCGCATTATATATGTTATAAACACCTGATTGAGTTACTGTAACATCTAAGTTATTTATACGAACCTTAGAGCCTTCATATGATAAATCAAGAACTTCATCTACAGAGTAAGATAAGTCAGAACGTTTATACCCACAGCCTGTACAGTAAAAATCACCTAAATGATTGTATGTAACAAAGTTATAGTTATACGGAGTTTTACATTCTTTACAGAACTTGGAATCTGCATTTGTATCAACTGTTGTTTTATCATTAATTTTCGTATCAAATCCATAATACACCGTTGGATTAGGTAACTTTAACGAACCAAGTAAAGATTCATCTCCATTTAAAATTAATTTTGTATTTGGTGTATTTGCAATACCTTCTAATATTTTATTTAGAGTAGTATATACTTCACCATATCTATCTAGTTGATCTCTAAATAGATTTGTAACTGTTATTATTTCAGGCTTTATATGCTCTGTTACATATTTAAGATTTGCTTCATCTACTTCAATAATTGCATATCTTTCATTATTAGCTTTTGAAAAACTATAATTAGAAATAAATGATGTAACTATACCATTATAAAGATTTGCCCCTGTTCCATTAGTAATAACGTCTAATCCTTCTTGTTTTACAATGTTGTAGATCATAGAAGTAGTAGTAGTTTTTCCATTTGTTCCTGTAACTAAGATAACTTTATATCCATTAGATACTTTAGATAAAATATTCTTATCTATTTTTAATGCGACCATACCAGGAAAGGTTGAGCCACCTTTAAAAAGTGTCTTTGTTAAAAAGATAGTAAATTTACAAGATAATATACTTAAAATTGATTTAATACTAATAGTTGTCACCACCTTATTATACTAGCTAATATTATTCACATTTTTATGAATAACTAAACATAGTATATCATAAAGTTTAATGCCAATAAATATTAATATTTGACTAATTATTTGATAGTTATCATAATTAGATTATATATAACTAACGAAAGGATGAAATATTATGGAAAACTTTAAATTTAAAGATAACGAAGGCATAGAAATTACAGCATATAAGTGGATTCCTAATGGAGATATAAGAGGCGTAATAGCTATTTCACATGGCATGTCGGAGTCAGTTTTAAGATACGATTACTTCGCGAGGAAATTAAATGATGCAGGGTTAGCGGTATATGCTCATTCACATAGAGGCCATGGGGAAACAGCATTGTCAAAAGAGTTGCTAGGATATGTAGCTGATGATGATGGTTTTAATTGGCTTGTTGAAGACGTTAAGGAATTAGTATGTATAGCAAAGACTGAAAATAAAGGTGTACCAATAATTTTATTTGGACATAGTATGGGATCTTTTGTATCACAAAGATTTATACAAAAACATGGAGATTTAATTGATGCATTAATCTTATCTGGATCTAATGGAAAGCCAAAACCACATATTAGATTTGGAAAGTTTATAGCTGGCGCTGAGATGAAAATAAAGGGAAGAAAAGCTAAAAGTCCTCTTATGGATAAATTATCTTTTGGAGACTTTAATAGTTGGATTAAAAATCCTAAAACTGAATATGATTGGATTTGTGGAAATGAAGATACTGTTCAAGAATATATAAAAGATGAATATTCAGGTTTTGTATGTACTACATCATTTTATTATGACTTAATCAATGGGTTATTTGAAATACACAAAGAAAGTAATTTGAAAGCAATTAGAAAAGATCTTCCAATTTATATATTTGCAGGAGATAAAGATCCGGTGGGGTATTTTGGAAAGGGAATAATATCTTTACATAATACATTGCAAAAAGTTGGAGTAAAAGACTTGAACTATAAACTATATCAAGATGGTAGACATGAGATGTTAAATGAAAAAAATAGAGACGAAGTTATAAAAGATACATTAGATTGGATATCAAGGGTTGTCGATATTAAGTAAAAATAATATGTATATATAAGAATAGTACGACAAAATATACATAATAATAGTGAAGAAATTTAATTAAACATAAAAAAATACAAAAAAATCTCCATTATTAGGAGATTTTTTTGTATTTATTATTAATTAGGAAATAGCATAAAGAAATAAATATATATATAACTCGAATTAGATAGTTTTAAATAGAAAAAAGGTGAAAATAAAACAAATGGGAAAACTTCACAAAAACTATTACTTATTGTAAGATTATAGTGGGTGATAATGATGGAATTAGGGAATTTAGATAAATATATATATATGAATGTAGATAAATATAGATTTATAATATACTTTTTCATTACAGTTGGAGTGGCTAGTTTTTATTTAGATGAAGACCTCTTAGATAATATGGAGGTCTTCATGGTAATGGGAACCATAGTAATATCTGTTTGTGCATTAATATTTATAAATTATTGCATGAAGTATAAAGAGAAACAACTTTTTATTATAGTTCAATACTTTCTTTTGGTTGTTTCAGGGATATTATTTGTACAAGCTCTTAATTTATATGAAATAAGTATTTTTGGAAGTTTTTTTAGTAATGAAACATTTGAATTTTTAGATAGTGAATACTTTATAGCATTATTTTATTTATTTATTGTAATGTTATTTGCAATAAATAGAAAAAATAGTAAATATTTAGTCATGTCTTCAGGGATATTTATTGCAGTGATACTGTTGATTAAAGTTCTTTATAGCTTTGATATTCTATCAGCAAATAGAACTGTGGCAACCTTATTTTTACTAAAGATAATTATGTCGTTAGTGACATTAGTGCTTATTAAGGATCTACCTTTAGTGAATGGAAAATATATAAATATATTAGCGATGATAAGTATTGTAGATATAGTAGCATCTATAATAGAATCAAATATTTATCATCTTAATACATTTAATGGATATTCAAATTTATTTTTAATAACTGGATTAATACGATTGTTAGTATTAGTACTGTTTGTTATAAATGGATGTGAGAAGCTTATAACAAGCACTTACAAAGGAATATTTGATGATACTATAAAAGTAAATAAAAAATTAGGCGAAATAAACTTAAAATTAAAACAACAAACACATGAATTAGAGAATACAAGACAAGCACTGAGTGATGAGGAATTATTATATAAAAGTTTTTTAAGAGTGCTTCCAGTACCATTAGTAATAATAAGTACTGAAAACAAAAGAATTAATTATTGTAATAGATCATTTATTAATTTAGTTGATAGGGATGTAAGGGATATTATAAATAATGTAATAGATAATATAATTACTATTCAATACGATGATATAAGTGATTTAAGGTTAGGTATAAATAAGATATATAGAGGTGAGTATTCAAAGTTTAATGATTGTAGAAGTCTAGACATAATGCCACTATCTATAAAAGATTCTGAAAATAGTGTGATACTTATGATCGAAGATGTTACGGAAAAGATGAAGGTATATAATATAAAAAATGAGATATTAGAAAAGGAGATAAAAGAACGAATAAAAAAGGACTTTCTATCCAACATATCTCATGATTTAAAAACACCGATTAATGTTATCTCATCAGCAGCACAGGTCAATAATTTATACGCAGAAAGTATGGATAGAGATATTATTAGTGAATATATAAATGTAAGTAAAGAAAATTTAGATACGCTAATACAACTTACAGATAATTTAATGAATATAGAAACTGGAGCTCAAATGCATTTATCACCAGTTATCGTAGAAGCAGATGTTGTATCATTCCTTGATAAAAAAGTATCTTCATTAATAAAATATGCAGATACAAAAGGTATTACTCTTTATTTCTATTCTGATGAAGATGAAATATATTTAAAGTTTGATAAAGAATTTTTAGAGAGAATAATATTAAATTTAATTTCAAATGCTATGAAATTTACTTCATATGGGGGAAAAATAATAATTTATGTTAGAGAAGAAGATGAAAAGATATTAATTGAAGTAATGGACAATGGTAGGGGAATAAGGCAAGAGTTTATTAACTCTGCTTTTGAGAAATATGCAATGCAATACGAGTTAGCAGATAAGAGTAAAGATGGATCAGGAATTGGATTATTTGTTGTATACAATTTAATGAAGCTTCAGGGGGGGAATGTTGAAGTAACAAGTTCCGAAGGAGAAGGAGCTAAATTTACATTGGTATTTAAGAGGGGGTAAATCTACAGTGAAAATAATTAAACAAGGTATAAATGATTTGAAAAGTAAAAATGTAGTTGTAAGAAGTTCTATAATTATTTTCTTTATAGTATCCCTTGTTATGATATATAAAAAAGATATGGATAAATTTCAGGTTATTGTAGATTTTTATGGTGCAATAATAACTTCAGCTTTGACTATAATGACATTTACTAAATTAAATGCTAATAGAACTAAATATTATAGTTATTTAGGTGTAGGATTTATTTACATAAGTTTTTTAATATTTATACAAGTTGATTTTCATATGCTAGGTAATTCAAATATATATGATGTTTTTCTTGTAATGTCGATAAGTTACTTTCAAATAGTAATAATGTTTTTAGCTAAAACATTTACTCAAAGATCAACTAAAATGTATATTGCAAACTTGATTTATATAGTAAGTTTTACAGTTATTTTTATTGGAACAACTTTTTCTTTTCATTTAATTGATAGATTATATACACTCAGTACATTTTACATAATAAATATACTGCTGACATTACTTAGTGGGGTATTAATATTAGGAAGGCTTAGTAGAGAAGATATTATTGGAAATACAAAAAGTAAACAAAGGGTTTTACTGTTTATTATATTTATAACATGTAGTAATTTATTAAAATATGTTACATATTTATCAGATATAGAGTTCTATTTACTCTTTAGTTTCGCATTTAAATTTATAGCATATATATTCTTATACTTATTTATAGAAGAAAATGTTCTAAATATTTACTATGATTATACAAAGGTTATATTAATAAAAAACCAAAATGAACTTAGAGATACTAATAAAGCTTTAATATTAAACAATAAAAATTTAGAAGAAAGCAAAAAGTTACTTCAAAAGAGTGATAAATCATATATTAGTATATTAAATTCTATAAACAAGGGGATCTTCTTATTTTCAAATGATAAATTGCAACATATTAATTCAGCAGGTAAAAACTATTTAAAGGTAAGTAGTTACACTGGATTAGATTATGAACTAGAATATATATTATGGAATATAACAGATGAAATATTTTCAAATGATGAATTGTATTATGGATTTATGAGAGATTTTGTTGTTAAAAATAATGGAGAATCAATAAATATAAGAGTGTATTTACTACCAATAGATAAAAATAAAAAGTTTATATTAGTTACAAATACTAGTGAAGTACAAGAGTATAGACACTTGAGTGATTATTTAAAGTCGTATCTATTTGCAGAAAAATCAAGAGAAGATTTTTATTCAAATGTATCACATGAACTTAGGACACCAATTAATGTAATATCATCAGCACTTCAATTAAATGAAATGTATCTTAAGAATCAAGATTATGAAAGAATAACTAAGTATAATACCGTAATCAGGCAAAACTGTTTGAGACTTATTAGAACAATAAATAATTTTATAGATGCAGATAAACTTGAAGGTGGATATTTTGACGTTGTTGCAAAAAGGCAAAATATTATCTATATAATAGATGAAGTAATAGATGCATCAGTAAAATATTTTAAAAAATCAAATACTGAAATTATATTTGATCCAGAATGCGAAGAAATATATCTGCCTATTGATAGAGGTCAGTTTCAAAGGGTTATTTTAAATATATTTTCTAACACAATAAAGTATGGCAAGAGTGAAGGTGGGAAGGTAGATGTTACTGTTAGAACAGTGAAGAGAAATGTTGAAATATCTATTCACAATGATGCACCACCTATACCAGAAGACAAAAGAAGATATATATTTGATAAATTCACCAAGGTAGATTCATCATTAGCTAGACCGTCTGAGGGTAGTGGGTTAGGGCTGTTTTTAACTAAAGCCTTAATTGAAGCTAATAATGGAAGTGTAGAACTGTATAGTGATGAAAGTGGAAATACATTTAGAATAGTATTTCAAATGGGTATTTATGGTTATGAAGAAGCTGAGAACGATGAGATGGATGCTCAAATGGATTTAGAAGAAAAAGTAGATATAGAATTTGCAGATGTTTATTTTTAGTAATACTTATCTTTTGCACCGCATAGATTTATATGGAAAAAGTTAAATGGGGTGCTTTATGAAAATAAAAGATGAGAAAAAAAAGGATAAATCACAGGTTGTAAAAAAAAAGAAAGATAAGAAAGTGAAAAAGCATAAAGATAAAAAAAAGTTAAAGTTTAGCTTGAATATATTTAAAGTGGATGGAGTATTTAAGCTTATACCATTACTTATAAATATATTGATTCCTTTAGTTGCAGGGTTAGTTGTAGGATATTTAAATAGTGGAAGTATGGGGATTTACAATAAACTAGAAAAATCGGTGATAAATCCTCCGGCATTAGTTTTTCAAATAGTATGGCCAATTTTATACATACTTATGGGGATTGCTGCTTATAGAATTTACATGAGGAATAAGTCTGGGGCAAATGATGATGGGGCATATTTTTATTATTTAATACAGTTAGTATTAAATTTACTATGGCCATTTGTATTCTTTACATTTAGGCTATATGGAGTTAGTTTTGTATTGATAATTGTATTATTAATAATAGTTGCAATTACAATATATAAGTTCTTTAAAGTAGATAAAAGGGCTGGATATTTAATGATACCATACATTGCATGGTTATTATTTGCAAGTATATTAAACTTTTTTGTCTATATGCTTAATGAAATGTAATAAATATAGTATAATAGGTAAGGCTGAATTTTTTCAGTCTTATTTTTTATTTAAGTTAGAAAGGATTGGATTATGGGAAAAACCTTATTTATAGCAGAAAAACCATCTGTAGCTTCAGAATTTGTGAAGTTACTTAACATAAAAGCTAATAGAAGAACAGGGTATATTGAGGGGGAAAAAGCTATTTTCACATGGTGTGTTGGGCATATGGTTACAATGTGCTATCCACAAGAGTATGATGAAAAGTATAAGTATTGGAACCTAAGGGACTTGCCATTCCTACCTAATGAATATAAGTATGAAGTCATAAAGAATGTATCAGCTCAGTATGAGATAGTTTCTAGTTTAATGAACAGAGATGATGTTGATACAATATATGTTTGTACCGACTCAGGAAGAGAAGGAGAATATATATATAGATTAGTAGATCAAATGGCTGGTAGCCCTAAAAAAAATAAATTAAGAGTTTGGATAGATTCTCAAACTGAAGAAGAAATTAAAAGAGGTATAAAAGAAGCTAAGCCACTTAGTGAGTATGATTCATTATCAGATTCTGCATACCTTAGAGCAAAAGAGGATTACATATTTGGTATTAATTTCTCAAGACTTTTAACATTAACTTATGGAAAAGCATTAACTAATTCTTTAAAAAGAGAAAAGAGTGTAGTTATTGCAGTTGGTAGAGTTATGACATGCGTTTTAGGCATGGTAGTTGAGAGAGAAAGAGAGATTAGAAACTTTAAGAAAACTGTTTTCTATAAAGTTGCAGGTGATTTTAAAAAGGAAAACGGTGAAGAGGGAATAATTAAAGGTGAGTGGAAGTCACTAGCTCCATCAGAGTACTTAGATTCACCAAAGCTTTATTCAGAAGTTGGATTTAAGAAAAAAGAAGATGCAGAAGAACTGATTAAAAAGCTTAGGGATATAGGACAGGGAGAAATTAAAGAAGTAAAAAAGGTAAAGGAAAAGAAAAATCCACCTTTATTATATAATTTAGCTGAACTTCAAAATGAATGTACAAAAAGGTTTAAGATATCACCGGATGAAACATTGAAAGTAGTTCAGAACCTATATGAAAGAAAGATGGTTACATACCCAAGAACTGATGCAAGAGTATTATCAACAGCAGTTGCAAAGGAAATAAAAAACAATCTTAATAAATTAAAAACAATGCCAGTAGGGGAAGAGCTGCAAGGATATGTAGCAAAGATATTAGAAGGTGACCCTGTAAAAACAATAATAAAATCTAAGTACGTTGATGATTCTAAAATTACAGATCACTATGCTATCATTCCTACAGGAGAAGGAAGAGAAACCGTTTCAAAACTTCCAACTCTGGATAAACAAGTTTATGGGATAATACTTAGAAGATTTTTATCAATATTCTATCCGCCAGCTATTTATAATAAGATGGCTGTAATTATAGGGATTGGAGATGAAAGTTTTACTTTAAATAAAAAGGTATGTGCTGATAAAGGTTACTTAGTAATAGTTCAGTCTAATAAAGAGGAAGAGGAAATTGATTTTCCAGATAATATTAGAAAAGGAACTAAAGTATCCATAGCAGAATTAGATATAAAAGAAGGAGAAACATCACCTCCTAAGAGATATACTACAGGTTCTATGATTATAGCTATGGAAAATGCAGGTAAGCTTATAGAAGATGAAGAACTTAGAGAACAAATAAAGGGAGCGGGAATTGGAACATCAGCAACTAGAGCTGAAATACTAAAGAAATTAATAAATATTGAATATATGCAATCAAATAAAAAGACTCAAATTTTAACTCCAACACAGTTAGGGGAAATGATTTATGAAGCAACTAAAATGTCGGTTCCATCATTATTAAATCCAACATTAACAGCTTCTTGGGAAAAGGGATTAAAGATGGTAAATGATAAAGAGATAGTTGCGGATGAGTTTATGGAAAAATTAGAGAATTATACAAAGAAAAATACTATGAAGGTTATGCAAGCTAACAATATGGGATATTTACTAAGAAAGCTTGATGAAATAAAAGAAGTCTATACGAAATAGATATGCATGAAAAGGTGGATATTGAGATATAATGGCAAGAGGTATAAAGAGTATTACAGTAAATGAATTAGAGGGAAAAGTAGATAAACGTGAAGTTGGATATTATGAGACTCCGCGTTTAGTTGCTGATTATATGACTGAAAGACTTTTGAAGATATGTACTGGTAATAAAGTATTAGATCCTTGTTGTGGTAGTGAGGAATTAATAAAGCGGTTTTTAGAAAAAGGTTTTAGTGTAGATGGATTCGATATTATTAAGTATAAAGAGAACTATACATGTAACTTTAAACAAAAAGATTTTATAAAATATTATTGTGATAAAGATAGTGAAGAAGACTATGATATATATATAGCAAATCCACCGTATAACTGTCATGAAGTAGATTTTATAAAGCAGAACAAAGCGAAGCTACTTAGAGATTTTTGTGATGTTGGTGTACACAATATGTATAGTATGTTTATTTCGGCTATCATAGATATGGCAAAGAATGGTGCTGTAATAGGAATAATATGCTGCGATTCATTTTTGAGTTCTAAACATCACAGAAAACTTAGGGAGAAAATACTTAAGACATGTGCAATTCATGAAATAACATTGTGTTCAAGAGAGTTGTTTTTAAATCAAGGTGCAGATGTGAAAACTAGTATTATGATACTTCAAAAGGGGAAGCAATATCAAAATAAAATTGTCCTTAATAATAGAAGATACAATGTAGACGAATTTAAGATGTTATTAGATGAAAGACCAGAGCGAGTACATAATTTAGAAGATATTATTTTAAGTGATAAGAGAGATAACTTAGAATTTTTAATCCAATGTCCAAGTAAAATAAAAAATCTATTTTATGGAGAAAGAGTTGGAGAGAAGTTTAAATGTATAACAGGAATATCAACTGGTGATGATAAAAGGTATTTATCAGATATAAAAACAAATGAATTTAGTATACCTTTTTACAAGAATCCAGGAAAAGATAGATTCTACACTAATAAGTTCTTATATTTAATAAATAATTACTTAGAGATATCTAAGGAAAATAAAAAATTTAATGTTAGAAATAAGGATTTAATTTGTAAGAGTGGAATAACGTGTTCATCTATGGGGGTAGAATTTACAGCTAGTAAACTGCCAGGAAATTCAACTTTTGGAGTTAATCCTAATATAATTTGTACAGAAGAAGATTCATGGTGGTTAATGGCATATCTTAATTCAACTTTGGTTACGTATTTGGTAAGAGGTGTATTAATTCGTGGTAATATGATTACATCAGGATATGTTTCAAGAATACCTTTGTTAAAATTTACAGAGAATGATAAATGGAATTTGCAAAGATGCGCAAAGGAAGCATATCAAAGACGGTTAAGTAATTTAAATATAGACGATTTGATATGTGAAATTGATAAAATTATATATAAAAATATTAACTTAGATAAGGATGAAATTAAATATTTATTCGAGTTTAGAAGCAATATTGTGAAAAATTCATAAGGCATTGGAGGAGAGTAATATTTTTAAGTTAACAAAAGAAAGTAGTAATAAACATATAGAAAAAATGCTTATAGGGATTATTGTATTTAATATTATAATGTTATTCATTTTATTTTTTGTGAATATTGAAAATGTATATGTAGGAGAACTACAAATTAATAATTTGAAAGCAATATATAAGGGATTTTCAATACTAGCATTAATAAGCAGTTATACATATTATTTTATTTACAAAGATTATGAATTGTTGCTAATAGCATTGATATATACTAGTTATGCATTTTTAGATTTTTATTCAGAATTTCTATTAAAGTCATATCAATTTGTTGATGAAAATACAATAAAGTTATTGGTTGGCTCATATATATTTAGAACATTTTTATTAATACAAATAGTATCGCCTAATTCTAAAGTGAAAAAAATTATTACTAGCTATAAAGTAGCAACTGTTATATGGCTGATGACTATAACTGGAATTGTTACTTTATGTGAAGTTTTAATTTATTCTTCTATTGATATATCAGCTATAAGTAAAGTAATAGATATTGTTAAATTAATCTTTGTTTTTAGTCATATTTATGTTTTATTAGTTATGGCAAAGAGATGTTTAGATAATAAAAAAATACTATTGCCAATATTAATACTAAGTATTAATTGTTTTACCTTAAAAAGGTTGTTCCTTTTCAAAGCGGAGATTTTAGAAAATATGAATCCTATTATTATAGGGGATCTTCTAACTTTTTTAGGATATTTTACTCTAAGTATAGGAGTATTTATTGAACTTATAAATAGAGTTAGGGAGATGGAAGTATTAACAGAGGAATTCAAAATTTTCTATGATATTACTGAAAAAAATAAAACGAATAATGTTATTATATTAAATAATAAAAATAAGTTAATATATTATAATGAAAAATTTAGAGATTTTATGAACAGTGAATTGGAACCTGAATTAAGCTTAAATGATGATATGGAATATGATGTGTGTAAGCTATATGAAGATGAAGGTCAACATATACTCATGACTTTGGAAAAAGATGGTATGTATAAAGGTACTGTATTTTCTAAAAATGGTAATGTAGCAGATATAGATATACAAAGAGTAGTAACAGGGAAAAATGATTATGTAACAGTATGTGTATTTAATGAAGTTACTAAGGAGTATAATACTAGATTAAAGCTTATATCTAATGAAAGTAAACTGTCTACTATAAATGATAATATAAAAGATTTTATATTTATGTTAGATAATGATTATATTATTACTTATGTAAACAAGTATGTAGTTGAAAATTTAGGATATTCATTCAAGGAGATAATAGGGAAAAAGTTTAGTGACATAAGTGAAGCTTTAGATCATAGTTGTCAGGATATATTAAGTAAAGAAAGTGAATTAATAGGGGAAGTATATATTTTAAGTAAAAATAATAGAAAAGTACATATTGAAACAATTGTAACTCCAATATTAGATGGAGTAAATAAACAAGGGCGAATAATAGTTGGGCGAGATTTAAGAAAAAGAAGTGAACTTGAAAGTTTAAAGAAAAAATATAATGAAATAAAGGAATACGATAAAATAAGGGAAGAATTCTTTGCAAATTTATCTCATGAAGTTAGAACTCCTATTAATATTATATATTCTTGTATGCAATTGTTAGAAGATAAAAGGATAAATCACGAAGAGGAATTTATAGAGTGCTATGATAGGTATGAAATTAATATAAAACAAAATTGCTATAGATTACTTAGATTAGTAAATAACCTTTTAGATCTTACTAGAATTAATTCTGGGGCGGTAAAGATGAAGTATGGAAATCATGAAATAATAAGCTTGGTTGAAGATATAACACAATCTGTAATTCCTTATGTTGAGAGCAAAGGGATAAGTATAATGTTTGATACGAATAGTGAAGAACATTATATAAAATGCGACCCAGAGAAAATTGAAAAGATAGTATTAAATTTAATATCAAATTCAGTTAAATTTACAGGGAGAGAAGGGAAAATTTTAGTAGATTGCTTAGTAAGTGATAAGTGGGTTGAGATAAGGGTTAAAGATGATGGAATTGGTATACCTAAAGTTATGAAGGAAATTATTTTTGAAAGATTTGCTCAAGTAGATAAGTCATTTAATAGAGAAAAAGAAGGTAGTGGAATTGGACTAGCTCTAGTTAAATCACTTGTGGAATTGCATAATGGAGAAGTTTATTTAGAAGATAGTGAAGAACCTGGTGCGTGTTTTGTATTTAAACTACCAAATGAAGTGTTAGAAGATGAAAAATTAGAGGTAGTTGGAGAAAAACGATGTACTAAAATAGAAGAGAGAACGTGGATAGAGTTATCAGATATTTATGATTAAGAAGCGTAATATGAAGGTTTAGATATAAATATAATAAATTTAAAATAATCAATTACCAATTAGTAATTAGAAGCAAGTAAAGTATAGTAGCTTTTAATTGAAGTTGATAATTGATTATTTTTTATTTTCGGCCAATTATCAACTTCAATTTAATTAAGACTTTTAGTATTGTTTAAAGTTCAAGTGACTAGTTTAGCCGATAATAGAAATAGTAATATTATATAGTAATGGAGCTAAAAATACAGTCATCAATCCTGCTATCCCAATAGATAATGAACTCATAGCTCCTTGAACTTCACCTAGTTCAAGAGCTTTGGAAGTACCAACAGCATGTGCAGATGTACCTAGAGCAAGCCCAATAGCTATCTCATTTTTAATTTTAAAGACCTTACAAATTGATGGTCCAATAACAGAACCAACTATTCCTGTTAAGACGATTGATAAAATTGTAATAGAGCTAATTCCACCTAATGAATTGGTTATTTCTATACCGATTGGGGTAGTTACAGATTTTGATAATAGTGAAACTTTAATAGATTCATCTAGCTTTAAGACAATACATAGAATAATAACAGAAAAAATACAAATTACACTTCCAATAAAAACACCAGATAAAATTGGAATTAGATATTTTTTTAATGAATGTAATTGTTTATATAGTGGTACAGCAAGAACAATTGTTGCTGGCCCTAAAAACATATTTATAAAATCTGCACCTTTAGAATAATCACTCACATCTATATTAAATATAAGCAAGAATATTATAACTAAAGCTATAGCTATCAATAATGGATTAAATATATCAAGTTTAGTCTTTTTTCTTATATATAAACCTATCTCAAAAGCAACTAATGAAATTATAATTCCGAAAAAAACATTATTACTTATGTGTTCCATTATTATTTTCCTCCTTTGAATTAGAGTTTTTATTTAAAAAATATTCAACCGTTTTTCCTGTTACTACAATTGTAATTATAGTCGTAAGAATGCATATAAGTACGATTTCAACAAATGAAGCTTTGACTATATCAAATGATGCAAGTAGACCTACACCAGCCGGTATAAAGAAAAATGATAAATGATTTAAGAAAAAGTTAGATACTTCTTCTACTTGATTAAGTTTTATTGTTTTAGTAGAAAGAAGAGCTAGTAATAGAATCATGCCTAATATATTTCCTGGTACAGGCAATGATAAACTTTTGGATAATGTTTCACAAATAAAATAAATTCCTATAATAATTATAAGTTGTCTGAAAATTTTCATATAATCACCGTGACCTTTCCTAAATACTAATTTACCACCGAAAGAAACTTTAGTAAATATCAATGTTATGTAAAATACCTTAATAACATATTGATAAGTTATATCATAATATAAATCAAGATAGCAATTTTTATCAAAAAGTAGGAGGAAAAGTGAAAAAAGTATATAAAAAATTCATAAGTGTTTTGTCAGTTATATTTATGCTAGGTTTTTCAGTTGTTTCATGTTCAAATAAAACGGATAGTACAGTAACAAAGGTAAGATTAAATGAAGTTGTAAGATCAGTTTTTTATGCACCTATGTATGTTGCAATTGCAAATGGTTATTTCGAAGATGAAGGCATAGAAATTGACTTGTCTACAGGTCAAGGTGCTGATAAAACTATGCAACAAGTATTGTCTGGATCAGCAGACATAGGATTCTGTGGACCAGAACAAGTGATTTACATTAATAATCAAGGAAGAGATGATTACCCTGTGCTTTTTGCACAATTAACACAAAAAGATGGATCATTCCTTGTTGGAAGAGAATCAGAAGATAATTTTGATTGGAAGAACTTAAATGGAAAAGAATTAATTGGTGGAAGACCAGGTGGAATGCCTGAAATGGCATTCGAATATGTGTTAAGACAAAATGGTATAGATCCTAAAACAGATGTAAAAATGGTAACTAATTTAGATTTTACAGCAACTGCAGGAGCATTTAAAGCAGGAACTGGAGAATATGTTACTTTATTCGAACCAACAGCATCTATGCTTGAAAAAGAAGGCAGTGGAAAAATAGTTGCTTCAATTGGAGAATCTGCAGGAACTATTCCATACACATGTTTCTTTACAACTAAATCATATATGGATAAAAATCCAGAAGTGATAGAAAAATTTACAAAAGCAATTTATAAAGGTCAGGAATGGATTAAAACGCATTCAAATGAGGAAATTGCTGATGCTATAATTTCATATTTTCCTGGTACAGACAAAGAAATTATAGTTAATGTAATAGCTAACTATAAAGAAATTGATGCATTTGCTAGTAATCCTACTATTAAAGAAGCAGATTTAAATAGATTGATGGATATAATTGAAAGTTATGATAAAAATTTATTAACAGCAAGGCCAGATTTTAATAAGATAGTTAATAATTCCTTTGCTGAAAAAGTAACTAAATAACAAAATAAAATGATCAATTATGAATTGATAGTTAGGTAAGCTTGGAAACAAGTATAATTAGCTAATGTATATATTGATAATTGGTCATTATTTTAAATGTGATAATTCTATTATTCAAAGATAAAAAATAGCAGTACTAAAAGAGAGGAGTGATTATATTGAGTTTAATAGAAGTGAAAAATATAGATATGAATTACCATTCACTAAAAGGTGTTACGGAATCACTAAAAGATATTAATTTTACAATAGATAAAGGTGAGTTTGTATCTATAATAGGTCCGTCAGGGTGTGGCAAGTCAACACTTCTAAATATAATAAGTGGTTTATTAACACCATCAAATGGAACGGTTATTTATGATGAAAAAACGACTAGTGACAGTTTAGAGAAAATGGGATATATGTTTCAAAAGGATTATTTATTTTCTTGGTTAAGCGTTTGGGAAAATATTTTATTAGGGCTAAAAATAAAGAATAAAGTAACTAGTCAATATATAGATAGTATAGAAAGGTTATTAAAGAGTTATGGGTTAGAGAAATTTAAAAATCATAAACCTTCAGAATTATCCGGGGGGATGAGGCAACGTGTAGCATTAATAAGAACACTCGCTTTAAATCCTGAAGTTCTTTTGCTAGATGAACCTTTTTCAGCTTTAGACTATCAAACTAGACTAAATGTATGTGATGATGTCAGAGAGATAATAAGGGAGGAAGGTAAGACTGCCATAATGGTAACTCATGATTTAGGTGAAGCTATTTCAATTTCAAGTAGAGTAATAGTATTAAGTTCAAGACCAGCTACTATAAAAAAAGATGTTAGTATATTTTTCGAAAATGTGAAAGCTACTCCATTCCAAAGAAGGAAGGAACCAGAGTTTAACGAGTATTTTCAAGTGCTATGGAAGGAGATAGAAAATCATGAATAAGAAATTTACGGAACATGAGCTCTATTTAAGGAAACTTAAAATAGATAAATTAAGAATAACAGTATTTAGAATTTCTATTTTATTAGTTTTGATACTTGCTTGGGAAATTTGTGCTGATCTTAAAATAATAGATCCATTTTTAACATCTAGTCCTTCAAGGATATGGAGCTCTTTTATGAACTTTGTAAGAGAGGGAACTCTACTTAGACATATTGGAGTTACCTGCTTTGAAACTATATTAGGGTTTGTATTGGGGACTGTGCTTGGAACTGCAATTGCAGTAATACTATGGGCATTTCCATTTACATCAAAAGTATTAGATCCATATTTAGTAGTATTAAATGCATTACCTAAAGTTGCATTAGCACCGATAGTAATATTTTGGGTTGGTAATGGTATGAGTGCAATTATAGTAATAGCATTATTAATTTCACTTGTTACAACAATAATAAGTGTATTAACTGGCTTTAATGAGGTAGATAAAGGGAAATTATTATTAATGAAGACATTTAAAGCTAATAAGTTTCAAACATTAAAATATCTAATTTTTCCATCATGTATACCAGTTTTTATTTCAGCATTAAAGATAAATGTAGGTCTATCTTGGGTCGGAGTTATTATGGGAGAGTTTTTAGTTGCAAGAGAGGGATTAGGATTTTTAATAGTATATGGTGGACAAATATCACAATTAGATATGGTTATGATGAGTATTGTGATATTATCAATAATCGCGTTTATTATGTATAAATGTGTGGCCATAATAGAAAGCAAATATCTTGCAAGAAATTAAATTGTTGTAAAACCTTTTCTTTAAGATAATATTTATAGTATAATTATAAAAAGGTATTATAATTATATAAAGGTAAGGGGAGAAGAGGATGAATACAAAAAAAACATTTGATATAACAAGATTATTAACTTTTGAATGGATTTCATTAGCTGCATTGGTAGGATTATTTTTTATTATACCGGCGTTTAGTCTATTTGGAGTAACTGCATGGTGGTTTTATTTTATAGCTAATCATAGAGATTTTTTACTTAATGTACTAGGTGATATTGGGTTAGGTAGGAGAAATTACACTAGAGCTATTAGTTCGTATAAACAATGTGCAAGAACTACAGTAGCAAGAATGAAGTATGTTAAAAAATACGTTATTATAGAAATAAAGCATGGTAGTGCAGATAAAGCAGAAATAACCTTGGACAAGATTATAAAGGCAAGAAAACCTAAATGGGTAAAAGATAATGAAAAAGATTTATCATATTTAAGAGCATTAATAGCATGGAAAAAAGGCGAAATAGATAGATCATTAGATATATTAAACACAATATTTAAAGAGGAAAAGTCCCAAGAAATATATGGAACAATTTCATATATGAAGTTAATTAAAGGAAACTATGAAGAATCATTAGAGTTTTCAAAACAAGCACACACAGTATATCCTAATGATATAATTTCAAAATCAATATTTGCAATATCTGCATATTTAAATGAAGATATTGAACTGGCAGATGAGTTATTTGAAGAACTAGTTGCTCATAACTTAAATATTCCAGATACATTCTATTATTATGCAAAATATATGATTTCTAAAGGGGAATTAAAGAAGGCTGAAGTTGCTTTAAGAAAGGGACTTAAACTTTTAAATACAACAATAATATGTTCTATTTCAAAAGATCAGTTTGGAAATTTATTAGATGAAGTTATTGATGAGTTAGACGCATTAGAAGATGAAAATGATGATAATGATGGGTTTGATGATGATAATGATGGATTTGATGATGAAATTGCAATAGAAGAAGAAAATTAATTAGATAAAAAGGCTCACTGCATATGTAGTGGGCTTTTTTTTATCGACTCATAAAGTCATTTTTTGTTGCGAAATAAATCATAGTTTGGTAAAATTAAAATTATGTAAAGGATTTTTATGAAAAAGAGGTGTGGTTATGGGGAGTTTTAAGGAAAAGTTCTTAGGATTTTTTAGAAAGATTAAATGTATTTATAAAAAAGCTGATAAAAAAATGCCATATACAGAACCAATAGTAGTTATATCTACTTCATTACTTATAGTTTTAGGATTAATTTTAACTGTAAGAAGTGTTACTCAGCAGCAAGCTATTACAATAGCAGAAAATGCAGCAGAGGAATATTACTATAATAATGATTTTGAAGGGGCAATAAATGAATTTGCAACACTTCAAGAGACTGAAGAATGGCCAATATATAAAGTTAAAACTGCTGAGATCTACTCTATTAAAGGTGATTTTGATAAGTCTAATCAATTATTAGCTGAAGCTGTATCTGATAGAGATAAGCTAATAAAAGCTAATGGTAGAGATAAGTATATACAACAAGATGTTGAATTTATGAATTATGTAATTTTTACATACTTCATGAATAATGAAAATGAACAAGCGCTTACTTTAGGTGAAGATTATTTAAAGGAATTTGATACAAGCAAATCGGTAATGAGAACGATGATGACTATCTATATGGTAAATGGAAAGTCAGATAAGGCTATAGAGTTAGTTAATAAATATCCAGTAAATAATACATCTTCTTATGATATAGCTTTATATGCAAAGATGAATATGCTTTTAGGTAACTGGGATAAAGGTTTTGAAGAGTTAAAAAAATCATGGGACTTAAATAAGGATGAAATAAAGGTTTTTGATATTATTACACAATTTGCTTCAAATGATAGTAAATTTATAGAAGATAAATTAATTAAGATGTCAAATGAAAATCCAGATGAGGTTTGTTATAAAGTATGGCTTGCTAAAGTTTACTCTATGTCAACTGAAACATCAGAAAAAGCAAATGAAATCATAGAAGAAGTAAAAAATAAAGATGTAGGTAAACTTAATTTTGAAATTCTTAAGTCACAAGTTTATGAGGATTTAGGACGTAAAGAGGAGTCAGAAGAAATCATTAAAAAAGTTATTGCCAATGAAGAAAATAGATTCTTTGGATATCATATTGCTGCTTGGCAAGAATTTAAAAATAAGCAATATAATAAAGCACTTGAGTACTGTAAATTAAGTATATTAGAAAATAAGGATTACGCAGATAATTATGTGTTCTTAATATCTGATATATTAATAGCAAAGGGTGAAGTTACAGAAGCTGATTCATATTTAAGAACTGGATTAAGATTAGAACCATTTAATTATAATATAATCTTTAAAACAGGAGATTATTATGCAAATACAGCTAATTATAAAAAAGCTCAAAGTTACTATGAAATAGGATTAAAGATAAAAAATGATGATGCAAAGCTTCATTATAATTTAGCTCATTACTATAGATCAGATAATAACCTAGAGAATGCTATAAAAGAATTGAATAAATGCGTAGAGCTAGACAAAAATAATATTTCATATCTTAGAACATTAGGAGCTATGAATTTAGAAGCTGGTAATGAAGAAAAGGGAATAGAGTATACAAGAGCGGCATATGCATTAGATAATAATGATCCATTAACACTAAATAATGCAGCTGTATATTACATGTCAATTGAAGGTGATGTTGAAAGAGGCATGGTAAATATGGAGAGCGCATATAAAAATTTAGATAGTGTTACTGACTTAGAAGCACAAGACTTTATAATTACTAATTATAAAGAAGCGAAAGATCTTTATGAAAAATATAAGTCTGGTAGTGGTGAAACACTAACAGTACCAGAATTTACTTTATTCTATTAGAATACATGGAGTGTACTAAACAAATGGTGCACTCCTTTCTTTTAGATACAAAAGATATAATGAACAGGAGATGATAAACTATGGGCAAGAGAATTTTAAAGATATTTTTAGTAGCATTAGTATTATCTGTGGGAGCATTATGGCTAATTAAATCTAATGATAAGATAGGTTATAAGGTCATAACTTGGGATAATATTTATAATGAAAGTAATATTGAAATATTTTATTCAAGCAAGGATGATGTTTCATTAACTACTCTAGATGATGTTTATAAAATTAATGAAATAACAAAGGAGCAAGGAAGTTTACATGATAGAGTTTTAAATATAGTTGATATTGTACATACTGTAGTAGAGTTTGATGATGTAAAAGATACTAACTTAAGTAGTGGATATGCAATATTAAAGGAGAAGAATACGGCGAAAAAAGTATCTCAAAAGGATATGGCTGTAATTATAAAAGACTTTATTTCATCACAAGGTATAAATGCTAGAGTGGGTGAGTTCAGAGGCCAGATAGGAAAAGTAAATAAAGAAGAAAATTATTATGTCGTAGAGTATTGGAATAGTGATTTTAATAAATGGGTTATGATAGATTTTAGAGATAAAGGATATTTTTCAAACAAAAAAATTCCTTGCAGTGCAATAGAGGTATTAGAATATGAGTTAAATGATTTTAGTTATATTGGAAAAACAGAAAAAAAGAAACATTTATCTAAATTCAATAAAGCTTTAGATTCATACACTATTGGAATTGATAATACAGTATCAAGAAGCAAAAGTAATAGCTATATTACATATTTATATAAAGGTATGGAAAGTTTAGGAGTAGAATTTAAAAATAAATTTATTGAGCCAAGCATTTTTACAGATGAAAAATATCTATTCGAAAAATCACCGAATGATAATGTTATTTCGGAAGATAGCAAGGCATATATAATTTTGATGAAGAAATATGATAAATCACTTCCAGAGGCTCAAGATGATGAAAAAACAGAAGAAATAAAGAATGATAAGGTAATCGTTGGAGCATTTCAAAATGCAAGAATAATACCAAATTACTTTATAAGAGTGAACGATGGGGACTTTGAAACAGTTGAAAGTTATCATGAGTATAATTTCATAAAAGGTAAAAACAAAATAGACATATCATTAGATGGTATAAATGTAATATCATCAGTCGAAATATTAAGGAATAATTAATAGACATAAACTGGTCATAAATGTATAATTGTAGATGTTATTTATAGAAAAAAGAGAGGGAGATGTAAGAATGGATTTTGATTTATTGTATATATTAAAAGCAATAATTATAGCAGTAGTTGAAGGATTAACAGAATTTGTACCTGTTTCTTCTACAGGACATATGATTCTATTTGGATCATTAATTGGATTTAGAGATGGCGGAAATGCAGTATTTGCGCAAATGTTTGAGGTTGTAATACAACTTGGAGCTATACTTGCAGTAGTTGTTTTATATTGGAAAAAGTTGTGGGGGGCTGTAGTAGAGTTCTTTACATTTATATTTACAGGTGGTAAAAAAGGAAAAACTGGATTTAGATTCGGAATGAATGTATTAATTGGTTCTATACCAGCATTAATAATAGGATTAACATTATATGATAATATTAAAGGACTATTTAAACCATGGGCAGTAGTTGTTGGATTTATAGTAGGTGGGATATTATTATTAGTTATTGAAAGTATGTTTAGAACTAAAGCATCTAAAGGTGGGAAGGTAACTGATGATGTATTTGATATAACACCAGTTCAAGCATTAAAGGTTGGATGCTTCCAAATACTTTCAATGTGGCCTGGGATGTCAAGAAGTGCTTCAACAATAATGGGGGGGTGGATTGCAGGAATTAGTACAGCAGCTGCAACTGAATTCTCATTCTTCCTAGCTATACCAGCTATGATTGGATCATCTGGTTTAGAAGTATTCGAATTTGATTGGTCAATTATGAATCCTACATATGCAGTTGCTTTAGGTATTGGTTTTGTAGTAGCATTTATAGTTTCTATAGTGGTTATGGATATGTTCGTAAGCTACCTAAAGAAAAAGCCAATGAGGATATTTGCTATATACAGAGTTATAGCAGGAGTAGTATTGTTAATATTATCATTAACGGGTATAATTACGCTTACTATGTAAATAATAAGAGGGTGATAGAGAAATCTATCACCCTTATTTTAATGAAAAAGTAAATTAAAAGGATACAATTATAAATTCAAGAATTGTTAGATATATTAGAAGATTTTAATAAATTGACAATCAAAATTTCATTTGATATTCTTTATAAGTATTATTAGTATAAGTACATTTTAAACGTAGGGGGATAAATTAATGAACGATACAAAAGTAAAAATAGTTAATGCAGATCCATCAGCATTAGGTCTTTTTGGATTAGCAGTAATAACATTAGTAGCATCATCACAAAAATTAGGTTTAACTAGTGGGGTATCATTAGTATTACCATGGGCAATGTTTTTAGGAGCAGGAGCACAATTAGTTGCTTGTTTAAAAGATTTTAAACATAACAATACATTTGGAGCAACTGCATTTGGAGCATACGCATTTTTCTGGTTCTCAATGGGATTATCATGGATGATTCAAAATGGAGTATTAGGAGAAAAATTAGCATCAGCAGCAGATACAAAGCAATTAGGTGTAGCATTCCTAGCTTACTTAATATTTACATTATTTATGACAATAGGAGCAATGGAAACTAATAAGGTATTATTCATAATATTTGTTTTAATTGATTTCTTATTTATAGGGTTAACATTTAGTTCATTTGGAATAATGGAAGGATTCATGCATAATTTAGCAGCATGGTCAGAATTATTCATAGCATTAGTATCATTCTATGGTTCAGGTGCAAATGTATTAAACAACCATTTTGGTAAAGTTTTCTTACCAGTAGGAAAGCCATTTGGAATTTTTAAGAAGTAAAATTCTTTATATTAATATATAAGAATCAAATAAAGATCAATTATTTATTAATTTCTAAAGTGAAAAAAACTCAAAGAGTTATTTTTACAGTGATTAATGATAATTGATCTTTTTTATATTCTAGAATAGAAGTTAATCAAAGTATGTAAATTAAAATATGAGACTGAAGAAAACATAGCTGATATATAGTGGCATAAGTTAGATAAGATATGAATATACAAAATTAAATTCCATAAAATGTTTATTTTAACTATAAAAAATATTCAGAATAATTTGTTAAATTACTTTTATATTTCCAATCTTTGTGATATTATTAAATAAGAAAAAGGGTCAATGAGTATATTTTGAAAACATTTGCATAAAAATGTTGAAAAACATAAGATAATATTCTATTGGCTTATTAGTAATAATCTAATGCAAGATTTCAGGTAGAGGGGGATTTTGAAATGGCACAAGAAATCAAAAAAATTGCTTTATTAACAGGCGGTGGAGATTGTCCAGGATTAAATGCGGTAATAAGAGCGGTTACAAGAACTGCGATATTTGAGTATGGTATGGAGGTTATTGGATACAAGTTCGGATATAGAGGATTGTATAACAATGATTTCGTAAAGCTTGATTTAAATGCAGTATCAGGTATATTACACAAAGGTGGAACTATTCTTTATAGTTCAAATAAGGACAATCTATTTGATTATAATGTTGAAGAAGATGGAGTAATGGTTAAAAAAGATGTTTCTGATGTAGCAGTAGAAAACCTTAAAAAAGAGGGTGTCGATGTATTAGTTGTTATAGGTGGAGATGGAACACTGACTTCAGCTAGAGACTTTGCTAGAAAAGGTGTGAAGGTTATCGGAGTTCCAAAGACAATAGATAATGATTTATCATCAACTGATGTTACATTTGGATTTAATACAGCGATAGAAATCGCAACTGAAGGATTAGATAGACTTCATACAACTGCAGAATCACATCATAGAATAATGATTTGTGAAGTAATGGGTAGAAACGCGGGATGGATAGCATTAGAAGCAGGAATTGCTGGATCAGCAGATGTTATTCTTTTACCAGAAATACCTTATGATATTAATGGCATTGTTCAAAAAATAAGAGAAAGAGAAGAACAAGGAAAACCATTTAGTATAATTGTTGTATCAGAGGGAGCAAGACCTAAAGATGGAGAAGTTGTGGTAGCTAAGATAGTTGAAGATAGTCCAGATCCTATTAGATTAGGTGGAATTGGTAATAAATTAGCTGGAGATTTAGAGAAATTAATAAAAAATCATGAAGTTAGATGTACTGTACTTGGACATATTCAAAGGGGCGGTACAACTTCAACATTTGATAGAATATTATCAACAAGATATGGAGTTGCAGCAGTTGAATTAATGCAAGCAGGTGGATTTGGTCGTATGGTTTGTTTAAAAGGTGATGAAATATCTAGTGATAGTTTAGAAAGTGTTATTGGACAACAAAATAAATTAGTTGATCCTAATGGCGAGCTAGTACAGGTTGCAAAGAAGATAGGTGTATCATTTGCAGAGTAATATAAAATAATTTTAAAGTGTAACAAGAGTTTAAAGGCTTTTGTTACATTTTTTTTTATTTTGAAGCGAAACAAAACCCAAAATATACCATATATCGCTAAAATATGTTATATAAAAACAAAATTTGTAAACAATTTCTAATTCTGATATAATAAAATTGTATAAAGGAGAAGGGGGAATGGACATATGAAAAAGTATGTGGTTGGTGTAGACTTAGGGGGAACAAAAGTATATACTGCGTTAGTAGATGAAGATGGAAAAATAAAAAAAGAAATTGAGTTAAAGACTGAAGCACATAAAGGAACTGAACGAGTTGTTGATAATATTTTTATTACTATAGAGGCAGTAATTGCAGAAGTAAGTAAAGATGATATATTAGCGATAGGTATAGGAACACCAGGTCTTTTAGATATTCAAAAAGGAACTATAATTGAGGCGACCAATTTGCCTTTCGTGAATTATAACCTTATAAATGCAATTGAATCTAAATTTGGAATAAAAACCTTTTTGGATAATGATGGAAATGTAGCTACTATTGGTGAATATATATTTGGAGCAGGCAGGGGTACTAAAAACATGCTTTATGTTACTGCAAGTACAGGAATAGGAGCCGGTGTTATAATTAATGGTGAAATATATAGAGGACATACTTCAAATGCAGTTGAGATTGGACATATTACTTTATTAAAAGGTGGACCAAGATGTAGGTGTGGTAATTTGGGATGTGCTGAAGCATTAGCATCGGGAACTGCAATTGTTAATAGAGCAAAAGATGCTATAGCAAGTAATGCAGATACAAAATTAAAAATATATAAAGATATAACAGCTAAAGATGTATTTAAGGAAGCAGAGGCAGGAGATTTTGTAGCTAAGCAGATACAAGATCAAGCACTGCAATATTTAGGTATAACAATTGCAAATGTAGTTATGATTTTTGATCCGGAGAAAATTATAATTGGCGGTGGGATTGTTAAAGCTGGAGAAAAAGTATTTGAGGCAATATATAATGAAGTTAAATCGATATCGTTTAAAAAGCTTGCTAGTTTCAATCAAATTGTTGAAGCAGAACTTGGCGGTAGGTCAGGGATACTTGGAGCAGCAGCGTTAGCATTAAATGAATCTAGAAAAATGAATATTACAGAGTAATTATAAGCATAATTATAAAGTGAGGAAGAACGGAGGGTTCATAATATCATGAACTTAACGTTCTTTTTATTAGGAAAAGAGATTATTAAAAATATTCAGAATATTTACTAAAATACTTCTAAATGTTTTCATTATATGCTATAATTTAACTAAGGTTGATATTACAAAGGAAAGCTGGAGGGTATTATGAAAGAAATAAAAAAATATTTAGAATCAAGAATTGGAACATATGGATTTTTCTTTGAGGATTTAAAGAGTGGTTTTGTTTATGGTTACAATGAAAATATCCAAATGGTTGCTGCTGGTTGTATGAAGCTTCCTATAGCTGTTGCTTTAATAAAAACAGTAGAAGAAGAAAAAGTAAGCTTTTTAGATAAAATCCATATTGATGGAAAAGATAAAGTTTATGGAACTGGTATAATTCATGAGTTTAACGAAAGAGAATACACGGTATTTGAACTTTTAGTGGCTATGCTAATACAGAGTGATAATACTGCAGCTAATAAAATAATTGATATTGTAGGCATTGACCAAATAAACATGTGCATTAGAGAGATGGGACTTAAAAATACTAAACTTAACAGAAAGACAAACGATGAGAGAAGAGAGCGAAGTGAGATTGAAAATATAACTTCTGCAGGAGATTTATCTAAGATTTGGAGACATCTTTACAAGGGAACTTTCTTAACTCCTGAAAATAGTGAGATGCTTATAGATATTTTAAGAAGACAGCAGATTAAAAATAAATTAGCATTATATATACCAGATGATTTAAAGTATGAAATATCAAGTAAAACTGGTGATAAGAACAGTGTTGAGAATGATACAGCACTTATTCAATTATCAAAAGGTAGCTTTGTATTTACAGTTTTATCAATGAGTGTTCCTAATTCGGTATACGGAACAGTTACACTAGCGAAATGTGGGAAGATGATGTGGGATAACGTGATGAATAACTGGCATTAACAATTGGCATTAATTGTTATTGACAAAACCTGATATTTAGTGTATTCTATCAAAAAAAGAGTAACCTTTAAAGCAGCCCGAGAGGTTGAAAAGGAAGATATTTTTAATGCCAATACTTTAGGATTATCATGCCTTCCTGACCTTCAGGAAGGCATTTTTTATACAAAAAACGAATACCTTTAAGTTAACACAGAGAGGTTAAAAAGGAGGAAGTAAAATGATAAATAAACATTTAATTGACCCTATGGATTTTACAACAGAAGAATTAGGTGAAATATTTGAACTAGCACATAAAATCATTAATAATCCAAAGGAATATTCACATATTTGTGATGGGAAAATTTTAGCAACTCTATTTTATGAACCAAGTACAAGAACAAGATTTAGTTTTGAATCAGCAATGATGAAACTTGGTGGAAATATCCTTGGTTTTTCTGAACCAAATTCAAGCTCAGCATCTAAAGGGGAAACACTTGCGGATACTATTAAGATGGTATCGATATATGCAGATATAATTGCAATGAGGCATCCATTAGAAGGATCAGCTAGAGTAGCAAGTCATTATTCTACAGTTCCGGTTATAAATGCAGGTGATGGCGGACATCAACATCCAACTCAAACATTAACTGATTTGTTAACAATCGAATCATTAAAGGGAAGTCTAGAAAATCAAACAATAGGTTTATGTGGTGATTTAAAACATGGTAGAACGGTACATTCATTAATAAAAGCTATGTCTAGATATAAAGGAACTAAATTTGTACTTATATCACCAAAGGAATTAGCAATTCCTCAATATATAAGAGAAGAGGTTCTAGAAAAAAAGAATATACAATTTGTTGAAGTTGAAAAAATAGAAGATGTAATTAGTGATCTAGATATTTTATATATGACTAGAATACAAAAGGAAAGATTCTTCAATGAAGATGAATACTTAAGGTTAAAAGATAGTTATATATTAGATACTGCAAAGATGGAGAATGCAAAAGAAGACATGATTGTATTACACCCACTTCCAAGAGTAAATGAAATTGCAATGGAAGTTGATGAAGATAGCAGAGCAGCATACTTTAAGCAAGCAGAATATGGAATGTATGTAAGAATGGCTTTAATAGTTAAATTGCTGGGGGTATTAGAATGTTAGAAATAACTAGTATTATAAATGGGTTAGTAATAGACCATATTGAGTCTGGAATGGGTATTAAGATATTTGAATATTTAAATCTATCAAGTGTTCCTAATAAAGTAGCATTAATAATAAATGCCGAAAGTAAAAATTTAGGTAAAAAAGATATCATCAAGATAGAGGAATGTTTAGAACTAGATTATACAGTATTAGGGTTATTATCACCTTCTATAACAATTAATGAAATAAGAGATGGGAAAATAGCAAGAAAAGTTATGCCAGAGTTGGAAGCTAAGGTAAGGGATATTCTAAGTTGTAATAACTCAAGATGTATTACTTCAGTTGAGAATTATATACCACATTCATTTGTATTAGTAGACAGAGAAAAAGGTACATATAGATGTGAATATTGTGATCATATTATGAAACTTTCAGAAGTTTAGGGGGATATTATGGATTTAATTATTAAGGGTGCTAGAATAGTAGATGCTATTCAAGATTTTATTGGAGATTTACATATAAGAGATGGTAAAATACAAGGATTAGCAAAAGAGATTAATATTGATGGTGCAGGTGTTATTGAAGCTAATGGATTAACATTAATGCCTTCATTTATTGATACTCATGCTCACTTTAGAGAACCAGGTTTAACACATAAAGAAGATTTAGAAAGTGGATCTAGAGCAGCTTTAAGAGGTGGATTTACTGGTGTTTGTTTAATGGCAAATACAAATCCAATATGCTCAACAAAAGAAGTTTTAAAACAAATAAGAGATAAAGCTAAGAAGTTAGATTTAATAGATGTACATCAAGTTGTGTCAATAACACAAGGTTTTGGTGGGGATACAATCAAACACTTAAATGATTTTAAGGATGATAAAGAGTTAAAAGCAATATCTGATGATGGTGTTGGTGTTATGAATTCAAGAGTGATGATGGATGCTATGATTGTAGCTAAAGAAAATGATTGGGTTATAATGTCGCATGCAGAAGATAAAGAGTTTTCTAAAACTGATATGAGAATAGCTGAAAACTTAATGACTATTAGAGATATATATTTAGCTGAAACTACAGGAGCTAGACTTCATATGTGTCATGTTAGTACAGTAGAAGCACTTGATGCTATAAGAACATCAAGATTAAAAGGCTCAAATGTAACTTGTGAAGTTACGCCACATCATATTGCTTTAACGCAAGATGTTTCAAATTATAGAGTTAATCCTCCAATAAGAGAAAAAGAGGATGTTAAGGCTGTAATACAAGCTATAAAAGATGGAGTGGTGGACTGCATAGGTACAGATCATGCACCTCATACTAAAGAAGATAAAGAAAATGGAGCTCCGGGAATGGTTGGGTTAGAAACTGCATTTATGATATGTAATACATCTTTAGTTCAATCAGGAGAAATATCAATAAACAAACTTAGTGAGATTATGTCATTAAATCCAGCAAATATATTAGGAATGAATAAAGGAAAACTAAGTCCAGGCTATGATGCTGATATGGTTTTAGTTGATTTAGATAAATTACAAAAAGTTGATTCAAGTAAATTCCATTCAAAAGGAAAGAATACACCGTTTGAAGGTATGGAATTTAAAGGCGAAGTTGTTATGACAATTAGCAGAGGAAAAGTATTATACAAAAACTAGGAGGAATTTTAAATGAAAAGTTTAATTATGGATAAATTATTTAAAAGAGTAGAAGAAAGAGGAGTAGTTTGTGTTGGTTTAGATCCTGCAATAGATTACGTGCCAGCTCATATAAAAGAAGGTAGAAGTGATGATGAAGCAATATTTGAGTTTAATAAACAAATAATTGATGCAACTGATGATGTAGCAGCATGTTTTAAGGTTCAAATTGCATACTATGAAGCTTTAGGACTAAAAGGAATGATAGCTTATAAAAACACATTAGATTATTTAAGATCTAAAGATGCTATTATTGTAGCGGATATCAAAAGAGGAGATATAGCTGCAACTGCAACTCAATATGCAAAAGCTCACTTTGAAGGTGATTTTGAAGCAGATTTTATAACCCTTAGCCCATACATGGGAATGGATTCAATTGAACCATACCTTCCATACATGGAAAAAGGAACTAAAGGAGTATTCTCATTAGTTAGAACTTCAAATCCAGGAGCAAAAGATATAGAAGCTTTAGAAACTGTTGATGGAAGAAAAGTATTTACAGTAGTTGGGGATAAACTAATGGAATTATCTAAAGATTTAGCTGGTGAATGTGGATATTCTCCAATTGGTGGTGTTATTGGATGCACACACGCTGAAGAAGGAAAAGAAATAAGAAAGAGATTTAATAATATGTTCTTCCTAATTCCAGGGTATGGAGCACAAGGTGGAAAAGCTGAAGATGTAGCATTATATTTAAATAATGGTAATGGTGGGGTAGTTAACTCATCAAGAGGAATACTATTAGCTTATAAGAAAACTGGGGATGAAATGAATTTTGCAGCAGCTGCAAGAGAAGAAGCTATAAGAATGAGAGATGAATTAAGAGCAGCTGTAGAAGCTTCAAATAAATAATAGCAAGGCATAATTTAAGGAGGAGAATTTATGAACTTAAAATATCAAACAGGAAAGATAATATCAAATTGTGAAATATCTGATGGAATCTTTAAGATGGTTGTAGAAGATAAAAATGAAATTAAAGCTGGTCAGTTTTACATGTTAAAGCACAATGGTGCTACATTCTTACCAAGACCAATTTCTATATGTGAAAAAAATGAAGATACAATTACATTTGTATATGCAATAGTTGGGACAGGTACAAAGGAATTTTCTAAGTTAGAAGCAGGGGATAAAATTAACTTAACTGGACCTTTAGGAAATGGATTCAATGTAGAGGATAAGACGGGAACAATTGCATTAGTATGTGGTGGAATTGGAACAGCTCCAATGGTTGAAACAGCTAAAAGATTAAAAGCTAATAATCCAGAAGTTAAAATTCATGTTTATGCAGGTTTTAGAGATGAAGTTTATTTAACAGAAGAGTTAAATAAATATGCAGATGAAGTATTTTTAACTACAAACTCAGGAAAGTATGGTCATAAGGGATTTGTAACAGAGATATTAAAACCAGAAGAATATGCAGAAGTATTATGCTGTGGACCAGAAGTAATGATGAAAGCGGTAGTAGAATTATGCAAAGCTAAAAATACAAAAGTATTTGTATCAATGGAAAAGCATATGGCTTGTGGTGTAGGTGCATGTTTAGTTTGTACTTGCAAGACTAAAGAAGGTAATAAGAGAGCTTGTAAAGATGGTCCAGTATTTGATGGATATTACGTAGAACTTTAAAACTAAGGGGGAAAAGATATATGTTAAAGGTTAATATAAATGGAGTAGATTTTAAAAATCCAGTAATTGCAGCATCAGGAACTTTTGGTTTTGGAGCAGAGTACAATGAATTTTATGATGTTTCAATCTTAGGAGGGATTTCTTCTAAGGGGTTGACTATAAACAAAAAAGAAGGAAATGATGGAATAAGAGTTTATGAAACTCCATCAGGAATGATGAACTCAGTAGGATTACAAAATCCAGGAATAAATGGATTCATTGAAAAAGAGCTTCCTATGATGAGGACACTTGGAACTAATGTTATTGCTAACGTTGGTGGTGGATGTATGGAAGATTACATAGAAGCCATTACTAAACTTAGAGGAACCGATATTGATATGATTGAACTTAATATATCATGTCCAAATGTTAAATCAGGTGGTATGGCATTCGGAATTAAATCAGAAGTTGCTTATGATGTAGTTAAAACTATTAAGGCAATTGCAGACAAGCCTTTAATGGTTAAGTTATCACCAAATGCAGAAGATATCGTTGATATGGCTATTAAGTGCCAAGAAGCAGGAGCAGATTCTATTTCTTTAATAAATACATTAAAGGGATTAGCTATTGATCCATACAAACGTAAGCCAGTATTCAATAATGTTTATGCAGGGGTGTCAGGGCCAGCTGTAAAGCCTGTAGCACTGAGAATGGTACACGAAGTATGTAAAGCTGTAGAAATACCTGTAATAGGCTTAGGTGGCATTTGTACAGGAATGGATGCTATAGAATTTATAATGGCAGGAGCAACAGCAATACAGATTGGATCTATAAACTTTGCTAATCCTTTAGCAGGAAAAGAAGTTGTAGAACAAATGGAAGCTTTCTGTAGAGAACAAGGAATAAAATCATTAGAAGAAATAAGAGGAATAGTTTAAAAAGTTAGTGAAACTAATAAAAATCAATTGATAATTAATAATTTATATGAACTAAGCTTTAAAGCTTAGTTCATATAAATTATTTTTGACGATTGATTTTTTTATTTAATTACAAAGGTGCTTGTAAGAAAAAACAATTGCAAGAAAAAAGAAAAACTTTTATAATATATTTAGATATTCCTATAATATATAAGGAGGGATTTTATGAAAAGCAAAAAACATAAAAAAATTCATAGCTTTATTACAATAATATTATTAGTTTTAATTGCTTTGTTTACATATGAAATCGTGGCTGGAGAAAGTAAAGAGGTCAAAGAAGCTAAAAGCTTTATGATTAGATTAGAGCGTATGTATGCTATAAATCTTACAGAACCTATTAAAGAGATGAAGTTTGAAGTTATTAACCCAAATGGGAATATTGATGCTACAGTAGGATATACTGTTGCAACTAAAAATTATGGGATTGATTTAGATAAAGAATATAGAGTAGTAGGATTCTCTAAAAAAGAAGCCAAGCATGGTAATAAAGTCAATATAACTGAAGAAGAGGCAATTAATATTGCAAAGAAGTTTAGCACAGAGTTAACTGATGAATCATTAGAGTATAAGGGAATGAAAACTGTAGAGGGACAAGACTTACCATATTATAATGTTGCATTCTCTAAGACAAAGGGAGATTATAGTTATTTAGATAAGGAAGTAGTTGTGCAGATAGATAAATATACGGGGGAATTAGACGGGTATTCAAATGTGTATTTAGATGATTTTGAACATATATCTACAAAAAAGATTTCTGAGGAACAAGCTATTGAAGGAATTAAAACATATTTAAATAAATTAGGATACACACTAACGGAACAAAAATTAAAACAAATAGGCTATGTAACGATAGCAGAGAAGAAAAATGTTTTAGCATATTTATTTGATATTAAATATGTAGATAAAGATGGAGAAAATCATGATTATACAATTCAAGTAAGCACTTTCTCTGGAGATATAGTTAACGGAATTAAGGAAGTTAGAAAATCAAGTAAATAAAACAATACCAATATTAATTAAAACTATATAAAAAAAGTCTTCGGATTAATCCGAAGACTTTTTGTTTTGGGATAATTAGTTCCATTCAGTAACAGTATCATCTAATTCAGGAATAGAATCTTTTGTAAATATTGGTTCTTTAATTCCTGCTTTCTTTTGATCGGAATAATCTTTTAATGCTTTAAAAGCTATCTTAGATAGTAATGTTATTGCAAATAAGTTTGTTATAGCCATTAATGCCATGAATATATCAGCTAGTGTCCAAACTAAATCCATGCTAGCTAAACAACCGAAGAATACCATTGCTGCTGAACAAACTCTATAGATATTTAAATAGATTTTCTTTTCTGTTATAAATTGAATATTTGATTCTCCATAGTAGTAATTACCTATTATTGAACTAAAGGCGAATAATAATATACAAATTGCTATAAATGATCCACCCCAAGATCCAACAGAATTATTCATAGCTACTTGAGTAAGTTGAATTCCTTTTACAGAACCATCTAGTGGAGCTCCTGAGAATAATATAAGGAAAGCTGTACAACTACAAATTATTATTGTATCAGTAAATACTCCAAGTGTTTGAATAAATCCTTGTTTAACAGGATGGCTTACAGATGCTGTAGCAGCAGCATTAGGAGCAGACCCCATACCAGCTTCATTAGAGAATAAACCTCTCTTTATACCTTGCATTAATGCAGCACCCATAGCACCACCAGCAACTTGCTCCATACCGAATGCGCTCTTAACTATAGTAGATATAACATCAGGTATATGTTTGTAATTTACTATTACAACGAATAATACAACAGCTATGTAAGCAACTGCCATTACAGGCACAATTACACTAGAAACTTTAGCAACTCTTTGTACACCACCAAAGATAACTACTATAGTAAATATAGTTATAATAATTGCCAATATATTTTTATCTATTTTAAATGCTTCGTTAAAAGCAAGTGTCATTGTATTTGCTTGAACAGAGTTAAATACTAATCCGAAGCAAATTATAATTAAGATTGAGAAGAAAATTCCCAGCCATTTATTTTTAAGACCTTTTTCAATATAGTAAGCAGGTCCGCCTCTAAATGAATTGCCATCTTTAACTTTATAAATTTGAGCTAAAGTAGATTCTACAAAACTTGATGCAGCTCCAATTAATGCGATAACCCACATCCAGAACACCGCACCAGGCCCACCAACGGCAATTGCAGTTGCAACACCAGCTAAGTTACCAGTACCAACTCTAGACGCTGTACTAATGCAAAAAGCTTGGAAGGATGATACTGAACCGCTTTTTTTATCAGATGAATTTGAATCCCCAAGAAGACGGACCATTTCCTTTAAAAATCTAAATTGAACAAAATTAGTTTTTATTGAGAAATATAATCCTAATGATATTAGAAGTGCTATTAATATATAGCTCCATAGAAAGTCATTAATATGACCAATAATTGAATTAAATAGTTCCATATTTTAGTTCCCCCTTTTAATTTATCTTAAGTTCTATAATATATATATTAAAGTATATACACAATAAATGCAAGAAAAAAATATAAAATTGCAGAATTGTGGCGAATAACACTTGAAAATATCAAAAAATGCAAGAAAATGAATAACTGACAAACTCATTATTCATACTGCAAAATTAATGAGGAAAAGAGTGGAAAAATAATTTATTAAGTTGAATGATAAATGTGTAAATAAAATAAAAAACTCAGTATAGCATTTAACACTATACTGAGTTTTTTTATTTATGAAACGTATTTGAAATTATAAAACATATTTCTTAATGTAGCAGGTGGAATTGTTGGAGTTCCACCATTGTTTCCGCCGTTACCACCATTTCCAGGGGTTCCACCATTTCCAGGGGTTCCACCATTTCCAGGAGTTTCACCATTTCCAGGAGTTTCACCATTTCCAGGTGGTTCAGGTGTATCAGTTTCTTCATCGTTATCATTATCCTCTTCTACAGGTGGAGTTTGGATAGCTGATGAATCATCATAAGCTGTTGGTAATACATAATTATAATCACTAGCAGAACTACTTGCATTAGGTTTTTTAATAAATACTCTATCTACTCGTAAACTTGCAGGTGTATTTTCATTAGCAAGTTTATTTGTTGAAGAGTTTACAGTTGCTTTAACATGAACATCACATACATCAGTAGGTTCAGTTCCTTTAATAAAGTACTCAGTTCTTACTCTAGAACCTCTTTGATCATGTTCACAAAGTTCAGAAGGTTTCTTACCTGAATCAATACAGTAACTTGCAGATACTATACCAGATGGCTTTTCAAAGAAGTTTGCAGAATCAAGTCCTTCATGAGCTTTTACCATTATTTTACCCCATAAATTTTGAGGAGCAGAGGAGTATCCACTTATCTTTTGAGGTTTATCATATCCAATCCAAACTGAGCCTGTATAGTATGGAGAATAACCTGCATACCATAAATCTTGGCTATATTCAGTAGTACCAGTTTTACCTGCAACAGGTATATTTTTACCAGGAGCTATTACAGATCCTAAATTAGTGCTAGTTCCTTTTAAGATATCTGTTAATATAAAAGCAGTCTCAGGAGAGAATACTTTAGTTTCTTCATTGTCTGGTTCTAAAATAGTTTTTCCAGTGGCATCAACAACTTTTGTATAAAGTTTAGGTTCTCTATAAGAACCTTTATTAGCTAACGTTGCATAAGCACCTGTAAGTGTATACGTGTTACCGCCATCAGGATTCTCAGGGTCATTAGTAAATTGACCTAATCCTAATGCCGAAGGATTTTGAGATTTAGGTCCGTAAACTAACCCTAATTTTTCTCCATAATTAACTGCTGTATTTACACCAGTATTATGAACAGTAAGTATTGTTGCTATATTCTTAGAGTCAACTAGCGCTTTTCTCATACCAATATAACCTTCCATTTTAAAATCATGGTTATTAGGGCTATAATTTGAACCATATTGGTTACCCACAGATGATGGTAGAGGAGCATCATCTATTGGTGTTCCTGCTGTCATTGTTTTGGTATCTAGAGCAGGGCCATAAGCTGTTAAAGGCTTAGTTGATGAACCGATAGATCTCATAGATGAGTAAGCTCTATTTTTGAATGTTGGAGGTTGTGGACCTCTACCGCCTATTAAAGCTTTAACCTCACCAGTTCTATTATCCATAATTACAGCAGAAGCTTGTAAAAGTGGCATACCATTTTCATCTAAAGTTTCTTTACTACCATCAACGGCTAAGTTTTTTCTATTATCTAATATTTCTTGAGTGCTATCTTGTAGTCCTCTATCCATTGTTGTATAAATTTTTAATCCACCGTTTGAAATAAGTTTTTTTATTTCATCATCTGTATATTTATATTTTTCTTTTAAATCCTTTGTAACTTGAGATCTAACTGGATAAACAAATGATTCGTAATTTAGTGTATAGTCAATCTCAGCTGACTTAAATACAAATTTATTATTTGAAGCAACATCGTAAGCTTCATCATATTGCTCTTGGGTTATTTTTCCGAGTTCAAGCATTTTGTTTAGAACAGTAATTGTTCTAGGAACGTATTTTGGATTTTCATTATTTGCTGGGTTAAAAGCACTGTAACTAGTAGGTGCTTGAGTTAAACCAGCTAAATATGCACTTTCTGCTAGAGTTAGATCAATAGCTTTTTTATCAAAGAAGTATTCAGATGCAGCTTCTACACCATAAACTTGACCGCTTAGTGGAATAGTATTTAAATAAGCGGTTAATATTTCATCTTTTGATAGTTGCTTTTCTAATTCTAAGGAAAGGTATATTTCCCTTACTTTTCTTTCAATTTTAACTTCGTTAGTAAGAAGCGTATTTTTGATTAATTGTTGAGTCATTGTTGAAGCACCTTGTATTCCGCCACTACCTGTAATAAAGTACTTAACATCAGCAACAAGTGCTCCTAATATTCTTCTAATATCAACACCTTTATGTTCATAAAAACGTTCATCTTCTATAGCAACATAAGCATCTTTTAAATGCTGAGGTATTTCTTCACTCTCTATTTTATGTCTAATTTCTTCTGTAGTGAAATTTTCAAAGTACTCGCCATTGCTATCATATAACTTAGATGGTTCATTTAATGTTAAAACAGATTGTACATCTAAAGTTGGGGTGCTTTTAATTATTGCAAATACATATCCAAGCCCGATTACAGTACATATTATTCCTAATACTACTAAGCCAAGAAACGTTTTCTTCATTACACTTTTAAATTTACTTTGAGGCTTTTTAGTTTTATTAGAGGCTTTTTTACCTTTAGGTGCTTGGCCTTTTTCTTTATTTAAATTTTTATTATTAGCCATTTGTTCCTCCCTATTTATATAATTGATAATAATATGAAATATTATAATTTATTATAGCATATTTATATTAAGAGTAAAATAATAACTCGTAAAGGTGATATATGGGTATTTATAATAAAGTTTATGTAAATAAACGAAAAAAAGTCTCTAAACGTACTATATTAATAATTTTAACCATATTTATATTACTTAATACATTTCTTTATATTTTTGATAAGAATGTTTTACCAGCAGTTATGCAATTAGCAGAAATAAAGATGAAAAATGAGGCTACAGATATTATTTATTCAACTTGTATGGATGTTTCTAAAGAAGATGTATATACTGGTATGGCAAGTATTCAGAAAGATGAACAAGGAAAGGTATCATCAGTTGAGACAGATACAGCAAAGCTTAATAAGCTAACGTCAACAGTAGTAACTGAGTGTAATAAAAAATTGAAAGAGTTAAATGATTTAGGGGTATCGGTTCCCTTAGGGTTTATGACAAGTAACTCGGTTATTCATAAATTTGGACCAGATGTTACTATTAAGATGAGTCAAGTTGGAAATATTTCAACATCTTATGATTCAGTATTTGAAAGTGCTGGCATAAATCAAACAAGGCATAAGATATATTTAAATGTGAAGGTTACTATGAGGGTAGTAGTTCCATTAAATAGTAAAGATGTAGACATAGAGTGCCAAATACCAATTTCAGATATTGTTATCGTTGGAGAGACACCACAAACATCCATTGATTTTAATGGAAATAAATAAAAAAAGGCGCCAAACTTTAATTTGGCGTCTTTTTTTTATTCCCAGTTAAATACGTAAGGAACATTTCTATAATAACTATTGTAGTCTAAACCATATCCAACAACAAATAAATCGTCGATTTCGAAGCAACAGTAGTCAGGTGATAAATCTACTTTTCTTCTGCTAGGCTTATCTAATAAAGTACAAATCTTAATTGATTTTGCGCCTAATTTTTTTACGTGATTAACAACGAATTCCATAGTGTATCCAGTATCGATGATATCATCAAGAATTAATACATCAAATCCCTCGATATTATCAGGAATATCATTAACAACTTTAACTTCTCCAGAACTTTCTTCACTATGACCATAGCTTGAAGTTGTCATGAATCCAACTTTAGCTTTGCAGTCAAGTGCTCTAAACATATCAGCACCAAAAATGAAGCTACCTCTTAAAAGTGGTAAAACATATAAATTTTTATCTTTGTAATCTTCAGTAATTACTTTTCCTAGTTCAGCAATTCTTGTCTTTATCTGTTCTTCATTAAAAAGAATATTTCTTTTCTTATCTTCCATGGTTTGCCTCCCGTATATATTTACAAATTGTAAGCTTATAGTATAAAATAATATGAAAGTTGTCAAGAGTAATAAAGAGGTGGATAATATGATTTACGGTAATATAGACGGAATAAAAAAATCATTTTTAGAGGAGCTAGAGAACCTTTATAAAACAAAGGTTTTAAAAGATGAGATTTGTGATTTAAATATTATAAATACAATCGCAAGGCTTTCTAATCAAATCGAGAGAGAAATTTGTGTTGCAATAGATAGAAGAGGTAAAATTGTTTCTATATCTATAGGTGATGCAACATCAGTTCAAATCGAAACTATTGATATTAGAGAAAAGAGATTATCAGGAGTTAGAATAATCCATACGCATCCAAGTGGATTAAGTAATTTATCTGCAATGGACTTAAGTGCATTAATAAAATTAAAACTTGATGCAATAGTTGCAATTGGAATATATGAAGGTAAGATAATAGATTTATCATTAGGACACTTATCTATATTTGATGATATGTTAACTATAGAAGAAATTAATAATATCTCTATAGATGAAGCTTTAAATATTCATATATTAGATAAAATCAAATATGTAGAATCAATGATAAAAGAAAGAGACATTGAAGAAGATGATAGTGAGAAGGCTATTATAGTAGGATCAGACTCAAAAGAAAGTCTTATAGAATTAAAAGAACTTACAAAGGCTTGTGAAATTCCAGTGCTTGAATCTGTATTCCAAAGTAGAAATAAAATAGATGCAGCTTTCTATATAGGAAGAGGAAAGGTTTTAGAAATTGCAGGATTAAGACAAAGGCATAGAGCTAACTTAATAATATTTGATGATGAACTATCAGGATCACAAGTTAGAAACTTAGAGGCAGCTTTAGGTGCAAAAGTTATAGATAGAACTACGCTTATATTAGAAATATTCGCAAGAAGAGCAAAAACTAAAGAAGCGAAAATACAAGTAGAACTTGCACAATTAAAATATAGATACGGAAGACTTCAAGGACTAGGAACTATGTTATCTAGAACTGGTGGAGGAATCGGTACAAGAGGACCAGGAGAAAAGAAACTTGAAACAGATAGAAGACATATAAAAGAAGCTATCTATGAATTAAGAGATGAGTTAAAAAAGATAAAGAGAGTTAGAGAAACTCAAAGAGAAAAGAGAAGTAAAGAGAGCATTCCAAGAGTTTCACTTGTAGGTTATACTAATGCAGGTAAATCTACATTAAGAAATGCCCTTTGTGAAATAGCTGCTGAAAAAAACAATGTAAAAGAAAAAGTGTTTGAAGCAGATATGCTATTTGCAACACTAGATACAACAACAAGAGCAGTTACTCTTAAAAATAAAGGTGTAATCACTTTAACAGATACAGTTGGATTTGTTAGAAAATTACCTCATGATTTAGTAGAAGCATTTAAATCTACACTAGAAGAAGTTATATTCTCAGATTTATTATGCCATGTTGTTGATACTTCATCAGAAGATGCAGTAGAACAAATTAAGGCTGTAGAAAGTGTTCTTGGAGAATTGGGAGCTGATTTAAAAGATAGTATCTTAGTTTTCAATAAAGTAGATAAAGCTACAGAGGAGCAAAAAAACGTTCTTAGAGAGCTATATTCAGGATATGATGTATTTGAGGTTTCAGCAAAAGAAGGTTGGAATTTAGAAGAACTATTATATAAAATTGAAGAAAAGTTACCTTATAACATGAAAAAGTGTGAATATCTTATTCCATATGATAGAAGTGATATTGTATCAAGTCTTCATAGAAATGCTAGAGTTATGGAAGAGGATTATAAAGATAATGGAACATACATGGTTGTTGAAGTTGATGATGAAGTATACAATAGGACTAAAGATTTTATAACAAATACACTTTAGTAGTATCCAGTAATAGATAAAAATAAGTTAAATAGTGATAGTATCTTGATAGAGAATTAAGGTCAGTTTAAAGATGAGAGTCTTAAATTTCTTTAATTATCAGTTAATATGCTATCACTTTTTTATTTAGTAAGACAATATTAAATCATTTTTTTTGTAAAATTCTAAGAAATTATATATAATTGTAATAATACAATTAGTTATAAGGAGAAGATATATGGTAGCAAATTTAATAAGTATATATCAGAGAGAATTTAATAAGCTGACTAGTAAATTGAAAAATGATAAAAATATTGTAGCGTGCTTTGTTTTTGGAAGCATGGTTAATGGTGATATATGGCAGGGATCAGACATCGATATGATTGTGGTATCTAAAGAAGGAGAAGTTGGAATACGTGATGTGTATGCTACAGAAGGAATAGTACCTATACATGCAAAATTTATTTCATACAATGAATTTATGAGAGCTGGAAAAGGGTTTGCAACTCAGCTTAAGAATTCAAGAATGATTTTTTGTAATGAGGATAGTGTAAGTTTTTTATATCATGATTTAAGATATAACTTCAATCAAGATAGTGAGATAAATAGATTAATATATTTAGGAAACTTATTGAAGGATAAATCTGTTTGTGAAAAATATTTATATAATGGTGGATTAAGTACAAGCTATGAAGTGTTAATAAGAGTTATTAATAATTTAGCTAAGTTATTTTTGAATCTAAATGGATATATTGTTAGTAAAGATGCAATCAATATGGCATCAACATTTAATGATGAATTTAAAAATATAATACATGAAGCATTTAATAGTGAAATTAATGATGAAACTATTATAAAGGTATTAAATTATATTGATACATTTATAAATAATAATATTGAAAATTCCTCAAAATATTTAATTGAATATTTAAGAGAAGAAGATACGTTTTTAAGTGCATATGAAATTAAAGAAAGTATAAATTTTCAAAAACATCAAATTAGAATAGAACCAATTTTAAATAAACTAGCAGAGTTAGATTTAGTAAAGAAACAATATAAACCATATAATAGCATTATGGAAAATGTATATGCGTATAAAGGTGTTAAGTAATGAATGATAATAGATTTAAGGTTGAATTTGAAGAAGAAATACCTAAATATATGCAAATAGCTTCATTGTTAAAAAAGATGATTGATTCTAATGAGATTGTTGATGGGGAAAAGTTACCTACAATACGAGAGTTTGCTAATTTTTTAGAAGTTAATAATGTAACTATAGTAAATGCATATAAGAAATTAAAGAGTGATGGTTATGCATTTTTAAAAGTTGGTTCAGGTACATATGCAAAAAAGAAAGAAGTGATTCCTAAATTTAATAGAGAATACTCTAAGACTTTTAAAACTATAGATGCAGAACAAATCAAGAATATTATAGATTTTTCAGGAGAAACAAATTCTGATATATATTTTCCTATAAATGAATTTAAAAAAGTTATGAATGAAGTTTTGGATAGAGATGGAGCAGAGGCACTTATTGTAAAGGAACCGTTAGGATATGAAGAATTAAGGAGTACTATTAATAAGTTTTTCTGGAATGATGAAATAGATTTGGAAAATCTTCTTATTGTATCAGGAGCTCAACAAGGCATAGATATAGCTTCTAAAGCATTATTAAATATTAATGATAATGTAGTAGTTGAGAAACCAACATATGCAGGTGCGTTATCAGTTTTCAAATGGAGGAGAGCTAATATATTTGAACTAACACTTGAAAATGATGGAATAAATATTGAAGAACTAGAAGAGATATTAAAGAAAAATAAAATTAAGTGTCTATATACAATGAGTTTTTTACATAATCCATCAGGTATTAGTTATAGTATAGAAAAGAAGAAACGAGTTTTAGAACTAGCAGAAAAGTACAATTTTTATATAATTGAAGATGATTATTTATCAGAACTTATATATTCAGATGATATTACACATTTACCATTTAAAAAGTTAGACACTAATGATAGAGTTGTTTATATAAAATCATTTTCTAAAGTGTTTTTACCAGGAATTAGATTAGGATATATTGTAGCACCAAACATATTTAGCGAAGCGTTACAAACATCTAAGATAAGTACAGATATAGCAACATCAAGTTTAATGCAAAGGGCACTTGAATTATATATAAAAGAAGGATATTGGAAAGTACATATTAGCGAAGTTGAGTTGATTTATAAAAAAAGATATATCTATATGAAAGAAAAGATAAAAGAGTATCTTGATGATTATGTAAAAATTTATGATCCTAATGGTGGATTAAGTTTTTATTTAGAAATAAAGGATAAAAGAATCACTTCACAAGAGTTATTTTATAGATTGAAAAAAAGAGGAGTATATATTACTCCGGGTGTTTTGTTTTATAGATTTCCAAGTGATGGTGATTATAAATTTAAGATATCATTTAGTCAAGTTAATGAAGAAAAAATCAATAAGGGAATATTTCTTATAAGGGAGGAATTAGAAAAATGTCATATATAACCATAAGAAATAAAGGTGAAGATAGATTTATTGAAAAAAAATCAGAGTTTATTGGATATGCTAAACGATGTGAAACAGAAGAAGAGGCAAAAGGATTTGTAACTGAGATAAAGAATATGCATAAACAAGCAACGCATAATTGCTGGGCATATATTGTTGGTGAAAACATGGGAATACAAAGATATAGTGATGATGGTGAGCCAAGTGGAACAGCAGGAGTACCAATATTAGAGGTTATGAAAAAACAAGAAATTAAAGATTGTGCAATAGTAGTTACTAGATATTATGGTGGAATTCTATTAGGTACAGGTGGATTAACAAGAGCTTATACAAAAGGGGCTTCAATTGCTGTTAAGGATGCTGGTGTTGTAGAAAAAGTTAAAGGTGTACAGGTATCTATGTCTATGGAATATGACATGTTAGGCAAAATTCAATATATATGTGGACAGAATGAATGGCATATTGAAGATTCTATTTATACTGATAAAGTTGAGGTATATGTTTTAGCTGAACTAAGTGTAGCTGATATGATTGAGTCAGAAGTAACAGAAGCATCAAATGGTAAAGTAATAGTTAATAAGAGTGATGAATCTATTTATTTTAAAGAAGAAAATAGATTATATAAAACTGTTTAAAATCAAAGTTAAATAAAGATAATGATTAAAAAGTTATATTAGATAAATAAAGTTTTGGACACATTGTAGTCTGAAACTTTTTTATTTTAAAGCGATATTAAGTATTTAGCAATTTAAGCGAGAATTAAAGTAAGCTAAAAAATTATATCATAATAAGTAATAATTATTATTGACAAATAATAATTATTAAAATATAATAAGTACATAAGATGATTAAGAAATAAAAAACAAATATATTATTGAAAGTTTAGGAGGAATTTAAAATGAAAAAATTCGTTTGTAAAGTATGTGGATATATACATGAAGGAGAATTACCAGCAGATATCGTTTGCCCATTATGTAAAGTAGGTGCAGATAAGTTTGAAGAAATCGCTGGAGAAAGAGTTTGGGCTGACGAACACAGAATCGGAGCTGCTCAAGGAGTAGACGAAGAAATCGTTGAAGGATTAAGAGCTAACTTTATCGGAGAATGTACTGAAGTAGGTATGTACTTAGCTATGTCAAGACAAGCTGATAGAGAAGGATATCCAGAAGTTGCTGAAGCTTACAAGAGAATAGCTTTCGAAGAAGCAGAACATGCTTCAAAATTCGCTGAATTATTAGGAGAAGTTGTTGTTGCTGATACAAAAGCAAACTTAGAAGCAAGAGTAGAAGCTGAATATGGCGCAACTAGCGGAAAGTTAGAATTAGCTAAAAAAGCAAAACAAGCTAACTTAGATGCAATCCATGATACAGTTCATGAAATGTGTAAAGATGAAGCTAGACACGGAAAAGCTTTCTTAGGATTATTAGAAAGATATTTCCAAAACTAGTTTTAACTAGATAGATAAAAGTACGGTGCAAATAAATTTATTTGTACCGTACTTTTTTTATTTTTCTAGAGGGGAACGTAAAAGGGGAAATCTCAATAGAATAAAGTAAAAGAATAAGAAGGAGAATAAAATGGATACCATTGAGAGCTCTTTAAAGGAGATATGGGTAAATAAGTTAACCTCAATTAAAGAGAAAAAGATAAAAACAAATGAATCTTTAGTAAGGGGAAAAGAGATATTAAAGATTTTAGATACTAATAATCAATTCTGGATAAAGTGGTATGATCTTTTAAATAAAGAAATTGCTAGTTTTTATTTGGATTTAAGAGTTATAGATAATAAGGCAAATGGAGTTTGGTCAGAAGTAACATTTGAAATAGGACAAGACATAATACTAAAAGAATCACCAGATGATATACAAAGAGTAAGAGGACAACGTTTTTTTGCTAAGTTAAAGAAAGAGGGAGATAGTTATTATATATATACACTAAAAGAGATAATAAATAATAAGTTGTATGATATTGAAAGATTCTCAGAAAAATATGTTGATGATATATATATACGGTATGAAAAATTAAAAGAATCAAAAATACAAGATAGAATAAGAGGTAAATATGATTATAAACGTGCAGTAGCAATAGCATATGCATATAGATTTAATCGTTTTAGAAATAGATATTATCCATTTATAGCAGATAATAATACTACCAATTATATATCTCAATGTTTAGATTCTGCTGGAATATCTCAGCGTAGAAATATTTGGTATTGTAAACCTAAAGATGATTCTTTAAATACTAAGTTTGAGGATTACAATATTTCATTATCTTGGTATGGATTCGATGAGTTTTTTGATGCTTTATTAAGTCAAAAAATAGGAGTGGAATCCTTAGGAATGAGCAATCTAGTAATTGGGGATGTAATACAATCATTTAATTATAAGGATGATGAATATAGACATACTATGATAGTATCAAAGAAAGTGAACAATGAAATCTTTGTTACATCGCAATTTAAAAATAAAAGCTATATGGATTATCCATTATATTTATTATATCCAAGTAGGAAGTTTAATAAGTTTAGATTCATTATGATACTATAATTTTTAACAATGTTTAAGATAATAAAAATGAGTTGTATCAAGCTAGTGTTGTGTATACCAAAACTATATCTATTTAATATTAGAAGTGGTATTTAAAAGGTTGATACAACTCAATAAATAAAATGAAAGTTTCAATTTTATGCTATCATATGCAGATTATTGTTCTGTTATTTTAAAGAATAAATCTTCAACAGTACCATCAATTTCACTATATTTTTCCTTAAGTTCTTCTTTTGATGCACATTCTAGGATTTGACCATTTTTCATTATTATAAGAATATCACTTAAATCTTCAATAGTAGCAAGTATATGAGTACTTACTAAAAGTGTTATATTAAGTTCTTTTAGAGATTTCATTAATTCTTTAAAATCTCTTATACCTTTAGGGTCTAATCCTATAAAAGGCTCATCTATAAAAAATATCTCAGGATCATGAAGTAATGCCATTATAATAGAAACCTTTTGTTTCATACCTTTTGATAATTCTTTAGCTAAAGAATTTCTCTTATCTTCTATACAGAATGTAGAGATTAGATTATTAGCTTTTTCTTCCCAGTTGCTAACTTTATATGCTAAGGCTATGAATTTAAAATGTTCCCATACAGTAAGTAAAGGATATAAGTCAGGTGATTCTGGGATATAGGCAAACTTTTCTCTTACACTTCTATCTTTAGAATTTTTACCATCAATTAAGATTTCTCCAGAGTTAATCTTAAGTAAGGATAAAATACACTTTATAGTAGTGGTTTTACCGGCACCATTTGGACCAGCTAGGATAGCAAGTTTCCCTTTTTCTAATGAAAAGGAAGCATTTTTTACAGCATCAACTTTTTTGTAGGATTTATTTAAATTTTTAACTTCTAAAAACATAATGTACTCCTTTTATTTATATTCTATTTTGTTAAATAGTAGTTCGCTTGTTGCTAATAATAATCCTGTAAGAGTAGAAATTATTAATAAAAGTACAGCGTAAGCTATATATGGATTGTTAGTTGCAACAAATGTTCCTACACAAATTCCAGCAGGAATCATTACTATTCCCATATTAAATATGAATTGAATAAAGCTAAATCCATTTGAAATATCATTAGGTGTTAACAATATGCTCACTAATGATTTGAGTTTCATTAAGAATAATATCAACAAGCATAAAATTAAGATGCCTATATTTAAAAGTCTGTAATTACTACTAAAAATAATAGCAGGAACTAACATAATAGCAGATCTAGTGTAAAGTATTAGTAGTTCATTTAAAGTTGTGGCAAGTATCTTTGCAATAGGTCTACCTGGTATTAAAAATATATGGACATTTTTTAGTTCTCGTAAAAGTTCACACTTAGATTCAGACATAATGAATGATATATACAAGATTATTACACTTATGGTGACAGCTGCTTCTAAATCATGACCTTGGAAAGCAAAATATGCTCCAGCAGCACCAATTGCAATATTTATTGCATATAAAATGAATTTAATGATTTTATTTTCTTGACGTTTACGATTTAATGAAGATTTCCAGTAAAGTGACATAACTCCATTTCTAGCTTTTGATTCAGCAGAAAGATTGATTTTTTTAGTTTTCTCTTCTTGTTGCTTTTGCCAATCGGTAGAGCGTGATGAAGTTAATTTCTTTATCATTTCAGTAGTTTCTTCTACTTTATTTGCAGCATCTTCATAGTAATTAACATTTAGCTTTAAGAAGATTAAAACAGTAAAAATAGTTAAAATGCTTAGAAATGCTAAATGTCCAAAAGGTATAGCTAATTGTGGGACAAATAGTATTTTTATTATTGATATAATTGAACTAATTAAAGGTAATTCAGATAAAAAACTATTATTTATATTTGTAAATGCTAATTCAAAATTAAAATCTACAGAATAGATATAAATAAATATAGATATTAAAAAGACTAATACAATACCTTTTAAAAACCATGATATTTTTTTCATGATCAATTCTGCATTATATTTAACCTTTAGAGCAAATAACAAATAACCAAGCCCCATAAAAAATAGATATATAAAGAAAGATGAAAGTGAGAGTGGTATAAGCTTCCACAAACTAATATCTATTTTAAAGTAGATAAAAATGATTAAATATATAAGCATTATAAATGACGTAAGAATTCCTTTAAAAGCTGATTTTAGTAAGGAGTATATATAAATAATTTTACTATCTAATGGAGTAGCAAATAAATAATATACGTCAGAAATAGTAAAGTTGCTAGGACAGTAATTAGTAAGGTAGTAACTGATTATAAATAGTATAGAAATAATTAATAATACAGTAACAGATCCACAAATTACCTCGGAAATATTAGTAGTAAGTTGCAATTTTGTATTTTCCTTATCAAAGGAAGATGATACAAATGCAAAAATGATAAATGCTAGTCCGATAAATAGCCCACTTATTTTTTTTATGAATATAAGTGGATTTCTAAACACATCTAAAAACCAGTTTTTGAGTTTTAGAGAATCTAAATATAATAAAACTTTAAAGTCGTTCATAAATTGTTCACCTCTTAGTGGAATTATATGACAATGAATACAAGCTGTCAATGAACAGAATTACTTAATTCATAGAAAAAAAGCTCCTATAAAAAAAGTAGAAGCTTTTTGGTAGTTTAATATAAACTTTTATTTGGAGAAGTTAAAGGTTTGTTGAAATAGTCTTGATATTTTAACAAGTAAAAATGCAAGTATTGTTCCTATAAGAATATCATAAGCTAGATTCATTAAAAATAGATGTTTACCGAAATCAGCCTCACCAGATCCAATAACAGGTAGAACTATTTGAGATGCCCCACAAGCTAGTAAAAATAATAGCATTAGTGTAAGCAACTTAGTTTCTTTATTTTTAGCTTTTATAAAATAGAATACTAATGTTAAAAGGTATATCAAAGAGAAACAAAAGAAGATAATAAAGCTTTTGTGGATATTTGGATATTTAAAGGTTAAATCAGTTCGAATTGTATTTACTACTTTACTTTCAAAGTTAACACCTTTTTCAAATCCAGTCTTACTATTAGGATAAAATTTATATGCGTTATTAGCTGCCTTAACAAATTTATCAAAAGCTCTATCTATATTTGTAACATAGAATTTTAGAACTTTACCTAAAGAGATATTAGGATAGAATTCAGTCAACATTTCATCACCAAGAGGGTCAAATGTAAGGTTATCACCATAGAAAGATGGACCTGCATTAGCTGCAAATTTTGGATCTAATCCAAGTTCTATTAAATCAGCTTCAGGGGAAGGAGAATCCCTAAGGATACCTGTAAATACAGCTTGATATATATTGTTTTTATTTGTGTGATCACAGATAGATGTAAATTGTAATGCACCTATTGAAATAATACATATACTAAGTGCAATTATTAATCTTTTGAAATTGGAATAGTAAATAAATAATCCAATGTATATTAAAATCATAAATAGTATAAGTGGAAGTTGTTGTGTTTTTGATGTTAAAAATGCAAAAGAGGCAAAGAAAAACAATATAAAGTCTAATTTAACAGGTTTGTCTTTAGAAATAAGTCTTAAGAATGAACCTAAAGTTAAGAATAAGAATGAAATAGTTGCACCTTCCCCAAAGAATGAATTAAAGTATGCAACATAGCAAATGTCAGTGAAAAATATTAATATAAATATTCCTAGAATAACTCTAGTTATGTTATTAAGTCGTTTGTAACTTAATATTAAATACACGCCTATTATAAAAATTATTGCATATAGTATTCCAACAAATCGTATATCAAACAATAACGTTTTATTAAATACTGTTAAGGCAAATACAGCTAAGTTTAAGGAGATTACAAAGAAAATAATAGCCATTAATCTTTTTTTCCAAAGCTGAGTTGTCTTTAATATAAGATTAACCCCTAAAGTTATGAATGCTATGCAAAAAATAAGCATTAATATAAATTGAGGTGTATAGTTAACAGGATTAAAAAGAAGGTTTAAGATTAATGAGATTTTAGCCATCCAAGCCCCAAAAACCCAATTTGACAGCCAAATAACAGAAAAGAAAGGATAAGTTATATTATAAGATTTATGAAGAAATCCATCATATATTTCTTCATAACTACTACCAAGATCAGTTATTCCGATAAATTTATACATTCTAGAGAAATCACCATTATCAGCCTTTCCTATAATAGGATCGAATAATAATAAGTATGCTAGATATAGTGATAATAAGATAGTAAAGAATAAGACTATATAATCTTTTGTAGTTAATGATTTAAAGTAGTTAATTAGTTTTGATTTCATTATGAATTCCCCCTTAGAAGTAAAAATTGTTAACTTTAGTTTAAAGTAGCAACTTTAAGAATTAGTTTTAAACTTATTACAGAGTAAAAAATACTTTCTTACGAAATTCTTAAGGTGGAAGTAGAGTTTGTAAGTTTTTTTTTCGTATGTTATAATTTTAGTGATTTTAATAATTAGATGTTGGGAGGAATTAACATGTCAGGACATTCAAAATGGCATAATATTCAAAATAAAAAAGGTAAAGAAGATGCGAAAAGAGGAAAGATTTTCACTAAGATAGGTAAAGAATTAGTGATTGCAGTAAAGAACGGTGGTCCTGTACCCGACACTAACCCAAAGCTTAGAGATGCAATAGCTAAAGCTAAGGCTGCTAATATGCCAAATGATACAATCAATAGATCAATAAAGAAAGCTTCAGGGGAACTTGCAAACGTAAACTATGAAAATATTGTTTATGAAGGATATGGTCCATCAGGAGTTGCAGTTATAGTTGAAGTATTAACAGATAACAGAAATAGATCAGTAGCAAATGTAAGAAATGCCTTTACTAAAGGTGGTGGAAATGTAGGATCTTCAGGTTGCGTAGGATTCATGTTCCAAGAAAAAGGTGAAATTGTTATTGAAAAAGGCGATTTAGATGAAGATGAAATTATGATGATGGCTTTAGATGCAGGTGCAGAAGATTTCTCAGCAGATGAAGAAGAAGTTTTTGTAGTTACTACTACGCCAGAAGATTTCAGTGTAGTTAGAGAAGCGTTAGAAGCTAATGGAATAGAATTTTTAGAAGCATCAGTTACAAGAATTCCAGATTTATATACTGAAATTAACGAAGATGATGCAAAAAAATTCCAAAAGATGTTAAACTTACTTGATGAAGAAGATGATGTTCAAGAAGTTTACCATAATGCTGAATTCCCAGAAGGTTGGGATGAATAATAAAAAATATAGGGATGTAGCATAAATTAAAATGTACATCTTAAATATGGGCGTTATATCAAAGTGATTAATTCATTTTCATATAACGCCTTTTTATTTAATTGAAATGAATTTAAATTGTATGAAAAGAAAAAATTATAGAGGATAGTAATCTGAACTACCCAATTCATCGAGAGTAGAAGAATAGAAGAATAGAAGAATACGCAGGTAAAACAAGGGTTTATGAAGGGGAAAGATAAATACAAAATTAAATTTAGGTGATATAATAATTAAAAAACAATAAGAGAAGTAGGTAAACAGTATGAAGAAATTTAAAAAAGCTTATATAGAAATAACAAACGTATGTAATTTAAGTTGTAGTTTTTGTCCATTAACAAAAAGAAAAAAGCAATTTTTATCAACGAGTGAGTTTGAACATGTATTAAAAGAAGTGAAACCATATACTGAGTATATTTATCTTCATTTAATGGGAGAACCAATGCTTAATCCTAATTTAGAAGAGTTTTTAAATATAGCTGACGAGATGGGATTTAAGGTTAATATAACTACTAATGGTACACTTATACCAAAGGTTAAAGAAATTCTATTAAATGCAAAAGCTTTAAGACAAATTAATATTTCATTACATAGCTTTGAAGCTAATAGTGGAATAGTTTTTGAAGAGTATTTTACTAATGTACTTTCATTTATAAAGGAAGCTAATGAAAATACAAATATAATTTGTTCTATGAGATTATGGAATTTAGATAGTTATAATATTAAAGGTGATAATAGATTAAATAATATAATTGTGGATATGATTAAAAGTGAGTTTGAATTTGATGGCAATTTAAAAGAAACATTAGATAGAGATAAAAAAATTAAATTGAGAAAGAATGTTTATTTAAATGGCGCTGAAAAATTTAAGTGGCCAACTATGGATATTGAAGTTTTAGGAGATAGAGGATTTTGTCATGGGTTAAGAGATCATTTTGGTATATTAGTTGATGGGACTGTAGTGCCATGTTGCTTAGATGGTGAAGGAAATATACCTTTAGGTAATATATACGAGGAAGAATTAAGTTCAATTTTAAATAGTGATAGAGCTAAAAAAATCTATGATGGATTCTCAGGGCGAAAAAGAGTAGAAGAACTTTGCAAGCGATGTGGATATAGCGAAATGTTTTCAAAATAATTTTGTAATAATAAACCGTAATCATGAATACCTTATTAAGAGAAAATAATATTTAGTAAAGTAAAATAAATGAGGTGGGTTTATGGGATTTGAAGAAAAATTAGAAAAGCATAGAAAACAAATTTTTGAAAATATAGAATTAGGTAGAGAAAAGGGTGTAAATAAAATCTCTGCTATATTAGCAATCCAAGATGAAAGAAAAGAAGATTTAGAAAGAGAATTAGTTCAAATACTTATAGAAGATGGATATAAAGTATCTTCAACTAAGGGTGATTTTAAAGTTCTTACTATAGAATGGTAAAAAATAAAAAATAATTTGTATAAATTTTCTAAAATGTGGAAATAATCCTTACTAAGGAGTGAGGATTATGAATGATAATTTTAAAAATAAAGATATTAAGTTAAATGAAGAGATTGATGATAGAGAAGATGCATTACCAGGAAGTTTAACTAAAAGAAAAGTTAGAGTTATGAAAATTTGTGGATTTATATTTTTATTATCCGCATGTTTCTTTATTAGTTTCTATTTTAGCTCAAAAGTGTTAAATAAAAATACAGTTGATGAGTCCAATAACTCTAATAAGAATGTAACTAATTTAAATTCAAATGTATTAGGTGAGGACTATGATATTATATTGAAGACTGGGAATGAAGAGTCAGTTTGTACTGTTGCAGAGTATAAAAAACAAAATAATATCGATGATAATTTAACAGAAGGATTTTTAACAGATAAACTAGGTCAGAATGGATATAAGTTAAAAGATAAAAATAATGACTCGGTTACATTTGTAAAAGATTCTAATTATATTCCAGGAAAATATTATTTAGGGATTTCTAATATTTCTAATAACTATATAGCTGTGTATAAGGCTGATGAGAGTGGAAGTTTAAAGTTAGAACAAGAACTTAAAGAACCACCATTTAAGGAAGTTAGCTTATTATCGCCTCAAGCAAAGAAAGAATTAGAAACTTATGTTCATAGTTTTGATTCAATAGATCAAGCAGAAGAAGTTTATTCAAGCTTTGGATCATAAAATTAGTAGAACACCAAAGTTCAAAATAGAAAACTCCTTGAAGTAACAAGGAGTTTTTTTGTTTTTATGGAAAAGTAATATAGAGTATTAGAGTGATTAAGTGGACAAAATATAATCATGGTAGTAAAGATTTTAATTAGGAGGAAATACTATGAATATAACACCTTGTCATGAATACTTATTAGTTTTAACAGATGGAAGTGCAATAGGGTTCGATGATTTAGAGACAGCCAAAGGATATGTAAATATATACTATCAAGAAAAAGTTAAAAATTCAGAACAAGTATTAGAAACAGAGGATATAACAGATTCAAGTGAACAATTAATGAATACAGTATGTCAAGTGATTGGTGCTGTAGAAGGTGAAGTAGCTGTTTACTATATTGAAGATGTAATAAATAAAATTCAAGAAGAATTTGTTTTTGATGAGGAAAAGGAAGAGATAGTATCAAAATTACTTCAAAAGGATATAAAATTAAATGTAATTGATTTTGGAATAGATTTTATTCTTCATGATGTAGAGCCAATTGATATAATGGAGCCATATGGAGAAAGATAAATAGTGTTAATAAGTTTGAAGTGGTAGAGTGTTTTAGACTCTATCACTTTATTTGTTGATTAATTTAAGTTATAATAGTATGATAAATTGTAGTTTTTTGTTCTTTTGGAGGATGAGGTATGTACGAATACATAAAAGGGAAATATATAGGTATAAATAAAGATTATGTTATTATAGAGAATAACGGGATTGGATATAAAATTTTCACTTCAGGAGCTACTATGGCTTCAATGCCATCTGTCTCTGAAGAAGTTACTTTGTTTTTAGAGCAAATAGTAAGAGAAGATTTTATAGGCCTTTATGGATTTGAAAATAGAGAAGAGTTAGAAATGTTTAAGTTACTATTAAGTATAAGTGGTGTAGGAGCAAAAGCAGCACTTTCATTACTATCTATTAGTAGAATTAATAATTTAAAATACGCAATTGCAATGGGTGATGAAAAGAGCCTTTGTAGAGCACCAGGAATAGGAAAGAAAACTGCAGGTAGAATTATACTTGAGCTTAAAGATAAGCTTAAATTAGATAAATCAGCAGAATCAGGTGTTGAAGCAATAGAGTTTGAAACAGAGGACTTAAGTTATGCAACTAATATTAATGAAGCACTTGGAGCATTACTTGCTTTAGGATATTCAGAAAAAGAAGCAGAACTTGCAATAAAGAAAGTTGAAAAGAATGATACTGTTGAAAATATCATTAAGAGTTGCTTAAGGGTATTAATGGGATAGAGGTGAGATAGTGGAAAGAATAATAACATCTACAGAACTTGGTGAAGACGGTAACTCTGAATTAAGTTTAAGACCTCAAAAGATAAATGAATATATAGGTCAAGATAAAGTGAAAGAAAGGCTAAATATATTTATTGAAGCAGCAAAAGGTAGAGACGAAGCTTTAGATCACGTGTTATTATATGGACCACCAGGACTTGGTAAAACAACTTTAGCTAATATAATTGCTAAAGAAATGGGTGGAGACTTAAAAATAACATCAGGGCCTGCAATTGAAAGAGCAGGAGATTTAGCTGCAATACTTACAACATTAAAAGATAATGATGTTTTATTTATTGACGAAATTCATAGATTAAATAGAAATGTTGAAGAAATTCTATATCCAGCAATGGAGGATTATGCTTTAGATATTGTAATAGGTAAAGGGGCTGCGGCTAAGTCTATAAGACTAGACCTTCCAAAGTTTACGCTAATTGGAGCAACTACTAGAATTGGAATGTTATCTTCTCCGCTTAGAGATAGGTTTGGTGTATTATGTGATATGCAGTATTATACTGTAGATCAACTTAAAGAGATAATTATAAGATCAACATTCGTATTTGATTGCAATATAACAGAAGAGGGAGCTCTTGAACTAGCAAGAAGATCAAGAGGAACTCCTAGAATTGCAAATAGACTTTTAAAGAGAGTAAGAGATTATGCGCAAGTATATTCAGATTCTCTAATAAGTTTTAAAGAGGCTAATGCAGCTCTTGAACTTTTAGAAGTTGATTCAGTTGGGTTTGATAGAGTGGATAGAAAAATCCTAGAAGGCATAATAGATAATTTTAATGGTGGACCAGTTGGAATAGAAACTCTTTCTCACTTTATAGGAGAAGAGCTTGGAACAATAGAAGATGTATATGAGCCATATCTGCTGCAACAAGGGTACATTATTAGAACCGCAAGAGGTAGAATAGCTACTGATAAAGCATATACACATTTAGGTAAAACTAAAAAGCAAGATTCAAAAGGCGGATATCAAAAGACGTTTTTTAATCAATAATAAAGTTAAATGATTAAAGAAGTAATGAGAACATATTAATAAATTACTTCTTTAATTAAGAATAGATATAGTTAGGAGAAAGAAATGAAAGTAAGTGATTTTGACTTTTATTTACCAGAAGAATTAATAGCACAACACCCATTAGAGAAGAGGGATACATCAAGACTTATGGTTTTAGACCCTGAGACAGGGGAAATTAATCATAAGCATTTTTATGATGTATTAGACTATTTTAAAGAGGGGGATACACTTGTATTAAATAATACGAGAGTTTTACCAGCTAGATTAATAGGTGAAAAAGAACTAACAGGTGGAAAAATTGAGTTCCTTTTATTAAAGAGAATTGAAGGAGATAAATGGGAATGTCTAGCTAAACCAGGTAAAAGAGCTAAGATAGGACAGCGTTTTAGCTTTGGAGATGGATGTTTAAAATGTGAAGTTGTAGACATAGTAGAAGAGGGAAATAGAATAATTCAGTTTGAATATGATGGTATATTTGAACAAGTTTTAGATTCTCTTGGCGAAATGCCACTTCCACCTTATATTACAGAAAGACTTGAAGATAAGGAAAGATATCAAACTGTTTATTCAAAGGAAAAGGGATCAGCAGCAGCACCAACAGCTGGATTACACTTTACACAAGATCTTTTAGAAAAGATTAAAGAGAAAGGTGTGAATATTGCTTATCTTACACTACATGTTGGTCTTGGTACTTTTAGACCAGTAAAAGTTGATGATATAAATGAGCATGTTATGCACTCTGAGTTCTATGAGTTAGATCAAGTAGATGCAGAGATAATAAATGCTACAAAAGAAAAAGGTGGCAGAGTAATTTCTGTTGGTACAACATCAACAAGAACTTTAGAAACTATAGCTGATGAAAATGGAATGGTTAAAGCACAAAGTGGATGGACTAATATATTTATATATCCAGGATACAAGTTTAAAGTTGTAGAAGCTTTAATTACTAACTTCCATTTACCAGAATCAACACTTATCATGTTAGTTTCTGCTTTAGCAGGGAAAGAACATGTTATGCACGCATATGATGAAGCAGTCAAAAACAAATATAGATTTTTCTCCTTTGGAGATTCAATGTTCATTAAATAGTTACAATAAGGATGTGGAAATTTTGACTAAGAAGAGATATACTTTATTAAAGAAAGATGGAAATGCAAGAAGAGGTAGATTTGAAACACCTCATGGAACAATAGAAACGCCAGTATTTATGAATGTTGGTACATTAGCAGCAATTAAGGGTGCGGTTTCTTCAATGGATTTAAAAGAAATTGGATGCCAAGTTGAGCTTTCAAATACATATCACCTACATTTAAGACCTAGTGATAAGGTTGTTTATAAAATGGGTGGAATACATGAATTTATGAATTGGGATAGACCAATTTTAACAGATTCAGGTGGATTCCAAGTTTTCTCACTATCAGGAATGAGAAAAATTAAAGAAGAAGGTGTTTACTTCTCATCACATATTGATGGAAGAAAAATCTTTATGGGACCGGAAGAATCAATGCAAATTCAAAGTAACTTAGCATCAACAATTGCTATGGCTTTTGATGAATGTATTGAAATTCCATCAACAAGAGAATATGTTGAAAGATCAGTAGATAGAACTACAAGATGGCTTGAAAGATGTAAAGTTGAAATGGATAGATTAAATACATTACCTGAAACAATAAACAAAGAGCAAATGCTATTTGGAATTAACCAAGGTGGAGTTTATGAAGACATTAGAATAGAACATGCTAAAGTAATAACTAAGATGGATTTAGATGGTTATGCAATTGGTGGATTAGCAGTTGGAGAATCGCATGAAGAAATGTATAGAATTATTGATGCAGTTGTACCACATCTTCCACAAGATAAACCAATATACTTAATGGGTGTTGGTACACCAGAAAATCTTCTTGAAGCTATTGAAAGAGGCGTTGACTTCTTTGATTGTGTATTACCTGCAAGAAATGGTAGACATGGGCATTTATTCACTAAAGAAGGTAAAATCAACCTTGTGAATGCTAAGTTTGAATTAGATCAAAGACCTATTGATGAGGGGTGTGAGTGCCCAGCTTGTAAGCACTATACAAGAGCATATATTAGACACTTATTTAAGGCTAAAGAAATGCTTGCAATGAGATTAAGCGTTTTACATAACTTATACTTCTATAATAAGCTTATGGAAGAAGTAAGAGAAGCTATAGATGAAGGCAGATTTGCTGAATTCAAGGCTCAAAAACTTGCTGAGTGGAATTGCAAGAAATAACAATAGCCAATAAAAATATAGTATAAATAAAATCGAAGGGAAGTATAAGATATGGAAATGATTATGGGATTATTACCTATAGCAGGTATGTTTGCAGTAATGTATTTTGCATTTATTAGACCAGAAAAGAAGAGAAGTACACAGTACAATGAAATGTTAAGCCAATTAACAAAAGGTGAAGAAATTTTAACTAGAGGTGGAATCGTTGGTAAGATAATATCAATTGATGATGAATATTTAGTTATAACAACAGGACCAGACAAAATTAAGCTTAAGATTGCTAAAACTGGTATTGCAATGAAAATTAATACTCAAGAATAATCATAATACCTCCATTAAATTCATAATTATGAAGTAATGGAGGTGTTTTTTTTATGGAGTGGAGAGAATATTTTAATGGCGTATTAAAAGGAATACTTAGCGCTGTTATTGTTACCGTTTTACTTACTGCAATTTTATCAGGTGTAATGATGTTTACATCATTAGGGGATACAGTTTTTAATGTAGTATATGTCGTCATTACATGCTTAGGAATTGTTTGTGGTTCTATAATCGCTTCAAAGGTGATTGGAAGAAATGGATGGTTAGTTGGGTTGCTAGTAGGTATTGTTTATTACATAGTATTATATGGAATTAGTATTGTTTTAGGTGGAGATTTAACGTTAGGTTTATATGATTTATATAGATTTGTTATTTCTATCGTAATCGGAGTACTTTCAGGAATGCTAGGTATAAATTTAGGTAATGAATAAAAAGTTTATTAATTTAATGTAAAAATTGAAACGTGGTCAGTTGATAATTAACAATTAAAATGAAATAACCTATAGGTGGTTATATTATGGTTTGATTGTATATATTATTAACTGATCTTTTTTTTGCGTTGCAGAAAAAGGTGAAATATTATGAATAATGCTAAAAATAAATGGTTATATTATCAAAATGAGGATTTTATATTAGAATTTACTAATAATTTATTGATATTAGGCTACATAAGTAATATAATTTAGATTAAAAGGAAGTCAGAAGGGGGATACGCATGAAGACAAATAAAAAGAAAAAGAGTCTCGTATTATTAGTTGTAAGCGTGATTGCTATATTTTCATTAGCTTTAGCAGGATTCAAGGGGTTTGAAGTTGCTGGTTGGCAATACAAATCATTTGATGATGTATTAACTAAAGGACTAGACCTTCAAGGTGGAGTTTCAGTTCTTATGGAGATAAAGGCTGATGAAGTTACTAGCGAAGACTTAGAAAAGACAAAACAATTATTAGCACTAAGGGTAAATAAGGTTGGGGTAGCAGAAACTGTTGTAACAACAGAAGGTGAGAAAAGAATAAGAGTTGATATTCCAGGAGCATTCGATTCATCTGAAATAGTTAGTTCACTTTCAAAAAGTGGTAACTTAACATTTATTGATCCAAACGGAAACGTTGTATTAACAGGTGCAGATGTTAAAAATGCAAGTTCAGGATTAGATCAAAATGCAAAGCCAATAGTTAATTTAGAATTAACTGAAGAAGGAAGAACTAAGTTTGCAAATGCAACAAAAGAATTTTTAAATCAAAAAATTACTATTAAATTAGATGATGAAGAAATTTCAGCACCAACAGTACAAAGCACAATTACTGATGGTAGAGCTCAAATTTCAGGAAGTAAAACAGCTGATGAAGCAAAAAGTACAGCAGCATTAATTAATGCAGGAGCATTACCAGTTCCAGTTGAAGCTGTTGAAATTAGTAATGTTGGAGCGCAATTAGGTGCAGAGGCACTACCAAATGCACTTAAAGCAGGAGCAGTAGGTTTAGTATTAATATTCTTATTTATGATAATCTACTATAAAATACCTGGAGTTATTGCAAGTATTGTATTAACACTTTATATAACTTTAACATTAATGGTATTTGCTGAATCAGGAGTTACATTAACATTACCAGGTATTGCGGGGTTACTGTTAACAATAGGTATGGCAGTAGATGCTAATGTTTTAATATTCGAAAGAATAAAAGAAGAATTAAGATTAGGTGCATCAATGAAAAGTGCTGTTAAATCAGGATTTGAAAATGCACATTCAGCTATTATAGATTCAAATGTAACTACTATATTAGTAGGATTAGTACTATACTTTATGGGAACAGGAGCTGTTAAAGGGTTTGCGGTTACATTAATGGTTGGTATAGTAATGTCAATGTTTACTGCATTAGTAATTACAAAATTCCTTATGAAGTTATCAGTTGAAGCTGGAATTCTTAAAGGTATGGGAACAATTAAAAATAATTCAGAAAAAATGAAAATTAAAATAATTGAAAGAAGCAAGATTTGGTTTGCAATTTCAGGAGTACTTATAGTAATTGGATTAGGATTTATGTTTACTAAAGGACTAGACTTCGGTATAGATTTCACTGGTGGAACAAGAGTAGTTGTTGAATTAGGTGCAGATTTTAATAAAGAAGAAGTTGATGGTGTTGTTAAAGGTATAGTATCAGATGCTGTTACAAATACTATTGATGATACGCAATATGAAATTAAATCTCAAGATTTAGACTCAGCTAAAGTTGATGAATTATTTAAAGAATTACAAGAAAAATATTCTTTAGAAGATGAAGCAAAATTAAGTGAAAGTCAAATTGGAGCATCAATTGGTGAGGAATTAACAAAAGGTTCTATATTAGCATTAGGTGTAGCATTTATATGTATGCTTATCTATATAGCATTTAGATTTGAATTTAGTTTTGGAGTTTCATCATTAATTGCATTAGCACATGATATTTTAATTACATTAAGTGTATTTGCTATATTTAGTATAACTATAAATACACCATTTATTGCATCAATATTAACAATTGTAGGTTATTCAATTAATGCTACGATAGTAATATTCGATAGAATAAGAGAAAATAAAAAGCTTAGTAAGACAATAGATGTTGCTGAGTTAGCTGATAAGAGTGTTAATCAAACTCTTGCTAGATCAATAAATACATCACTTACTACATTGTTTGTAATTGGATCAGTATATATATTTGTTCCAACTGTAAGAGAGTTCTCACTACCACTATTAATAGGGGTAATAGTAGGAGCGTATTCTTCAATATTTATAGCATCACCAGTATGGGTTGCAATAAAGAAAAGAACAAAATCTAAAAAAGCATAATAATGAATAAATTAGGGGATTTCGATAGAAATCCCCTATTTTTTTATGAAAGAGGTGTATAAAATTTAATATGCTTAGAAAATAATGAAATTAACCCTTTTATTTAAGAAAACATTTGTAAAATTATATGAATTACATTATAATATATTTGTTTTCTTAATTTTAATGGAGGAGTTTGTCATGCGAAAGTTTTGGGAGAGCATATATTGTCCAAATTACATATCTGGATATAATCCTTTCATATTAAAAGATATGAACAAAGCTATTGATCGTATGGTAATAGCAATAAATAACAGACAAAAAATTGTTATTTATGGAATACCAAATGTTGATGGCGTATGTGCTTTATCATCATTAATACTTGTTCTTAAATATTTAAATGCAGATGTCGAGTATGTAGTACATGACAACAATATTCCAACAGAAGGTGTAACAAAAGATGATATATTATCTAAAGTACATTTCCTAGGGGGAGAGCTGTTAATTACTCTAGGCATAGATTTGAAGTCTCAAGAAGAAGTTGATTTGTGTAAAGAATTATCAATAGATATGATTGTTATAGATAGAGAAGAAAAAGTAGCATTAGGTGAATATGTTTATATTAATCCTAATCAAAAAGGTTGTCAGTATAGATATAAAAATTTATCAATTAGTGGTTTAACTTTTAAACTTATGCAAGCAATTGCAATTTACTATAACATTAAGAGTATTAATAAATATTTAGACTTAATTCTAATAGGAGGACAGTGGGCAGGAGTATCTCATAAGGGAGAAAATGGTGTAATCTTAAAAGAAGGTAAAAAGTTTTTAATTAATACAAATAATAGAGGATTAAAAGCTGTAATGGAGTATAATAATATTGTTGATATGAAAGATGAATGTATTGGTGAAATTATAGAGGTAATAACACCAACAATGAATACTGTTCAAATTAATGATAATGCAAGAATAATAATTGAACTTCTTACAACTACTAGAAAAGATAGAGCTGTTCAAATAGTTAAGTATTTAAATAAGTCAAGAATAACTATATAGTTAAATTATGAACTTTAGAATTGGAGGATTTATAATGAATCTAAAAGAAAAAATAAGAATAATCGAGAATTTCCCAAAAGAAGGAATTAGCTTTAAAGATATTTCAACTGTAATAGGTGATGGAAAAGCTTTAAGATATTCAATTGATGAAATGGCTAATTACTTAAAGGATAAAAACATAGATGTTGTAGTTGGTCCAGAAGCTAGAGGCTTTATTTATGGAGTTCCAGTTGCTTATGCATTAGAGTGTGGTTTTGTGCCTGTTAGAAAACCAGGTAAATTACCAGGAGAAACAGTATCAGTTGAATATTCATTAGAATATGGTACAGATACATTACAAATTCACAAAGATGCAATTAAAAAAGGTCAAAGAGTTGCTGTAGTAGATGATTTATTAGCTACAGGAGGAACTATAGAAGCTGTTGCTAAGCTTGTAGAGCTAGCAGGTGGAGAAGTTGTTACAATGGCATTTGCTATTGAATTAACTGATTTAAAGGGAAGAGATAAGCTTACTAAATATGATGTTATGTCTTTAGTAGAGTATGATATCTAAAATCTTGTAAATAGTGTATAATTAATATATAATTGACATAATGGCTGGTTTTATAACCAGCCATTGATTTTAAGATAATTTTGGCTAAGGAGAGTAATCTTGTATGATAGAGGTTCTATTACAAAAAATTGATGAAAACTGTAATAATGTTGATAAAGAAATTGTAAAAAGTGCATATAATTTAGCCAATGAAGCTCATAAGGATCAAGTTAGACAATCTGGGGAACCGTATATTATTCATCCTTTAGATGTAGCAATAATATTAGCTGAAATGGGAATGGATACAAGCACAATAGTAGCTGGCTTACTTCATGATGTAATTGAAGATACAGATTACACTTATGAAGATATTGCAGAAAAGTTTAACGAAGAGATTGCTTATTTAGTTCAAGGAGTAACGAAACTAGGTAAGATTGAGTATAAAACTAAAGAAGAGCAACAGGCTGATAATGTAAGAAAGATGCTACTTGCAATGGCAAAGGATATTAGAGTTATCATTATTAAATTAGCAGATAGAATGCATAACATGAGAACCTTAAAGTTTATGTCGAAGCCAAAACAAAAGCAAAAAGCAAAAGAAACATTAGATATTTATGCACCACTTGCACATAGATTAGGTATATCTAAAGTTAAGTGGGAACTTGAAGATTTATCATTTAGATATCTTCATGAAGAAGAATATTATGATTTAGTTAAAAAGATTGCAGAAAAAAGAATTGAAAGAGAAGCATACATAAATGAAATTACAAATGAGTTATATGAAAAATTAGAAGATGCAGGTGTTGATTCTGATATAGAAGGAAGACCTAAGCATTTTTATTCAATATATAAAAAAATGGTTACTAAAAATAAGAGCATAGAACAAATTTTTGATTTGACGGCTATTAGAATATTAGTTAACTCTGTAAAGGATTGTTATGGCGTATTAGGAATAGTACATACAATATATAGACCTATCCCAGGTAGATTTAAAGACTATATCGCAATGCCGAAGCCTAATATGTATCAATCTTTACATACAACAGTTATAGGACCACAGGGGAAAACATTTGAAATTCAAATTAGAACTTTTGAAATGCATAAAACTGCAGAATACGGTATAGCAGCTCACTGGAAGTATAAAGAAGGTGATGTTGAAGATAAGGCTCAAACATTTGAAACTAAGCTTGCTTGGCTTAGAGATATGCTTGAATGGCAAAAAGAAACTTCTGATGCAGAAGAATTTATTGAAGGGTTTAAAATAGATTTATTTGTTGATGAAATATTTTTATTTACTCCAAAAGGTGTAGTAATCAATTTGCCAAGTGGAGCAACTCCAATAGATTTTGCATATAGAATACATACTGATGTTGGAAATAGATGTGTTGGTGCTAAAGTAAATAGTAAGATAGTACCACTGGACTATAAGCTTAAAACAGGTGAAATAGTTGAGATCATGACATCAAATACTGTTAAAGGACCTAATATGGATTGGCTTAGTATTGCAAAGAGTAATCAAGCTAAATCAAAGATAAGACAGTGGTTTAAAAAAGTTAAAAAAGAAGAGAATATAATAAAGGGTAAAGAACTTGTTGAAAAAGAACTTAAGAAACAAGGTGTTTTATATAATGAAATAGCAAAGGGTGATGCCTATGAAAAGCTATCTAAGAAATATAATATACATTCCATAGAAGATCTTTATACAACGGTTGGTATAGGTGTACTTAGTGCTTCAAGTTTTATATCAAGATTAAAGGAAGAGAATTTCCCAGAAAAAGATAAGAACTCTCAAGAAGTATTAAATAAAACTATTGATGAACATATCAGTAAAACAGATAAAAAAATACAAGAAGGTAGTTATGGGGTAACTGTTAAAGGACTATCCAACCTTATGGTAAGATTTGCAAAATGCTGCAACCCAGTACCAGGAGATCCAATTGAAGGATACATTACAAAAGGAAGAGGGATTTCAGTTCATAGAAATGACTGTAGCAATTTAAAAGCTTTAATAGATTCTGATCCTAATAAAGTAGTTGAAGTTTCTTGGGGAACATCAAAAGGAACTGCATATCTTGCAGAAATACAAGTGAAAGCAGAAGATAGAACAGGTGTATTATCAGAAATAATGATAATAATTACCGAACAAAACTTACCACTTAATGCTTTAAATGCAAAATCATCAAAAGGTAATGTTGCATATATAAATATTAAGGTGAAAATAAATTCAGTAGATCAGCTTAAGGAACTTATGAGAAAAATAAGAAGACTTAAGGGTGTTATGGATGTATATAGAATGAATAACTAGGAGAGTAATTATGAGGGCTGTAGTACAAAGAGTAAGCTCTTCTAAGGTAACAGTAGATGGTAATGTAATTGGGGAAATATCAAGAGGTATAAATGTATTAATTGGTATTTCTCATACTGATACTGAAGAAGATTTAAAGTATATAAGAGACAAAATTATAAACCTAAGAATTTTTGAAGATGAAAATGATAAGATGAATTTATCCCTTCACGATATAAATGGAGAAATTCTAGCAATTTCACAGTTTACCTTATATGGAGATTGTAGAAAAGGTAGAAGACCTAATTTTATGGCTGCACTAGGTGGGGATGAAGCAAAGAAACTATATGATAAGTTTATAATAATGCTAAAAGAAACAGGGATGAAAGTAGAAACCGGAGAGTTCGGAGCACATATGATAGTAGATATAGTAAATGATGGTCCAGTTACTTTATTATTAGAAAGTAAAAAGGACTTTTAAATCAGGAGGGTATAAATGATTATAAAAGCTTTACCAGTAGGTATTTATTCAGCGAATTGTTATATAGTTATGGATGAAAAAACAAAGGAAGCTGTGATACTAGATCCAGGTGGAAATGCAGATGTTATAAGTAGAGAGGTTAAAACATTAGGTTGCAAAGTAAGTAAAATTCTTTTAACTCATGCTCATGTAGATCATGTAGGAGCTGTTGAAGAACTTCATCAGTTATATAGTGCTACAGTTTTAATGCATGAAGAAGAAGAAAGATTTATGGCATTAGACAACTATGTATATGGTAAATTACCAAAAATATATGGATTTATTAATGATGGTGATGAAATAGAATTTGCAGGTGGGAAAATACAATGTATTTATACACCAGGGCATACAAAGGGTGGAATGTGTTTCCTTATAGAAGATGCATTATTTACAGGTGATACCTTATTTAAAGAATCAATAGGTAGAACAGATTTTCTAGGCGGAGATTATGCAGAGATAATAAAAAGCATAAATGATAAGATATTAGTACTTCCAAGTAGTACAGTAGTATATCCAGGTCACGGTCCATCATCAACTGTCATATATGAAAGATCAAGAAATCCATTCTTAGCTTAGGAGAAAAAATGGAAGTTAAAATAAAATTAAATGATTTAAAATATAGATATGATATATATCAAATGTTTAATATTTATTTTCCTTTAGATGAAATTAAATTTAATCTAGAGGAAAGTGAATATATTATTGAAGTTAATCAAGAGTATATTCATTTCAAGTATAAAGATATAAACAAGAAACATATTTTTAATGAGAATGCTAAAGATGAAATGAAGATCGTAGTATTTGAAGCATTAAAAGAAATCACTGGGGATGAATATCCTTGGGGGACTTTAGTTGGAATAAGACCATCCAAAATAGCTTTGAAGTATCTTGAAGAAGGTAAATCAATTAAAGAGATAGATGAGGCTTTTTATAATAAACATAGAGCTTCAAAAGAAAAAGCGGAATTATGTGTTGAAGTTGCAAAAAGAGAAGAAGAGTTTGTTAATGAAGATTCTAAAAACATTGCAATATACATAGGAATGGCATTTTGTCCTACTAGATGTTTCTATTGTTCATTTGCAGCAAATCCTATTATGGGAAATAAGAAAAAGGTTTCACCATATTTACAAGCTTTAACTAAAGAAATTAAAGCTATTAGAGATTATGTAAATGAGAAGGAGCTTAAGATAGAGACAGTTTACTTTGGAGGGGGCACTCCAACAGCTGTTAATAATGAAGAGTTCGAAGATATAATGAATCATATCTACAATTCATTTGTAGATAGAAAAGATATCAAAGAATTCACTGTTGAATGTGGTAGACCAGATTCAATAACAAGAGAAAAGCTTCTTACTATGAAGAAGTATAATACAACTAGAATATCTATTAATCCACAAACTATGAATGATGATACTTTAAGTCTTATAGGTAGAGGTCATACTTCAGGAGATGTTATTGAAAAGTTTAACCTTGCAAGAGAGTTAGGCTTTGAGGATATAAACATGGATATGATAATAGGCCTTCCTGGTGAAGGGTTAAAGGAAGTTAAGCATACAGCAACTGAAATCAAGAAGCTTATGCCAGATTCTTTAACAGTTCATGGATTATCATTAAAGAGAGCATCTATACTTTATGAGAATTTTATATTAAAAAAAGGAATTCAAATTAAAAAACAAGATGAATTATCATTAATGTATGAAGAAAGTAGGGACTTAGCAAAAGTTCTTAATCTAGATCCATATTATATGTATAGACAAAAAAATATGGTTGGCAACATGGAGAACTTAGGCTATGCTAGTAAAGGTAAGGAATGTATATATAACATTCAAATGATTGAAGATAAGCAAACAATCATAGCCCTTGGAGCAGATGCTGTAAGCAAAGTTGTATTTTTAGATGAAAATCGTATAGAAAGACACTCTAATATCAAAGATATTGGTGAATATATAAATAGAATAGATGAACAAATAAAGGGAAAGATAGAACTTTTAAACACCCTTTATTAGTGTAAGGAGGAGAAAAGTATGGAATATCAAGCACCTAAGGGTACTAAGGATATGCTTCCTCAAGATAGTCATAAGTGGCAATATGTAGAGGAAATGTATAGACAAAGCGCTAAGCTTTTTGGAATGAGAGAAGTAAGGACTCCAATTTTTGAACACACAGAAGTGTTTTTAAGAGGGGTAGGAGAAACAACTGATATAGTACAAAAAGAAATGTACACATTTAAAGATAAAGGTGATAGAAGCATTACTTTAAAGCCAGAAGGAACAGCATCAATAGTTAGAGCTTTTGTTGAAAATAGATTATTTAATGAAGCACAACCTACTAAGCTTTATTACATAACTCCATGCTTTAGATATGAAAAGGCTCAAAAGGGAAGATACAGACAATTCCACCAAGTTGGAACAGAAGTATTTGGATCTAAAGAACCTTCAATTGATGCAGAAGTTATAGCATTTGCTATGGAATTTTTAAAGAATTTAGGTCTTAAGGGATTAAAACTTCACATTAATAATTTAGGATGTCCATCTTGCAGACCAAACTATAATGAAGCATTAAAGAAGCATTTACAAGATAATTACGATGATCTTTGTCCTTTATGTAAATCAAGATTTGAAAAGAATCCAATGAGAATATTAGATTGTAAGGAAAAGAAGTGTAATGAAATCACTAAGAGTGCACCAAGTATTTTAGAATTTATGTGTGATGAGTGTGATACACACTTTACAAAAGTTAAAGAGTACTTAACTATTTTAGGAGTGCCGTTTGTAATTGATCCAGGTATAGTTAGAGGATTAGATTACTACACTAAAACAATATTTGAAATACTAAATGATGATTTCACAGTTTGTGGTGGTGGAAGATACGATAAGCTAATCGGAGAATTAGGTGGGCCAGATATGCCATCAATAGGTTTTGCAATGGGAATTGAAAGACTTATAATGACATTAGAAAATGAAGGCGTAGAAATTCCAAATGATTCAGTTATAGATTTATACATTGCTGGTATGGGTGATGAAGCTAAGGCGGAAGCTTTTAAATTAGCACATAAGTTAAGAGCAGCTGGAGTTAAGACAGAAATTAACCATATGGGAAGAAGTTTAAAGCCAGAAATGAAGTTTGCTAATAAAATAGGAGCTGCATTTACAGTTGTATTAGGTGAATCAGAATTAGAAAGTAAAGTGATTTCACTTAAGAGAATGAGTGATGGAGAAAAGTTTGAAGCAAACTTAGATAATATAGAAACAATAACAAATGTTATTTTAAAGTAGGAGGAATCGAACATGGGTGAGGCATTAGCAGGTTTAAAAAGAACTATGATGTGTGGAGAACCAAGAGAAGTGAACATTGGTCAAGTTGTGACTTTAATGGGATGGGTTCAAAGAAATAGAAAGCTAGGAGGTCTTCAATTTATAGACCTTAGAGATAGAACAGGGGTTATGCAAGTTGTATTTGGTGATGATGCAGATGCAGCAGAGTTTGAAAAAGCAAAAGATGTTAGACCAGAATACTGTGTAGCTGTAACTGGAGAAGTTGTCAAGAGAGAAGCAATTAATGAAAACATGCCAACAGGTATGGTTGAATTAAAATGTCAATCAATTAAAGTGTTATCAGAATCTGAAACACCACCAATATACATCAAAGAAAATTTAGATGCAGCAGAAAGCATCAGATTAAAGTATAGATACTTAGACCTTAGAAGACCAGATATGCAAAATATCTTTATGATAAGAAGCAAAGCTTCAAAGGCTGTAAGAGATTACTTAGATAATAATGGTTTCTTAGAAGTAGAAACTCCAATGTTAACTAAGTCTACTCCAGAAGGTGCTAGAGATTACTTAGTACCATCAAGAAATTACCCAGGGATGTTTTATGCACTTCCACAATCACCACAAATATTCAAACAATTATTAATGGTTTCAGGCTTTGATAAGTACTACCAAATTGTTAAATGTTTTAGAGATGAGGATTTAAGAGCAAATAGACAACCAGAATTTACTCAAATCGATTTAGAAATGAGTTTTGTTGAACAAGATGATATTATGGAATTAAATGAAGGCTTAGTAGCTCACGTATTTAAAGAAGTTGTAGGTCATGAAATTCAATTACCTATTAGAAGAATGCCATTTAAAGAAGCTATGGAAAAGTATGGTTCAGATAAACCAGACTTAAGATTTGGTATGGAAATTACTGATCTTTCAGAAGTAGTGAAATCAGTAGACTTTAAAGTATTTAGTGATGCATTATCAAATGGAGGATCTGTTAGAGCTTTATGCTTAAAAGGCGGAGCTTCAATGGGTAGAAAAGATATAGATAGATTAGGTGAATTTGTTAAGACTTATAGAGCTAAGGGCTTAGCTTGGATAGCTGTTAAGGAAGATGAAATAAAATCTCCAATAGCTAAATTCTTAAAAGAAGAAGAAATGACTTCTATAGTTGAAACAATGGGAGCAGAAAAAGGAGATATTATCTTAATTCTTGCTGATAAAAATTCAGTAGTATTCCAAGGACTTGGAGCTTTAAGATTAGAGCTTGCTAAGAAATTTGACCTTATCAAAGATAAGAAAGAATTTAATTTCTGCTGGATTACTGAGTTCCCATTATTTGAATATGATGAAGAAGAAGATATATACCATGCTTGTCACCACCCATTCACTTGTCCAATGGATGAGGATTTAGAGCTATTAGAAACAGAACCTGGTAAGGTTAGATCTAAGGCTTATGATTTAGTACTTAATGGAGAAGAATTAGGTGGAGGATCAATAAGAATACATGAATCAGAACTTCAAGAAAGAATGTTTAAAGCATTAGGATTCACAAAAGAAGCTGCTTGGGAAAGATTTGGATTCTTATTAGAAGCATTTAAATTTGGACCACCACCACACGGTGGATTAGCATTTGGTTTAGACAGAATGATAATGTTCCTAGCAGGAACTGAAAACATCAAAGATGTTATAGCATTCCCTAAAAATCAAAATGCTTACTGTAACTTAAGTCAAGCACCAAATATTGCTGATGAAAAGCAAATAGAAGAGTTAGGACTTAAGATTGAAACAATAGAAAAAACACAAGAATAATAAGTTTATAAAAACTGCAAACCGATAATGGTTTGCAGTTTTTTTATTGTATTTAATGACAATAAAAATTACATTTAAAATACATTTTAACCTTAAATTTACAATAATTAACAAAATGACAATATGAAATTAACATTAGATTGTTATTATGAATTTAATGATAATAAGGGGGTAAGTTGATGAATAAGAGAATTAAAGCTTTAATAGCATGTACAATAGTTTTAACAACTACATTAGTTCCACTAGGAAATAAGATGCGTGGTATAGAGGTTAAAGCCGATAGTGAAGGAAAAGCTAAAAATGTAATATTGATGGTAGTTGATGGTATGAGTACTGAGGCATTAACATTAGCTAGATATTATAAGGGTAGTGATTTAGCTATGGATAGTATTACAACAGGAGGAGTAGAAACATATTGGGAAAATGGGCCTATAACAGATTCTGCTCCAGCAGCAACAGCACTAGCATCTGGTCAAAAAACATTAAATAAATATATTGGAACATCAAAAGAAAATACTCCATTAGCAACTATATTAGAAGGTGCAGAGGCAGCAGGTAAATCCACTGGTATAATAGCAACATCTGAAATAACACATGCAACACCAGCAGATTTTGCAGCGCATATTGAAAATAGAGCTAATTATAATGCAATACTAAGACAACAAATTAATAATGAAATGGAAGTAGTTTTAGGTGGAGGATTTGGTTCAGATTCAAAGTATGAAGGTGCAGGTGGATATGAAGCATACAAAGAAGAAAGAATCAATGAAATCAAAGAAGAAGGATTTAGTTATGTTGAAACAAAAGATCAATTTAATAAATTTGATGGAAATAAACTTTGGGGTAGCTTTGCATCAGCAGATATGAAATATGATCTTGATAATAAGTTAAATGGTTCAGAAGAACCAACCCTTTCAGAAATGACAGGGAAAGCTATAGATGTATTAAACAAAGAAGAAAATGGATTCTTCTTAATGGTAGAAGGAAGTAAAGTAGATTGGGCGGCACACGCTAATGAACCAGCTGCTATGGCTTCTGATATTGTAGCATTTGATGATGCAGTAGCAAATGCAATTGAATTTGCAAAAGCTGATGGTAATACAGTAGTAATAGTAACTACAGACCATGGTAATAGTGGAATAACTATAGGTAGCAATGAGTTTAATGAAAGTGTGACTTCATACGATAAAGCTACTTTCGAGCAAACTGTAGATAATATTAAGAAGGCTGATATTACTGAAGAATCATTTACAAAATTAATTAATGGAAAATCTGATGCAGAAATTAAAAAGCTAGCATTACAACATTATGGATATGATTTAACAAATGATGAAATATCAATAGTTAAAACACAAGGTATAAAGGATATAGTAGCAAAAAAATGTGGGTTAGGATTTACTACAGGCGGACATACTGGAGAAGATGTTTATCTAGGGGTATATGCACCATCAAATGTTAATAAGCTTTCAGGTGTTGTAAATAATACAGATATTAATAAGTATATGCAAAATATATTATTAGATGGTGTTACTCTTAATGATATTACTGCAAATAATTATATGGATGGAGAAGTAGCGTTAAGTAAGATTGAAGGTGTTTCACTAGAAGTTCAACAAGCAGAGTCATATAATCCAATAGTAAACATAACTAAAGGTGATAAAGTAGTAAAACTTGAATTATTCACAAATAATTATGAAATAGATGGAGAAAAGTTTGAAAGTAAATCTGTAATGCCTTATATAAAAGGTAAGTTCTATATTAGCAAGGAGCTTGTTGACATTATAGCTTCTTTAGAAGGAGGAACAAGATAATGTTATCAAAGAATACTTTAAATAAGGTTGTAGCATTAACAGGAGCTACATTAATGTTTAGCATGATACTTTCAGGAACTAGCTCAGCAGTTAAGGCAAATGCTAGTACTAAAGAAGTTAAAAATGTAATTTATCTTATAGCAGATGGAATGAGTACAAGTACTCAAACAAGTGCAAGATATTATAAGGATTACCAAGATGGAGTACTAGGTAATGATAAGCTTATGATGGATAAAATACAAACTGGATTAGTTAAAACAAAGTGGGAGTCAGGTCCTATAACTGATTCAGCACCAGCTGGAACAGCATTATCTTCTGGCTTTAAAACATATAATAAACATGTAGGTGTTAAAAGTGATAAAACAGTAGTTGCAAATGTTTTAGAAGCATCAGAGCAAAGTGGAAAAGCAACAGGAATAATAGCAACTAGTGAAATAATGCATGCAACACCAGCAGCATTCTCAGCTCATGTTGGTGAGAGAAGTGAGTACAATGCGATAATGAAGCAACAAATATATCAAGGTATGGAAGTTGTTTTAGGAGGCGGAAATAAGTTCCTTACTCCTGAGGCTGGTGGTGTAAGAGCGGATGGTAAGAACTTAATTTCTGAGATAGAAAACTTAGGTTATGATTATGTAACTGATAGAGATGGTCTTAAAAATAGTACAAGCGATAAATTATGGGGAATGTTTGCAGAGTCAGATTTAGCTTATGAGGTTGATAGAGAAGAATTTAGAAGTGAAGAGCCAAGTTTATCAGAAATGACTACAAAAGCTATAGAAGTATTAGAGAAAGATGAAGATGGATTCTTTTTAATGGTAGAAGGAAGTAAAGTAGATTGGGCTGCACATGCTAATGATCCAATTGGAGCTATTACAGATACAATTGCTTTTGATGAGGCTGTTAAGGTAGCTGTTGATTATGCCAACCAAAAAGGTGATACCATAGTTGTAGTTACAACTGACCATGCAAATAGTGGATTAAGTATTGGTAATAGTGATACTACAGGGACTTATGATAATATAGGCTTTGAAGATACAGTTGCTAACCTTCAATGGGGTAAAATGTCTTTAGATCAATTTAATAAAGTTGCAGTTGGAAAGTCAGATAGTGAAATATCAGCTTTAATGTCAAAGTATTATGGATATAAAGCTACTCAAGAGGAAATTAATCTTGCAAAAGAAGGTAAGGTTAATCAAGTAGTAGCAAAAAGAAGTAAACTTGGATATACAACAGGGGGACATACAGGTGGAGATGTTTATCTTGGAGTATATGCACCAGCTGGAGTTGAGAAGTTAACTGGAACAGTTGATAATACAGAGTTAGCTAAGTATGTTGAAAGAAGTTTAGGTATTAACTTAAGTGAAACAACAGAGAAGTTATATAAGGATCAAAAAAGTAATATTGAATCATTAGGAGCAACATACTCAATAAATAAAGATGATAATGATAATCCATATGCACTTATCAATAAAGATGGGTTAGAAGTTAAAATACATGCAAACTCAAATATTGTAGAAGTAAATAATGGTGATAAAGTATTGAACCACCAATTACCAGGTGTAAGTGTTTTAAGTGAAGATATTCTATATACATCTAATGATGCAGTTGAAGTTGTTAAGGATGCAATAAATAATCAAGAAAATCAAGATACAAACAAGCCGGGAGATGGTGGAACAAATAATAATAAACCTAGTGGATCACAAGATAATAATAAACCAGGTTCTAGCTTAGGGAAGTTACCTCAAACAGGTGAAGCTAGTGGCATAATGGTAAATATATTAGGGATGATTGTAACTACAATAGGATATATTATTTACAATAAATCTAAAAGATAAAAACACAAGATAATATTGAAATAATAGAAAACTGGGGATGTATCATATTTTGAAACATCCCCAGTATAGAAAAAAGTCAGCAGATATAGTATATTCTGCTGGCTTTTGTTTTGTTATGAATCAAGATGATTTATAACAACAAGAAAAAATGAGTAATATGGAGTAATTATAAAGTAACTCCCTTAAATAACTAAATATAGATACTAGCTCAATTGAAAACAGTTATCAATTGAGTTAGTATACAAATGATAATAATTTTCAATTATAAAATGGAGGACAATCGGTATGATGATAAACAAGAGATTAATAAATCTATGTGATGATTCAAAGAAGTATATAGGTTTAACAGTTTTAGTAAATTGGATATCAATAATATGCAATATTTTAATAGTATTATTCATTGGTCAGTTTATAAATAAAATTTATTTAGGTGAGAAATTAGTAGTTAATTCAGCTGAAAATATAATAACAGCTTTAAACAATTTTGAAATAGTTAGAGGGATATCACTTTTAACAGCAATGATAATTATTATAATACTTTTAGGAATTAGGTATTACTGTAACTATTTATATGGAAAGTTTTCTTACTTAGCATCTGCAAATGCTAGAGTTAAATTAAGAGAGTTGATTTATGCAAAGTTATTAAAACTTGGTATGAATTATAATGACAAGGTTAGTACATCAAGTGTAGTACAAGTTACTGTTGAAGGGGTTGAGGCATTAGAAGTTTACTTTGGTAAGTATTTACCACAATTCTTTTATGCAATGCTAGCACCAATAACACTATTTGTATTTATATCCTTTATATCATTTAAAACAGCAATAGTATTTATGTTATGTGTACCATTAATACCAATGTCAATAATAGCAATAATGAAGATTGCTAAAAAGATATTAAAAGAATACTGGGGGAATTATGCAAACTTAGGAGATGTGTTCTTAGATAATTTACAAGGTTTAACAACTTTAAAAGTATTTAATAGAGATAAAGATAAACATGAAAAAATGAATGTACAAGCTGAAAAGTTTAGAGTAGTTACAATGAAAGTTTTAAGTATGCAACTTAATTCAATTAATGTAATGGACTTAATTGCTTTTGGTGGAGCAGCACTAGGAACTATAATCGCTTTAGTTCAATTTAAAAATGGAGAAGTTCAAATTGGAAGTTTATTAATTATAATACTACTTTCATCAGAATTCTTTATTCCACTAAGATTATTAGGATCATTCTTCCACATCGCAATGAATGGTATGGCAGCGTCAGATATTATATTTAAGCTACTAGATATGGAAGAAAGAACAGGAACAAATGAAGAAAAAGTTGATAATGTGAATAAAGAAGTAACAGTTAAATTAGAATTAGTAGATTTTAGCTATGATAGTGAAAGAAAAGTTCTAGAAAATATAAATATGGAAATAACTTCAGGTGGATTAGTAGCTATTGTTGGTGAAAGTGGAAGTGGTAAAAGTACAATAGCATCATTAATACTAAACAAATACGAAGTTACAAGTGGATGTGTAACTGTTAATGAAAAAAATATCAATGAGATTTCTATAGACAAGTTATATGAGAAAATATCATTAATATCTACAAATAGTTATATATTAAATGGAACAATTTTAGATAATTTATTACTAGCTAACAATAGAGCTACAGAAGATGAAATAGAAAATGCATTAAAAGTAGCTAGATTATATGAGTTTGTTAAGGAATCAAAAGATGGTTTAAAAACTAATGTAGGTGAAGGTGGAAATTCACTTTCAGGTGGACAACGACAAAGGTTAGCATTAGCAAGAGCAATACTAGCAAATAGAGAAATGATAGTGTTTGATGAGGCAACATCTAATATTGATGTTGAAAGTGAAGAAGATATTTGGGAAGCAATCTATGAACTTTCTAAGGAAAAAACAATACTTGTTATATCCCATAGATTAGCAAATGTTAAAGATGCTAAAACAATTTATGTAATGAATCAAGGTAAAATTGTTGAAGAAGGTACTCATGAAGAATTACTTACAAATAAGAATGAATACTTTAAGATGATAAATAAACAAAGAGAACTAGAGAACATTAGGGAGGTGCTATAAGTGGAAAGAAAATCAGGTTTTTCAATAATGAAGAGACTAATTGTGGAGTTAAAACCACTTACACCTTTTATGGTGATTACAATTGTTATGGGCGTATTAGGATTCCTTGCAGCAATATCTATAGCTACATTTGCAGCAGTAGGATTAGGAGCAGTAATAGACCATGCAAGTGTTATTACTTTAAAGTCAGCTATGATAGTTATGGGAGTATGTGCAGTATTAAGAGGACTTTTAAGGTACTGTGAACAATTATCAGGACATTATATAGCATTTAAAATTCTTGTTATATTAAGAGATAAGATATTTACTGCCTTAAGAAGACTTGCACCTGCAAAGCTTGAAGGGAAAGAAAAAGGTAATTTAATATCATTAATAACATCTGATATTGAACTTTTAGAAGTGTTTTACGCTCATACAATAGCACCTATAACAATTGCTATTATAACTAATACGATAATTTCAATAATCCTTTATACAATTAATCCATGGTATGGAGTTTTAGGAGCTATATTCTTCTTTATAATAGGGTTTATAATTCCTTATGCAACATCAAGTGTTGCTAAAAAAGAAGGTGTGGAATATAGAAAGAATTTTGGTAAGACAAATTCTTATATATTAGAATCACTAAGAGGATTAAATGAAATATTATTATTTAATGCTGGAGAAGAAAGACTTAAAAATATTAATAAACAATCTAGAAACTTAAATGTGAGTTTAAAAAAGATTAAGCATCATGAAGGAATAATAAGAGCTATAACAGATTTAATAATAATGATTGCAATACTAAGCTTTGTTGGAATTGGGTTTGTATTATTCTCAAATGGAACTATATCATTAACAACTATGATAGTTGCGATAGTAATACTAGCCTCATCATTTGGACCAGTAGTTGCTTTAAGTAATTTATCAAATAACCTATTACATACATTTGCTTGTGCAGAAAGAATTTTTGATCTTTTAGATGAAGTAGAGCAAGTTAAAGAAGTTGTAGATGGAAATGAAGTTGTTGGAGATAATATGGAGTATAAATCAGTAGATTTCTCTTATCCAAATAGAAAAGAAAAATTATTAAATAATGCATCAATTAAGATTAATAAAGGTGATAAAGTAGCCTTAATTGGAGAATCAGGAATAGGTAAAAGTACATTTATTAAATTAATGATGAGATTTTGGGATGCAAATAGTGGTGAAGTAAGGATAGATGATATTAATGTGAAAAATGTTAATACAAGCTCACTAAGATCAAGTCAAATACTTGTTAGCCAAGAAACTTATTTATTCAATGAAACAATTGAAGAAAATATTAAAATTGGTAATGAAAATGCTACTAGAGAGGAAGTAATTGAAGCAGCAAAAAAAGCATCAATTAATAAATTTATAGAAACACTACCTAATGGATATGAAACTAGCGTAGGAGAGCTTGGAGGCAGATTATCAGCAGGTGAAAAGCAAAGAATAGGACTTGCTAGGGCTTTCTTAAGCAAAGGGAATATATTATTGCTTGATGAGCCTACTAGTAATTTAGATACTCTAAATGAAGGTGAAATATTAAAATCTATTAAAGAACACTGTGAAGACAAAACTATAGTACTTATATCACATAGAAAATCAACAACAGGAGTTTGTGATAAAGTACTTAAATTAGAAAATGGAACGATTAGCATAGCTTAAACATAATATTAAAAAATAAGGGGATGTACTTAAGAAGTACAAATAAATTAGATTATTTGTAACATAAGGTACAGACCCTTATTTTAAGAGATGATATGATAATGATTATCAGTTGAGGAGATTATGATGGGAAGAGTAGAAAAAGAAAAAAGAGTTATTGAGTTAATGATAAAGATATATTGCAAAAAGAAACATAAAAATAAAGAAGGACTATGTGATGAATGTCAGGAATTGCTTGAGTATGCACATAAAAGGCTAACATACTGTAAATTTGGGGATAAGAAGAGTACATGTGCTAAATGCCCAATTCATTGTTATAAGCCTGATATGAAGTTAAAGGTTAAAGAAGTAATGAGGTTCTCAGGTCCAAGATTAATTATATATAATCCAATTGAATTAATTAGACATATGTTTTATTAGAAGATAAGGAGAGATTTAAATGGGGAAATTTAAAAGATTAGCATTTATAATATTAGGATTTATATCATTAGGACTAGGAATTATAGGGGTTATATTACCGGTATTACCTACAACACCTTTTCTACTTTTAACATCATTTTGTTTTGTACGAGGTTCAGAGAAATTTGATAATTGGTTTAAATCAACAAAAATATATAAAAAACATTTAGAGAGTTTTGTAAAAGAAAAAGCAATGACATTAAAACAAAAGGTATCTATATTATTATTTGCAGATTTCATGATGGCATTTCCATTAATAATTCTAGATAGTTTACACGTTAAATTACTAATAGTAGCAGTTATATTATGCAAATATTATTATTTCATATTTAAAATAAAAACAATTAAACCTGAAGAAAAAATTATAGAGTAGTATGAGGGAGAAAAAGATGAGTAAGATTGTAGCGATAATATTATCAGGGGTTGTACTGTGTTCAGCAATACCTGTAAACGCAGTTGAGTATAAAAGTAGGGAGCTAATGATAGAATATCAAGATGGTATTAGAGGGTTAGTTGATGGAGTATATATAGTTCCAGTGGAATCTATGCATATAGATAAAGATCAAGAATCTATGGCTAGCAATTATGTTAGTAAAGAAGGAATCATAGAAGTTTCAAAAGGGAAAATATTCTTAACAATAGAATTTATAAATAAAAAAATGATGAGCGATTGTAAAATAAGCGTAAATGGTGAAGTAGTTAATCATGAGATAGCAAAAGAAGAGGAGAATAGTATAAGTTATAAAGTGGAGTTAAAGTCATTAACTGACTCAATAACTGTAGCTGCTAAAATTAATATTTTTGGTGGGATGAATGTAGAGTTTAGAGCTATTCTAGATACAACAACAATTCCTAGTGATGATACAGATGATGAAGATTCATTGCCACCAGTAGAGTTACCAGATGAAAAGCCAGAAGTAGAGCCTAAACCAGAACCAACACCAGAAGTTACACCTAAACCAGAACCAGATGTATCTACAGATGAAGAATTAAATCAGAATATAGATTTAAGTAAGAATGGTACCTATAAAATAAAAAACAAGGTAATATCAGATAGTGCAATTGGGTATCAGGCAGCAAGAGATGCATTGAATGAAGTAAGCTATATTGAAGTTGTAGATGGAAAGAAGTATATAACATTAGGATTTGGACAAACAGACCTAATGAGTAATATAAGGATTAAACAAGGTGGAAATACAATTAGTTATGAAGTAGTTAGAAGAAATGATAGTACAGCAACTATGGATATAAAATTTAGTATTCCAGATATAAGTGAAAATATAACTATACAATCATTTATAAATATGATTGAAAGAGATATATCTTTTGATGTTGATTTTTTAGATAGCACATTAGAAGTTATAAGTTTAGATGAAATAAATAAACCATTAGGAACACAGTCAACTAATAAGGTAACAACTCAAACATTAAGTGTAGATGCAGGAGAAAGCACTGAAGAAACAGCTGTACAATCTATAGAAGCTAAAGAATACTTCAAAAAGTACTCAATAGAAAATGAAATAATAAGTGATAGTACCATGGGGAAGACTATGGCAAGAAAATACACAGAATCATTAAGTATTTTAGAAGAAATTGATGGACAGTTATTCTTAACACTTCAATTTACAGGAACAGATTCTATGGATAATTTTAAATTTGAAGTGAATGGACAAGCTGTGGAATATACATTAGCAAGTAGTGGAGGGGGAAGTAAATCATTTAGATTTCCTATAAGTAGTATTAATGATGATATTAAGGTTTATATATTTATAAAACCAGTAAAGATGAATATTGATTTTGGTGTTAAATTATTAGAAGAAAGTATGGTATTACTTGAAGAGGGGATTATAGGAGAAGAAGGTGGAAGCAATAGTAATAGTACTGAGTTAATTCTTCAAGAAATCAGAAAAATAAAAGATTCACAGCCAAGTACAATTAAAATTGCATTAATATCATCAGCAATGACGACAGCATTTTTATCTAGTATAGCTGGGGCATTATATATAATTAAGAAGAGAAAATCTAAGAAACAATAAGTGGTGTAAAGTACTATTAATGTAAAAATACATAAATTATAATAGCAAAAAGGTATATATAAATTGATTGAATTATTTTATATGGACCTTTTAATGGTTTGAAAAAACTTGAATTAATTGAAATATAATTCATATAATCTATCTATATCAATCAATAGATCTCTAACACTAATATTTCTAGCTTCACGTATATATTCTTTACCATCTATATAGAACAAAACAACAGGTAGCGTAAATATATTAAATTCTGCAAAAGCTTCCATATTACTTTCAGTAAATATTTTATAAGATTTTATGTTAGGATACTTTGTCATTTCAATTTCTAGTTTTTCTTTTATCACAGAACAAACTCCACATGAGTTTCCATAAAAATATAATAAAACAGCTTGAGATGAGGAAAGTTCATGATTTATTTCTTCTATCGTAAGTAAATTTTCCATAGATTTCTCCTTTAAATAATAATTAATACTATTATAATGCAAGTGCATATTTTATCAAGTAATACATAAAATTATTCTAATGGGTTAATAGAGTAAAAGAAAAATTGTTAATATAGGAAATGTTAATTTATTAACAAAAAAATCTTTACAAGTAGAATAAAAGGGAGTAATATTTAGTTAAAGATAATAATTATTAATGGATTTAAAATATCCGAGGAGGTTTTTTTATGAAAATAGTAGTAGTTGGTTGTACACATGCAGGTACAGCAACAGTAGTTAATTTACAACAACTTCACCCAGAAAGTGAAATTACAATATATGAGAAGAATGATAATATTTCATTTTTATCATGTGGTATAGCATTAAGTGTAGGAGGCGTAGTAACAGAACCAGAAAAATTATTCTATAATTCACCAGAAAACCTAGCTAAAACAGGTGTTAACACAAAAATGAAACATGAAGTTATAGATATAGATTTTGATAATAAGACTCTAAAAGTGAAGAGCTTAGAGTCAGGTGAAGAATTTGATGATAATTATGATAAATTAGTTTTAACTTTAGGATCATGGCCAATAGTTCCAAAATTTGAAGTATTGCAAAATAAAAAGAGTAGCTCATCATATAATGGATCATGGCCAAGAGTATCAAAATCTGAATGTGGAGATTTAGAAAATATAGTTTTATGTAAAAATTATAATCATGCAAAAGCTATAATAGAGAAAACTGAAGAAGTTGAAAATGTTGTAGTTATTGGGGCAGGTTATATTGGAGTAGAACTTGCAGAAGCATTTGAAATGAAAGGTAAAAATATTACTTTAATTGATGCTGAAGAAAGAATAATGGCTAAATACTTAGATAAAGAATTTACTGATATTGCAGAAAAAGAATTCACTAAGAGAGGCGTTAACCTTGTACTTGGTGAAAAAGTACAAAGGTTTGAAGGCAATGATGGTAAGGTTCAAAAGGTAGTGACTGATAATGGAACTTATGAAGGCGATTTAGTAATACTTTGTATTGGATTTGCACCAAGTACTAAATTAGTACAAGGAAAGCTTGATACATTACCTAATGGAGCTATTATAATTGATGAGTATATGAGAACAAGTAGAGAAGATGTTTATGCAGCAGGAGATTGCTGTGTAGTTAAATATAATCCAGCAAATGAAGAAAGATATATTCCACTTGCAACAAATGCTGTAAGAATGGGGACTTTAGTTGCAAGAAATATTGTAGAACCAACATTAAAGTATATGGGAACTCAAGGGACATCAGGAATAAAGATATATGATCAATGTATTGCATCTACAGGATTAACAGAAGATATGGCTAAGGCAACAACTAAATTTAATATTGCTTCAGTAAGTTTTAAGGATAACTATAGACCAGAGTTTATGCCAGTTTATGAAGAAGCTATGATTAAACTTGTATATGATAAAGATACAAGAGTAATTTTAGGTGGACAAATTATTTCAAAGGTTGATTTAACTCAATTTATGAATACTTTATCAGTAGTTATACAAAATAAAATGACATTAGAAGAGTTAGCAATGACAGACTTCTTCTTCCAACCTCACTTTAATAAACCATGGAGTTTATTAAACTTAGTTGCATTACAAGCAATTTAGATAAATAATTCCTTCGATATCAGGGAAAATTAAAACTGATAATAATAACAAAGGAGGAATTAACAATGAAATTCAAAGCACTAGCATTAGCACTAGCATTATCAGCATCGTTATTTACTGGATGTACTGAAGCAAAAGATAAGGTGGTAGAAGAAGAAAAGAAGATGGAAGACAAGGTAAATGAAGGTGCAGATGTAGTAACATCTCCATCAAAGGCTACAGATAAGGCATCTCTTGAGAAGGCTTTAAAAGACAGTTGGATTGTTATTTTAGAAAAAGATGTTACAACAGATAAGGATGTCGTTTTAGAAGGTGGATTCAAAAAAGATGATAAAGCAGCATCACGTGTTTTAGCAATGTACAAATCAGGTGAAAATAAAGAAGTTGTAGAATCATACACTTTAACTACACCTAAGTTAATTATTAAAGATGAAAATGCTAAAATCGAAGGTGGAACATTAAAAGGCGATATTTATGTTGAAGCTAATGGAGTAAAAATCGAAGGTGTTAAAGTAGAAGGAAATGTATACTTTAGCAAAGAAGAGTATAAAACATCATTCCATATGGATGATAAATCTAGTGTTTCAGGAGCACAAGAAGTTAAATAGTTACCATGTATGGGGATATATTAAAATGAGAGATTATTTTAATATATCCCCATTTTAATTTATTAAGATTACTTTATTTTGAAGAAAATCTTAATGTGTAACATACGTTACTTCATTATATCTAAAAAGAAATTATAATCAATACATAGATTAAATTACTAAGATTAATGGAGGAACAAAAATGGAAAAATTAATGTTTTGTTATCAATGTCAAGAAACTGCTGGGTGTACTGGATGCACTAAGTTTGGGGTATGTGGAAAATCACCAGATTTATCTAGAATGCAGGATTTATTAATATATGTTACTAAAGGGATTTCAGAGGTAACTACAAAATTAAGAGCTGAAGGTAAAGAAGTTAGTTCAGATGTAAATCATATGATTACATTAAACTTATTTACAACAATAACAAATGCAAACTTTGATGATGATATATTTTATAAAAAGGTGAATGAAACTCTAAGAGCAAAAGAATCACTTATAAGTAAACTATCTAGTACTGAAAGTTTAAGTAGAGCTGCGTTATGGTACTCAGATAATCTAGATGAAATCAATGAAAAATCAAAGGTTGTAGGAGTATTAGCTACAGAAAATGAAGATATAAGAAGTTTAAGAGAACTTATAACTTATGGATTAAAAGGATTATCAGCATATATGAAGCATGCAAATGCATTAAGATATGATTCAGAAGAGGTAAATGCTTTTATGCAAAGTACATTGGCCAAGCTTCTAGATAATTCACTTCAAGTTGATGAGCTAGTATCATTAACACTAGAGACAGGTAAAGTCGGAGTTGATGGAATGGCGTTATTAGATACTGCTAACACAAAAACTTATGGACATCCTGAAATAACTAAGGTTAATATAGGAGTAGGAAAAAATCCAGGAATATTAATATCAGGTCATGATTTAAGTGATATTGAGCAGCTATTAAAGCAAACAGAAGGAACTGGTGTGGATGTTTATACACATTCAGAAATGTTACCAGCGCACTACTATCCAGCATTTAAAAAGTATTCTCACTTTATAGGAAACTACGGTAATGCATGGTGGAAACAAAAAGAAGAATTTGAAAGCTTTAATGGACCAATATTAATGACTACTAACTGTATAGTAACTCCTAAAGAATCATATAAATCAAAAATGTTTACGACAGGAGCAGCAGGGTTCCCAGGGTGTATACATATTGATGGAGAGGAAGGAGAAACTAAAGATTTCTCAGAGATAATTGAATTAGCAAAAAAATGTAAGTCTCCAGTTGAAATTGAAACTGGTGAAATTATTGGTGGATTTGCTCATAATCAGGTTATTCAATTATCAGATAAAATTGTTGAAGCTGTTAAAAGTGGAGCTATTAAAAAATTCTTTGTAATGGCTGGATGTGACGGAAGAGCTAAGTCAAGAAATTATTATACTGATTTCGCAAGTGCATTACCAAAGGACACAGTTATTTTAACTGCTGGTTGTGCAAAATATAAATATAATAAATTAGATTTAGGATTTATTGGAGAAATACCAAGAGTACTAGATGCAGGTCAATGCAATGATTCATATTCATTAGCTTTAATTGCATTAAAGTTAAAAGAAGCATTTGAGTTACAAGATATTAATGAATTACCAATAGCATTTAATATTGCATGGTATGAACAAAAGGCTGTAATAGTATTATTATCATTATTATATCTTGGTGTTAAAAATATACACTTAGGACCAACATTACCAGCATTCCTTTCTCCAAATGTAGCAAATGTTTTAATAGAAAACTTTGGAATCGGTGGGATAACTACAGTAGATGAAGATATAAAAATGTTTATGGAAATATAATTAAAGAGGTAAAAGAATGATAAGTATTTTAAAAGAGAGTGTTTTATTTAAAAATGTTGATGAAGATAAAATAGAAGAAGTAATTAACAGTGTACGATATACCCTGAAAGATTATAAAAAGGATGATATTATACATTACCAAGGGGAAGTATGCACAAGCTTATCAATTCTTATTAAAGGAAAAGCAAATATACAAATAATTAATCCTAATGGGAGGATATTAATTATGTCCTCTTTTAAGGAGAGTGATATCTTTGCGGAAGTATTATTGTTTTCAAATGAAAATGAATATCCTGCTGAGATTGTAGCAATAACTGATGTGAAATTATTAGAGTTATCAAAAGAATCAGTTTTAAGCATTATGGCTATTAGTAATATTTTCACAGAAAATATATTATCACTTCTTTCTGATAAGGTAGTTTTACTTAAAAGAAAGATAAACCTATTAGAGGGTGGAACTATTAGACAAAAAATATGCAGACTTTTAATTGATAGATATCAAAGAGAAAAGACAATGAATATAAAGATATCATCAAAAAAGGAATTAGCGGACGAATTAGGAATACCTAGACCATCATTATCTAGAGAATTAATATTAATGAGGGATGAAGGGATAATAGATTTCACTTTAAAAGAGATAACATTAATTGATTTAGAATTAATTAAAGATGAAATAATAAAGTAGTATCAGTTTAAAATAGAATACAAAATATAGATAATCAAGTATCAATAATAGTAGTATAAGCTATAAAAATTAATTAGTTTATATGTGAATTGATATTTGATTATTTATTTGCTTAGTTTTAAATATAGGAACAATATAAGGATATAATGTTGAACAACTGTTCTATAAAGAGTATAATAAAGATAACAAGGGGAGGGGGAAAGTTATGCAAACAAAGAATGCGAGATTAATACATATAGTGGCTATAGTAATTGTAGTACTTATTAGTATAATATCATTTGCTATATTACCAGATAGAATTGGTATCCAAATAGGTATAGATGGGGAATTTACTAATACTGCACCAAAATGGATGGGATTATCTATTCCAATTGCAGTTTCAATAATAGGATATTTAAGAGGAACTACTAAGGATAACTTTATATCACAAAAGGAAATGTCATCATTTTTCATTCAAGTAGTAGCGATAGTTGTAGCAATAGCTACATTAGTAATTAATTATAAATAAATTATATTGATTTTAAGATCTAAAATGTAACCTGCGATTTAACTTTTAATATAAAAATAAGGCTGTATCCAAGAGTGGGTACAGCCCATTTTTATGTTATTAGCTTTTAAATTTAGATGTCACAGTTTTAAGATTTTCACCTAATAAGACAAGTTTATTAATCAAGTCACCTGTTGTATCTATTATTGCTGTTTGTTCCTGAGTCGAAGAAGTAACTTCAAGAGTAGAAGCACTAGATTCTTCAATTCCAGCAGCAAGTGAGTCTAATGAGCTAGTGATAGAATCACGTTTATTCATTATATCGTTTTTCAACTCATCAATTATTTTTATATTTTTATCTACATCAGAAATTGATTCGGAAATATTTGAGAACAGGTTCTCTGTTGTATTAACAATTGTGCTTTGACTTGATACAGTTTCAGTAACGTAATCTACGGATAAGGTTGTATCTTTTATATTTACATTCATTTCATTAACTATATCTGAGATTTCTTGAGTTGCTAATTTACTTTGTTCAGCAAGCTTTCGTATTTCACTAGCAACAACAGAGAACCCTTTGCCATGCTCACCAGCTTGTGCAGCTTCAATAGAAGCATTTAATGCTAGTAAGTTTGTCTGGTTTGTAATAGTTGAAATAAAAACAAGTATTTTATTTATTTTTTCAGAACTGTCTTTTACTAAGTTTATATTGGTGTTAATTGTATTTGTAGCATCTAAAGTTTTATTAGAGCTATCTACAAGTGTAGTAACAATTGATATACCTTCATTACTTTGTTTATCAGTATTTCCACATAAATTATATGTATTTTTGATTGATTCAGATATTACGTCTATAGAAGATGATAATCCATCTACTTCATCTAGAATATTATTTATTTGTATAGTTTGATCATTATAAACAGCAGATACTTGATTCATAGAATCACTTATTTGATTAGATGCAGATTCTATATCTTTGAATGAAGTATTTAACACAGATATATCTGAATCTAATGACTTACTTACAGTGATATTTTCTGAGATTATTTCTTTAAAATTTGAGACTGTAGTATTAAATGAATTTGCAATTAACTCAAACTCGTCATTCGTTGTTATATTAAGTGTTGATGATAAGTTACCTTGTCCAAGTGTATTCATTGCAGCGTTAATTGAATTTATATTTTTAGTAAGTTTAGTACTATAATTATTTATAATAGTAATTACAATTAATGAACCCACTGAGGCAATTATAAATAATAAAAGCATTAATAGACCAATAAAGTATGAATGTTCACTTTTAGAAATCACACTAAGAACAACTAAATCATTATCAACTAGGTGTGTAAATTTATAATTATAAATTTTGTCATAAAGTTTAGCTGTTCCATCACCCGTAGTATTATTAGATATAGCATCAATTAGTTTACTATTAGAAAGTGATTGGCCTATAGTTTCAGTATGTTCACCAGCTGATAATACAGTGCCATCTTTAGAAAGTAAAATAGTATGACCAGTTTTACCAAAGGTTTTTTCAGCTATATAATCTGCTAAACCATCAATTTTAATATCTAATGCCATCAAACCAAGAACAGTTTCATCTACATCTTTGATTGTTTTAGATAATGTTATTACAGTATCCCCAGTTACAGAATCTGTATATGGACCAAACCATGTAATACCTGTCTTTAAAGTTTGATCAAAGATGTTTTTTAATGATGACTTAGACAAATCAAAATCATCATCTAATGAAGGTGATGCGATTACCTTATTATTTGTGTTAGCAATAAAACTTCTAAGTATTGCTTCATTGTTAGTATTTAATCCCATAGCTAATGAGTTTATAGTATTAAAATCATTGTTTTTCAAAGCTATTTGAGCAATATTAGTATTTAGTAAAGTATCTAAAGAGGTTTCTTTATCTGAGAAGAACTCATTTATAAAATCATTATTTGATTTAAATGAATAGTCTAACTGTTCATTAATTACTGAAGTGCTAAATTTATTTAAACTAAAGATTCCAATAAAACTAATAGTAAAGGATATTAGTATTATTAATGGAATGAAAAGTTTGAGAAGTTTATATTTTGTTGATTTAAATTTATTCATTTCGAACTCCTTTGTGAAAGTAATTATAGTTACAATTATAGCATAATTTAAATAAATGTCTATTAAATGGAATAATGCAGAAATAATGGAGAGGAATATATCAAAATATGTTGAAAAATGCTCAATAAAATAACCAATTACTAATCAAAATATTTTAATTAGTAATTGGTTTTTATTAATTTTAGTATTATATTTTAAACTTTAATGTAAGTTTCTTTAAATTCTCACTTAATATAACTAGCTTATTTACTAATTCACCAGTTGTATCTATTATAGCTGTTTGCTCTTGGGCAGATGAAGTTACTTCTTCAGTTGATGCACTTGATTCTTGGATACCTGCTGAAAGTGATTCTAATGATACCGAAATACTATCACGTTTATTAGTAATATCATCTTTAAGACTATCAATATTTTTTAAGTTTGCATCTATACTTTTGATTGAATCTGCGATTGTTGAGAATAATGAGGCAGTAGTTTTAACTATAAGACTTTGCTCATTAACAGCAGAATTAACTGATTTAATTGAATTAGTTGTATCATTAATACTTAATTGAATTTCTGATATTATAGTGTTAATATCTTTAGTTGCTTCTGTGCTTTGTTCTGCAAGTTTTTTAATTTCTCCAGCAACAACAGAAAATCCCTTACCTTCTTCACCAGCTCTTGCAGCTTCAATAGAAGCATTTAAAGCTAATAAATTGGTTTGTTTTGTGATGGCAGTAATCAAATCAATTATTTTATTGATTTTTTCAGAACTATCTTTAACAAGTAGTATATTGTTATTTATAGTACTTGTAGCATCTATAGTTTTGCTTGATGTGCTTACTAAAGTATCAACTATAGTTAAACCATCTGCACTTTGTTTCTCAGTAGATACACATAAGCCATATGCATCATTAATTGATTTTGATATAACATCAATTGAACTAGATAGGAAATCTACTTCAGTTGATATATTATGAATTTGATTTGTTTGATTATTACAGATATTTGACACATAAAGCATGGAATCAGAAATTTGATTAGAGGCTATTTGTATATCATTAAAAGATATATTAAGTAAATTAACCTCATCATCTATTGATATAGTAGCATTATTATTTTCTGAAATAACTTTATTGAAATCTTTAACCATTGAATTAAATGAATTAGATATAAGTTCAAACTCATCATCTGTTTTTAAATCAAGGAGAGACTTTAAATCACCTTGTCCAATTTTACTCATACCGGTATTAATAGATTTTATATTATTAGTTAATTTAGTAGAGTATTTATTTATTATTATAATTGATAGGATTGATCCTACTATAGCTATTAATAGTAATAATACAACTAAAACAAATATTTCACTAGAATATTCGTTATCGGATATAACAGTTAGCAATACTAAGTTAATAGAGTTGAAATTTACAAACTGATATTTGTATGTTTCTTCATAAAGTTCACAACTTCCAGATCCAGATTTTGAATCGCTTAACGTTTTTAATAAATCTGAATTAGTCAATAACCTACCAACTGTATCAGTATGAGATCCAGCAGAGATAACTGATCCATTTTTATCTAGTAAGATTATATGTCCAGTTTTTCCAAAAGATTTACTAGCCATAAAATCAGCAATACCATCTAGTTTTATATCAATTGCTATAATTCCTAAAATATTGTTATTATCATCAACAATTGATTTAGAGTAGGTAAGTATTCTATCATAAGTTATCATATCCAAATAAGGTCCATACCATAAAGAACCAGTTGGTTTTGTATCATTAAATATAGTATCTAATGATGTACTGTCTTCTAATATTTCATCACTAAGTGCTGGAGACGTTATATTAAGGTTATCATTTGTTTTTATATAACTTCTTACAATGGTATCACTATCGGTGTTAATACCAGATAATATTTCGTTTAAAGTATTAGTGTCATTTTTTTCTAAAGCATGCAAAATAGTTTTAGATGATACTATAACATCTAATCTAGTTTCATGTGCTATAAAGAATTCATTAAGGAATTCTGTATTAGATGTAGATGAATTTACAAGTTGATTATCTATAACTTTATTACTAAAGGAGTATAGATTTAAAATTCCTAAACTACTTATAGCAAATGAAATAAGTAATATTAATGGAATAAAAATTATTAGAAGTTTAGATTTGGTTGTTTTTAGATTTGTGTTTTTAAAAGTGAGTTTCTTAGTAAAAGAAAGGAATGAATTTTTAAGTTTGTTCATTTATGTACCCCCATGATGTAAGTAGTTTTTTAAATTACACACTGGTAATTATAGCAGAAATAAATAATATGTCTATAAAATGGTATGTTTTCCCATGAAATATGGGAGAAAAATATATTATTATGTAATTATTTAAGTAATAAATTACTTGAAAAACTTTAATTAACGACGTATAATAATTATCAGAAGATAATTATTATTAAAAGAGAGGTATTTAAATGAAAAAATATTTAAATTTATCAACAGCGTATTTAGTTGTAGGATTATTACTTGGAGTTTTTTATAGAGAATTTACAAAGTTTAATGGATTTGAAGGACAAACAGTATTAGGTTCAGCACATACTCATACTTTAGTGTTAGGTTTTATATTCTTTTTAATAGTTTTATTATTAGAAAAGAATTTTAAGCTATCAGAAGTAAAAGGATTTAATAAATGGGTTATAACTTATAATGTTGCATTAGTATATATGCTAGGAACAGTAGTAGCAAGAGGTGTTATGCAAGTTTTAGGAACTGATTTTGCAGGGCTTAGCCATATAGCAGGTTTAGCACATGCTATGCTTGGAGCTTCATTAGTTTGGTTTGTAATTATAGTTAGAAAAGCAATTAAGTAATATAATATATTCAGTAAAAGGGTTGTACCAATAAATTGGTACAACCCTTTTTGAATTAATAATATTTTAATTAAATTAAGTAAAGCTATATTTGTAAAGTATCGAAGGATTAGTAAACTGAAAACTTTTATATATTATTGATTGTAGATTTTAATTGTTTATAGTTTTTATAGTAATACCATGATGTAGGGATAGATAATATTAACATAAGTGCATATTGATATTTATCAATAAAGCTAACAAACTTATCAATAAGGTTAAGTTTAGAAGTTACTTCTGCTAAATTAATAGTGCTTATTATATCAGAATACCAAAAATCATATAATAAATCTTTTATATAATATGCAATTAAGATTATTAAAAAAAATATTATAAAACCCGAAAATATCATAATACCAGAGCAGGGTTTAGTATAACTTTTAATAGCGACTAGTGATAAAATTATTAAGGATATGAAAATATATAATATATCTATATCAGTATTGCTAATAATAAATAGTGGTATAGCAGATGATGCATAAAAGCAGACACTACATAAAACAATAGTTTTAAACCAAGTTTTTTTTATTGAAGCGTCAGTAGCACCTAATGAAATTAGTAAAGTTCTTTTTTGTGTTAATTCATTATATTTACCTTTTAGCTCTATTGCTAAAAAGTAGCTAGGAACAGCTATTAAACATAACCCATATATCAAACTTAATAAAGAATTTGAATTATTCCATTTAGTATAGTTTTTTGATGACATAGCTATATTAAAGGGGATACCAAAACTCATAAGCAAAATTGCAAAAAAAGATGACTTGTTATGAAAAGATAAGTTTAACATATTTTTATTTTTCATTATAAGTAACCTCCTACATCACCTTTAATAAAATAATTAAAAAATTTATAAATATATAATAAAAATGGTATGGTGATTATAATAATTAACATAACTTGATAAGAGTTAATAAAAGTAAATATATTATCTATAAAGATTAATTTAGAATCTATTGAGCTTGTACTAATATTATCTATAGTTGATATATAATAAGATCTATTTAAGTGAGTAATAATGACATCAATAAATAAAAATAATAATGGAGAAGCATAAACTAGTAAGCGTTTAAAGCCACTAAGTGATTTTTTAAACATTAAAATACTTATCGTAAATATAATGATAAAAATTAACGCAAAGTAAAATGCACTTTGGAGACTAAAAGTTTTTAGCGTAAATTTACATAAAAAAATTGGTAATATATAAGATACTAGATAAATAGTTAAAGACCACATAAATAATACATAAACTTCTGCTTTTTTTATGGCTAAATCTGTCCCACCTAAGGAATTGATTAATACTCTCTTTTTTCTTGAAATAGAAAGTATACCTTCAAAAGTGTTCATTAATACCCAAATAGGAAAGGCCATTAAAGTTAACGCTAATGAAGAGGGAAGTAGTTTATTTGAATCAACCCACCAATTAATTCTGAAAGTTAATGTACTATTTAATCCTTTTACTGTCATTATGGAAAGAAATAAAAATAATAATAGTGTTGCAATTAGTTTTCCATATGGAGCAAAATATAATTTGATGATTTCTTTAGTTTTCATAAACCCCTCCTAATAGCATTGTTTTAAAAATTTCTTTTTAGTGCTGATTATTGAGTAGGCAACAAAAAGCAGTGAAAATAGCAGTATGTAAAAGCTACCTAATAAGCTAAACTTAAACTTTATAAAAATAAGTATAGTTAACAATACACCTACTAAAAAAATAAGAACAATAAATAATAAAATATCATCTAAAGTAGATAAATTTAATGGTTTAATTGACTTTATAAATCCTAAAGAAATTGAAATAATAAGTACACCACATGACTCAATTAATTTAAAAAAGTTTTCAGGAATAATAAAGGTAAATAAGCATGTTGATAGCAAGAGGATAAATACTAAGTATATATAAGGTTTTGCGTACTCTGAATAATAAAATTTTCGCGTTAAAGGCAAAGAAAGAATCAATTTTATTCTTTTTTTCTTAAAGTAAGGATTTAAAACTTTAAGTGAAAAATATACACTGAAAATTAATGATAAGGAATATTTAGTAAATATATCATAAGGCATACCTATTGATAATATAAGAATTAGTAAAGAACCACATAAACCATAAAATATTATTGAAGATGGATTAAAGATATCTTTAGTGATAGATTTTAAATAAGATGATGACTGCATCTGTTTATCTCCTTTCCTTACTTACATAAAATTCACAATTATTATTAATTAGTTTCATAATTACAAGAAATATAATAATACTAAGACTCCAAAAAATAATTGAATTTGATTCAAAGAGTAAGAAGATATTTGACAAGTTCAAAATTCTAAAAACATTATAAATCAAAAAAAATATTACAAATCTCTTAATATAACCATACTTATTTTCAGTTGCCTTAGTAGTATGTTTATGTTTGGAAAGGAGTTTTTCTAACCAAGAGAATACTTCTGTTGTTATTAACAATATAAAAAATATTGTAAATGCAGAAGGGCGTATTAGTGTTTTATTAATTATACTTGCAATTAGGCAGATTATAATAAGTAGTGATAAATCCACAAGAAAATTTTTACTCACAGTTAAAAAGATATCTTTTTTTGTAATTATACAAGGGATACTTTTAATTAATAGTTGATAGTTGTTAAATATCGTTAAGGATGTAAATGTAGTTATTAATAAATTCAAAGTAATGTAAAGACACATAAAAAAGTTTGTCATTACATAAGAGTCTTTTAAAAGTGGGTTCGATAAAATAAAAATTATAAATAATGCAAATAGTAATTTGAAAATAAAATATGTATTATTAGATAATATAATTTTATCTTTATGAGTTGATTTTAAAATCATAAAAGACCTCCTATTTACTAGATTTTATGTGATGAACAATTATCTCTTCTAGGGTTGGGTAATCAAAGGTTAATTTGTCACCATAGATTGATTTGATTTTATCAATGTTATTTGTTAAACCTTCAAAGGAATACATAAGTTCTTTGCTGCTTAATAATAGTTCCTTAATTTCATCTGTATAAAGTTCTTTTGGACCTTTAACTATGGAATAACCTTCTAGTAGTTGTTCTTTTTCTTCTGAGAAGATGACGGTACCATTATCTATACAAGTTACGTAGTCGGCTAGTTTTTCTATATCAGATGTGATATGGCTAGAAAATAAGATGCTAATTTCTTCTTCCTTAATGACTTCAAATAGTAAGTCTAATAACTCAGACCTAAAGATTGGATCAAGTCCTGCTGTTGGTTCATCCATTATAAGTAGTTTTGCTTTATGTGATAGTGCCATGGCTAATGAAAATTTCATTTTCATACCTTTTGATAGTTCACATGGTTTCATCATTTCATTTAATTTAAATCTTCTTATATAATATCTGTATTTTTCATCATCCCAAGTAGGGTAGAATGGTGCTACGAGTTTTTTGTTTTTTTCAAGACTATATTCATCAAAGTATGGAGATTCATCATAAACAAATCCTATATTTTCTTTTATAAGAACTTCATTACCTTCATAAGGCAAATCAAATACTTTAAGTTCTCCAGAATCAGCTTTAACTACATCCATTATTGCTTTTATAGTAGTAGTCTTACCAGCGCCATTAGTTCCAACTAAACCCATTACATAGCCTTTTGGTAATGTAAAACTAATATTATCAAGCTTAAATGTTTCATATCTCTTAGATAAATTTTTAATCTCGATTGCATTTTTTAAATTATTTATCATAAATTCTCTCCTCGAATTAAATTTCTTTTAAAGTTTTGACCATATCCGTAATATCTTTTAATGACAATCCTAAGGTGTCTGCTATTTCAATTACTTCAAGGAGTTTTTCTTCCATTTCATTCAACTTTGATTCTCTTATAAGATCTAGGTTTTTAGGTGAAACAAAAGATCCTTTTCCTTGTAAAGTATAAATAAAGCCTTGTCTTTCAAGTTCATCATAAGCTCTTTTAGTAGTTATAACGCTTACTTTAAGATTTCCCGCAAGCATACGTATTGATGGTAATGGTTCATTATCATGAAGTTCATCAGCAATAATAGCATGCTTAAATGAATTAAATATTTGTTCGTATATGGGGACTCCAGAACTATTAGAAAGAATTATATTCATAAAGACACCTCCTTGTATATACTGTTAATATACTATAATAACAGTATATACAGTTGTGGAATATAATGTCAATACAGAAAATGGAAATAAAAAATCAGCAACCAATTAACTATTTAAAGTGATATAAGCTTTTGAGCTATAAACACTCTTTATTAGTAGATCGGGTACTGATTTTAATTTTATATTTATAAATTATAATGAAAGTGATTTCGTAAAAAATGAATAACTACCTTAAGTCAATTTCACACTCTAAAGGAATTTCCTCGCTAAATGTAGGCTTTGGAGCTCTTGGTAAAGTATATTTCTTTTTTACAAATAATATTATTACAGCAGCTACAGCTAAATAAATAGCAGATATAATAAGTTGAGATTGAACACTCCATCCCCATATTAGGAAGTTAGCTAATGAGTTATTTATAAAGTGAATAAATATAGCTAAGTAAATTGAGTCTGTTTTATAGTAAACATAAGCTAAAAACATACCTAATATACTAGCAGTTATAAATTGATGTATATTTCCATGAATAACACCAAAAATTACAGCAGACACAATTATTGCTGTCTTAGGGCTATAATTTTTTAATAATCCTCTAAATATAACTCCTCTAAAGAATATTTCCTCTATAATGGGAGCAGCAATTGATGTTGTAAATAAAAGATAGATCATTGAATTTGATAGTATCTCCCATGTTTCAGTAATTGCAGGGTCCTCAGGAATTAAATTGTAAAATGGATATATAGTAGCATTTAATATTGACATTAATGCAATAGTAGCTAGAAATATAAATAAATAATCTCTACCTTTTGTTTTTTTTATTGGTTCAAGATATGTTTTCTTGAAGAAAATAGCATTTACAGCATTAACAACACCTATAATAAGACCAATTTCAAGAATAACAGCTAGTGCTTGTAGACCTAAACTTCCATCTTGATTGAATATTACTGCGAATTGAGGAATCATCATTGCAATGCTATAGGCAAGCATAAATACAAGCGTAATACCGATTGCAGTATACCATTTATAGCTATAAACGTCTCTTTCTCCATTTTCTATTTTTTCTAGGCACCTTAATGGGCCAACAAATATTTTCATAGTAGCCTCCAATAAATAATCATAGTATTATTTTACAAGAACTTAGAGTCATTGTAAATCACAACTAAATTAAAGGAAAGCTTCAAATATAAGATTTAATATGAGAAAATAGACAATACTATTATTGTTGACATACTAAATTAGTGCTAAAATAAAGTTAAATATTAGCAGGTTTTACTTGGAAGGAGAATTAAGTTACGAATATGGAAGAAAACGAAAAGTTAAGAAAAGACATTGTAAATAGACTTAAAAGAATAGAGGGTCAAGTTAAGGGCGTTCAAGGAATGATGGAGAAGAATGTTTGTTGTGATGATATTTTAGTCCAGGTTGCAGCAATAAGATCTGCTATGAATAAGGTTGGAGGACTTCTTATAGAAAATTACGCAAATAATTGCTTATGTTTTGAAAATGAAGTTGAAAGAGAAAAGGTTAAGAAGCTTGTTAAAACAATAAATATGTTTGTAAAGTAAATGGTTATGGTATAGGGATGAGGGGGAGAAGTGTATGAAATTAAATTATTACATGCCAACAGAAGTATTCTTTGGTAAAGATGCAATTAAAAACAATTATGAGGTATTAAAAGGTTATGGAGCAAAAGCTCTAATTGTAACAGGAGCAAGGTCATCAAAAATGAATGGGTCACTTAAAGATGTATTAAATGCTCTAGACAATTTAGATGCTAATTATATGATTTTTGATAAGGTGGAGGAAAATCCATCTCTTGAAACAATAGAAGCAGGAGCTAAGCTTGGAAAGGAATTTAATTGTGATTATGTAATTGGTATTGGGGGAGGTTCTCCTATAGATGCTAGTAAGGCTATTGCAGTTATGATTAAGAATCCTAATATTACAAGGGATACTATTATAACAACAGATAAACTTGAAGCGTTAGATGTTGTTGCAGTTCCAACAACATCAGGTACAGGTACAGAAACAACTCAGTATTCAATAGTAACTGATCATGATAATAAAACTAAATTAAATTTAGGACAATGCATATTTCCTAAAATTGCATTCTGTGATCCAACGTATACAATGAGAATGGAATATGATACTACATTAAACACTGCAATTGATGCATTATCACATTTAATTGAAGGTTATTTAAATATTAATGCAAACTTACTAACGGATACCTTAGTTGAAAAAGGAATAAAGTTATGGGGAGAATGTATCAATAATCTATCTGCAGATAAACTAGGTTATGAGGAAAGAGAAAAATTAATGATGGCATCAACACTTGGTGGTATTGTAATTGCTCAAACTGGAACATCTATTCCACATGGTATGGGATATGCATTAACATACTTTAAGGGTTTACCACATGGGATAGCTAATGGAGTATTATATAAAGAATATTTAAGAACTTTTAAAAATCAAAGCAGAGTAAATGATATTGTAGAATTTATTGGACTTAATAATATCAATGAATTAGAGGAATTATTAAATAACTTAATAAATATTACAGTTATGATAACAGAAGAGGAAATAACAGAATTTACAGATGGAATGTGGAATAATAAAGGGAAATTAAAGAATCATCCTGAAGAAATTTCATATGAGGAATTATATAATATTTATAAAAATACATTCATATTATAAATTTTAAGTTGTAATGTTAAAATGAGATAAACAGTGAGAGCTTCGCTTGGAAAGGGCACTTTCCAAGCGAAGCTCTCACTAAATTATCTAATTAACTTTTTGTAATCTTTTATTTTTCATTTTTATAATTAGCTTAGTTATAGTTCCAACAAAGATTATACCTAATGCTAAAGTTCCAGCAGCAGCTATTGTATTAAGTCCAAGCTCAAGAGCTTTTTCTATGTTACCATCAACAACTTCAAGCATTGTATAATACATTCCGCCACCAGGAACAAGTGGAATTAGTGCACAAACAACAAGGGTTGTAACTGGTGTCTTTAGGATTCTTGCATAAATTTCTGAATATGTACTAAAACAAATTGAGGAAATAAATAATGATGTTATATCAGAAAAGTTAAAGCTTAAGCAAAGCAAGTAACTAAACCAACATAAAGCACCACCAAGTGCAGCATAAAATAATTTCTTTCCTCTTATATTAAAAATAATTCCAAAACCAAAAGAAGCTATAAAGGCCATAATAGTTTCATATAACATTAATAAATACCTCCAAATACAGAAATTATTAGGCTAAGCATTGCTCCAGAGCCCACTGCAATGGAAATAGCAACTAAGATAGCTTCAGCACCTCTTGTTAAACCCGCTAGTAAATCTCCAGCAAGTGTATCACGGATTGCGTTAGTTATTGCAAGTCCAGGAACTAAAAGCATTATTGCACCTATAGTAGTGTAGTTAATATTGCTTGCTATACCAAGTTTGTATAAAATAAATGCAAGTAAAGTCGCAACTCCACCACCAATACTATTTATAAAGAAGTGGTTAACTTCTAATTTATTAAATTTAGTTGTAATAAGATTAATAACTATACCTATTAAAAAGGCAGCAAATACATCTTTTAAATCGCCACCAAATAATACAGAAAAGCTTCCAGCACCTAAGGCTGAGAAAATTAAAGTAACAGGGAAAGAATATCTTTCACCATTTTCAATTGCTTTTAACTGAGTATTAAGTTCAGAAACAGAAAGTCTATTTGATGTTATTTTTCTAGATAAATCATTAATTTTATCTATTTTATCTAAATTTACAGTTCTACTTGTAACTCTCTTTATTAATGAATATGTTTGGTTTTCAAATGTTAATGAAACCATCATACCAGTTGGAGTAACAAAGCTATCTGCTTCTGATGCTCCATAAAGCATACAAATTCTTTTAATTATATCTTCTACCCTATAAGTTTCTCCACCACTTTCAAGCATAAGTTTTCCTGCATAAGCGGCAACGTGTAAAACAGCGTTAACATCCATTATTTATCTCCTAATGTAAATTTCAAAAGTATTATAGCATATTGAAATATAAAAGAATATAAATATGAAGATTATTAATAAAAATAAGTTTAATAGCATTCATAAATATGGTATAATAGCCAATGAAAAATAGGAAAATGGGGGAATAAGCAAATGAAACATATTAAGACTATCAACAAAACTAACATTAAGAACAGCTTATGTAAACCAGGCTGCAAAGAATGTGCTAACTCTTGTCAATCAGCTTGCAAGACTTCTTGTACAGTTGCAAACTTAGAGTGCGAAAACTAATTAAGGCATTATTAAATAAATTTTATTTATAATGACCGAGCTTGAAGGAAGGTTGTATCAAAAGTGCATTTAAATTCTCAATTTATTTGTTTTGATACAACCCCTTTTTTATAGGAGGATATTTAAATGGCATTAATTCATAAATTTAAACAAGGTGAAAATAATTTTGTTTTAGACGTTAATACAGGGGCAGTTCACATGGTGGACGAGCTAGTATATGACATATTAGATGATGAAAAATTAAGAGATAAGGCTGAGGTTATATCTGAGCTTAAGGGGAAATACAAAGAAGAAGATTTATCAGAAGCATATGATGAAATCAAAGAGTTAATTAAAGAAGATATACTTTACTCTTCAGATCAATACGAAGATATCGCTCATGGTTCAATGGATGATAGAGATTATATAAAAGCAGTTTGCTTAAACATAATTCATGCTTGTAACTTAAGATGTAAGTATTGTTTTGCTGATGAGGGTGAGTACAATGGACATAAAGGGGTTATGTCTTTAGATACTGCTAAAAAGGCAATTGATTACGTTGTTAAGAGAAGTGGTCCAAGAAGAAACATTGAAATTGATTTATTTGGTGGGGAGCCAACTATGATCATGGACACTGTTAAAGATATAATTAAATATGCAAGAGAAAATGAAAAAGAGTGGAAGAAAAACATTAGATTCACAATGACTACTAATGCAACTCTTTTAAATGATGATATGATGGATTTCATGGATAAGGAAATGGGTAACATTATCTTATCATTAGATGGAAGAAAATCAGTTAATGATAATGTAAGAATTAAAGCTGATGGAAGTGGTTCATATGATGATATACTTCCAAACGTTAAAAAGATGATTGATAGAAGAACTCCTGGGAAAATGTACTTTGTAAGAGGAACATTTACAAGAGATAACATAGATTTCTATGAAGATGTAGTATCAATGTTAAACGAAGGTTTTAGAGAAATATCAATTGAACCAGTTGTACTTGATGAAAACCACCCATTATCATTAAGAGAAGAAGATATAGATACAATCTTTGAAAACTACGATAAGTTATATAATGAAATGGCAAAGAGAAAGAGAGAAGGAAAAGATGACTTTAACTTCTATCACTTTAATATTGACTTACAAGGTGGACCTTGTGTTTACAAGAGAATCTCAGGATGTGGAGCAGGATTTGAGTATGTAGCAATTACTCCTCAGGGAGATGTTTACCCATGTCACCAATTTGTAGGAAGAGAAGAATACAAAATGGGAAGCATATATGATGATTCTTATAATAAAGAATTAGGTAAAGAGTTTAAAATGGCTCATATCTATAACAAACCTAAATGTAAAGATTGTTGGGCTAGATTCTACTGTAGTGGTGGATGCCAAGCGAACAATGTTAGCTTTAATGGAGATATGAAAATTCCTTATGAAATTGGATGTAAAATGCAAAAGAAGAGAATTGAATGTGCAATTGCATTAAAGGCAGAGGAGCTATAAGCTTAAGGTGATTTAAAATGAAAGAGTATATATTAAGTAATGGTGTAAAGTTAATATACAAAAAGGGAGCTTCAGAACTAGCTTCTATCTGTATTGGATTAGATGCAGGTGCAGCTGTTGAAGATGAACTTTTAGGGTTAGCTCATGCAACAGAACATATGGTTTATAAAGGAACTAAAAGCAGAAGTGAAGGTGAAATAAACGAAGCATTAAGCAAAGTTTTTGGATTTCATAATGCAATGACTAATTATCCTTATGTTATTTACTATGGAACTCTTTTAGGTGAGGATCTTGAAGCTGGAATTGAAATATTTTCTGATATATTAATTAATCCAATCTTCCCAAATCAAGGATTTAGGGAAGAGATGGATGTTATTATGGAAGAATTAAAAGAATGGGATGAAGAGCTTGAGCAGTTTTGCGAAGACAAGCTCTTCTTTAATTTCTTTAAAAATAACAGACTTAAGTATCCAATCATAGGAAGAGATAAGGATTTAGAAAAGATAAAGTTAGAGGACTTAAAAGAATTCTATAATAAATATTATTCTCCAGAAAATACATGTATTTCAGTAGTATCATCATTAGAATTTGAAGAAGTAATAAGTAAAATAGATAAATACTTTGGCGTATGGAAGGGAAATTCTAAAGCAGTGAGCAAAGTATCCTTAGAATTACCTAATACAGGTCTGTTTGAAGATTGCAGAGATGGGATTAATACATCAAAAGTACAGATAATTGCTCCAATAGCAAGTTTAACTAATGAGGAATTAAAAGCTTTAAGACTATTTAATTCATACTTTGGAGAAGGAGTTAATTCAATACTATTTGATACATTAAGAACTAAAAATGGACTTGTGTATGATGTACTAACTAGAGTAGCATTTGAGAAGCATATAGGTATTTATAAGATTACATTTAGCACTTCAAAAGATAAGGCTATGACTGCTATTAATCTTATTAAAGAATGTATATCTCACTTAGATAATCATATTGAAATACTTACTGAGAAAAAGATAGATGAGCTTTGCAAAGGAATTAGGCTAAAGAAGCTGTTTAGAGAAGAACAGACAATTCAGTTAGCAAAAGAATTATCTACTTATGAAGTTATGTTTGGTGATTATAAGTTATATGATAATATGCTTGATGGAATGAGTAGTCTTAGTGGATCGTTTATTATAAATGTAGCTAAAAAAGTATTAAGCAATATATCAATAGAAATAATAAGTTAAGGGTAGGTGAATTGTTATGAATAAGAAGTTACCGTTATTAGGAGCTTTATTAGATTATCATAAAGAAGAAAATTTAATACTTTCAATGCCCGGTAATAAATGTGGAAGAGCATTTAATGGTGATGAAATAGGAAAGTTTTTTGCTGATAATATGGGGTATTTAGATATAACAGAAGTAGACCCTCTTGATAATCTTCATCATCCAGAAGGTATCATAAAAGAATCACAAGAGTTACTTAGAGATTATTATGGTGCTAAAAAAGCTTATTTTATGGTTAATGGAAGCACAAATGGCAACCTTGCAGCTATATTCTCAGCATTCGAAGAGTATGATGAGGTTTTAGTAGAAAGAAATTGCCATAGATCAGTATATAATGCTTTAATTTTAAGAAAGTTAAAGGTTCAGTACATAGAGCCTGTAGTTGATGAAAAAAAGGGTATATTTATGCCTCCAAGCAGAGAAAATATTTATGAAGCTTTAGAAAAATGCAGTAACCCTAAAGGGATAGTTTTAACATATCCTAATTACTTTGGAATTACATATGATATTGAAGATATTGCAAAGGAACTTAAAGATAGTGGTTTAAAAATCATTATTGATGGAGCTCATGGAGCACATTTTAATACTAGTGATAAACTTCCGAGTAGTATTTCTAATATAGGTGATTATGTTGTACTTAGTGCACATAAAACACTTCCATCATTAACAAGTGGAGCATACTTATTAGTAAATACAGAGGATGAAAATATAGAGTTTTATTTAAGTTCATTTATGACAACTTCACCTTCTTATTTAATTATGGCATCATTAGATTATGCTAGATATTATTTACAAGAGTATGGTGAGCGTGATTATAGTAGCTTGATTTCTAGAGCCAATGAGTGGAAGTTGAAAATAAATTTATTAGATAAAGTTAATATTATTAGTAGGGATGACTTGCCTAAGGGATTTGATTTAGATGAGTCAAGATATTTAATGGTGTTAAAGCATGGATATTGTGGTCATAAGCTATTAGATTATTTAAGAGAAGAAAAAATTCAATGTGAAATGAGTTTTTCATCAGGTGTTGTTATGATTTTATCTCCTTCAAATACTGAAGAGGATTTTAATAAAATTTACAAGGCATTAGATAAGCTAGACTTAGTTATTTTAGAAGATAGTAAATTACAGGGAAGATACTATAGTAGTATTCCAGAGAAAGTGTTAGAGCCATTTGAGGTATTTAAGTTAAAATATGAATATTGTAGTATAGATACTTGTGAAGGGGAAATTGCAAAGGAAGCTATTATTCCATATCCACCAGGTATTCCTGTGGTTTGCCCAGGTGAAATAATATCTAAAGAATCTATTAATATAATTAATGATTATTTAAATAAAGGAAGAACTGTAATTGGAATAAATGAAAATAAAGAATGTAAAGTTGTAGTGAAATAAGGTAAAATAAGTATATACTTATTTTATTTCCCAAATTCACTTGACCAAAGGGTTGGGAAAAACTATAATTTATTAAAAAGAATATTGGGGTGGTAAACATGGATTTTAAAAATTTATCAAATTTCGACGAAGAAATCAATGGATTAGTTGAAAAAGAATTAGACAGACAAGAGTATGGTATTGAGTTAATAGCATCAGAAAACTTTGCTTCAAAAGCAGTTATGGAAGCTACAGGATCATATCTTACAAACAAATATGCTGAAGGATATCCAAATAAAAGATACTATGGTGGTTGCCACATAGTTGATGAAGTTGAGGATATTGCAAGAGATAGAGCTAAGAAGCTATTTGGGGCAGAACATGCAAATGTTCAACCACATTCAGGTTCACAAGCTAATATGGCTGTTTATTTTACAATTCTTGAGCCAGGTGACACAGTACTTGGAATGGATTTAAGTCATGGTGGTCATTTAACTCATGGTTCACCAGTTAATTTCTCAGGAAAATTATTTAACTTTGTTTCTTATGGAGTTGATAAAGAGACTGAAACAATTAACTATGATGAAGTAAAGAAAATCGCAATAGAACATAAACCTAAATTAATCGTTGCAGGGGCAAGTGCATATGCAAGAGTAATTGATTTTGAAAAGTTTAGAGAAATTGCAGATGAAGTTGGAGCATACTTAATGGTAGATATGGCTCATATTGCAGGATTAGTTGCTGCTGGAGTTCATCCATCACCAGTTCCATATGCTGATTTTGTAACTTCTACAACACATAAAACATTAAGAGGACCTAGAGGTGGATTAATACTTTGCAAAGAAAAGTATGCTAAGGCTTTAGATAAAAATATCTTCCCTGGTATGCAAGGTGGTCCATTAATGCATGTAATAGCTGCAAAGGCTGTATGCTTTAAGGAAGCTTTAGATCCAAGTTTCACAACATACATGCAAAATGTAGTTGCAAACTGTAAAACTTTAGGTGAAGAATTAGTTAAACATGGATTCAAGCTTGTTTCAGATGGAACAGACAATCACTTAATTTTAGTAGATTTAAACAATAAAGATATTACTGGTAAAGAAGCAGAACACTTACTAGATTCAATTGGAATAACTGTTAACAAAAATACAGTTCCAAATGAAACTAGAAGTCCATTTGTTACATCAGGAATAAGAATTGGTACTGCTGCAGTATCAACAAGAGGATTTGATAAAGCTGCAATGACTGAAATTGCATCAATAATCAATGAAGCTATTGAAAAGAGAGAAAATATTGAGTACCTAAAAGATAGAGTTGTTGCATTATGTAAACAACATCCACTTTATAAATAAAAGTGATTTTCTATAATGTAATTAAAAGGAAATAATAAATGAGGTTACGTCAAATTGATTGATGTAACCTCATTTTTTATTGATAATTTAAAAAATGAGAAGATAGAGCATATTTTTTAATGGATTAAAAATTTCGGCATAATTATTGAGTTTAAAAGTTTAAGAATCAATTCTAAGTTAAGTTTAGAAGATGGAATAACAAGTATTGCAAATTAAATACAATAATTGGAATAAAGGTATTTGTGATGTACAATATAAGTAGATAAATAACAATAATACAAAAAAGGGTCAATATAGCTTGATATATAAAGAAATTATATTGTTTACTTTAAAAGGAGATTATAAAGAACACTTCTATAATAAGCAAGGGTTTGAATCATATAATGGACTAAAGTTTATGGGAAAAGAATTATAGGATAAAATTTAAATAATTATTATTGGAGGACAAAGAATAGTGAATGAGTGTATTGAGATAGAAGAAATATGTATTAACTATCTAAATGGTTATATAATGAAGAATAGTAAAATACAAAGAAAGGGTTCAGTTATTTTATTTGGAGGATCAGAAGGAAGTTGTAATTATGATAAAGCAATTGAACTTGCTAGTGATGGGTATTTTATATTAGCATTATTCTTTTTTGGGAAAGAGAATCAAAATAAAACACTAACTAAAGTTCCTATAGAGTTTATTCATGATGCCATTAGTTTATTAAAAGAAAAAAATGAAAACTATGATAAAGTAACTGTAATCGGTGGGTCTAAGGGTGGCGAATTATCATTAGTATTAGGTACAATTGAAAAAGAAATAGATAATATTGTGGCATATGTACCATCAAGTCATGTATTTCAAGGTCTTGATTTTAGTAATATAGGTTCATCCTGGATGTATAAAGGAAAAGAAATAGAGTATATTTCTTTTAAAAGTGCTAAAATGTCAATTTTTATAAGTATAATGTGGCAAAAGTTTGTTAAGAAAAAGGTTGCCTATAGAAAATACTATGAATCTGCATTAAGTAATGCAGAAAATAAGGAAGGTGCCAGAATTAAAATAGAAAACTTTAAAGGGAATTTATTGATGTTTTCTGGAACAGATGATCAAATGTGGGATTCAGCAGTGATGACAAAAGAGGTAGTGAAGATAAGAAAAGGATTAAAAACTGAAAATTATATTTTTGAAGGTGCAGGACATACTTTTGGGAAAATCGAAGCTGGTGATCAGATTTTAGGAGGAACAATAGAAGATAATAAGATAGCTTCTATAAAAAATAGAAAGATATTGAATGAATCTTTAAATAAATGGCATCCATTTATTTAGTAGTGAGTATTTAGGGATATAAAGTAGGGGGAGTTATGGTTTATAAGGAACTTAATATAGAAGAAGCTGAGAAGATTTGTGAGATTGATGGAGAGTGCTATATTAATAAGGCATGGCGTGAAGTAAATGGTAAAAGAACACTAGTTGTGATTGATTGGACAGACTATGAATTACCAAATGGTTTAGAATGGCATATTGAGCATTTTAAAATATCACTATCAAATGGAGGTAGAGCTATTGGATGTTTTGATGATGGTATTTTAGTTGGATATTTAGTGCTTAATGGCAATTTGTTTGGGAATACTTCAAAATATATTTTGTTGGATCAATTATTTATTTCAAAGGATTACCGTAATAAAGGAATAGGAAAGAAACTGTTTGAGTTAGCTTGTGAAGTAGCAAAAGAATTTAAGGCAGAGAAGATATATATTTGTGCAGGTTCAGCTGAGGATACAATATCATTTTACTTTAAAATAGGTTGTGTTGAAGCAACTGAAATAAATGAGGAATTATATGAAATGGATAGAAATGATTATCAGTTGGAATATAGATTATAAAAGTGAAGAAAAAGGAGAATAAGCAGTATATTTTATAAAATACGATGTAGATGATTCAAGGGGATTTATTTTAAGGTAGAGTTTCTATTTAATTAAACTTTACAATGCACAAAGAACGTTATTAGAATAAGAATATTTATTTTAAGTTTGAAAAGATAGTAATAAGTTACGTATAAAAAATTAGAATTTATTAATTAGGGAGGATTATGCATAAAAAGTATGGTAATGTATAAGTTAATAAAACAGTAAAAATTACTAATGAAAGAGAGTAAAATAAAATGGATATAAAAATAAGAAATGAAGTACCTAGTGATTATAGAAAAGTTGAAGAGGTAACAAGAGAAGCTTTTTGGAATTTATATTGTCCTGGTAGTAATGAGCATTTAATAATTCATAATCTTAGAAAACATGAAGATTTTATTAAAGAATTATCATTTGTTATAGAGGTTGATGGAGAAATAATTGGTAGCATACATTACTCTAAATCTAAAATAATATCTAGAGATGGAAAAGAATATGAAACAATAACTTTTGGACCAGTAAGTATTTTACCAAAGCTACATAGAAAGGGATTTGGTAGAGCGTTAATTGAACATTCAATAGAAGTAGCAAGAAATTTAGGATATAAATCAATTATTATTGGAGGATATCCATATCACTATGAAACATATGGATTTGTTGGAGCTAAAAAATATGGTATCGCTTTACCTGACGGAAATTTCTATACTGGAATAATGGCATTACCTCTTTATGAAGGAGCTCTTGATGAAGTAAGTGGGGTTGTTTACTTTAGTGAAGCAATGGAACCAGATGAAACTATGTTAAATGAATTCGATAAACAATTTCCTTATAAAGAAAAGAAAGTACAAGAAAGTCAATTGCAATTTGAAATAGCTGTAAGCGAATTAGATATAAATAATTACTATTAATCTAATTATAATATAGTCCATTAAAATTAGTGTTCATGAAAAAAGAAAACAATATTTAGAATAAAAAGTAATAATACAAAGTAGCAGAACAACTTCTGCTACTTTTTTGTTATATAAGCTAATACAAAACGTATACTGATAAAAATGTAGGTGGATTACATATATAACAACTGGAATATTATAGTGAATATATTTATAATAGAAGTAGATAGATAGGAGTTTGAAATAAATGGGGGGCTATTATATGGAATTAAAAGTAATTAAGTTAACAGAGGAATATGTTGAAGAGTGTGTAGATTTATTTATAGATACATTTTCAAGAGAACCGTGGAATGACGTGTATGATTCGAGAAAACAGGTAAAGGATTTTTTTGCAAATCATATGGCAAATAATTATTTTTTAGGGTTTATAGGATTGATTGATAAAAAGGTTGTAGCGTTAAGTATAGGAATGAAAAAGCCTTGGATTGAAGGTATGGAATATTATATAGATGAATTTTGTATTGGATATGATTTTCAAGGGAACGGCATTGGAAGTTTATTTTTAAAAGAGATAGAAACTTTATTAGTTAGAGAAAATGTAGAGGGAATGATACTTAATACAGAAAGCGACTATCCATCTTGTAGGTTTTATAAAAAAAATGGATTTAAAGCTTTAGGAAACTTAATTGTCTTAGGGAAGTAAGTGTTTAGTTTTCCTATAAGGTGATTTGCGTAAATTTATGATAAATAGGATTTAGATAGTTAGTTACTGCATAGAGGAGTGTGAAATTTGAATGGAATTTAGAATTACAGATAAAATTGAAAATGATGATAAAGAGAGTATCTTTAAAGAATTATTAAAATATAATTTAGAAAGAATTGAAGATAAAAATCCAAAGGATTTAGGAATTTACTTAGAAGATGAAACAGGAAAAAAACTTGGTGGTTTAATTGGAGATACCCATGGTAATTGGTTAACTATAAATTTTTTATGGGTAAGTGAAAAACTAAGGGGGCAAAAAATTGGAAGTCGAATCTTAAATCAAGCTGAAGAGACAGCAAAAGAAAGGGGCTGCAAATATGTATTTTTAGATACATTCAGTTTTCAGGCACCTGAGTTTTACATAAGACACGGATACAAAGAAGTATTCAAATTAGAAGAGTATCCACTAACAGGAAAACGCTACTATTTTACAAAAGCACTTTAAGTTTAAAAATATAGTCCAAGTCATAGGTATTGTTATAAAAGAGAGTTAGATGGAGAGTTATGGGGGGCAAGGATGAAGATAAGAAAAGCAAATCAAAAAGATTTATCAAGAATAGCAGAAATATATGTTTTTAATAATCGAATGAATTTTTGGCCAATTTTTAAAGAGGATGGATTTTCATTTGGAGAATTACAAGTAGTTACTATGATTGATAATTATTTTGGAAAAGATGAAATATTAAAAAACATATCAGTATATGATGATGGGTTAATAAAAGGATTTATTCAAACCAATGGAACAGAGCTTTGTAAAATATATGTAGACACTTTTTTTCAAAGTACAGGCATTGGAAAAGAACTGATAGAATACGCAATTTATAAGTATCGCACTAATAATCTATGGGCATTAGAAAAAAATGAAAAGGCAATTTCTTTTTATAAAAAACATGGATTTAATTTAACTGGTAAAAAGAAATATGAAGAAGATACTATCGAATATTTAGTTCAATTAACTAGATAAACTTAAATAAAAAGGTTAAAAAAGATACTTATGAATTTACGGCGATTATAGATAAGCCTTTAAATAGTAATACTCCAAGAATAAAGATATACAGTATCTTAAATTACCCAAATAAATTTTTAGGTGAATCATATTCATTTAAAATATATCTTCACCAAAAAAGGTGTATTAAATGTGGTAAGTGCATAACTAACTGCCCAGTTAAAGCATGTGAAGTAGATGAACATGGATTGCCTAATATTGACCATAAAAATTGTGTGAATTGTTATAGGTGCATACATCATTGTCCCAAAAGGGCGTTATCTTTATCTAAGAAAAGACCTCCAAAGAAAACTTTATATATGCAGTAATTTATCTATATAAATTCTAGGTTGTAGATATGGTTATAAGAATGAGTTAAATAGGAATTTGACAAGGAGTTTAGTCTAATGAAAATTAAGAGAGAAAAATTTGATGATATTTTGAATATATTATGCTTGGTAATTTTAATTAACACAATTTTATTTCTCATAATAATTTGGGATAAAACTCCAAATAAAGTGCCTATGCATCAAGATTTTGCTGGAAACACTGATAGGTGGGGTTCAAAATTAGAAATAATTATTTTGCCTGTTATTACATGGACTATGTATATTTTTATAACAATTATTGAAAAATTTCCTCAAGTATGGAACACTGGAGTTAAAGTAACAGAGGAAAATAAAGAACGAGTTTATTCTGTCTTATTGCATCTTATAAGTACAGTAAAATTTATAGTAGTGTGTGTATTTACATATCTTACAGTGCAGACAGCAGTAGCATCTGAATTATCCGCATGGTTTTTACCTATCTTTCTTGTTATTCTATTTGGAAATTTATTTTATTGGATTTGGAAATTATTCAAAGTGAAATAGTTTTTAAAATTCCAATAGGTAGAATAGATTTATAAAAAATAGAACTAAACAATATATTAATGACTATATAGACGTAATTGGATTAATATAGAAGAGAATAAGTGTAGTGCTTATTCTCTTTTTTTATGTATTAAAACTACAATTCAACATACAATAACTGGAATGTGAAGTTGATATTCTATATAATATTAAGTAGATAATAGGGAATTGGGGAGGCGGTTTAATGTTAAGATTAAGGCCATATAAAAAATGTGATGCAAAATATATAGTAAATTGGATTAAAGATGAAGTAGCTTTTCGTAAATGGTGTGCAGATCGCTATGATAAATACCCGATTTATCCAGAAGATATAAATCAATATTATGATAATGTTGCAGATTTAGATAATTTTTATCAAATGACTGCTTTTGATGATTCGGGAATAATTGGCCATTTGATAATGAGGTTTATAGATGAAGATAAAAAGATATTACGATTTGGTTTTGTTATTGTTGATTATACAAAGTGTGGTAAAGGTTATGGAAAAGAAATGTTGAAGTTAGCATTAAAATATTCCTTTGAAATTCTTAAGGTTGATAAAGTAACTTTAGGGGTATTCGAAAATAATGAACCTGCATATTATTGTTATAAATCAATAGGGTTTAAAGAAATTTTCGTAGGTGAAGAAAAATATTTACATGTTTTAGATGAAGATTGGAAGTGCATTGAATTAGAAATTGAGAGATAGAATAAATTCTAAAATAAACAATAAAAAAATTGTAACCTAGATTGTAAAATTAGGAGTTTAAGAGGGATAATTATGATCATAAAAAGAATTGATAATGTAGAATTTAAATTAAAATCAGATCAAGATTTTTTGTGGATTAAGAAGTATGGAACAGTTTTTAATGTGATTGATGAGACAGGGTCAGGATGTATTTGTTTTGGAGTTATGAATAATAATAAAAAATATTTTTTAAAGATTGCTGGAGCTAATACTGTGGAGGCGGAAGTTCACCCAGAAGAATCTATATCTGTGTTGAAAGAAGCTGTTAAAATATATAAAATTCTTGAACATCCTAATTTAATCAAATTGGTAGAACATTATGATTATCTTAATTATTATGTCGCAGTATTTGAATGGATAGATGGAATGTGTTTATTTGACCATTGGAACTTTAAGAAGTACTCCGAAACTCCACAATTAATAAGTCCTGCTAAAAGGTTTAAAGAATTGTCTATTAAAAAGAAACTTCATGTCGTTGATGTTATGTTTTCGTTTTTAGAGACTGTTGCAAATAATAATTATGTTGCTGTTGATTTTTATGACGGTAGTATTATGTATGATTTTGATATAGATAGAACTACCATCTGTGACATAGATTTTTTTAGAAAAAAACCAACTATTAATAATTTGGGGACAGACTTTTTTGGAACAAAGAGATTAAAAGCTCCAGAAGAATATATTTATGGGACATGTATTGATGAGGTTACCAATGTTTTTACTTTAGGAGCAATGATATTTGATTTCTTTGGTAAATTTGATAATAGAGAAATTGAAGAAAGATATATAAATAATAAATTCTCACCTTGTGATTTAAGTAAATGGACATTGAGTGAAGCATGTTATAAGATTGTTTTGAAAGCTGTAAGTATAGATAGGGATAAACGTTTCAAAACTATTTCAGAATTTTATTTAGAATTCAATTCAGCGTTAGTATAAATATAAAATAACACTATTATGTTAAATTTCAAATTGGAGCACATATAGAGGATAAAGATTTTATCAAGGGATTGGGGATGTCAAAAATGAGAATTTCAGAAATGATAAAGATAGCATTAGAATACTTTTTAGTTGGTAGCATTATATTAGCACTTGTTGGGATTGGGTATTTTATAATATATAAGAAACTTCTAAAAGGGAAAAAAGAGTTTAATATGAAGACGGCAGCATTATATGCAATTTTTCTGATTTACATAATTATAGTTTTAGGAGCAACTCTTGGAATAAGAAGTCAAACAGTTAATACTGTAAACATGCATTTATTTAGTTCTTATATAGAAGCATGGAATAGTTTTTCAAAAACAGAGTGGAGAAACATCATATTTAATATATTAATGTTTGTTCCATTAGGTTTTTTATTACCTATTGTTTCTAGGAAATTCCGTAGTTGGTGGATTACATATTTTATAGGCTTAACATCTACTATTATAGTAGAGCTTATACAACTTGTAAGTGGAAAAGGAATTTTTGAATTAGATGACATTATTAACAATACATTAGGTTGCATTATTGGATATGGACTTGTGATGATTTGTATATCATATTCAATGAAAAAGAAAAATGAATTCAAAAGTAAAGCAGTAATTATAACATGTTTTCAAATACCACTATGCCTTACAATAATGTTCTTTAGCGTAATATTTATAAGTTATTCTAAACAAGAATTAGGTAATTTAAGCATTGCATGTAGCTATAATCAAGATATGTCCAAGGTAAACATAACTTCAGAAGTGGAATTTAAAGATCAATCAGAAGAGGCATATGTTTATAAGGCTACTATTGGTTCTAAAGAAGATACATTGAAAATTGCAAATGGAATTTTAGGGGCAGTAGATAGTGAAGTAGATGAAAGTCATAATGATGTTTATGATGATACAATAATATATCGTTCTAAAGATGAAGTATACTCAGTATGGGTAGATTATATTGGTTTAACAACTAACTATACAAATAGTTCTACCATGAGCGATTCAGGGTTAGAGGGACTAGGTTATAGGGAAGTAAAAGACTTATTAAAAAGCTTTAGTATTTCATTGCCAGAAGAAGCAGAATTTATTGATGTTGGGGCTGGTAAATATGAGATTTTAGTAGATATGTATAATTTAGGAGAGAACATACTCAATGGGAAATTAACCTGTGATATAAGAAAAGAAAGAGAAGTATCTAACTTTAGAAATGAAATTATATCTTATGATAGATATAAAAAATACGAAATTATATCAGAGCAGGAAGCATATAATGAAATATTACAAGGTAATTTCAAGTCATATTCAGTAGGTAATGAAATTAAGATAAAAGATGTTCAATTGACTTATAAAACTGATAGTAAAGGATTTTACCAACCAGTTTATGAGTTTAGTTTAGAAGGGACAGATAAGGAGCAAAGCATTTTGATACCAGCATTAAAATTATAAAGTAGTGGTTGTATTAATTTAAAATAGGGGGAATGAAATGAAAATTAACACATGGATTAAATACCTTATTTATTTTATTATTATTATAGCTTTAGCGGGTGGGGGAATAATTACACTTTCAAATTATTATGAAGCATCACAAGTGTCATTTAGAGTAAATATACCTTTAATCATCTTAGTGGAACTTATATTCTTTGGAAGTATAGGTATTGTATTAGGGCTGGATAGTTTTATCAATGAATTTAAGAAGTGTGGGAAATGGAGATTTAATATACCTAAATTTTTAGTTTTAGGTGTATCATCATTAATTCTATCAACACCATATGTATGGTTTTATTTATTTCCATCTGCAATTGAGTTTATGGATATAATAAGCACATTAGGAAACATAGTTTTTGGATATATATTAGTAACTTGTATAATAAAACAAAAAATATTAGATTAAAAGAAATACATTTGGAGGTGGATTAAATTGAGAATAGGAGCATATCAGTTTTCAGTAAGAGGAAATGTAAGTGAGAATATGAAAACAATAAAAAAGGCCATTGTAGTAGCTGCTAATAAAGATGTGAGATTACTTGTATTTCCAGAATGTTCGTTGACCGGTTATCCACCTATTAATATAGAGGCGTGTAGAAATATTGACTTCAATCATGTTGAAGAATGTCTTTGTGAATTGCAACAATTATCTATAGAATATGATATGTATGTTATTATTGGTTCTGTAACTTTAAATGATGGAAAATACTATAATAGCGCTGTTGTATTTTCACCAGATGCTAATAAGATAGAACCATATCATAAACGTGCTTTATGGGGATGGGATAGAGAAAATTTTAACATGGGAAATAATATGGGCATTTTTAAAATAGATGAATTTAAGATAGGAGTAAGAATATGTTTTGAGATAAGATTTCCAGAGTATTTTAGAGAACTATATAAAGTCAATACAGATTTAAATATAGTAATGTTCTATGATATTTCTAAGAATGATGATATTGAAAGATATGAGCTTATAAAATCACATCTTAAGACACGCGCTGTTGAAAATGTAACTACAATAGTCTCTGTAAATGCTATAAAACCATATCAAACAGCACCAACAGCTGTTTTTGATGGTTCAGGTAAGGTGTTCTGTGAATTGTTGCGTAATAAAGAAGATTTATTAATATATGAATTTGAATCTTCAGTTTTGAGTTTTAGCGAAGATGGCAGAAAGAGTATATCTGATAAGATTATAAAATGAACAGAAATAAGGTGGGCGTGTACTTTAAAGATTTATTTTTAAGAATAAAGTAGTTGGGGGAATATAGTGGACAAGTATATAAAGTTAAAAGAAGAACTTATAAAAAATTATTTTAATGCATGGAAAGAAAATAATGATTCAATTCTAGATAGTACTTTTGAGAATGATATTGTATATAGTGAGTGTTTTGGTCCTGAATACCATGGAATAGATCAACTTAAATTATGGTTTACTCATTGGAATAAAAAAGGTGAAGTTTTGTCATGGGATATTCATCAATTTATACATAGTAGTAATAAAACTGTAGTTGAATGGTATTTTAAATGTAATTATGATAGTGAAGTTAGTGAATTTAATGGAGTTTCTATTATTGAATTTACTTCAGATTTGAGAATTAAGTCATTAAAAGAGTTTGAATCAAAAGCAGAACATATATATCCATATGAACAGCAAAAATAGTATAAAATTGCAATGAATTATAACATGTTTTATAATTTATGGTATAAGTTGTAAAAGGGTGGGGAACTATGAAGATAAATAAAAAAATAGTAATGATAATAGCTATAATAGCTAGTTTAAGTTGGTTGGGGAACATATATTTATTTAAAAGTAATCGATTTGATGAATTTGTATTTTTAAATCATTATATGGATGTAGAGATTACTAATAAGCTACTTTCATATGATGAAGAGTATGTGAGGTATTTTAATTCATTACCTGAATATGCTCAAAGAAATGCTGCATATACTGAGATTAGTTTTATAACTTTATTTTATATTAAGGACTGTTACAATTCAGAACAAATTCAAGCCGTAAAGTTTCCTGAAATAAGTGATGAGTACATAGCGGTAAATGAATCTACATGGAGTTCAGGTAATAATAGGCCTACGATAATGAGGATAGATATTAATTTTGATAATTTACCATATGAAGAAAAGTATGATTTAGTTAAGCAGATAAAAAGCGGTGATGTATCAATAGGTAGAATGATATTTGAGACTTCTAAGCAAAATAAATATGAAGTAAATATAGGGGAGTTACATTTTGATTATGAGGAAAACTATTTAACTGAAGATACAGATAATAATGTTATAGATGAAGCTGTAGATATAAAATTAAATTTTAGAGAAGCTTATTTTGAAGATTTAATTAATGAAAATTATGAGTTTTACACATATGAAGATGGTGTTAGAGAATCTATTGTAAATATACCATACAGTACAGATGGTAGATATGTTTTTGATATTGATAGTAGGGTTATAGGTGATAATGAAAAGTATAATAATAATGTAATTAACATAAATGTAGAATTTAAAGGTGAGACAAGTTTAGGAACGGAATATAATAAAAAAATTAGGTTATATAATTGTAATGAAGTAGTTCAAAGCCAGAATATCAATAGTTTAATTAGGAAGGGGAATAATTCAAGTGAATTTAGTGGGGAATAAAAAGCTTGTAATTGGATTGATTTGTGTAATTGATTCAGTATGGATAGGTAATGCTGTTTATTATTATTCAAATAAACTAAATGAATATATATTTCTAGAAAATCTTCAAGATGTACAAGTTATTTATTATCCAAATGATGAGAAAAATATGGAGCTAGGTGCATATTATGAAGATGGTACAGAAGAGGATGTAGCAAGTAAAACTAGGTTTTATGAATTTAGTCTAGTGTACTTAACAAATATATATGATGATGAACAAGTAATAAATGTAAGGTTTCCAGAAATAAGTGATGAAGTGATCTGGGGTAATAGTGAAAGTGCTAATAATAGATTTAATAATTATACTTTAAGACAAATAGATGTTGATTTTAATAATATAAGTATGGATGAGAAGATAAGGTTAATAGATAAAATTAAGAATGAAGATATAGTAGCAACTAAAATGATATATGAAACTAATAAAGGAAAAAGTTATGAAGTTGAGTTAGGTAAGATACATTTTAGTTATAAAGATATGGGAGTAGATCAAGATACAGAGAGTAAAATGGCGTATGGAGACCAACAGGACTTAACTATATTATCAATTGATTCTTATTTTAGTGATGAAGTAAATGAGCTTATTGAGTTTTATAATACTAAAAATGGAATAGAAGAGTGTGGAATATATGTACCATATAAAACACATGATAAATATCTTCATTCCATTTTGAGCAGAGAAAAATCACCAGGAAAATTAAATGGAATATCAATAAATACACCAGTTGTATTTACAGGTAAGTATATAAATGGTGATAAATTTAAAAGAACTATATATCTAGATTATAATTCAAATTCATTTATTGGAATTGAACGTGATAAAGTTAAAGTTATAAAAGAAAAGGGGAATAAATCATATGAGTATGGCGCTAAATAAAATATTTTGGGGAGTAATTCTTATACTATTAGATTTTAATTTAGGTGTAAATGGTGCAGGTTTTGATATTTTACCAGACTTTATTGGGTATATAATGATAGCTAAGGGATTCTGTATGATACAGGAGTATGTTGATTTTGAAGAATATGCAAAGAAAGGTCAGCAGATATCATACCTATTAATGGGAATAGATATTATTGGTATAATAATTAGTTTTATGTATACAAATATAAATCCAGTTGAAATTTCTATTTGGGGTGGAGAGCAAGTAGTTCAGCAAGAACCTAACTTTCTAATGATGATATGGGGTGCTGTTATATTAGTTATAGGACTACTTTTAGATTACTATATTTTAAAGGTAATTTATATTCAAGGAGAAAAGATTAATAATGAATCCTTAGTAAAAGGAAGTAAAAATTATTTTAGATTCTTTTCAACAATAATAGCCATAAATTTAATTCTCACACCATTTTTTATAAACTTTAATGATGTAGGCTTTCTTACACCTCTATGGGTTATATTTATATTAGTTGGTTTTGTAGTGAATGTAACATATCCTTTCTTCATTAGGAATGCAAGTAAATTATCGTTACAAGGATTCGAAGAGTTTTAGACCAAATTGAAGAATAAAAGTAATAAAGTATAGAGTATCAAATAGGGGGATAAGGATGTATACTTATAAATTTATTAATAATAATGATTTTAGACTAAGCTATCAAAGGTGGTTTAGAAATACTATACTATCAAGACTTTATAAATTAATTTTAATAGTAGATATAGTGATGTTTTTATTAGTATCTATATCGTTGAGAAACAATACTAAAATTATGATAAGTCAATATTTGATAATGTTTATATTTGCGATTATATTGCAAGTAGTAATTTTGCAAATATATTATAAAAAAGAAGTAAGAATGCTTTTAGATAATATGACTAATGGAGAGATGACTATTTCATTTGATGAAACAGGTATAGATATATCATCAGAAAATATAATAAGACATATTAAGTGGAGTGGAGTAAAAGAAATAAATGCAGATAAAGAAAATTTACTTTTGTACTATAAAGTAAACGGAATAAATAACAACATATTTTTATTTAAACACTTTGATAGTTCAAGGGAAGAGATAATAGGGGAAATAGAAAAGTATACTAAGGTAAAGAGGTGATGAAAATGAAATTTGAATTTAATCCTTCGGAAGAAAGTGTGAGTTTTAGGGAGTATTTAGCTTACGTGAATACATCATCTATAGTCACTAGTTTATATAGAAAGGCGATTATGCCGATAGTTACAATTAGTATATTCATAACTATTGTTAGTTTGTATAGTAATTTATATAGAAGGTTTTTTTATACTACAGGAATATTAACATTTGGTGTTTTAGTTTTAAGCATAATTTGTTTTTTAGGTATAAAAATAATAAAGTCTATGAAAAAGAAGAAGTTAAAAAATAATAAATTTATTTGTGATATTGAAAGTATATCTAAGTTTAACATAGAAGATAATTTTTTAATCAGAGAAAATGAGTTCAGCACTATAAAAGTTTCTTTAGATAATATTACAGGAATTACATTGTTAAACCATGGATTAATATTGCATTCAAAGAAGAATGAGCTGCATGTATTTATACCAAAGGAAACACTACCAATTCCTTTAGACGAATTTATTTCAATATTTAAAAAAGAAAATAAAAATCTTTTAATAGATGAAGGTTTAAAAAGAGAGAAAAATAAACTAAAAAAAATCATAGCAGTATGCACTATTGTTTTTATTATAGGAATTATTTCAGCATATTTTATAGGGAAATATGACTATGAACATAATTACACAAGATATAATTTAATAATGGAGGCAGGACTAACTAAGATGGATAATAATACGTTAGTTTACGAAAATGAAAATTTAGGTTTCGAATTGATATTCTCCGAAAAATGGCATGGTAAATTTGGAATAGAGGAATTTGATGATAAAATAAATATTTATTACTTAGTAAATGGAGAGCAAAGTAATAATACTACATTATTATTTACTATAAGACGTACAAGTGATTTAACTGGTGAATTAGATTTTAATGCTATAAAATCAAAAGGTGATTTTACTTTCTTAGGGCCTAAAACAATTAATATTAAAATTAATTCCGATGAATATTATGAGTACATGAAGTTATATAAAAGTGTACAGTATCTAAAATTTTATGAACATTAATTAAGGTTAATATGAAAAGGGATAAGTATAGGGTTTATAAGCTTATTCAATTAGATTTGTAACTATGATATAATTATGTAAAATAATTTATACAAAGGAAGGATGATAGATATGAAATTAATATCTTGGAATGTTAACGGTATTAGAGCTTGTGTGACAAAAGGGTTCTTAGATTACTTTAATAATGTTGATGCAGATATATTATGTTTACAAGAAACTAAGTGTCAACCAGATCAAATTTCTCTTGAGCTTGAAGGGTATCATCAGTACTGGAACTCAGCTGAGAAAAAAGGATATTCTGGTACAGCTATTTTTACGAAGAGAGAGCCTTTAAATGTTACTTATGGACTTGGAATAGAGGAACATGATAAAGAAGGTAGAGTTATAACTCTTGAGTTTGAAGAGTTATACATGGTCACAGTTTATACACCTAATTCTCAGAATGAACTTGCAAGGCTTCCATACAGAATGGAATGGGAAGATGCATTTAGAGAATACTTAGTAGCTTTAGATGAAAAGAAACCAGTAGTAGTCTGTGGAGACTTAAATGTAGCTCATAAAGAAATAGATTTAAAAAATCCAAAGACTAATACAAAAAATGCAGGGTTTACTCCAGAAGAAAGAGATAAATTTACAGAGTTATTAAATGCAGGTTTTGTTGATACATTTAGATATTTTAACCCAGAGAAGGAATTTGCTTACTCTTGGTGGTCATATAGATTTAAAGCAAGAGAAAAGAATACAGGATGGAGAATTGACTATTTCTGTGCGTCTAAAAAGATTCAAGAAAAATTAGTTTCAGCAGATATTCATAGTGATATTTTAGGTTCAGACCATTGTCCAATTGAATTAGTTCTTGATATTTAAAAAATAAATAGATACTCATTTTTACATCACTAGCATATTATTAATTGTATAATTTGTAGGTGGTGTAATTTTGAGTAAAAAAAGATTAGATTATTTATATCATAATGCACATGAGGTTAATTTTGATGATAATTCAAAGTTAGTATTTATTTCAGATGTGCATAGAGGTGATGGAACATACTTTGATTCCCTTATGCCTAATAGAAATATATATAAGACAGCTTTGAATTATTATTATAAAAATGGTTTTACTTATGTTGAGGGTGGCGATGGGGATGAACTATGGAAGAATAGAAATTGTGCAGATATTGCATATAGTCACAATGATATTTTTAAAATTTTAAATAAATTTAAAGAAAAAGAAAGACTATATATGATTTATGGTAATCACGATATGATAAAGAAAAGAAAGGACTTTAAAGTTAAGCAAAAAGCTTCTCTTTCAAAGTCCTTAATTCATGAAGTTGATGAATTTTTAAAGCTTATAGAAGATATAACTTTTTATGAAGGTATAGTATTTAAGTACGAGCCACTTGATGAAAAGATGTTAATTACACATGGACATCAAGTAGATTTTATGAATTGTGAATTATGGATGTATCCAAGATTTTTAGTTAGGTACGTATGGAAATTTGCAAACGGTGTAGCAGGTTTTAAAGAACCTACAAGTCCATCATCAAGTCATACAAAAAGAAGCAAAGAAGATAAAAAGCTACAAGGCTGGGCAAGTGAAAATTGCAAGATGATAATATGTGGACATACTCATAATAGTAGATTTCCATTAAAAAGTGAACCACCATATTTTAATGATGGGGCATGTGTGCTTCCTCATGAGATGACGGCACTTGAAATTGAAGGTGGGGAAATATCATTAGTTAAATGGAGTGTGGAAGCTCAAAATTCTGGGATGCTATGGGTAAGAAGAAAAATCATGGCAGGGCCAGAAAATGTTGCAGATTATTTACTTTGGGCGAGGGATGAAAGACTTAAAAGAAAGATTTAATATGGGGGAAGATTATGTTTATAGATTTACATTGTGATACAGCAAGTAGAATTTATTATGATAAAAGTGAACTTAATAAAAATAGATTTTCTATTGATATAGATAAGTTGCAAAAAGGTGATGCACTATGCCAGTTTTTTGCATTTTATATTGATTTGAAAAAAGTAAAAGATCCATATCTAGAATTCATAAATATGAGTAATTACTTTAAAGGTCAGATTGAGAAAAATAGTTCAGAGATTAAAATAATAGAAAGTTTTTCTGATATAGAGCATGCTAAATCGTCAAAAAAGATAGGCGCTTTATTAACTATTGAAGAAGGTGAAGCATTACAAGGTGATGTAAATAAGTTAAAAGAGGCTTATAATTTAGGGATTAGGGCAATAACTTTAACATGGAACTATGAAAATTCATTAGGTTATCCGAATAAGAATTTTATTTTTAAAGATAAAGGGTTAACTGAAAAAGGTAAGGAGTTTGTTTATTACATGGAGGAGCTTGGAATTATTCCAGATTGTTCACATTTATCAGATGGTGGATTTTATGATTTAATTAAAATTTGTAAAAAACCATTTGTAGCAACACATTCTAATGCAAGAGAAATAACAAATCATTCTAGAAACTTAACAGATGATATGATTAAGAAATTATCTGATAAAGGTGGAGTTACTGGGATCAACTTTTGCTCTGCATTCCTAGGGAATAGTAGTGTTTCGAGAATTGATGATATGGTTAAGCATATTTTACACATAAGAAATGTAGGTGGAATAGACTGCATATCACTAGGATCAGACTTTGATGGGATAGATAATGCTGTTGAGATTAAAAATGCATCAGAATTTATAAAACTTGAGCGTGCATTAAATAGAAATGGAATTAGTGATGATGCAATTGAAAAGATATTCTATAAAAATGCATTAAGAGTAATGAAGGAATGTTTATAAGCGGTTTATCTAACATATTAGTTTAAATAAACAATTAATACAATACAATTATTGGTAGTTGTGAATGTATTTAAGGAGGATAATATGAGTAACTTACAAGGAAAGGTAGCACTAGTTACAGGAGCATCTAGAGGTATTGGAAGAGGAATAGCTTTAGAGCTAGCTAAAGACGGTGCTTTTATTATTATAAATTATGTGAAAAATGAGGAAAAGGCTAATGAAGTACTTGAAGAAATTAAAGATTTAGGTGGATATGCAAAAACTTTAAAAGGTGATGTATCAACTTATGAAAGCGCAAAAGAATTAGCAGATGGTGCTATTAAGCTATTTGGAAAAATTGATATTTTAGTAAATAATGCTGGTGTTTCAAAAATTGGACTTTTCATGGACTTTACAAAAGATGATATAGAAGCTCTAATGGGAACTAATCTTTTGGGTCCGATGTTTTTAACAAAACATCTCTTACCTAGTATGTTATCTAATGGAGGTAATATAATTAATATTTCTTCTATATGGGGACAAATGGGAGCTTCTTGTGAAACGGTATATTCAGCTAGTAAAGGTGGTTTAAATCAATTTACAAGGTCTCTTGCTAAGGAATTAGCTATGTGTGGAATAAGAGTAAATGGAATTGCACCAGGTGTTATTGATACAGAGATGAATAATACATTTTCAGAAGAGGAAAGACAAGGCTTGATAGATGAAATTCCTATGGGTAGATTTGGACTTGCACAAGAGATTGGAAGAACGGTTGTATTCTTATGTGATGAGAGATGTAGGTATATGACTGGGGAAATTCTAAAGATTGATGGTGGATATATTTAAAGTATTGTGCAGATAATATTCATGAGGTGATTTATGTATGAGAAAAAGACAACATAAAAATATTTATCATAATCCAGAAATTGAAAGTATAAAAGCTTGTTTTAGTGATACATTACCTATCTATGAATATAGAAATGAAAAATGTACAAACTAATTTCGAGGTGATAAATATGTCTAAGAAAAAATCTAAGCATAACCCACAAGCTGAAAGTATAAAAGCAGTTTACGGTGAACCTAAAGCGAAAAAACATGATCCTAAAGATTTTATAATCTAAAAAAGATATGGTGAAAGAATTAATTTTCTTTCACCATATCTTTTTAAAAATAAATAATAATTAGGTTATATAAAATATTTTATTAAGTAATTTTATTTATAGTAACAAAAGAAATTTTTCTACTATAAATGGATCAAACTGAGTTCCAGAATTAATTAACAATTGATTTATTGCTTGTTCTTTAGAAAGTTTTTTTCTATATATTCTATCATTAGTCATAGCATCATAGGCATCTACAACAGCGACTATTCTTGAAACTAAGGGTATTTCATCATTTTTTAATCCTAATGGATAGCCTGTACCATCATAACGTTCATGATGTGTAAGTATTGCTTTAGATACGTGGTGTAGTTCAGGCATACCTTGAGTTATTCTATAACCTTTTTCACAATGAAGCTTCATTATTTCGAATTCATCCTGTGTTAACTCACTAGGCTTTTTTAATATGTCTTCGTGTATTCCTATTTTACCTATATCGTGTAAGTTACAAACTAGAATTATATCATCTATATCAGAGGCTTGAAGATTTAATAATTCTCCAAGTTTTATACCAAGATCTTGAAGTCTTTCAGTATGATGCTCTGTCTCTTCACTTTTTTCAAATAGGCTTCGTTGCAATGTTTCAAGTAGAGAACTTCTAAAACTTTCAGTCTGAATAAGTTTATGCCTATACACTTTATCTTCAGCCTCCTTAAGTCCGCATTCAATACTTGAATTTAAAGAGGTTAGTGTGCTATTTCCTAAAGCTATAGAGAGTAAATTTTCAGGTGTAGAGGATTCAGAACATTTATCATAGATATCGTGCATTATTTTATTTGCAATCTGAGATTCCGTATTAGGCAATAAAATAACAATTTCATCGCCACCCCATCTAAATACATAGTCAGTATCACGACAACAAGAACTTATTATATTAGATATATTAGCAATAAGTTTATCACCTTCAAGATGTCCTAATGAGTCATTTATTATTTTAAGTCCATTTATATCTCCCATTATAATACTAAGTGGAAGATAGTCCTCTTTGAATAGAGCATCTGATCTATTTATAAAATATGTTCTATTGTACAGATTAGTAAGCGTATCTACATAACTAAGCTTGTAAAGTTTATCCTCTAAATTTTTTCTATAGCTTATATCTCTAGATATGCCAACTATACCGACTACACTATTATCTTTCAATATAATTGGGGCTTTAATATTTTCAGCATAGTGTTCACTACCATCCTTTGATTTGATAGTAACATGTGAGACTTCTTTTATTCTTGTTTCCATTATAATTTTATCCCTTTCAAGAAATTTAGAAACCATTTCTTTATTTGGATGAAGGTCATAGTCAGTTTTACCAACAATATCATCAACAGAATCAAATTCAAAAACCTCTGTACACGGTTTATTGCAACCTAAATAAACACTATTTAAATCTTTAAAAAATATATGATCAGGAATATTATCAAAAATAGCCTGTAGAAATTCTTTTTGATGAGACAATTCATTTTGATAATTATATTTTTCTGTAACATCAATAAATGAACCTAAAATACCTATTATTTCTTCATTATGATATAGTATCTTTTTATAACATTCACGTATAAGATTATCAGTTTTATTTATAAATGTTTGAGTACTATTTTGGTTTGATGTATAGCTATCTGTTGAATTGTAAAATAAAGCAGTCTCATAATCAAATAAATCAAAGTCATTTTTGTTAAGTATTTCACTTCTTGGTTTATTTATTGTTTTACAAAATTCAGTATTAGCATATATATATTTTTTTGATTTATCTTTAACCCATATTGAATAGGGTAGATTATCTAAAATCAAATCACTTATATTTAAATTCATAATCAGCTGCCTCCATTTATCTTATAATAATATAATAAACAAATATGACAAAAAATACCAGTGAAATTACAAAAAATACAAAATTTCAAAGGAAGAGATTTTATTAGCATAAATTTCCATGAATTACTTTTTGAGTTTTGCACACAATATAATTGTTAGCAATAACAAAACATTATTTTAGGAGGGACTAGAGATGAAAAACAACGTAAACAATGCAAGCAACAATGCTTCAAACAAAGCTTCAAACAAAGCAAGCAACAAAGCTTCAAACAATGCATCAAACAGTGCATCAGACAAAGCTTCAAACAATTCTGCAAGTGATTGCAACTACTAATTTTAATTAGTTAGAAAATAGAGTAGCAGATTAATTTCTGCTACTTTATTTTTTATGTTAATATAGTTGACATTTTGTGAGGTTTATTATAAGATATCCTTAAATTGTATATGATAAAACAGTGATAAAGAGGAGTAGGGAATACTAAGTATTACAGAAAGGAAGATCATGGCTGAGAATCTTCTATATAATGTTTCTTGAAGGTAGCTTTTGAGTTTCTTTGCAGAAAGTAATAGTAAGCAAAGACGGCTTTCTTAGTCGTTATTTTATTAAGAGCCTGTAGTAGTGTAATAACACTAGGAGCAGGAAAAAAGGTGGTACCGCGAACTTTCGTCCTTTTATGTGATGAAGGTCTTTTTTTATGCTTAAAAACGGTTGATTTTGCAGAGTGCGATATTAACTTTAAACTAATAAACAATATAAGGAGGAATTAATATGTCAGAGAATAATAACAATCTTTCTACTACATATAGTCCTAAGGAATTCGAAGAAAGAATTTATCAAACTTGGGAAGATAAAAAATACTTTACACCAAAGGTGGATAAAAATAAGAAGCCATTTACAATAGTAATGCCACCTCCAAATATAACAGGGCAATTACACTTAGGTCATGCATTAGATAATACTCTTCAAGATATGCTAATCAGATTTAAGAGAATGCAAGGTTATAGTACTTTATGGTTACCAGGACAAGACCATGCTTCAATAGCAACTGAAGTTAAAGTTGAAAATGAATTATTAAAGCAAGGTTTATATAAAAAAGAAATGGGAAGAGAAGCATTCCTAGAAAAAGTTTGGGATTGGACTGACCTTTACAGAAATAGAATTAGAACACAACTTAAGAAGATGGGTTGTTCGGCTGACTTTTCAAGAGAAGCATTCACTATGGATGAGAACTTAGATAGAGCAGTTAAGCATGTATTTGTTAAGTTATACAACGAAGGTTTAATATACCAAGGAAATAGAATAACTAACTGGTGTCCTAAATGTCAAACAGCTTTATCAGATGCTGAAATTGAATATGAAGAGCAAGAAGGTCACTTCTGGCATATCAATTACCCACTAGCTGATGGAAGTGGACATTTAGAAATAGCTACAACTAGACCAGAAACATTACTTGGAGATACAGCTGTTGCAGTTAATCCTAATGATGAAAGATTTAAGCACTTAATTGGAAAAATGTTAATCTTACCTTTAGTAGATAGAGAAATTCCAATTATAGCTGATGACTACGTTGATGTTGAATTTGGAACTGGTTGTGTTAAGATTACTCCAGCTCATGATCCTAATGACTTTGAAGTTGGTAAGAGACACGATCTTAAGCAAATCAGAGTTATGGATGACAAGGGTGTTATAAACCAACTAGGTGGAAAATATCAAGGTTTAGATAGATATGAAGCTAGAAAGCAAATGGTTGCAGATTTAGATGCACTAGGATTACTAGTTAAAGTTAAACCACATACTCATAATGTTGGAACACATGATAGATGCGGAACAGTTATTGAGCCAATTATATCAAAACAATGGTATGTTAAGATGGAGTCTTTAGCTAAACCTGCTGTAGCCGCTGTTAAAGAAAAGCAAACTAAGTTTGTACCAGAAAGATTTGAAAAGACATACTTCAACTGGATGGAAAATATTCAAGATTGGTGTATTTCAAGACAATTATGGTGGGGACATAGAATTCCTGTATTCTACTGTGATTCATGTGGAGAAATAATGGTTTCTACAGAAGAACATACAACTTGTACTAAATGTGGAAATACAGAATTAAGACAAGAAACAGATGTACTAGATACTTGGTTCTCATCTGCATTATGGCCTTTCTCAACATTAGGTTGGCCAAATGAAACAGAAGATTTAAAATACTTCTATCCAACAAACGTATTAGTTACAGGATACGATATTATATTCTTCTGGGTTGCTAGAATGATATTCTCAGGAATTCACAACATGGATGAAACTCCATTTGATACAGTATTAATCCACGGTATCATTAGAGATTCAGAAGGTAAGAAGATGAGTAAGTCATTAGGTAATGGGGTAGATCCACTAGAAGTTATCGATACTTATGGTGCAGATGCTTTAAGATTTATGCTTGTTACTGGTAATGCTCCAGGAAATGATATTAGATACTTCCCAGAAAGAGTTGAATCAGCAAGAAACTTTGCTAATAAGATTTGGAATGCTTCAAGATTCGTTATGATGAATCTTGATAAGGAAGTTATGGATAAATACAAAGATTGTACAGATTACAGCTTAGCTGATAAATGGATTCTATCTAACATGAATTCATTAGTTAAAGAAGTAACTGAAAATATGGATAAATATGAGCTTGGTATTGCACTACAAAAGGTTTATGACTTTATGTGGACAGAATTCTGTGACTGGTATATCGAATTAGTTAAACCAGTATTATACGGAGAAGATGAAAAGCAAAAGGGTATAGTATTTAATGTATTAAACACAGTTTTAAGTACAGGATTAAAATTACTTCACCCAGTAATGCCATTTATAACAGAAGAAATCTTCACTACATTAACAGATGAAGAGTCAATTACAATTTCTGAGTGGCCAACATTTAAAGAAGAATTAAATGATGAAAAAGCTCAAAATGATATGTCATTTATCATTGAAGCAATTAAAGCTTTAAGAAATGTAAGAGCTGAAATGAATGTACCACCTTCAAGAAAAGCTAAAATCATTTGTCATATTTCAAATGATGCAAAAGATGCCTTCACTCAAGGTTCAACTTACTTTGAAAAGTTAGCATCAGCTTCAGAAGTGGAATTTATTGAAGATAAGACATTAGTTCCAGAAAACTCAGTATCAGTAGTAATCAAGGGTGGAGAAATATTCATGCCATTACTTGATTTAGTTGATAAAGATAAGGAATTAGATAGATTAAATAAAGAAAAGAAGAAACTTGAAGGTGAAATAGAAAGAATCGTTAAGAAGCTTTCTAACCAAGGTTTCGTAGCTAAAGCACCAGCAGCAGTAATAGATGGTGAAAAAGCAAAACAAGTTAAGTACCAAGAAATGCTTGATGCAGTACTTGTAAGATTAGATGCATTAAAATAATATGTTAATAGTATAAAAGCATCAGATATTTTATATTATAAATAAAGAGGATCAGTCATAGACTATTAGTTAGAGTTATTAAAACTTTGACTAATGATATATGATTGATCTTTTTTTGCTTTGTTAAATCTATGTAAAGTATAATGGGTGAATTTTTTACATAGATTTAACAATAATGGTTAAACTAATAGTGGTATTATATAAATGTAGATAAAATATTAACAACACGTTAAATAATTAATCGTATATTAACAAAATATATACTAACAAAACGAATTTGAGGAGATGATTTAATTATGATTAGTTTTGAAACAGTAACGGGACTAATTGGGGGTCTGGGACTATTTCTTTATGGTATGAAACTAATGGGGGATGGACTAGAGAATGCAGCAGGGAATAAACTCAAAGGGGTTTTGGAGAGGATAACCAGTAATAGATTTCTTGGAGTAATTGTTGGGGCTTTAGTAACAGCCGTTATTCAAAGTTCATCAGCAACAACAGTAATGGTAGTAAGCTTTGTAAATGCAGGGCTAATGTCATTAATGCAAGCTGTTGGTGTTATTATGGGAGCTAATATAGGGACTACTATAACAGCTCAAATGGTATCATTTAAGTTAGATGCAATAGCGCCATTAGTAATTGGAGTAGGTGCAATTGCATTAATAGCATCTAAAAAGAAAAAAGTAAGAGACATTGCAGGAATTGCACTTGGCTTTGGTATATTATTTATGGGAATGGGGCTAATGTCAGGCTCTATGAAGCCATTAGCAGATGCTGAGTGGTTTAAAAACTTTGTATTAGTAATTGGTGATAATATGATTTTAGGAATAATTGCTGGGTTATTAATGACAGCAGTAGTTCAAAGTTCATCAGCAACAACAGGGATTTTAGTAGCACTTGCAACAGCTGGAGCTATTCAAATGGATGTAGCATTACCAATAATATTAGGATGTAATATAGGAACTTGTGTTACAGCTTTATTAGCATCAATAGGAACTAGCAAAATAGCAAGAAAAGCAGCACTTATACATTTATTCTTTAATATATTTGGAGTATTAATATTCTTACCATTTATGGGTATGTTAATTAAAGTGGTACAATCGACAGATGTAAATGTAGCAAGACAAGTAGCAAATGCACATACTATTTTTAATGTTACAGTTACATTAATAATTTTCCCGTTTGCATCATTAATAGTTAAGTTAGTAAATAAAATACTTCCTGGTGAAGATGAAATAGAACATGATGGAGCCATTTATTTAGATAAAAAGCTTTTAGAAACACCTACTGTAGCAAGTGGGCAAGTGATTAAAGAAACAATGAGAATGGCTAATAAATCAAAAGATAATCTAGAGATGGCTATGAAAGCATTCATTGAAAATGATGAAGATTTAATAAAGAAAGTTTATCAAAATGAAAAGATAATAAATACTTTAGAAAAAGATATAACAGATTATTTGGTAGAACTATCACAACTAGATTTACCTACAAGTGATGTTAAAACATTTGCACCTACATATCATGTAATTAATGATATTGAAAGAATAGGAGATCATGCTGAAAATATTGCTGAATTAGCTATAGAGAAAATAAATACAGGATTAGAGCTTGGTGAAGATGCATTATTAGAAATAAATAATATGTATAGCAAGACATTAGAAGCATTAAGTTGTGCTATAGAGTTATATAGCAACAAAGACGATAAAGGAAATTATGATATTGAGAAGTTAGAAAATGAAATAGATAGTTTAGAAAAGCAATTTAGAGCAAATAATATTAAAAGATTAAATGATAAAAAATGCACAGCAAATTCAAGTGTAGTATTTTTAGATTTAATAAGTAATCTAGAAAGAATAGGAGATCATGCTAATAATATAGGTAAGCTATAAAACAACATAAAAACTTGAAATAAGTATTGAAAAAAGTTATATTATTAGTAGTAAAGTATAAGCAAATTATTCTAGCATCATCGTCATTACGATGATGCTTTTATTATATGTTTAAAAGAAACTTTACTTTTTAAATATATAATAATTATAAACTTTAATGGTTTATTAGTTTGTATAATATTTATTATGTAGAATTTTAAGAGTTGGAAAATATAATATTAAGAGATAAAAATGAGGTTATTTAAATGAATTATAAAGAGGCTATGAATTATATAACGAATGTGGGGAATTTTGGTTCAAATTATGGTTTAGAAAGAACTTTTAGATTATTAGAACTTTTAGGGGATCCACAAAATGAGTTGAAGTTTATTCATGTTGCGGGTACAAATGGTAAAGGTTCAACGACTTCTATGATTAGTAGAATATTAATGGAAGGTGGATATAAAGTAGGGATGTATACATCTCCATTTTTAGAAGAGTTTGAAGAGAGAATTCAAATTAATAATAATAATATAGCAAAAAAAGAATTGGCTAGCCTTATTACAGAAATAAAAGTTGTAGTAGATAAAGTAATTGAAGAAGGGTACAATCATCCTACAGAATTTGAGATTATTACTGTATTAATGTTTTTATACTTTAAAAGAGAGCGAGTTGATTTTGGGGTTGTTGAAGTAGGTTTAGGTGGAAGATTAGATTCAACAAATGTAATAAATCCAATTTTATCTGTAATAATGTCAATAAGTAAGGATCATGAAGGGATATTAGGTAATACATTATGTGAGATTGCTAAAGAAAAAGCAGGAATTATAAAGGCTGGAGTTCCTGTTATTATGTATCCTCAAAAAGATGAAGTCTTAAATGTTATTAAAGAAAGATGTAGTGAAACTAAATCAGAGTTGATAGAGATAAATAAAAACAGCTGTAAATTGATTGATATTAATAAGGATGAGTTATATAGTGTGATTTCTACTAAATTTCAAAATGAACAAGTAGAGTTTAGTTTATCTTTATTAGGTGATCATCAAGTTTTAAATGCTTCAGTTGCTATCAAGGTAATTGAAAGTTTGAATCAAAGAAGTATTACTAGCATATCAAAAGATTGCATTGAAAATGCATTAAAAAGTGTAACTTGGATGGGAAGATTTGAAGTTATAAGCAAAAGTCCATTAGTTATTATTGATGGAGCACATAACCCACAGGGAATAGAAATGCTTTGTCATAATTTAAGAAAGTATTTTGATTTCAATGATATGTATTTAATAATGGGTGTTTTAAAAGATAAAGATGTAGAAGAGATGTTAAGAAATATTACATCAATGGCAAAGGAAGTAGTAACACTAACACCAAATTCACCAAGAGCGTTATCAGCTGATGAATTAAAGAATAAAATTCTTCAATATAACTCAAACTGTAATGTAGGGCAAAGTTATAAAAAAGCATATAATGATGTATATAATAAGGTTAATAAAGATGATTTAATACTTGTATGCGGTTCACTGTATATGATTGGTGATTTTAGAAAACAAATAAGAAAGAGATTTTAAAAGCAATAACCTATGTTAAAATAGGACTATATTTAAAATAAAGGAGGCTTTTATTATGGCAAAACATTTACACATAATGGCGGATGAAGGTGCTATAGCAGAAACAGTATTACTTCCAGGAGATCCTTTAAGAGCAAAATTTATTGCTGAAAACTATCTAGAAGATGCTGTATGTTATAATACTGTTAGAGGCATGTATGGTTATACAGGAACATATAAAGGGAAGAGAGTTTCAGTACAAGGAACTGGCATGGGATTACCATCACATTCAATATATGTAAATGAATTAATTCAATTTTATGGAGCAAAAAGACTTATGAGAATAGGTTCTGCAGGTTCTATAAATAATGATGTTAATGTTAGAGATATTGTTATTGCACAAAGTGCATCAACAAATTCAGGTATAAATAAAAGAAGGTTTTCAGGAATGGATTATGCGCCAACAGCTACATTTTCATTATTATATGATGCATATAATGAAGCTGTTAAAAGAGGGGCAAATATAAAAGTAGGAAATGTTCTATCAAGTGATTTGTTTTATGATGATACACCTGTAGGCGCTAAAGTTTGGGCTGATTATGGTTGTTTAGCGATAGAAATGGAAACTGCGGAACTATATACAGTTGCAGCTAAATATGGAGTAGAAGCATTATCTATTTTAACTATATCAGATCATATTTTTAAAGGTGAAGAAACATCACCAGAAGAAAGACAAAATTCCTTCACAGAAATGATGGAAATAGCATTAGAACTTATTAAATAGTATATAGAATCCTTTTTATATCATAAAAAAATGGTATAAAAAGGATTTTTGTTTTATAATAGTATAATGATACATAATGTTTAAGGGGGGGCAAGGAATGAAGAAGAGATATAAAAAGCATAAAGATACGAATCTTAGGGTTTATATATTGATAGCACTTATATTATGTGCAGTGATAACAGCGGTCTCCTTTAACAATAATTATTTGAGTGGGATTTTTGAAAACACATATAGAAATGAGTATAATAAAACAAATAATATAGATAAGATTAATGAATTATATAACGGATTAAATGTAGTGGAAAAAGAATATATTTGGAACAGTTCTTTAGAGTATGGAAATTCTCCAAAGGGTATTGTTATACATCACGCAGCATCAGATGCAGATGTAGATAAAGTAGATTCAATACATAAAGAAAAAGGATGGGATGGGATTGGTTACCACTTTTATATTGAAAGTGATGGGACAATTTATAGAGGTAGGCCAGAAGAGGCAATAGGAGCTCATGTGAAGGGACATAACCGTAATACATTAGGAATAAGTCTTCAAGGCAATTTTGAAGAAAAGAAGCTTGGAGAAGCTCAAAAAGATAGTCTAATAAAGCTTATGACTTATTTATCTTTGAAGTATCCTATAGGTGAAATCCAAGGTCATGGAGAAATAGGACAAACCCTTTGTCCAGGGAAAAATATATCTGTAGATGAAATTGAAAAACAGGTGATTCAAAACTTAAAAGATAAGTAAATTTCAATATGAGAAATTAATATAAAAATGATCAATTAGCAATATTTCAATTAAAGTATTTAAAGACTAGATGTCATACTTTAACTGTAAGTTGATAATTGATCATTTTTTGATATAAGAAATACTAGATTTTAATAAAAAGTATATATTATTGTTGCTTATACTCTTCTAAAGCAAGTGCTAATTGATCTGGGCATGAAGTTCCTTTACCTCTACAATCAATACCTTTTAATTTTTCTATAGCTGTATCGATTTCCATTCCTTTAACTAGTGAACCAATTCCTAAAAGATTACCTGCACAACCTCTTATAAATTCAACTGATTTAATAGTACTTCCTTCAATATCTATGTGGATTTCTGTAGAACATGTTCCTTGTGTCTTATAAACGAACATAATAATTCCCCCTATGCTATATAATTGTTACAAATTAATTATATATAATAATGAGGAAAAAACAAGAATTTTGTTAAAGTTGTTCCAACTAAGTTGAAATCGCATATATTAGAAGTACGAAGGTTTCCCTTTTGGAGGTGTGAATATGAATAATATAGTTTTATGTGATTCGACAAGAAGCTTATTAATTAAGTGTGATATTGATAGTGCTAAATTAGAAGCAGTGCCTCTTGCTAGTTATGGGAAACCTTGTGCTCCCCATGATTTAATAGTAGGTAATGATAAAATTTATGTAGCAAATTCAATCAGTAATACTATTAGTATAATTGATAAAAAAACATTTATGAGTATAGATTCTATATATGGGGGATCTATACCTGAAGATGTGCTGTTAGTATCAAACTATTTATTTGTTGCTTGTGGTGGGACAAACTCTGTAGATGTGTTAGATGTTGAAACTTTAAATTTATTAGTAACTATTCCAGTTAAAAATTTTCCTCATTGTCTTGCATATGATTCATATAAAAATAGAGTTTTTGTAGCGAATTTTATTGATTCATCGATATCTGTAATTGATGTTAATACATTAAATGAAGTTACAAATATAAAAAGTAAGTTCTACCCAACAAAGATTTTAATATCACAAAAATATAATATGCTTATATGCTGTGAAAGTTGTCTAGGAGATAAACATGGTTATTTAGAGCTGTATTCATTAAGCAATTTAAAATCTATCAAAAAAATAGAACTTGGTAAGAATCCTATTGATATGTGTATTGATGAAGAAAAAATCTATGTGACAAATTTTGATGATGGAACAATAAGTGTAATAAGGTTAATAGATTTGTTCTTAGAAGGTGCTATGTTTATTGGTGGGAATTTAAGAGGAATATGCAAAGTAGATAAATACCTTTGTGTAGGAGATAAAAAAAATTTAAAGTTAATTATATGTGATTTAGAGAGATGTGCTAAAAAAATAATAGCACTAGGCGGAGAGCCTAATGCTATAAAATCTTATTAAGAATCTTTAAATAGTAAATCAACCATTTGAGTGTAGATAGTTGAAGGATCTTCTTTCCATTTTGAACATAGAGCAGTTGCTTGCTTTTTAGTAGGAACAGAAAGTTTAAGTTCCATTAATAAGCTTTTTCCTTCAAATGCTTTTAAATCTACAATGAATGAGTCGTCATTTTCGATAGTATAGTCGCTGTGAATTGTAAGTTCCTTTTTGATGGAATCAATTGTGTTAGCTATATACGTATCTATAATATTTTTCTTAACAGGTGAGATTCTATCCATGAAAAAGGATAAGACATTTTCACCTTTTTTTGTTAGAACTAAAACATTTTTATCATTTTGAGCCTCGTAATTTAAGAATTCAGAACTAACAAGTTCACTTATATATTGTTGAAGCGTAAAGTAATTTATAAAATTATTTTCTAATATTATATCAGTTAACTGAGCATTAGAAATTGAACATCTAAGTGATTTAGTTACATAAAGAAGTAACAGCTTGTTTTCTGCTAATTCAGCTGTGTTTTCAAACATATAAGTCCTCCTATTTGAATTATAATCTACTTTTATTATAACATAAATAATTAAATGTGGAATAATATTGTCATGAATAATATTAAAGAAGAATATATATTATTGTAAACAATTAAAAGAGGAACGCAATGAGAAAGACGGGAAGAACGTTTTTATTATTCGTATTAGTAGCGATTTCAATAGTTTGCGCTATATATCTAAATACCAGTGATAGGGAAGCTTTTTTAGAAACACAAGAAGTAAATGAGAAACCTATATTTAGTGTTGATACTGATAAAAAAGTTGTATCATTAACTTTTGATGTGAATTGGGCGGAAAAAGAGTACTTATATGATATTTTAGATGTATTAGAAAAAAATGATGTTAAAGCTACATTTTTTATTATGGGTAAGTGGGTTATTTATCCTGATGGTAACAGAGAAAAACTTGTGAAGATTAAGGAGGGAGGCCATGAAATAGGAAATCATAGTTATGTACATCCTGAATTTGATAAAATCAGTGAAGGAAGAATGCTAGAAGAAGCAAGAAAGACAGATGAAATCATAGAGGAAGTAGTAGGTGTTAAGCCTAAATTATTTAGGTTTCCAAGTGGAGCTTATAATAAAAAATCATATGAAATGATGAAAAGCTTAGGTTATGAATGCATTCAATGGAATGCTGACTCTGTAGATTGGAAGCAATCTGGAGAACAAGTTGAATATGATAAGGTTATGAAGAAAATTAAGCCAGGATCAATAGTGTTATTTCATAATAATGCTATACACACACCTAAAAATCTAGAAAAAATAATAGTTGAATTAAGGAGCCAAGGATACACATTTTTGCCAGTTGGAGAGATGATGTATGACGAAGGATATTTAATAGATTCTGATGGTGTTCAAAGAAAAAATTAGAAAAATATTGAAAAAGAATGCTTGGTTGTATTATAATGGAAATATGATCTTTGCAAATGTCCAAAATATGGTATATAAATAATACAAAGGGAGAGAGGGGTACAAATGGACAATATGTTATTAAATAACAAAATTTATTTAGAGGGAACAGTAGTTTCTGATATGGAGTTTAGCCATGAAATGTATGGAGAAGGCTTTTATACCTTTTCAATAGAGGTACAAAGGTTAAGTGATTCTGTGGATATTTTAAATATCACAGTTTCTGAGAGACTAATTAGTGGTATGAATTTAGAAGAAGGACAAGTGATTATAGTTGAGGGACAATTAAGGTCTTATAATAAGTTTATGGATGGGTCAAATAAACTAATCCTAACTGTATTCGCTAGAAACATAGAACCATGTATTGAGAGAAGTAAGAATCCAAATGAGATATTTTTAGATGGATATATATGCAAAGAACCTGTTTATAGAACAACGCCATTTGGAAGAGAAATTGCAGATGTATTATTAGCTGTTAATAGAGCTTATAATAAATCAGATTATATACCAACTATAGCATGGGGTAGAAACTCAAGATTCTGCCAAACATTAGAAGTTGGAGATAATATTAGGGTTTGGGGAAGATTACAAAGTAGAGAGTATCAAAAGAAGGTAACAGACACTGATGTAATCAAGAAAATAGCTTATGAAGTTTCTATCTCTAAGATGGAAAGAGTAGCTGACCAAGTTGAAGGCGAAGATCAAGTTGATATTAATATGGAAGAACTAGAAAATCAAGAAATTGAAGTAGATGTTCAAGATATTATATAGAAATTTAGAATTGAAAATGTAGAATTACATTCTAAATTAAAGGGGATGTATAAAAATGATTTTTCATTTTTATACATCCCCTTTGTGCATCTATGTATTATTTTCTTAAGTCATCAAGAATTTGTGTTTTGTCTTTTGTTTTATCATCAACTTGCTTAATTACTTTTGCAGGGCTACCAGCGACTACAACGCCTTCTGGAACATCTTGTGTTACAACAGAACCAGCAGCTACAACAGAACCTTTTCCGATTTTTACTCCTTCAAGTATAACAGCGTTAGCTCCAATTAAAACATCATCTCCAATTTGACAAGGTTCTTTACTAGGTGGCTCTAACACACCAGCAACAACTGCACCAGCTCCAAGATGAACTCTTTTACCAAGTTTACCTCTAGCTCCAATTACAGCATTCATATCTACCATTGTACCTTCACCGATTTCAGCACCTATATTAATAACTGCTCCCATCATGATAACAGCATTTTTACCAATAGATACTCTATCTCTAATAACAGCACCTGGTTCAATTCTAGCGTCAACCTCTAATAGATTTAGCATTGGAATTGCAGAATTTCTTCTATCATTTTCAACTCTAAAGCTATTAATTCTATCCTTATGATCTAATATAACAGTTGTTATATTATCAGATTCTCCAAATAATACATAGAAGTTTTGTGCGCCATACCATTCGATATGGTCCATATTAGCTTCACTTAAATCTCCATTTACATAAACTTTTACTGGAGTAGATTTTTTTGAGTCTTTTATAAATCTTGCGATTTCATATGGATCAGTTAAATTATATTCCATAAATAAACATCCTTTCATTTATCATAAGATAGTTAATATAATAATATTATTATAATCAAACAATAGAGTTTTAGCTACAAAATAAGTATAAATTATAGAAAAATCTTTAAATAAGGATTAACTTAATATACAATTATTAAAATAGAAGATAAGTAGTGGGAAAGGGCGTGGTAATTATGAATGAAAATTTAAAAGAAATAGAGATTTCAGGCATAAGAAAGTTTTTTAATAAGGTCCAAAATGTTGAGGGGGCTATATCACTAACTCTTGGTCAACCAGATTTTGAAACACCTAAGGCTATTAAAGATGGGATGATAAGAGCCATTGAGGAAGATAAAACAGTATATACTGCTAATGCAGGGCTTATTGAATTAAGAGAAGAAATAGTTAAGTATCTGAAAAAAATTAATATAGATTATAGTAAAGATGAGATATGCATAAGTGTAGGAGGTAGTGAAGCTTTATTTTCTGTGTTTATATCGTTGTTAAATAAAGGTGATAAAGTATTAATACCTACTCCCGCATATCCAGCTTATGAAAATATAGTTAGATTATTAGGTGGAGAAGTTGTAAATTATACTCTAGATAATAAATTTGAAATTGATGTTCAAAAATTAAAGAACACTATTATAAATGAAAAGATTGAGTATATTGTTTTATCATATCCATGTAATCCAACAGGAGCTATTTTAAATCCAGATAAATATAATGAACTTGTAGATTTAATAAAAGAAACAAATATATGCGTTATAACAGATGAAATATATTCTTCATTATGTTATGAGAAATATTTAAGCTTAGCTCAGAATAAAGAATTGAAGAATAATATCATATATATAAATGGATTTTCAAAGATGTTTTCTTTTACAGGATTAAGAGTAGGATATTTTTGTGCTCCAAAACATATGATGGACGAATTTATGAAATCGCATCAATATAATGTATCTTGTGCTACATCAATTTCACAATGGGGTGCATATTACGGTTTAAAGGAATCTTTAAGTGATGTTGAAGAAATGAAAAGTGAATTTAAAGTTAGAAGAGATTATGTTGTGGATAGATTAAATAATATGGGATTAGAAGTAGTTGAACCTAAGGGCGCATTTTATGTATTCCCTTCAATTAAGAAATTCAATCTTACTTCAGATGAATTCTGTGAGAAGCTATTATATGAATATAAAGTTGCAATGGTACCTGGGACTGCATTTGGAGCAGGTGGAGAAGGGTATATAAGATTATCTTATTGTTATTCAATTAAGGATATAGAAATTGCATTAGATAAATTAGAAGAAATGATAATAAGTTTATAATTAGATTAACCTGCACATACTATTGTTGGAGGTGATGAAAATGACAAAAGATAGTCAACCAGATAACAAAGTAGCAAGAATGGAAAAGTGCAACTATCAAACACCAATAACTGAAGAGGCGCAAAATCATAATAGAAATTCAAAGAAGCACTCTATTAAAAGTCAAGGCTTCTCAAATAGATAAGAACCATACAATGCATTAAATAGAGCTACACAAAAATGATTTATCATTTTGTGTAGCTCTATTAATTTTAAATTAGATAGAGTTTCTTTTAATATACAAAAAATAGAATGCGGAGAAAAAAGTCGTACTTTAGGGAGTAATGTAGAGCAAATGGTAGATATGATGAACAAAATGTAAAATAATTATAAAAGTGTGAATATTTAATAAACGACTAAAAAAATTAAAAAAAACATACCTGTTTTTGCGGACAAATTCGCTAATTTGTATTTTTGGTGAATACTTACAAAACAAGAATATTTATAGATTATCAGATTTCATATATTTTTGAAAAATGCAAGAGAGTGACAATAAACCCTCAAAAACCTTGCAAAATCACAAGGTAACCGTTTTCAATTACAAAATGAGGTAATTAACGATTTGATAATAATACACTATAATAGTTGATAAATTAATATCTACGCTTTTGAAACTTTGACAATTTTATTTGACAAAAAATGATATGATACTATAATTATAATAACAAGTAAATGTGTTTAAGAAAAAAATATGAAATGGGGGAGCTGAAAAATGTTAAAGTACATAAGTAAAAGAGTGTTAATGAGTATTGTAACAGTATGGTTCGTAATATCTTTAACGTTTTTCTTAATTCGTTTAATGCCAGGAGGTCCTTTTACAAGTGAAAAGATGCCACCAGAAATTAAAGCAAGTTTAGAAGAACAATATGGATTGGACAAACCTTTAAGTGAACAATATACAACTTATATGAAAAATCTCTTAAAAGGTGATTTTGGTCAATCGATGATTTATAGAGGTAAGGATGTAACAGAAACAATAGGAACATCTTTCCCATCATCTGCTAAATTAGGTGTAGTAACAATAGTATTCTCACTAGCACTTGGAGTATTATTTGGTGTTATAGCAGCACTAAAAGCAAATAAGTGGCAAGATAGAGTTTGTATGATTTTCTCTACACTAGGAATAACCATTCCAAGTTTTGTAATAGGAGCAGTACTTATTTACTTCTTTACAGTTAAATGGAGAATGCTTGGAGCAACAGGATTAAATAATCCAGGAAATTATATTATGCCAGTAATTGCTTTATGTGGTAGTTCACTAGCATTCATAACAAGATTAACGAGAAGCAAGATGCTTGATGTTCTTAAATCAGATTATATAAGAACAGCTAAGGCTAAGGGGCTAAGCAATAATACAGTAGTATTCAAGCATGCACTTAGAAATTCAATGATACCAGTTATAACTTACTTAGGACCATTAGTTGCAAGTATTCTTACAGGTTCATTCATTGTTGAAACAGTATTCGCTATACCAGGACTTGGTAATGAATTCGTTTCATCAGTTGGACATAGAGATTATTCTACAGTATTAGGATTAGTAGCATTCTATTGTACATTAATAATAGTATGTAACTTAATAGTGGACATACTGTATGTAGTTATAGATCCAAGAATTAAATTAGAAGAGGCATAGGAGGACGGAACAGTGGAAAATTTAAATTTAGATAAAAGTATGTTTACTCCTCTATCAGCAGAAGCGAAAAAGATAGATGCAGTTGTTAGACCAAGTGTTGGTTATTGGGGAGATGCATGGAGAAGACTAAAAAGTAATAAAGTAGCATTGTTTTCATTAATAATGATTTCTATAGTTATTGTTGCAGTTTTTGCAGTACCATTAGTTTATCCATACACACATGATGCAACCAATTTAGCAATAGCAAACCAAGGACCATCATCTACTCATATATTTGGTACTGATGATTTAGGTAGAGATTTATTTATAAGAGTATTAAATGGAGCGAAATATTCACTTATCATAGCATTCGTTGCAGCATTTATAAACTTAATTATTGGAGTAATCTATGGTTCAGTATCAGGATTCTTCGGTGGTATGGTTGATAATATAATGATGAGAATAATCGATATATTATACTCTATTCCTACTATAATTTATGTAGTTTTAATTAGTGCATTAATGTATGACCCAGAAGGTCAATCTTCAGGATTATTTTCAATAATATTAGCATTATCAATATCTTATTGGGTTAATATGGCTAGAATAGTTAGAAGTGAAGTACTTCAATTAAAACAACAAGAATTTGTTCTAGCTGCGAAAGCTTTAGGAGCTAGTAATATAAGAATATTATTCAAGCATTTATTACCTAATTGCTTAGGTTCAATTATAGTTACACTAACACTTTTAATACCACAAGCTATTTTCACAGAAGCTTTCTTAAGCTTCATAGGTTTAGGTATTAATCCACCACTAGCTTCATTAGGAACACTTGCAAATAGTGCGATGAGAACTATTTATACTTACGAGTATCAATTATTATTCCCAGCACTTGCAATTTGTATTATCATCCTAGGATTCAACTTATTTGGTGATGGATTATCAGAAGCGTTAGATCCAAAGAATAGAAGATAGGAGGAGTAAAGATGAGTAGATTATTAGAAGTTAATGACTTAAGAACATCCTTTAAAACTCATATCGGTGATGTACAAGCAGTAAGAGGGGTATCTTTCTACTTAGATAAAGGGGAAGCTTTAGGAATTGTTGGAGAGTCTGGTTGCGGTAAATCTGTAACTATGATGACATTAATGGGATTATTAGCTGACAACGGAAGAGTTGCAGGCGGAAATATAATGTTTGATGGAAAAGACTTAACAAACGCTAGTGAAAAAACAATGGAATCTATAAGAGGAAATGATATGGGAATGATATTCCAAGATCCTATGACATCATTAAATCCTGTATTCTCTGTAGGGAATCAACTTATAGAACCACTTATGAAACATAGAGGCTTAAATAAAAAGGATGCTTGGGCAGAGGCTATCAAGATGTTAGGTCTTGTTGGGATTCCAAGCCCAGAACAAAGAATGAAACAATACCCACATGAGTTCTCAGGTGGTATGAGACAAAGAGTTATGATTGCAATGAGTTTAATTTGTAATCCTAAACTAATTATTGCAGATGAGCCTACAACAGCTTTAGATGTAACTATTCAAGCTCAAATTCTTGATTTAATGAAGGATTTAAAAGAAAGACTTGATACATCAATCATATTAATTACACATGATTTAGGTGTAGTAGCTGATCTTTGCTCAAGAATTACTGTAATGTATGGTGGAACAGTTGTAGAAACTGGAACATCAGAAGATATATTCTATGAAGGTAAACATCCTTATACATGGGGACTTTTAAAGAGTGTTCCAAATCCAAAGAGTAACCTTAGAGAAAAGTTAAAGCCAATTGAAGGGCAACCACCAGATTTATTAAAGCCACCAGTTGGATGTCCATTCGCAGCAAGATGTGATTATGCAATGAAGGTTTGTTTAGAAAATCAACCACCATTATTTGATATAAAAGATGGACATAAGGCAGCATGTTGGTTATGCCATGAAAATGCACCGAAGGTTGAATCACCAATAGGGAGGGAATAGTAATGCAAGAAAAAGAAGTTGTATTAGAGGTCAAAAATTTATGTAAATACTTCCCTGTGAAAAAAAGTATGTTCCAAAAGCCATCATTTGTTAAGGCTGTAGATAACGTATCATTTACTATAAACAGAGGAGAAACTTTAGGATTAGTTGGTGAATCAGGATGTGGTAAAACTACAACTGGTAGAACTGTTTTAAAGTTATATGAACCAACATCAGGAGAAATTATTTTTAATGGAGAAAATATTACAAATAAGACTCCTGTACAAATGGTTAGCTTAAGAAAAAATATGCAAATGATTTTCCAAGATCCATATGCATCATTAAATCCAAGAATGACAGTTGGGGACATTATTGGGGAAGCTATCGATATTCATGGTCTTTACAAAGGTCAAGAAAGAACTGATAGAATTACTGATCTTTTATTAAAGGTTGGATTAAATGGTGCTCATATTAATAGATATCCACATGAATTCTCAGGTGGACAGAGACAAAGAATTGGTATTGCAAGAGCTTTAGCAGTTCAACCAGATTTAATTATCTGTGATGAACCTATTTCAGCACTAGATGTATCAATACAAGCTCAAGTTATTAATATGCTTGAAGAGTTACAAGAAGAGTTAGGGTTAACTTATCTTTTCATTGCTCATGACCTTTCAATGGTTAAGCATATTTCAACTCACATTGGAGTTATGTACTTAGGTAGAATGGTAGAAAAAGGACCAGCTGATGATGTATATATGAATTCAAAGCATCCATATACACAAGCATTACTTTCAGCAGTTCCAATTCCAGATCCAAAGGCAACTAAGGAGAATAAGAGAATTACTCTTGAAGGAGATATTCCATCTCCAATAGATCCGCCACCAGGCTGTAGATTTAAAGGTAGATGTAAATTTGCTAAACCAATTTGCGCTGAAGTTGACCCAGAGCTTCAAGAAGTTGAACCAGGTCACTTTGTAGCTTGTCATTTATATGATAAATAGGATCTTACTTGCATAAGCAATTTAGATAAATAATAATGAGGGGGAAAGAACTATGTTAACTAAAAAATTAAAAAGATTCTGTGCGCTAGGATTAACAGTTGCACTAGGAATGTCTACTTTAGTTGGTTGTGGTGGAACAGGATTCAACACAGCTGATGACGAAATCGTATTTAACTTACAAGAGGATCCAAAGACTATTGATCCACAATTAAACACTGCCTCAGGAGCAGGAATTGTTATTCTTAACGCATTCGAAGGACTTCTAAGAGTTGATGAAGATGCAAAAGTTCATCCAGGAGTTGCTAAGGAATTACCAACAGTATCAGAAGATGGATTAACTTATACATTTAAGTTAAGAGATAATGCTAAATGGTCTGATGGACAAGCTGTTACAGCAAAAGATTTTGAGTATTCTTGGCTTAGAGCATTAGATCCAGCTACAAAAGCTGAATATGCTTACCAATTATTCTATATTGAAAATGCTGAAGCATTTAATCAAGGTAAAGCTACTGCAGAAGAAGTAGGAATTAAAGCTGTTGATGATTATACTTTAGAAGTTAAATTAAACGCTCCTACAACATACTTCGATCAATTAATGGCATTTGCTACTTACCAACCAGTAAGAAAAGATATAGTTGAAGCACATGGGGAAAAATGGGCTAGAAGTCCAGAAACTTACGTTTCAAATGGTCCTTTCAGAATGGTAGAATGGAAAGATAAAGAAAGCATTGTTTTTGAAAAAAATCCAAACTACTGGAATGCTGATGCTGTTAAACTTAACAAGCTTGATATCAGATTAGTTTCAGATGAAACTACAGGTTATGCTGAGTATAAATCAGGTAACTTTGATATGACAAATAGTATTCACCCATCAGAAATCGAAGCAGCAGTTGCTGCAGGTGATGCTAAAGTATTCACTGAGTTTGCTACTTACTTCTTATGTTTCAATGTTGGTAACAACGTAGAACAATTTAGTAAAGAAGCTCAAGATGCTTTAAAGAACCCTAAGTTTAGAAAAGCTTTATCATTAGCTATTGATAGACAAAGTGTTGTTGATAACATCATGAAGGGTGAGCAAGTTCCTGCACATTCATTTACTGCACCTGGAATTAAATTAGAAAATGGAAAAGATTTTGCAGAAAAGAAATACATGGAACCAACTGGTGATTTAGAAGCTGCTAAAGCAATGCTTGCTGAAGCTGGATATCCAAATGGAGAAGGCTTACCAGTATTTAACTTCTTAATTAACTCAGAAGGAGCTCATGAAGCTGTAGCTCAATACTTATCTGACGTTTGGAGCCAAATGGGAGTTAAGGTTGAAATTACTAAACAAGAGTTTAAAGTATTCTTAGATACAAGACAAAATGGTAACTACATGATCGGAAGACATGGATGGTCTGGAGACTATGTTGATCCAATTACATTCCTTGATATGTGGGTAACTGGAACAGGAAATAATGCAGCAGGTTATAGTAATGCTGAATATGATAATTTAATCAAAGAAGCTAAGGCAACTGCTGATGTTAATAAAAAGTATGAGTTACTTCAAAAGGCTGAAGAAATTTTAATGGAAGATATGCCAGTAATTCCATTATACTACTATACTAAGGTTAGAGCTATTAATCCAGCAATTCAAGGATTAATCGTAACTAGTACTGGTAAAATTGATTTCATCAATGCTTACAAAAAGTAATATATAATTAATAAGATAGGGATGTATCAAAATGATTTATCATTTTGATGCATCCTTATTAATTTATAATTTAGAATGTAAAATTTAAAATTAAGGATGTAATTCTAAAAGAATTACTAATAAGATATTATTTTAGAAACTCCCTGAGGAGTTTCAGCTATAATTTTACATTTTCAATTTTAAACTCTTAATTATTAACAATTTCTCCTCCATTAACATGAATAGTCTCACCTGTGATAAATGAAGCTCCATCACTAGCTAAAAATACATAGCTTTCTGCAACTTCAACAGGTTGCCCAGGTCTTTTAAATAAAGTTTGCTTACCAAATTGTGATACTTTATAGTCACTAAATGAAGATGGTATTAGAGGAGTCCAAACTGGGCCAGGAGCTACTGAGTTAACTCTTATGCCTTGTGGTGCTAAATTCTTAGCTAGGCTTCTTGTAAGGGCTGTTAAAGCACCTTTTGTACATGAATAGTCTATTAGTGTTTCGTGTCCGTGGTAAGCTGTAACAGAAGTAGTATAAATTATAGAGTCACCTGACTTCATATGAGGAACAATTTCTTGAGTTAAATAAAATGCTCCAAAGAAGTTTGTGTTAAATGTATTATGCAATTGGTTAGTAGTTATTTCATTAATTGTTTTGCAATCATGTTGTTCAGCAGCGTTAGATACAAATATATTTATAGTTTTATATTTAGATATAATATTATTAGTAGTAGTTTTACAGAAGTTTTCATCTCCAATATTCCCTGAGTAAAGAGTACATTCACCACCATAAGATTCGATAATATCTTTAGTCTTATTAGCATCCTCATGTTCATTTAAATAAATAATACAAACCTTTGCACCTTCCTTAGCGAAAAGGATAGAAACCGCACGCCCAATACCACTATCACCACCAGTAATAACAGCAACCTTATTTTCTAACCTAGCAGAAGGTTTATGATATCCCTCGATTTCATAAATAGGAGTAGGTTTCATTTGTGATTCCACTCCAGGCATAGAATTTTGATGTTGAGCTGGAATCGTAGTTGGAAAAGTATAGTTCATAAAATTAACCTCCTTATGTATAAATCTATTATCCACATAAATTAATGTTCAATAGCACATAAATAGTTTTTCATAAATAAAAATATAAATTCATTTTATGATAATATAATTTAATATTATAAGCTGTGTAGGAGAAGTAGAGTACTATGAGGTGTATAATGTAAGGTGAAAGTATAAATTTATTATTTAAGCTAAATTAATCTTTGCTCATTAGTTAGCTAAAGTGGAATGAAATATTTCAATGAGGTAGGAATTATTATAATTCATTTAAAACAAATAAGGGGTATAAAAATGATTAAATCATTTTTATACCCCTTATCTAAAAAATCAGTATGATTTTTAAAATTATGCAACGCAGTTGGAAAGTTCTTTCACTACAATCCTAAAACATCATCCATATTATAAAGTCCAGCTTCAGTAACACCATTCATATAAGCACAAGCTTTAAGTGCTCCAACAGCAAAAACTTCTCTAGAGATAGCCTTATGAGAAAGTTCAATAACTTCTCCAGTACCAGCGAATATTACATCGTGGTCACCAACTATAGAACCACCTCTAACAGCATGGATTCCAATTTCTTGTTTTTCTCTCTTCTTATTTCCTTCTCTACCATGTTGATAGAAAGTTTCTTCAGGAAGCGAATTTTTTATTGTATCTGCAAGAAGTACTGCTGTACCACTTGGAGAATCAACCTTTTGGTTATGATGTTTTTCTACTATTTCAATATCATAGTTACCATATAAAAGAGGTGCAACCTTCTTTAAAAGAGAATTAATTAAATTAACTCCTAAAGACATATTTGCTGACTTAAATAAAGGTAAGCTTTTACTTTTTTCATCTATTAAAGAAAGTTGTTCAGCTGAATATCCTGTTGAACATAAAACTAATGGCTTTTTAGTGTTTTCAGTTAATTTTAAAAGATCTTCTAGTGCATCAGCTCTTGAAAAATCTAAAAGTACATCATATTCGATGTTAACATCGTTAATACTTTCAAATATAGGGAATGAGGTAGCAGTTGGATATTTATCAATACCACCTACGATTTCAAGATTATCAAAAGTGTTTGAAACCTCAGTAATCATTTTCCCCATTTTTCCTGAACATCCGCTTAATAATACTTTTGTCATTATATCACCTATATTAACTTATATTTTTTCATGCAATCTACTAATACATCTTTAGCTTTAGGATCTAAATCATAAAGAGGAAGTCTCATTGTAGAATCACATTTTCCCATTAGACTAGCAGCAGTCTTAACAGGAATAGGATTTGTTTCAATAAATAACTTGTTGCAAAGCTCAAGGTATTCTAATTGAAGTTTCATTGCGCCGGTAGTATCTCCATCTAAGTACATATGAACCATTTTGGACATAGTGCTAGGGATAATATTAGCAGCAACAGATATAACTCCAAGACCACCTACAGAAAGAACTGGAATTGCTTGATCATCATTGCCAGAGTAAATCTCTATAGTGTCTCCACAAACAGCGCTCATCTCAGCTATCTGACTAATGTTTCCACTAGCTTCTTTAATAGCTTTAATGTTACTTAATTTACTAAGTTCTACTAAATCACTAGTAGTGATATTCATATTAGTTCTACTAGGAACATTATATAAAACAATAGGAATGTTAACGCTATTGTTAACAGCTTCAAAATGTTTATATAACCCTATTTTATTTGTTTTATTGTAATATGGAGTAATAACTAATATTGAATCAGCACCACAAGATTCAGCGTACTGGCTCATCTTGATAGTTTCCATAGTGTTATTAGAACCTGTACCAACCATAATTGGAACTCTTTTATTAACAATAGCAATTGTAAATTTAATTACTTCCTTCTTTTCGTCAGAAGTCATTGTTGTAGCTTCACCTGTTGTACCACAAGTTAAAATTGAATCCGTTCCTTCGGAAATGTGCCATTCGATAAGTTCTTTTAACTTATCATAATCAACACCAGTTTCAGTAAATGGTGTGATTAGCGCGACACATGATCCTTTAAATATAGCCATTGTATACCTCCTAATTATTTGTTATTGATAAGAGTTTCTGCAATTTGCACTGCGTTTAATGCAGCTCCTTTTCTTATGTTATCAGCAACAACCCAAAGGTTTAATCCGTTGTCGATACTGAAATCTCTTCTTATTCTTCCAACATAAACATCATCTTTTCCTGACATTTCAAGTGGTGTTGGATATTTTTGTTCTTTAATATTATCATATACAGTTAGGCCCTTAGTATTGTTAAATAATTCGAAAATATCTTCAATTTCATAAGAATTTTCTAATTCAACATTGATACTTTCACTATGACTATTTAAAACTGGTACTCTTACTGTAGTAGCTGTAATTTTAAGTTCTGGTGCATGAAGAATTTTCTTAGTTTCTTCAATCATCTTCATTTCTTCTTTAGTGTATCCATTTTCTAAGAATACATCTATATGAGGAAGACAGTTGCCTGCGATAGGTAGTGGGAATTTCTTAGGAGCAATTCCTTTTACACCATCTTCTAAATCTGCAATACCTTGCATTCCAGCTCCAGATACAGCTTGGTAAGTTGAATAAACAACTCTCTTAATACCATATTTAGATAATAATGCCTTTAATGGCACCATTGCTTGAATTGTAGAGCAATTTGGATTTGCAATTATTCCTTGATGATTTTTTAAATCTTCAGGATTTACTTCAGGAACAACTAAAGGTACATCTTTATTCATTCTCCAAGCACTTGAATTATCAATTACAATAGCACCGTATTCAACAAATTTTGGCGCAAATTCTAAACTTGTATCTCCGCCAGCAGAGAAAAGTGCAAAGTCAATCTTTTTGTTTTTTATATTATCTAAGCAAGTTTCTTCAACAATATAATCATTACCTTTAAACTTTATCTTTGATCCTGCAGATCTTTTTGATGCGAATACATAAAACTCCTTGATTGGAAAATCTCTTTCCTCTAATATTTCTAAAAACTTTCTACCTACATTGCCCGTAGCCCCAACTATAGCAACATTATACATAGGTAATCCCCCCTTTTTTAATTATAAAACTCAAAATTTGTAATAATTTAAATCTCTATACTAACTATAAGGAAATATTAGTGAAATTTCAATAGTTAATACATAAATATGTATATTTGATCATTAATGTCTATTAAAATTTTTTTGATTTTTTAAATTAGGATAATCTAAGCGAAAAGTGGAAATTATATAAATATCAATATGCAGGGGGTAAAAACTAATGAGTAAGACACCATTAAAGAAGATTATAAAGGCAAAAATTAAATCTAATAAGGATTTAACTCCAGCTGAGGAGCTTAGGGAAAAAATTAAATATGAAATTGCTGAAGAACTTGGGCTATCAGATAAAGTAGACGAGTATGGATGGAGTGGTTTAACAGCATCTGAAACAGGCCGTATTGGTGGTATAATGACAAAGAGAAAAAAACAAATGAAGTTGCCGACTAATGATGAAATTTTAGGAAGAAAATAAGTATTTGACTAAAGTAAAATTTACCTATAATATAATTTGTGAGCAATATTTATAATTAGGAGATTTTTATGGCGTACGGAGAACTTTCCAAGGTTTATGATAAACTAATTTATGAAGATATTAATTATGATGAAATGATAAATTTCATCCTTAATATATGTAGAGAAAAAAATATATCATTAAATGATTATCTTGATATTGCCTGTGGTACAGGCAATATAACAGTAGGTCTTGCAAAAAACTTCAAGACAACTTATGCAGTTGATTTATCAGATGATATGCTAAGAGAAGCTTTTGTTAAATTCAAGGCTGAAAAAATGAATCCTAAATTAATCTGTCAAGATATGACAGAATTAGAATTAAATCATTCATTTGATTTAATAACTTGCATATTAGATTCAACAAATTACATATTAGAAGATGAAGGGCTACAAAGTTATTTTAATAATGTAGCAAAACATTTGAATGATGATGGACTATTTATATTTGATATAAATTCTTATTATAAGTTAACAGAAATATTAGGTAACAATACATACACTTATAATGAAGAAGAAATTTTCTACACATGGGAAAATGAAACTGAAGATGACATAACATCAATGTTTTTAACCTTCTTTGTAAATAGAGGAGGATTATACGAGAGATTTGATGAAGAACATGAAGAAAGAGCGTACAAACAGGAAGAAATTATTGAGTCATTAAGAAATGCTGGCTTAACGGTAATAAATATGTTTGATGGTTATTCTAAAAATAATGTAATAGATACTACTGAAAGAATTGTTTTCATAGTACAGAAGGCTTAGGAGGAATATGATTATGATGGATAAAATAATTAAAGCTACGGCAAAAGATGGAATGATAAGAGTTATGGCAGGTTCAACTACTAACCTTGTTAATGAAGGAAGCAATATACATGGTTGTTCACCTGTAGCATCAGCAGCACTTGGTAGAATGCTTACAGCAGGAGCTTTGTTAGGCTCAACTTTAAAGTCTGAAAATGAAGTTATGACTTTAAGAATGAATGGTGGTGGAGAAGCTAAAGGTATAGTTGTTACTGCTTATAACGATTGTTCAGTTAAAGGATATATAGGAAATCCATATGGAGAGTTACCTTTAAATGCAAGAGGAAAACTTGATGTTGGTGGATATATTGGAAAACAAGGAGAGTTCTACGTAATTAAAGATTTAGGGTTAAAGGATCCATATGTAGGTCAAGTCCCAATATTCTCAGGAGAAGTTGCTGAAGATTTAGCTTACTACTTCACTGTGTCAGAACAAACTCCATCAGCGGTATCTCTAGGTGTTTTAGTAGATACTGATCACTCAATAAAAGTAGCAGGTGGATTTATAATTCAAATGTTACCAGATGCTGATGAGTTATTAGCAGATTTAGTAACTTATAGATTAGAAGAAATTCCATCAGTAACTGATATGTTACAAGAACATGGAAGTATAGAAAAAGTACTAGAATTTATATTTGAAGGAATGGATTTAAAGATTCTTGAAGAAATCGAACCTAAATATAATTGTAATTGCTCTAGAGAAAAGGTTGAGAAAGCATTTATTTCAATTGGTGAAAAAGATTTAAGAGAATTATATGAAGAAGGAAAAGAAGAAGAATTGAAATGTCATTTCTGTAATAAAGGATATGTGTTTACAAAAGATGATATTGGTAACCTATTAGGCGAAAAATAGTTTTTTTAAAAAGGTTTATGAAGATCTATATCAAAAGTAATAAGTAAATTATTACTAGATATAGATCTTTTTTTTATATTACATAATAGGTTTTAATTAAAAAAATGTGTAAATCTAAGTTTATTATAAAAAGTATGTATTAAAATAAATTTAAAAAACAACTATTTTATGATAAAGATTTCATTGCTAATATCACTGAGTTTAGCTAAGTGTTTTCTATTATTTCCCAGAATGATTTAAACATTTTCAGAAGAATTTCAAAACATTTCATATAGAATTATAGAATAAAAGTAGTGTTTCTTGTCCATAATGTTAATTGTAAAGCAATACATCATAGGTGACACGGATTGAAGTTGCTTTTGACACACTAGGCAGTGTGTTATACTTGCAAAGAACTTTCGCCCAGAGAAAGACGAAGGAGATGTTTTATATAATGTTTGAAAAACTAGGTGTGGTTGGAGTGTTATTTTTATTATTTAACCAAGCACCCTCAGAAAATCATGATTTAGGAGATAGAGTTGTTGAAAAGTCGACAATGGTAATTGCAGAGGCTCCTATACAAAGTCAAGAGACATTATCAAAAGAAAAGGTCGGAAAAAAATACAAAGACATAAATGTTCACATAACATATTACACCAATATAGATGACGCGTTACAAGGTGGACATAATGATAGAAAAGGAGTACCTTTAGTATCACATAATGAGCCAATAGTGGCGATGCCAGCGGATGTTCCTTATGGATCTTATTTAGAGATTGATGGAGTTGATACCTATAAAGTGGTTGATACTGGAGGAGCAATTCAATGGACTGACAGTAAGACTTGTAATGTTGATGTGTTTATCCCAAATGTTTCATACGATTGGATAGTTCAAAACACAGATAACTTTACTGCGACGGCGAGATTGTATTACAATGACAGCATAGAAATTTAATCGGGCGAAAAAGCTCCCTTACTTTAATTAGTAAGGGAGCTTTTACTATTTTAAAGAATGGATAATTGAAACAAGTTATTTGTTTTGTAACATGTTTTTAATAATTTTATTTTAATGATTATAGAGATGATACATATTATAATTACCTAAATAAAATTAATTTATTAAATATTCAAAGGATAACAATAACTCGCCAAAGAAGGTGTTAAAGTTATTTGATACTGTTTTAAATTCATCGTAATCTCCTATCTGTATTGTTAGGTTAGATAGTTTAGATAATGTTGAATTTTGATTAGCAGTAAAAGTTATTATCTTAAAGTTATTTAAATGAGCTTCCTTTATTACCTCAACAAGTCTTGATGTTTCACCTGATTGTGAAATAGCAATTATTAAGGATTCTTCATTACGTGTTGGAGATAGAAATTCCATATGAAGAGTAGAAGTGCATTTAAATCCCTTTAGAAAAAGGTTTTCAGTAATGAAATGAGAGATAATATCCGAAAATCCCATTCCAGTTATTATAATTTGTTTATCTTTATATTCAGTTAGAAGATTAATGAATTCCGCTTTATATGGGTTTACGGAATTATAAAGAAGTGAATAATTATTAATTTTTGATTCTTTATCATCTTCTTGATATGAATATGATATGTAATGAATCATATCAGCATATCCAGAAAAACCAATTTTTTTTGATAATTTATATATCATTGAGGTTGACGTGAAGTTATCAGAAGCTACCTTTCTGATGCCGATAGTTTTAATAGAATCAATATTATTATAAAGATACTGAATAATTTTACGCTCTAGAGTATCTAAGTTATGTTTATGGAATAAATGTTCAATATTCATAAAATCACCTCTAGGGTATTATACATTATGTTAATATTTTTTAAAATATAAATACAAAGTACAAAGGAGAAATATGTTATGAGCAACAATTTTACACAAGATCCATGGGCAAGAGTTACAACACGTAATGGCTTAAATGGTGATGAAGTTATATCATCATTACAAAAATCAATTAGAAGAGGTTTAGCTGAGGAAGCTTGTAAATTTGCATATGAAATGTATATTACATCACCTCAAATGGAAGATAAGTTATGGAGAAGATTAATTACTATAACTGTTGAAGATGTCGGTATGGGGGATGTGAACTCACCAATATTGATTAATAACTTAAATCAAATGAGACAACAATTTGATTATGCAGATGGAGATAGACCAATCTTCTTTATTCATGCAATAAGATATCTTTGTGCATGTGAAAAAGATAGATCAAGTGATTTATTAAAAAATATTGTTATTAAGGGATTTGCAATGGGAGAAGTTCCAGAAATTCCAGACTATGCTCTAGATAAGCACACAGTAAGAGGAGCTGCAATGGGTAGAGATTCATTCCACTTCTTAAATGAAGCTAGTATGGTTATACCTCAAATGGAAGTTGATAATGACTATAAAGATCGTTATGCTAAAATTTTAGAGATATATAAGCCAGAAGAAGCGATAAGTTCAGCGTTTAAATATAACGGCTGGCAGTACTAATATAGCATGGAGGAGGAAGTGGGCTATGGAAGGAAATAAATTTTTAGACAAGTTAGATAGTGTATTATCACCAATAGGAAATAAATTAGGAAATCAAAGGCACTTAAAGGCAATTTCAGCAGGTATGATGATGCCTTTAGCATTAATAGTAGTAGGAGCATTATTTTTAATAGTTGCAAATCCACCGATTAATCCGGAATTAGTTAATGCTGAAACAGCAAACTTTTTTGTAAAGGGATTATTAGCGTGGAAAGAATTTGCAGTTGCAAATTATGCAATACTTACAGCACCATTCAATATGACTATGGGAATATTTGGACTTATGAGTGCATTTTCAATTGCTTATGCATTAGCAAGTGAATATAAAATGAAAGCAGCGATATCAGGCTTAATTTCTACGTCATTATTCTTAATGATTTGTGCTCCATCTATAGAAGGTGGAATATCAACACAATTCTTAGGAGCTGATGGTTTATTCGTTGCTATAATAATTGCAATGGCTTCAGTTGAAATTTCAAGAATTATTAGAGATAAAGGATGGGAAATGTCATTCCCAGACACAGTGCCACCAGCAGTAACATCATTTGTAAACTCAATACTACCTGTATTAGCTAATATAATTATTTTATATGGATTAAATATAATTTTAGTTGTAAATGTAGGTATGAGTTTACCAGAGGCAATAATGAGTATATTAACACCAGCACTTTCTATAGTAGATAATCTATGGGGATTCTTAGCGTTAATTACATTTGCTAATATACTTTGGATATTTGGAGTCAATGGGACTTCAATAATATTCCCAATAGTATTTTCATTAGGTATTGCTAATTCAGGTTTAAATGCTGAACTTGTTGCAGCGGGACAAGATCCTACAAATTTAATGAATTTACAAATGTTTAGAGTTGCTATTTTAGGTGGTGCAGGTAATACAATAGGTTTAATTTTACTAATGATAAAAAGTAAATCTACCCATCTAAAGACATTAGGAAGACTATCAATTGTACCTGGGATATGTGGTATAAATGAACCAGTTATATTTGGAGGCCCTGTAGTATTTAATCCAATACTAGCAATTCCATTTATAATTACACCTATTGTTACAGTTTCATTAACATACTTTGTACAAAAAATAGGATTAATAACAGCAGGATATATTATTGATCCATCATTTACACCATTCTTTGCTCAAGCATACTTAAGTTCATTAGATTGGAGAAATGTAGTATTTGTATTTGCATTAATTCCTATATCAATGTTAATATACTATCCATTCTATAAAGTGTTTGAAAAGAATCAATTAAAACAAGAAATGATAATAGAAGAATAAAATAAAATGATCAACATTATCAGGTAATAATTAGAGTAATTAAAACTTTAATTATGCAATGATAGTGTTGATCATTTTTTAGTTTGGAGGCGCCACCCAGATTTGAACTGGGGAATAAAGGTTTTGCAGACCTGTGCCTTACCGCTTGGCCATAGCGCCACATATTAATTTAGAATTTAGGAAATAATTAAAGTAATTTTAAAAAGTTAAACCTATTATTATAAGTTAATGTTTAGCTTATATTTTATTTATATGATAACTATATAAAAATGTTCCCCATTTAATGAATAATATTTAAGATTATAAGCAAGATATCTATATTAAGAAGTGATTAAAAAGAAAGAAATAATATAGAGTTCTTTTTAATCAACTTTTAATAGGTATATCCGTATTATAATATCAAGATTATATAACAAATAAACTTCCTCTATCTATAAGTTTGGTGTTTGCTAAATAGATAGGTGTAACATCATGCTTAGAAAGAAAGGATTTAACATCTTCTCCATACTTATATTTATTAAGATTTCCAAACAAAGCTAATTCTTTAGCTGAAATCATACCTCCAACACCTCCGATGAAACCATAATCAAAATCTTCAAGAATAATATCTCCGTAAGGGAGTAAGAGAACATCAAAAGAAAGTTCTAATAATTTTTTATGAAGTCCTTTATCATTAGTTATTATTGCTTTATCACTAATTTGAAGACAACTGCATTTTGTATATCCTTGTTTTACATTAATGAGTTTTTTTGATGATTCAAATATATTTAATAAATTTTTATCAGTATTACTAATTTTGTGAATTAAAAACTCATCAGTTATTAACGCATTAAGACCAATATTATTTGGATATGGGGACATTATTTCGTAGTATGATTCTTTATATGAAATTTTATTTTTAATAAGTTGATTTTTAAATTCTGAGGAAATATTCTTATTTATAATTACTTCTTTTGTAATGTTATTTAAAATACAAAGTTGAATATCTGGATGTCCGTTTATTGCATTATAAACATCTGTGCATTTAGGTATTTTAATTATATTGAATCCAAGTTTTTTTAGAGAGGTAAATTCCTCAGTGGTAATTTTGTAATCAACAAAACAATTCATAGTTGTACTCCTATAATTATATTTAATACTAGCTTAAATTTAATTATAGAAAAAATCAATAATGAATTTTACTTTTAATTATTTTGTATATAGAAATTAAAAATATACATACTATAACTAAGAAGGGAGTTGAATCCATGCTTGTACTAAAATTAGCATACAATGATAATCTAGACTTTATAAAAGAGTTGCAAGAGCTTAGGATGATGCTTAAGGAAAAGAGCATTATAATTGGATTGGTTGAAAGTGCTCAAGCGGATACGCATATAGTTAAGATAATATGTGATGAAGCATTATACAATGAAAAAGTTGGAAATCTAATACACCTATATATAAGTAATATTTTATATAAAGTAGTAATTAAGAAGTATAAAGAGAAAGAACTATTTGATTATTTAATAGATAATTATTTTTTCTTGAAACAAGAAGAAATACTTGAAGTAGAAGAAGAAATAATGAAAGTACTTTATTGTGAAGAAACACTTAAAAATGATAATTTAGTTTTTTGTATGAATAAAATGAATAGAGTAACGGAAAAAATAAAAGAGTGTTTAGAAGAAAATAATGAGATTAATATAAATGGTTTTATTACATTTAGAATGAAAGAGCTAAGAGAAGATATTGAAGCAATTATAGATAAAGTTGTAGAAACTTATATGGTAGAAAAAGAATATAAAGAATTTGTAAAGTTACTTAAATACTTTGTTGATATTCAAGAAAGTAAAATAGATGAAGTTAATATTTATGTGCAAGGAAATGGATCTTACATCATTAAAGATGGTGAAGGTAATGATATATTTATAGAATTTATGAAGGAACTAACAGAGTGCAAAGCGGATACTGATGCTAATGTAGAAGATATAATAATAAGTGGATTAATAACTAATGCACCAAAATGTGTGTGTATCCATAAAAAGGAGTATTGCAAAAACAAGGAGTTTATTGATACAATAGTAAATGTCTTTGAGAATAGAGTAGTATTTTGTGATGGATGTATATTTTGTACAGAAGCTAAAATCAAGGTTTAATACGATAAAAATAAAGTGTAATATAATTAGTTGACAATATGCATAACTAATGATATTATTAATTGATTAACAAACTGAATATAATTTTTTCAAGTAGAAACTGCCGTTTCTCACCTTACGGCTTTGCTTAGTAGGGTAAGATTAATTTGATTATTATCTGTATAGATTTATATAATGATATTAGGGGACGGCATATGCTGTCCTTTTTTATATTGTGTTGTTCGTTGGTATATTTTATCGGAGGTGACTAATATCAGTAAAGGTTATTCTATTAATGAAAAGATTAGAGTGAAAGAAGTAAGACTTATAGCAGAAGACGGAAGTCAAATGGGAATAGTTCCTACTACAGAAGCTAAAGGGTTAGCAGCGGAGGCAGAACTAGATCTAGTGATGATATCACCTAATGCAGAACCGCCAGTTTGCAAGATTATGGATTTAGGTAAGTTCATTTACGAGCAATCTAAAAAAGAAAAAGAAGCTAAGAAAAATCAAAAAATTGTTGGTATTAAAGAAGTTAGATGTAGTCTTTCTATACAAGAAAACGACATCGCAATTAAAGCTAAGAATGCAAGGAAGTTCCTTATAGATGGGGATAAAGTTAAAGTCACTGTTAGATTTAAAGGTAGAGAGGCAACTCTAGGCCACCTTGGAAGAAAAATTCTTGAAGACTTTGTTACAAGGTTAGAGGATGTTTGCATAGTTGAAAAACAAGCAAAACATGAAGGAAGAAATATGACATTGGTTTTAGCCCCTAAAAAAGCATAACCTAAGGGAGGATTTTTATCATGCCAAAAATGAAAACGCACAAAGGTGCAGCAAAAAGATTTAAGAAAACTGGTACTGGAAAACTTAAAAGAGCAAAAGCTTTTAAGAGCCACATACTTACAAAGAAATCAGCTAAGAGAAAGAGAAACTTAAGAAAAGCTGCTTATGTTTCAACAACTCAAGAAAAAGCAATGAAAAAATTATTACCATATCTATAGGATATATCATAGGAGGATTGAAACATGGCAAGAGTTAAAAGAGCTAAGAACTCAAGAAAAAATCATAAAAAAGTATTAAAACTTGCAAAAGGTTACTACGGTGGTAAGAGCAGATTATTCAAAACTGCTAACGAATCAGTAATCAGAGCACTTAGAAATGCATACGTAGGTAGAAGATTAAAGAAGAGAGATTTCAGAAGACTTTGGATTGCTAGAATAAACGCTGCAACTAGAATGAATGATCTTTCTTACTCAAAATTCATGTTCGGATTAAAGCTAGCTGGAATCGACATGAACAGAAAAATGTTATCAGAAATAGCTATCAATGATGCAAAAGCATTCGCTGATTTAGTAGAAGTAGCAAAAGCACAATTAAGCTAATAATATAAAATACGACCTTAATGGGTCGTATTTTTTTTATTTTAAAGTACACATAGATTCTTTATTAAAATAATATATAGTAAATAGATATATGGGAATATGTATTAGTGAAAATAATAAAGAATTAATTGGGGGTGCTTTCTTTAATGGCTAAATGTCAATGTTGTTCTTATGAATTTAAATTAAAAGATGTAATTAAATCTATATTTCTTTTAAACAAACCAATTAAATGTGATGAATGTAAGGTTGAAAATTATGTTAAACTCAAATCTGTAATATTCTTTTTGGGGTTAATGTTAATTCCACTAGTACTTATAACAACATTGAATAGTATTTTTGGTTTGGTAATTACAATTGTTTTATATAGTATTTGGTATATAAAAATAGTTTGTTTATTACCATTTCTTATAAAATATTATAGAAAAGATAGTAAAAAAAATGATGTAAATTAATATTATAGCTTTAAAGTAAGCCTAAGTAATAATATACTTAGGTATTTTTATTTGGGTTAAAAGTTAGATTTGACATATGTAAAAATAACCAATAGTATATAAAGAGTGAATAATACTTAAAATAGATTAGACGAGTATTTTCAAAAGATAAATTTGTAATTTTTATACCGTTAGAGGTGAGTATATGCAATTCAATATTAAGAAAAAAATTAACTTAAATGGTGTTCAAATTTTATCGTTAGGATTCTTAATTGCTATCCTACTAGGAGCAATTATATTATCGCTTCCGATATCATCAGCATCAGGAGAAGCAACAGGTTTTTTAGATTCATTATTTACATCGACTTCAGCAGTTTGTGTTACTGGTCTTGTAACATTAGATACAGGTACATATTGGAGTACATTTGGTCAAATGACAATTATGTTATTGATTGAACTCGGTGGATTAGGGTTTATGTCTTTTGCAACGTTAGTTGCATTGATTTTAGGTAAAAAGATAACTTTAAGAGAACGATTAGTTATGCAAGAAGCATTAAATACATATAACTTACAGGGTTTAGTGAAAATGGTTAAGTATATATTAGGGTTTACATTTGCAGTTCAATTCTTTGGAGCATTACTTTTATCAACTCAATTTGTTCCGAGATTTGGATTATCAAAGGGGATTTTCTATAGTGTATTCCATTCAATTTCAGCATTTTGTAATGCTGGATTCGATTTGTTTGGTAACTTTTCAAGTTTAACTGGTTTTTCATCAGATATTGTTGTAGTTATGGTTATTAGTGCTTTAATTATAATTGGTGGATTAGGATTTGCTGTTTGGCTTGAAATATATAATTATAAAGGTAGTAAAAAAATGTCTGTTCATTCTAAATTAGTAATTTTAATGACATTGTTATTACTAGTTGGTGGAACAATTTTTATGTTTATATTTGAATATAATAATTCGGCTACTATAGGTGGTATGGATTTTGGTGATAAAATGCTAAATTCTTGGTTTGCTTCAGTTAGTCCAAGAACAGCTGGTTTTAATACAGTATCTACAGGAGACATGACTGTAGCGGGGCAATATTTAACAGTTCTATTGATGTTCATAGGAGGGTCTCCGGGGTCAACAGCAGGTGGATTGAAAACTGCAACTATCGGAATTATTTTATTTACGGTTATTTCGGTTATTAAAGGAAGAGAAGATACAGAATTGTTTAAAAGAAGATTTACTAAGGGATTAGTATATAAAGCCTTTGTAATTTTCTTTTTAGCTATGATGTTAGTAATATCAGTTACAATGATTTTATCATATACAGAAACAGGAATTCCTTTTGCAGACTTACTATATGAAGCAACGTCTGCGTTCGCAACAGTAGGGCTATCGACAGGTATAACACCAGGATTAAGTTCAGCAGGGAAAGTTGTATTAATGATTACTATGTATTTTGGTAGAGTTGGAATACTAACGGTAATGTTAGCTATGTTAAGAGGTAAGAAGAAACAAGGATATAAATATCCAGAAGGAAAAATTTTAATTGGTTAGGAGAATGAAATTATGGTAAGTAAACAATTTGTAGTTATAGGTCTTGGAAGATTTGGGACATCGGTGGCTCAAACTTTATATTCATTAGGGCATGACGTTTTAGTAATAGATCAAGATGAAGATTTAATTCAAGATATATCTGATTCAGTAACTCATGCAGTACAAATGGATGCTACTGATGAGAGTGCGTTAAGAACTTTAGGTATTAGAAATTTTGATGTTGCTGTAGTAACAATAGGATCAAATATTCAAGCAAGTGTTATGGTTACATTATTAGTGAAAGAACTAGGTGTTAAGTATATAATTGCCAAAGGTAATTCAGATTTACATGCTAAGGTTCTATACAAAATTGGAGCAGATAGAGTAGTATTACCTGAAAAGGATATGGGTGTTAGAGTTGCTCATAATCTAGTTTCTGCAAGTATTGTAGATTATATTGAACTTTCTCCTGATTATAGTATAATGGAAATCCAAACGCTAGATGAATGGGATGGAAAAACATTAAGTGAATTAAGATTAAGAAGTACTTATGGAATTAATGTTATGGCAATTAAACAAGGTGAAGATATAAATGTAACTCCAGCTGCAGATGATAGAGTTAAAGTTGGAGATGTAATAGTTGCAATTGGATCAGCAGATGATTTAAGTAAATTAGAAGGTATGATAGTTAAATTAAACTAAGAGGTGCAGAAATTGATATACATTGAAAGTAAAGATAATACTCTATTTAAAAGCTTAAAAAAGCTCAAGGATAGAAGACATAGAAATAAAGAACAAAAGTATATTGTTGAAGGGTTTAGATTAATAGAAGAGGCTTTTAAAGCCTCTTTACCTGTGCATAGCTTAATAGTAAATGCTTATGGTAAAGAAAGATTAGAAGGTTTTTTAGGTAATTATATTAATGAAGAATTAAAGGTATATGAAATTAGTGATTCATTATTTAAAGAGCTAAGTTCAACAGAAAATTCTCAAGGTGCACTTGCAGTAATTAGTATGGTAAATGAAGTTAAAAATGTTGATAGTGATTTTTATCTTTTATGTGATAAAGTTCAGGACCCAGGTAATCTTGGTACAATAATCAGAACTGCTCATGCGGCAGGTGTTGGTGCTGTGATTTTTACAAAAGGTACAGTAGATATATATAATGATAAAGCTATTAGATCTACAATGGGATCAATATTTTATATGCCAATCATATATGATAATGATTTAAGCTTTACAAATAAGCTGAAATCAGAGGGGTTTAAATTAGTTGCTACATCATTAGAAGAATCAAAAAACTTTTTTGAAGAAGATTTAAAAGGCAAAGTTATTTTAACTGTTGGAAATGAAGGGAATGGAGTTAGTGAGGAAATTTTCTCATTAGCAGATAAAAAGGTTAAGATTCCAATGCCAGGTGGAGCAGAGTCACTTAATGTATCAGTTGCAACATCTATTATACTATTCGAGAAAGTAAGACAAAATTTACTTTAGTTGCTTTTAAAAAGTAACACTTGAAAAATATTGTTAGTATATGTATAATTAATTGTAATTTAATAAATAATGACTGTGATGGAGAAAGTAAGTATATAAGAATTTTAAGGGAGAAAAGGCCCTAGACTGAAAGCCTTTTTATTGGAATATATATCGAAGTTCACTCTTGAGTCCTAGCTGGGAAGTAATAGTAGTAGCTAGCGGTAATAACCGTTAAATTTGTCGAGTTGGGTAATACTATAGTCATATAGTATTGTCAATTAGGGTGGTAACGCGGATACTCCGTCCCTTTTATTAGGGATGGAGTTTTTTTATTTTTAACAAATAAGAAGGGAGAAATAAACATGCAAGAAAAGTTAATGCAAATCAAAGAAGCTGCATTTAAGGAATTAGAAGTAGCTGAAGGTTCATCTGCTCTAGAAGAAATTAGAGTAAAATACCTAGGTAAAAAAGGTGAACTTACAACAATTTTAAGAGGAATGGGAGGATTATCTCCAGAAGAAAGACCTCTAGTAGGAAAACTTGTAAATGAAGTTAAAAGTGAAGTTGAAGGAAAAATAGAAGAAGCAACTTCAGCTATTAAAGAAAAAGAAAAGAATGCTAAGCTAGCTAGCGAAGTAATAGATATTTCTATGCCAGGAAAGAAAAATACAATTGGTAAGAGACATCCATTAGATTTAACTTTAGATAGAATGAAAGATATATTTATAACTATGGGATTCACAATAGAAGAAGGTCCTGAAGTTGAATTAGATTACTATAACTTTAAAGCGTTAAATATTCCAGAAAATCATCCTGCAAGAAGTGAGCAAGATACTTTCTATATTAATGATAATGTTGTTTTAAGAACTCAAACTTCTCCAGTACAAATTAGAGTAATGGAAAAGCAAGAAGCTCCAATTAAGATGATAGCTCCAGGTAAGGTTTATAGATCTGATGCTGTTGATGCTACTCACTCACCAATCTTCTATCAAATGGAAGGTCTAGTAATAGATAAGGGAGTAACGTTTGCAGATTTAAAAGGAACTTTAGAGTTATTTGCTAAAAAGATGTTTGGAGATAAGGTTCAAACTAAGTTTAGACCTCATCACTTCCCATTTACAGAACCATCAGCAGAAATGGATGCTACATGCTTCGTTTGTGAAGGTAAAGGCTGTAGAGTATGTAAGAACTCAGGTTGGATAGAAATCCTAGGTTGTGGAATGGTTCATCCAGAAGTTTTAAAGAACTGTGGATTAGATCCAGAAGAATATAGTGGATTTGCTTTCGGATTCGGTGTTGATAGAATGGTTATGCTTAAATACGGCATAGATGATATCAGACAATTATACGAATCAGATATGAGATTCTTAAATCAATTCTAAGAGGAGGATGAAATAATGAAAATACCATTTAATTGGCTAAAAGATTATGTTGAAATAAATGTAGAACCACAAGAACTTGGAGATAGATTAACTCTTACAGGTTCAGCACTAGAAGAGGTTATAACTCAAGGTGATGTTATTAAAAACGTTGTTACAGGAAAGATTTTTCAAATTGAGAAGCATCCAGATGCTGATAGATTAAATGTTTGTCAAGTTAACATTGGAACAGAAGAAATCCAAATTGTTACTGCTGCAACTAACATGAAGGAAGGGGACGTAGTTCCTGTTGCACTTCATAAATCAATATTAGCAGATGGCTCTGAAATTAAAAAAGGAAAGATGAGAGGCGTTGTTTCTAACGGTATGTTCTGTTCTGAAGAAGAACTTGGAACTGCTGGAGATGAGCCAGTTCATGGATTACTTATTCTTCCTGAAGATGCTCCACTTGGAATGGATATTGTTAAATATTTAGGATTAAACAAATCAATCTTAGATTTTGATATTACATCTAACAGACCAGATTGCTTAAGCATGACTGGTATGGCAAGAGAAACTGCTGCAACACTAAGAACTACTTGGAAAATGCCAAACTTAAACTACACAGCTAAATCTTCTAAAAACATTAACGATGAGTTAACAGTTGAAGTAAGAGATGAACTTTGTAGAAGATACATGGCTAGAGGAGTTAAGAATGTTAAGGTTCAACCATCACCAGGTTGGATGCAAGAAAGATTACTTGAAGCTGGTGTTAGACCAATCAATAACATAGTAGATATTACTAACTTTGTTATGCTTGAAATTGGTGAACCAATGCATGCTTTTGATGCAAGACAAATAGAGTCAGGTAAAATTGTTGTTGAAAGAGCAAAAGATGGAGAAAAATTTACTACTCTTGATGAGGTAGAAAGAGATTTAGATTCAACTTGTCTTATGATTAAGGATGGAGATAAATCTGTAGCTCTTGCTGGAATTATGGGTGGGTTAAATTCAGAAATTCAAGAAGATACAACAGAAGTTATATTTGAATGTGCAAACTTTGAAGGAACAAACATTAGAGTTAACTCTAAGAAGTTAGGTTTAAGAACGGAAAGTTCTGCAAGATTCGAAAAAGATATAGATCCTAACCTTGCTGCAATTGCTATTGATAGAGCATGTGCTTTAATAGTAGAACTTGAATGTGGTGAAGTTATGGAAGGTACTGTTGATGAGTACAAAGTTAAAAAGGAAATTGGTGAAATAACAGTTTCTTCAGTTTGGCTTAACAAATTCTTAGGTACTTCAATTTCAATTGAAGAAATGAAATCTTGTTTAGATTCAGTAGATTTAAATGCTGAAATTAAAGGTGAAGATTTAGTTATAACTATTCCAACTTTCAGAGTAGATATAGCTATAAGAGAAGATATTGCAGAAGAAGTTGCTAGAATTTATGGATATGAAAAGATTCCTACAACAGTATTTAACGCTTCTACTGAAAGAGAACCAAAGTACAAAAATGAAGTATTAAGTGATTTAGTAAGAGATGCTTTAATTGGAAGTGGAATAAATCAATCTATCAGTTACTCATTTGTATCACCAAAGGTATTTGATAAGATAAACCTTCCAGCTGATTCAGAACTTAGAAATGTAGTTAAAATTAAAAACCCATTAGGTGAAGATTATAGTGTTATGAGAACTTCAACATTACCTTCAATGATGGAATGTTTAGCTAGAAACTACTCAAGAAATAATGACTATGTAAGATTATTTGAAATCGGTAAGGTATATATTCCTTCAGAAGATCCAAATGAATTACCAACAGAAAGAAATATATTAACTATTGGAATGTATGGTGATTGTGATTACTTAGACCTTAAAGGTGTAGTTGAAAATGTAGTTGATGCTTTAGGCGTTGCTAAAGCTAAATATGAAAGATTATCAGAAAATCCAAGTTACCATCCAGGAAAAACTGCATTATTAAAAGCAGGAAAGGCTAATGCAGGTTGTCTTGGAGAAGTTCATCCTAATGTAACAGAAGCTTACGAAGTAGATGTTGATGCATATGTAGCTGAATTAGATTTAGATGTTTTATTTGCAGCATCAAATACTACAAAAGCATATAAGCCATTACCTAAGTTCCCAGCTGTTACTAGAGATATAGCTTTATTAGTTGATGATGCTATATTAGTACAAGAAATTGAAGGAACTATCAGACATACTGGTGGAGCTTTAGTTGAAACAGTTAAGTTATTCGATATTTATAAGGGGGCTCAAATTCCAGAAGGAAAGAAGAGTATTGCATATGCAATAGCTTATAGAGATGAAAAGAAAACTTTAACTGATAAAGATGTAAGTAAAGTTCATGATAAGATATTAAGAGCTTTAGAACATAAGTTAGGTGCTTTATTAAGATAACTAAGTATATATTAGGCTAGATTTTGTTAAAATAGTTTTAGAGTTTTAGTAATTTATTCTAGAATTGTAATACTTATATGATAGTAACCACGATAATTAATGTCGTGGTTCTATTAATATAAATTATTTGAAATATGTTAATAAAAATGGATTTTAAAGCATTTATTGTAGAAATTACTTTATTATTAGATAATTTTAGTATATGCTGATATATATCCATATTTATAAAGTTAGTAGTTGATAAGGAGCGGAAATATGAGTGAATTAAAGCATGATCTTGGAATAATTGCATTAGAAAGTTGTACTGAACTTGGTAATGCTGTAGATAAATATATCCAAGAAAAAAGAAATTGTACAGAAACATTCTTAATACCAACAGATGAAATAAGATTTTCTAATGGAGAAGGTAAAGTTAAAATACCACAAACTGTTAGAGGTAAAGATATTTACATTTTATGTGATATTGGAAATTATAGCTGCAAATATAAAATGTTTGGATTTGAAAATCATAAAGGACCAGATGAACATTTCCAAGATATAAAAAGAACAGTTTCAGCTATAAGAGGTAAAGCAACAAGAATTACAGTGATTATGCCTCTTTTATATGAATCAAGACAACATAGACGTAAGGGAAGAGAATCTCTAGATTGTGCACTTGCACTTCAAGAACTTGAAAGATTAGGTGTAGATGAAATTATTACTTTTGATGTACATGATCCTAATGTTCAAAATGCAATTCCTTTAATGTCATTTGAAAATTTATATCCTACATATGATATAGTAAAAGCATTAATTTCTAATGAAGCTACATTAGAGTTAAACATGGAAAAATTACTTGTAATAAGTCCAGATACAGGGGCTATGGATAGAGCTATATACTATTCAAGCGTGTTTGGTGTAGATGTTGGGTTATTCTACAAAAGAAGAGATCATTCATTAATTGTAAATGGTAAAAATCCAATAGTTGAACATCAATATATGGGAAAAGATGTTGCCGGTAAGGATGTTTTAATTGTTGATGATATGATAGCATCTGGTGAATCAGTTTTAGATATAGCTGTAGAATTAAAATCAAGAAATGCTAGAAATGTTTATGTTGCTGCAACATTTGCATTCTTAACAGAAGGTCTTGAAAAGTTCAACAGAGCCTATGAAGAAGGTATAATAACTAAAGTATATTCAACAAACTTAACATATGTATCTCAGGAATTAAAAGATGCAAAATGGTTTGAAGCTGTTGATATGTCAGAGTTCTTAGGTAGAGTTGTTAGTAGATTAAATCAAGGTCAATCTATCGCTAAGTATATGGATGCAACACAAATTATTCGTAATTTATTAGATGAATAAAAAAGGAATAAAGTATAAACTAGGGTTTACACTAAAGTGTTCATTTTCATTCATGATAAAGTGAAGCAAGTTTTGTTATTGGAATAAATCTTTAAGATTTATATAACTAAAAATTAAAGGGTATAAAACCATCAGGTTTTATACCCTTATAATTTTATTCAAAGAAATTCCAAGAATTTAATACTTATCGAAATCTAAGGTTTCACTCTCACGAGCTTGAGCTAATTTTCGCGTAACAAAGTAGGGACAAACTTTAACCATCGATAACTGAATAAAGTAAAGTTATAACATTAAGAAATATGATTTAAAAATGTAAGAATTAATTCAGAAATTTGGTATATAATTTATAGGTAGAAAAAAATGAGTAGTAAGGGGTGTTTTAATGAATTCACATGAAGTTGATTACAAGTTGTATGGGGATGATATGCAATTTGTTGAAATTGAGCTTGATCCAAGAGAAAGTGTTGTTGCTGAAGCTGGTGCTATGATGATGATGGATCAAAGTATCCAAATGGAAACAATTTTTGGCGATGGAAGTCAAAAAAGTAAAAGTTCAGGATTCTTAGGTAAGTTAGGGGGAGCTGCATCAAGGGTTATTACAGGAGAAAGTCTTTTTATGACTGAGTTTTCAAATACAGGAATGGTAAAACAAAAGGTTGCTTTTGCATCTCCATATCCTGGTAAAATAGTTCCTATGGATTTATCACAATTTGGTGGAAAGATTATATGTCAAAAGGATGCATTTTTATGTGCAGCTAAAGGTGTTTCAATTGGAATAGATTTTAGAAAGAAACTAGGAGTTGGATTCTTTGGTGGAGAAGGATTTATTCTTCAAAAGCTTGAGGGCGATGGCTTGATATTTATTCATGCAGGTGGAACTATAATTAAAAAAACTTTAGAAGCTGGTCAAACTTTAAAGGTTGATACAGGCTGTTTGGTTGCTATGACTAAAAATGTTAATTATGATATACAATTTGTTGGAGGAATAAAAAATAGTTTATTTGGTGGAGAAGGATTATTCTACGCTACATTAACTGGACCAGGAGATGTATGGATTCAAAGTTTACCGTTTAGTAGATTAGCATCGAAGGTATTCTCAGCTGCACCACAAGCAGGTGGTAAGAGTGTTGGAGAAGGCAGTGTATTAGGAGGACTTGGAAGTCTGTTTGAAAATCATTAATAATCTGGTAAAATGTATGCAATTAAAAGTAATAGTTAATAATGTAATTATATGATAAAATAGACATGCTTATATATAAGAAAGAAGGAGACTGAAGATGGAAGCGATAATAAACATATTTAAAGGAGCTCTTATTGGTGGAGCAAATGTTATTCCAGGCGTAAGTGGTGGAACAATGGCAGTACTTATGGGGATATATGATAAACTTATATATTCAGTTACTGGGCTATTTAAAGATTTCAAGAATAGCTTTAAATTCTTATTCCAATTAGGAATTGGTGCAGTGTTAGGAATAGGAGCTTTTGTATTTATAATACCATTCTTATTAACTAATGTACCTCAACAAACTAATTTCTTCTTTATAGGATTAGTATTAGGTGCAGGACCAATGCTTTATAAAAAAGCAAAGGAAAAAGAAATTAAAACACTTAATATGGTTTGGTTTGCAGTAGCATTAATTATTGTAGTTATAATGGGAGTGATGAGAGAACCTTCATCAGCTGGTAGCACACCATCTATGGTTATGTTCTTCATTTCAGGATTTATTGCTGCAGCAACAATGATATTACCAGGTGTAAGTGGTTCATTTATGCTTTTATTATTAGGAATGTACCAACCTATATTAGAAGGTGTTAAAGCTTTTGATATGATGATAATTATGCCAGTTGGAATTGGAGTTGTAGTTGGATTTGTTACAATGACAAAAGCTATTGAGGTATTATTTAAAAAATTCCCTCAAACTGCTTATTGTGTAATTCTTGGTTTAGTTTTAGGTTCAGTAGTAGGAATATATAATGAAATTCCAGGTGGATTTACATTTAACTTAGCAGGAGTTGTTTCTATATTAACATTTGGTATTGGGTTAGCAATTTCTCTATATATGGGAGCAAAAGAGTCATAAGAATTAAATATATTAAATAAAAGTAAGAGAATTTCGAAAGAAATTCTCTTTTTTTGTAATAAGTATCATAGGAATGTATTTTATAGGTAAAAAAAATATGGTAAAATAGATATTATATATTAAGGTTGATTATGAGGTGGAGCATGAAAACAGTTTCTGTTAAAATAAATGGAGTTGAATATAATTTAAAGGGAAAAGAGAATGAAGAGTACTTACTTGATATCGCAGGATATGTTGATGGTAAGGTTAGGGAGATTGGTGCAAAGAACAAAGTTCTTAGTTCAAGTTCTGTAGCTGTACTTGCTGCTGTAAATATTACGGACGAGCTATTTAAGTGTGATCAAGAAGTAGAAGAATTAAATAAGAAAAAGAATTCATTAGAAGAAAGACACTTAACTTTAAGAGAGAGAATAAAAGAACTTAGAACAGAGTGTGATGCTTCTATAGCTGAACGCGATAAAGAAATTGTAGCATTAAAAACTACAATAGCTGCAACTAGTGAAAAATTAGAACAACTAGATTCACTTACTAAAATTGCAGAAGAATTTGAAGATGCTAAAAAGTCATTAGAGGAATTGAATAAAAAGGTAGATGAAGATAAGAGTTATATAGCTTCTTTACTAGAAGAAAAGAAAAGAGATAAAGAGATAATACTAAGTTTAACTGATGAGTTAAAAACGTATAAAGATATGATTTCTAATGACTATATAGAGAAGCAAGAGCATCTAAAAGCTTTAGATACAATAAATCAATATGAAGATAAGATAAATCAATGTAATGAAAACATTGGTGAGTTAGAATCTATAAAAGAACTTAATATTAAAGAGATAGAGTCTTTCAAAGAGTCTAATATGAAAATGAAAGAAAAAGTTCAGATGTATGAGAAAAAGGAAGCTGACTATGTTAAAACTAAAAATAGTGTAGAAGAAGTTGAATTCTTAAAAGATAAATTATCTGTAGTTATGGAAGATAATGAAAAGCTTAGAAGGATGAAAAAACTTATTGAAGATAAGCACAAAGAAAATAGCTTTAATGTACAAAATTATAAATATAAAGTTTTAGATTTAGAAAAGAAACTTTTAGATAGTCAGATTATGTTAGCAAAAGAAAGAAAAGATAAAAATCCATTATTAACAAAATAGATATAATGTAAATGAGCAGAGTTTAATATTGAAAATTATATAAAGAAAATAGATAAAAGTAATTTGAATACATATTAGTTTAGATTACTTTTATTTGTATGTGAATAAATTGTTAAATTCTTAAGAAAGTATTATTTTATAGATATTTGATGGAAATGAAAAATGATTTATAGTAATATATCAACAGTAGTGATTTAAATATCTTTACACAAATTAAGAATTATATAGGAGACGGATATGAATTTAAAGAAGACTATAACTTCACTTGCTTTATGTGGAGTATTAATTTTAGGACAAGTTACACCAGCTTTTGCTGATAGTGCTAATGTTGTTACTTTAGGAGCAAATTTAAGTGAAGAACAAAAGAAAACAATGTTAGATTACTTCGGTGTTAAGAAGAATGAGGTAGTTGTATTAGAAGTTAATAATCAAGAGGAAAGAAAGTACTTAGAGGGAATTGCTAGTGAACAACAAATAGGGACTAGAACTTATTCATGTGCATATGTTGAACCAACAAAAGCTGGAAGCGGGATAAATGTTAAAAGTGCAAATATTACATGGGTAACAAGCTCTATGGTAGCAACAACTCTTTCTACAGCAGGATTAACTGATGCGAATTGTGTAATAGCTAGTATATTCCCAGTATCAGGAACTGGTGCATTAACAGGTGTAATGAAAGCCTTTGAAGATGCTACTGGTGAAAAATTAGATGAAGAGAAAAAAGAAATAGCATCAGAAGAGTTAATTATAACTGGTGGATTAGGTAATGATGTTGGTCAAGATAAAGCAACTGGTGTTATAAATGAAATTAAGACAGAAATAATTAAAAATGATACTAAAGATACTATACAGATTGCTGAAACTATTATAAATGTAACTAATAATTATAATATTACATTAACAGCTGAGCAACAAAAACAAATTGAGGATTTAATGGTTAAAATATCTAAACAAGATTATAACTATAAAGATATGAAAAAGACATTAACTACTGTGAAAAATAATGTAGATGAAAGTCTTAAAGCTGCTGGTGAAAAAATTGATAGTAGTTTCTTTGAATCAATAGGAAATTGGTTTACAAGTGTTGGAGACTGGTTCTCAAATCTATTTAATAGTAATGATGAAGACCTTGGAATTTTAGGTGATACAAATGAAAGTTTATTAGGGGAAGATGCAAAGGTGGATTCAACTGATAAAAATGCTATAGATTTAAAACCAGAAACTTCAAAAGAAGACGGGTTCTTCAAAAAGATATGGAACTGGATTACAGGATTATTTGATAGTGATGAAACACCAAAGGAAGACAGCCTAGTAGTTCCAGAAGAAAAACCTAAAGATAATATAGAAGATAACGTAGGTAAGAATCCAGAAGAAAAGCCAGAATCTAATATAGATAAAAATGAAGAGGCTGGTAAAACAGAAACTGGTAGTAATAATGAATTACCGAATAATACAGACAATAATTCAAATTCGGGAGATGAATTAGTTCCAGAAACTATTGATCAAAGTAATAAAGAAACAACTAATTAAAAAATGTGTGTAAAATAAAATGATCATTATCATGTAGTAATTAAAGTAACCTAGAAATGGTATCTTAATTTTACATTGATAATGATCATTTTTAATTAATACATACTAAAATTCATAAATAGTAACGCTACCATCTTCTTTTGTAAGAGTTACTTCAATAGAATCAAAAGAAATAGATGCATCTTTTTCAATTAAGTATAATGATTGCTTAGATTCAGCAGATGGATCGTAAGAGACATTAATTTTCATTACGTTTTTTTCTAGGTTAAAGTCAAAATCTTTAAATCCTTTATCCACACCATTGAAAAGTAAGTAGTCCATTTTTTTAGTTCCATCAGCTGTATCGGTTACAGTGAAACAGAAAATACCTTGCTCACCTTCTTTAGCGTTAAGTGTTTCTGTTAACTTCTTACTATTTAAATTTTTTATATCAGCAGTTTTAATAACAATTTTTTCTTCTTCAAATTGCTTAACTATATTTTGTTCTTCTTTTGAACCATTAACTTCATCTACTTTTGAATCATTTCCACATGAAATAAATGATGTTAATGTAAGTGATAGAACAAATACTAATCCTATAATTCTTTTTTTCATAATTACCTCCAAATTTATATAAAGATATATACATAATAATTAATTCTACCATCTAATAGGTTACAAATAAACAACAATATTATTTGAAAATTTGACATAATTGTGATTTATAATATGATATAAAAGAGAGAATATATATAATCAGAAGATAATTTAAAACTCAGTAAGGAGAAAAAGATGAAAAAGGTAGAAATTTTAGCACCAGCAGGAAGTATGGAAAGTTTAATCGCAGCAATTAATAGTGGTGCAGATGCAATATATTTAGGCGGAAGTAAATTCTCAGCTAGAGCTTATGCATCAAACTTTGATAATGACAATATGATTAAGGCCGTAGATTATGCACATCTTTATGGAGCACAAGTTTACGTTACATTAAATACAATATTAAAAGAAGATGAGTTACCAGATGCAGTTAAGTATGTTGGTTTCTTAAATGATATAGGTGTAGACGCAATAATAATTCAAGATATGGGTTTATGTAAAAGAGTAAGGGAAGAATATCCAGACCTTGAACTTCATGCATCGACACAAATGACTATACATAATGCAGAAGCAGCAGTTTTCTTTAAGGAGAATGGATTTACAAGAATAGTACTATCTAGAGAATTATCACTTGAAGAAATTAAATATATTTCTAAGGATTTAGGAATAGAAACAGAGATATTTGTTCATGGAGCACTTTGTATTAGTTACTCAGGACAATGTTTAATGAGTTCTATGATAGGTGGAAGAAGTGGTAATAGAGGGAGATGTGCACAACCTTGTAGGATGGAATATAGCCTTCAAGGCGAAAAATCAGGGTCAAAGGAGGCGTATCTTTTAAGTCCTAAAGACTTATGTACTATTGAAGATGTTGAAGAAATAATAGATACAGGAGCATATTCTTTAAAACTTGAAGGTAGAATGAAGAGACCTGAATATGTTGCAGGTGTAGTTTCTAATTATAGAGGGGCAGTAGATGCAGCTTTAAATAGAAAGAAATTTAATTCAAGTAAGGGGAAACAAGAACTAGCTCAGTTATTTAATAGAGGTGGATTTACTAGTGCATTCCTACATAAGGATACTGGTAGAGATATGATGAGTTATAATGCTCCAAGAAATACAGGATTACCACTGGGTATTGTAACTGATAAGTTAGAAGTTAAAATAAAAGAAGATATTGCATTAGGTGATGGAGTTAGAGCCTTAGATAAGGGGTTTGAAGTAAATAAAATTCTTTTAGATGGCAACGAAGTTAAAGAAGCTAAAGCTGGAGATTTAGTGAAGTTATTCCCTATAAGATATAAAAAGGGTCAAGAATTATATAAGAGTGGAAATAAACATTTATTAGATACTTTATATGATTTAACTAAGCCTTATTTAAAGAAGATTGAAATTGAATGTAAAGTTTGGTTCCAAATTGGTGAACCACTTGTTATAGGATTAACTCATAATGGGAATCTTTATACATATTCAGGAGAAGTAGTTCAGAAGGCTGAAAATAGACCTCTTACTAAAGAAAGAATAGAGGAGTCTATTAAAAAGACAGGAGATACTGCTTTTGTAATTAAAAATGTTGAGTTTGATTCATTTAGTGATGGATTTATGAGGATTTCAGATATAAACAACTTAAGAAGAGATGCTATATTAGCACTTCAAAAGCAAATCTGTAAAGTTTATAGAAGAAGTAGAAATGGTAAAAAGCAAGATTTAGGATTAAATAAAAAAAGTGATATAGAACTTACAGTTTTCCAATGTGCAAGAAAGCCACAATTAGAAGCTTTAGTTGAAGCTAATTGCAAAGATATTGCAGTAGATATACTAACTAGAGGTAGAGAGTCTATTAAAATGAATGATTTAATGAGAATTGCTGAAGAAAGAAAAGATATTAACTTCTACATAAAAACTCCAAATGTAGTTAAGAGTGAATTTAAAAAGGTAGAAGATATAATAAATAAGTGTAAAAATCATATAAAGGGGCTTGTTACATCAAATGCAGGATTTATTAGCAAGTTTAAAGATGATATGATTATACTTGGGGATTATAAATTAAATATAATAAATTCCGGAGCATTAGAGTTTTATGGTGATTTAATTGATTTACCTATGTTAAGTTTAGAACTTAATAGAAAAGAGATAAAACAGATGATGAAAAACAGCAAAAACAATGCATCTATGCTTCTTTATGGAAAGCCAGAAGTTATGGTTAGTGAATATTGCCCTATTGGAAGTACATTTGGTGGAAAGACATCTACTAAAGAATGTAGTGGCTCATGTAATACGGAAAACTTTAAGCTTGTGGATAGAGTAAATGAAAGCTTTACTGTAATGACAGATGTATTCTGTAGAAGTTATATTATTAATCCTAAGGCTATTAATATGATTAATGAATTAGAGGATATAAGAGAAATAGGAATTAGTTCATTTAAGGTAGAATTTAGAGATGAAACAAAAGAAGAAGTTAAAGATGTTTTAGCATTTTTAAGTGGTGAAAAAGAATATAAAACAGAAAACTATACAAAAGGTCATTATAGAAGAGGGATTGAGTAGGAGGAACTATGAATATATTAGCTATTGGATTATGTGCAATAAGTACTATAATAATAGTAGTGCTTATGAAAATTGCTGCAAATACGCAAAAAACAGATTGGTACAATAAATTAAATAAAAGCGTAAGAATTGATATTTCAAATGAAATAAAGGCATTTTGGAAAGTTTCCATAAGAAATATTGCTATTAACATAGCTGCAATAATATTACTTGTTGCTTTCTTAAAGGATAATGCTAACTTCATTATAAATGGAGTAACGTATTTTTCATTAGGGTATAGCGTTGTATCAGCTATAATAATAATTTATGCTTATATGAAATTTAAAAAGAATATTTCAGCATAGTAAAAGGAGTAATTTATGAAGAGTAGAACACTTAGAGTGTTAGAATATAATAAAATTAAAGAAAAAGTAAAAGCTTATACACTTACATCAGCTGCAAAGGAACTTATAGATGAGTTATCTCCATATGATAATATTCATACAGTTAGAGAAAGACTTAAGGAAACTGATGAAGCTTTAGAGATTTTAATAACTAGAGGTGCACCTCCTTTTGAGGGGCTTTATGATGTAAGAGAAGCGATAGCTAGAGCTAAGAAATGTGGAGTTTTATCTCCATCACAAATATTAAGGGTAGGTTCAATGCTTAGGTCATCTAGAAGATTTAAAAACTTTATGTCTAGAGAAGAATCAGAAAAAGCATATCCAAAGCTTGAAGATTTAGCTTATATCCTAGAACCCAATAAAAGACTTGAAGATGCAATTGAAAATGCAATTGTATCAGAAGAAGAAGTAAGTGATAGAGCAAGTGATGCTTTAAGGGTGATAAGAAGAAGTTTAAAAGAAAAAAATAGTTCAGTTAGAGATAGAATTAACTCAATAGTAAGAGAGCATTCAAAGTACCTACAAGATGCTATTTATACAATGAGAGGGGAAAGATATGTACTACCAGTAAGAGCTGAATTTAAAGGGCAAGTACCAGGTATAGTACATGATCAAAGTTCTACAGGAGCTACACTTTTCATAGAGCCAATGAGTCTAGTAAAGTTAAATAATGAGATTAAAGAATTAATGCTTAAAGAGAAGGCTGAAATAGAACGTATTTTAACTGAGTTATCCGGAGAAATAAGCCTTTGTTCAGAAATATGTGAAAGCAACTTTAAGATTTTAATGGAGCTTGATTTTATATTTGCAAAAGGTAAATATGCATCAAAGCTTAATGCAATCATGCCAGAGGTTAGAGATGATGGATGCTTTAATTTATTAACAGCAAGACATCCGCTTATAGATCCTAAGATAGTAGTGCCATCAGATATTCATCTTGGTGAAAACTTTACTACACTTATGATTACAGGACCAAATACAGGTGGTAAGACTGTAACTTTAAAAACAGTAGGACTACTACATTTAATGGCACTAAGTGGACTTATGATTCCTGCTAAATCAGAATCAACAGTATGTTTCTTTGATGGAGTATATGCAGATATTGGTGATGAACAAAGTATTGAACAATCACTATCTACATTCTCATCACATATGACAAACATAGTTAATATTTTAGAATCTGCAAAGGGAACTTCACTTGTGCTATTTGATGAAATAGGTTCAGGTACAGATCCAACAGAAGGTTCAGCATTAGCAGTCGCTATTTTAGAAACGCTAAGAAACAATGGAGCTAGGGTAATAGCTACAACTCACTATAGTGAATTAAAAGCATATGCAATTAAAACTGATGGAATTGAAAATGCTTCAGTTGAATTTGATGTAAATACATTAAGACCTACGTATAGATTATTAATAGGAATTCCAGGTAAATCAAATGCGTTTGATATATCAAGAAGACTTGGGTTAAGTCAAGACGTAATAAGCTCAGCCAAAGAGTATATGGCATCAGATAATCTTCAATTCGAAGATTTAATTAGAGAACTTGGAGAAAAGAGTAGTTTAGCAAATAAAGAAGCAAGAGAAGCTAAAAGACTTAGAATTGAAGCTATTAATCTAAGAGATGAGTATGAAGAGAAATTAGCTAAGATGGATAAAGTTAGAGATAAAGCTTATGAAGAAGCAAGACAACAAGCTAAACAAATAATTAGTGAAGCTAAAGATGAAGCAGATGATATTCTTAAATCAATGAGAGAACTAGAAAAGCTAGGATTTGCAACTGGTGGAAGAGCAAAACTTGAAGAAGAAAGAAAGAAACTTAAGCAAAGTCTTGAAGAGAAAGAACAGTCTTTAATGAATCAAAGAGAAAATGATGGAGAAGCAATTACAAATGTGACGCTAGGTATGGATGCATTCTTGCCATCATTAAATCAAAATGTAATTATTATATCAATGCCAGACGCCAAAGGTGATGTTATGGTAGAAGCAGGTATAATGAAGATTAAGGCTAATATAAAGAATTTAAGAGTTGTAAAAGGTAAAGAGAAAAAGAAAGAAAGAAAAAGAAGAGAAGTTAACTTAAATGTTAAACAAATAGAAAATAGATTAGATTTAAGAGGTATGGATTCAGAAGAGGCTTGCTACAGAACTGATAAATATCTTGATGAAGCATATTTATGTAACCTAGGAGAAGTTACTATAGTTCATGGTAAAGGTACTGGTGTACTTAGAAAAGCTATAAGTGATATGTTAAAGAGACATCCTCATGTTAAAAGCTCTAGGCTTGGTGTTTATGGTGAAGGTGGAGATGGAGTAACTATGGTAGTATTAAAATAAAAAATAAATATAGTGTAATAATGACCAATTAACAATTATCGATTTAAATATAAACAACAGTATATATGTTGTCTGTATTTATATTGTGTATTGATAATTGGTCATTTAATATTTATGATTATAAAATGTTAATTAAAAATGAAAAAAGAAAGTAATATTTTTATAGTTATTAAATAGTTTATAAAGTAAGAAAATTTAATTTTAATAAAAAACAATTAAAGCTTCTTGACTTCATCACTTCACTGTGATAAAGTATTAAATAGATAAAGTAAGACATAAAAACATACAAAAAAGCAATAAATTGTAAATATAAGGGGGATATAAAAATGAGTTTTAAAAAGATATTAAAGAGAGTAATTGGGGTAGGGTTAATCTCATCTATGGCTTTTGGACTAGTAGCTTGTGGTGGAGATAAAGAGGAGAAAGAAGTAGTAAGTGCAATGACTAAAGATGAATTAATAATTGGTGTTGATGATACTTTTGCACCAATGGGATTTAGAGACAAGGATGGACAGTTAGTAGGATTTGATATAGACATAGCAACTGCTGTTGGAGAAAAGCTTGGTAAAAAACTAAAATTCCAAACAATTGATTGGACAATGAAAGAAACGGAATTAAAAAATGGAAATATAGATATTATATGGAATGGTTATACAATAACAGATAAAAGAAAAGAGCAGGTTGATTTTACTGATGCTTACTTAAAAAATAGACAAGTAATCGTAACTTTAGCAGATTCAAAGGTTAAGACTAAAGCAGACTTAGCTGGAAAGAAAGTTGCAGCTCAAGATCGTTCAAGTGCAGTTGAAGCAATGGAAGGCGAAGCAGATGTTTATGCAGGGTTTGATGGTGGAAAAGCCATTACATTTGAAACTAATGATTTAGCATTAAGAGATTTAGAAGCTGGAAGAGTAGATGCTGTAGTTGCTGATGAAGTATTAATTAATTACTATATAAGCTTAAAAGGTGCAGAAAAATATGCTATTTTAGATGATAACTTTGGTGAAGAAGAGTATGGAATTGGAGTTAGAAAAGGTGATACAGAGCTATTAAATAAATTAAATACGAGCTTAAAAGCTATTAAAGAAAATGGTGAAGCAGCAGAAATATCAAAAAAATGGTTTGGTGAAAATAAAGTATTATAATTAAAATTTAGGAGGAGTTTGAAATGGAACAAGTATGGGCATTAATGCCACAGGTTATGGAAGGGTTAATGGAAACATTAAGAGTATTTATTGTTACATTAATCATATCAATTCCACTTGGTATAGTAGTAGCACAATTAAGATTATCAAAAATAAAAATAGTAAGTGGACTTACAGAAGCCTATATATTTGTAATGAGGGGAACTCCTCTTTTACTTCAAATTTTCTTTATATTCTTTGGACTACCTGTATTAGATATTACTATAGATAGATTTCCAGCAGTAATTTTAGCATTCTCTTTAAATTATGCAGCGTATTTTGGTGAAATATTTAGAGCAGGTATTAATTCAATTGACAAGGGACAATATGAAGGGGCTGAGGTTTTAGGTTTAAGTAAGACTCAAACTTTCTTTAGAATAGTACTTCCGCAAGCAACTAAAAGAATATTGCCAGCTGTAAGTAATGAAGTAACAACATTAGTAAAAGATACAGCTTTAGTATATGTTGTTGGATTAACAGATTTATTAAAGATAGCAAAAAATGCGTCTAATAGAGATGCATCTATACTGCCATTTTTTGTAGTAGCATTTGTGTACTTATTCATAATTGGATTTATTACGATTTTAATGAAGAGAATAGAAAAAAGATTTGAATATTATAATTAAGGAGGACTAATTATGTTGAAAATAAAAGGATTAAAAAAGTCCTTCGGGAAAGTAGAAGTATTAAAAGGTGTAGATTTAGAAGTTTCAGAAGGTGAATCATTAGTTATTGTAGGACCATCGGGTGGTGGAAAAACTACATTACTTAGATGTATAAATGCGCTTGAAAAAAGTAGTAAAGGTATAATTGAGATTAATAATAAAGTACTTACTAATAATGGTGTACTGGCTAAGAAGGATGAACTTCTAGAAATAAGAAAAGATATAGGTCTTGTATTTCAGAACTTCAATCTATTTCCTCATATGACCGTAATAGATAATATAATAGAAGCGCCAATAAAGGTGCTTGAGATTTCAAAAGATGAAGCTATAAGTAAAGCAAAAGAAATACTAGGATTTTTAGGTCTAGGAGATAAAGCGGGAAGTTATCCTTGTGAACTATCGGGTGGACAAAAGCAAAGAGTTGCAATTGGTAGAGCATTAGCATTAGATCCTAAAATACTTTGCTTTGATGAACCAACATCAGCGTTAGATCCAAGTTTAACTGGTGATGTTGCAAGGCTTATTAAATCATTAAATGAAAAGGGAATGACAACATTAATAATTACTCACGATATGGATTTTGCAAAGATGGTATCAGATAGAATTGTATCAATGGATAGAGGAATATTATTAGATGAACACATATTTAATTTGAATTGTGCAAATAAATAAAATAAAAGTACTTATCATATTGCGATAAGTACTTTTATTTTTTATAATTATTAGGAAGAAATTGAAACCAAATTGAAATATATACATTATGTTTATGTGATATACTAACAAAAGATAATAGGGGGAATGTTAGGTGAGTAACTTTAATAAGAAAATTAGTAGGATTGCGAGAAATCGTAAAAGAAGAATAATATTGGCTTTGTTTATAACAATAGTTGTTTCTTTAGTTATTGTATTTATTCCTTTGAAAATGAGAAGTATAGCTGTGGAAAATCAAGAAAGAAAAACCGCTGAAGATACGATACAATATAATGATATAATAAATAGATATAATGAAATTAAAAAGACAGTAGGAGAATCCTACTATTCAGATGAAGAAAAAGCAGTTATTGAAGAAAAAGCAGCAGAAATAGATAAATTAATGAATTTAGAAAATATTACTGAATTATCTAGTAAAGTAGATTCTTTAGAAGGATATATATCAGAAAGAAATAGTACTGAGATGGCTAATGCTAGAACCATGTATTCAGGAGTTTTAGAAATGGATATTTCATGGCTTACTGATAAAGAAAAAGAGATTATAGAAACTGCAAAAAGTGAATTTACAGCTGCATTTAATAGTGGAGATACAAAAAAAATTACAGCTGAGTCAAGTGAGTTAAAGAAAATAGAAGATGAGTATAAGGATTTAGTTTATAGAAGAAAATATGATAGTACATCTGTACAAGTAACAGAGCCAAGCTATATTAATGGTATTATGATTGTAAACAAGCATTTTGCGTTACCTAAAACTTATAATTATGGAGAAGATAAAGAGGCTAAACAGGCATTGAACACTATGATTAAAGATGCATCTAAAGAAGGCTTAAGCATTAGATTAGTATCAGGTTATAGGAGTTATCAAGAACAAGTACGTATTTATGCAAGCAATGTTGCACAGCAAGGAGAGTATCATGCTAGTATATACTCTGCTAGGGCTGGTTTTAGTGAACATCAATCAGGTTTAACTTTTGATCTAGGTGGAAGTGTTAGAAGTACGGATTTAGTAGAGTCTTTTGGAGATACAAAAGAAGGTAAATGGCTAGCTGATAATGCTCATAAATATGGATTTATAATTAGATTTTTAAAAGACAAGGAAGAAATTACAGGATATGCTTATGAACCATGGCATGTTAGATATGTTGGTGTTGAGCATAGTACAGCAATAAAAGAAAGTGGGCAATGTCTTGAAGAGTATTTAGGGTTATATCCATTTGAATAAATGTAATAAAATAAAAAAATAAGCAAATCTTACTATATTAACTTGTATAGTAAGATTTATTTTTTTATAATAGAAAAGGTAGTGTTATTAAATATAATACAGTAGAAGCTACATAAGGGGGATTAAATAATGAGAGTTATTGGTACAACAGCGAGAGGTTTAAGAGCTCCAATTATAAAAGAAGGTGATGATTTAAGAAGGATCGTAGTAGATACAGTCTTAAATGCATCTGAAGCAGAAGGTTTTAAAATTGAGGAGAATGATGTTATAGGAATAACTGAATCACTAGTTGCAAGAGCACAAGGTAATTATGTTAAACTTACAGATATAGCAGAAGATCTTAATAATAAATTTGATGGAGATATTGGAGTGTTATTCCCAATATTAAGTAGAAATAGATTTGCTTCTATTTTAGAATCAGTCGCACTTACAGGAAAAAAGATTTATTTATTCTTAAACTATCCATCTGATGAAGTTGGTAATCATTTAATGAATATTGAAAAGATGGATGATGCTGGGATAAACCCATATACAGATCATCTTACTGAAGAGGAGTATAGAAATACTTTTTCACAAGAAGATATTGTACATCCTTTTACAGGAATAGATTACATACAAATGTATAAAAACTTAGTTAAAAGTGGACAAATTGAAGTTCATTTAGCTAATGATCCAAGAGTTGCATTGAAGTTTACAAAGAATATTTTAGTAGCAAATATTCACGAAAGACACAGAACTAAAAAGATATTATTAAATGCTGGAGCGAAAAATGTATATGCTTTAGATGAAATAGTAACGGCATCAGTTAATGGAAGTGGATATAATGAAGATTATGGTCTATTAGGATCAAATAAGGCTACAGATGATAGTATAAAACTATTCCCAAGAGATTGTAAAACTTTAGTTAATGCAATTCAAGAAGAAATCACAGCTAGAACAGGAATATCTGTTGAAGTTATGGTTTATGGTGATGGAGCCTTTAAAGATCCAGTAGGAAAGATTTGGGAACTTGCAGATCCGGTAGTTTCACCTGGATTTACAGATGGGTTAGTAGGAACACCAGATGAAATAAAAATTAAATATATTGCGGATAATGACTTAGTTGATGGGAAATCAAGAGAAGATCAAATAATTGAGAAGATAAATGAGAAATCTAAAAGAGAAGTAATTGGAGATGAAGCATTAGGAACAACACCAAGACAATTGACAGATCTTTTAGGAAGTCTTTGTGACCTTATGAGCGGTAGTGGAGATAAGGGAACACCTGTAATATATATTAAAGGTTATTTCGATAACTACGCATCTAAATAATAGTAGGCTGTGTGATAATTGAAAATATAAAATGATTGAAAAAACTCCTTAAGGAGTTTCTAAAAAATATTATTTAGTAATTCTTTTAGAATTACATCATTGAATTTTAAATTCTAAATTAATTGGGGATGTATCAAAATGATAAATCATTTTGATACATCCCCAACTTATATATCTAGATACTAATGACAAACAATTTTAATTTGTTCAACTGTAGGATCTTCTGTTCCTTGAACATATAAATTAGCTCTCTTTAAATCATTAACATAGTCAATAATTTCTTGAGTAATAATTTCACCAGGACAAAGTAATGGAATACCAGGTGGATAAGCTAATAAGAACTCACCAGATATTTTACCAACACTATCTTGTATATTTACAGATTCTTTATCACTATAGAAAGCTTCTCTTGGTATAAGAGCTCTTTCTGGAATACTAGGAATATCTAAGAAGTCAGGGATTGGTGGTTTCTTACCAATATGCTCATTAGAGATTTCTCTTAGAGCTGAAAGTAATCTTTCCATGCCTTCTTTAGTGTCCCCAAATGAACCAACAGCTAATACATTATAAAAATCTGAAAGTTCCATTTGAATATGATATTTATCAGCTAATATTCTATCAAGTTCGAATCCTGTCATTCCAAGTTCTCTAGCAGATATAGTTAACTTAGTTGAGTCAAATCCGAAACAACCAGGTTTGCCTAAAACCTCTCTACCAAAAGAGTAGAAACCAGGGATTTTATTTATTTCATCTCGAGTGTATTTTAATAGTTCAATTGTTTTAGCAAGTAATTCTTTACCTTCTAATGCGATTTGTCTTCTTGCAGTATCTAATGAAGCCATTAAGATATATGAAGGAGATGTAGTATGCATTAAGTTTAATACTTGTTGAACTCTTTTTGGACTTATAAAGTTACTCTTTACATGAAGTAATGAGCCTTGAGTTAATGAACCTATTATTTTGTGAGTACTTTGAGCACAAATATCTGCACCAGCTTCTAAAGCAGATAAAGGTAATTCATCTGAGAATGCTAAGTGAGGTCCATGAGCTTCATCTACTAATAAAGGAATATTATAGCTATGAACGATTTTAACTATTTCTTTAATATCAGTAGACACTCCATAATATGTTGGATTTATAATTAATACTGCTTTAGCATCTTGATGTTCTTCAAGAGTTTGTTTTATAGTTTCAGGAGTTACTCCATGTGCAATACCAAGTTTTTTATCTAACTCAGGTTGCATGAAAATTGGAATAGCACCACTTAAAATGATACCAGCAGTTACTGATTTATGCACATTTCTTGGTACAATGATTTTATCGCCATCATTTACAGCTGACATAATCATTGCTTGAATTGCACCAGATGTTCCATGTATCGAGAAGAATGAAGCATCTGCACCATATGCATCAGCTGCAAGCTCTTGAGCTTCCTTAATTGGACCTGTAGGATGATGTAGACTATCAACTAGTTTAAAAACAGTTACATCGATTTTAAATGGATTATCTCCAATAAAGTTTTTAAATTCGCTATCTACGCCTACGCCCTTTTTATGACCAGGAACATGGAATGGAAGTGTGTCATTATTAACATATTCCATTAGTGCGTCGAATAATGGGGTGTTGTTTTGATTGTATTTATACATTGATCTACCCTCTTTCGTTAAATATTCAAAGTAGTACTATTATATTTTATACGTACCTACTAATCAACAAAAAAATAAAATAAATCTTTATATGAATAATTATTTCCTATTTTGTTCAGAATATCAAAAGAGAGTTGAATTTTAGGAGGAAAAAGAATTGAGTATATTGAATGTAAATAAAAGAGATATTAACGAGCCTAATAGTGCAAAAAAGGCAAGAAAGTGTGGTAATGTACCAGGAGTATTATACTCAAAACAAATTCAAAATCTTTTATTTGAAGTAGGAGATTTAGAACTTGATAAAGAGATACATTCTTGTGGAGAACATGGCATATTAGATATAACAGTAGATGGTAAAACATATAAAACTTTAATCAAAGAAGTTCAAAGAGAACCTGTTAGTCGTAAAATAGTTCATCTAGACCTAGAAGGTATTTCAGATAAGGATAAAATTGTATCACAAGTGCCAATTCAATTTGTAGGTGAAGAATATCTTCAAAAAAGAGGATCAGTTCTACAAAAAGAAAAAGAAACTATTAAAATTGAATGTAAGGCAAATGACTTACCTAAATACATAACATTTGATGTTGGTATGGGGCAGGCTGGGCAAGTATATAAATTAACAAATTTAGAAGTTGGATCAGAATTATCTATATTAGATGATTTAAATTCAGTAATGGCTTCAATAAGTTATGAAAGAAAGACAGTTTCAGATACAATGGAAGCAGTTGTTGAAGAAGCTGAGAAAAAAGAAGATAAAAAGTAAAAATGGTAGAATAAGATAAAATTAAAGGGTTATTTCTAGTAATTTAGAAATAACTCTTTATTTATATAGTATTTTATATTATGGTAAATTGTTGTATAATAGGTATGAATAATTTAGAGGAGGGGATATTTTTTGTATAAAGATAAGTTTAACAACTGGTTAGAATCAGCAGTTATCAATGAAGAAACAAAAAATGAACTAAGATCAATAACGGATGAAAAAGAAATTGAAGATAGATTCTATAAGGATTTAGAATTTGGTACAGGTGGTTTAAGGGGAATAATCGGTGCTGGTAGCAACAGAATGAATATATATACTATTTCAAAATCAACTCAAGGGTTTGCAGATTACTTAAATGAAAGATTTGAAAACTCTGCAGTAGCAATTGCTTATGATTCAAGAAATATGTCTGATGAATTTGCGAAAGCAGCAGCGTTAACATTAGCAGGAAATAATATTAAAGTTTATCTATATGAAAGTTTAAGACCTACACCAATGTTATCTTTTGCAGTAAGAGAATTAAATTGTACAGGTGGTATTGTACTAACAGCATCTCATAACCCAAAAGAATACAATGGATATAAAGTTTATGATGAATTTGGTGGCCAAGTTACTGATGAAAAGGCTGACATAATCATTAATAAGGTTAATGAAGTAACTAGCTTTGAATCTATAAAGACAATTAGCGAAGAAGAAGCTTTAAATAAAGGTTTATTAGTTTATATAGGAGAAGATGTAGATAAGAAATATATTGAAGCAACAAAAAGCTTAACTATTAGAAAAGAATTAGTAGCAAAAAATGCTTCAGATTTAAAAATGATATTTACTCCAATACACGGTACTGGAAATATGCCTGTAAGAAGAGTATTAAGTGAATTAGGATATACAGGAGTAACTGTAGTTAAAGAACAAGAATTACCTGATGGTAACTTCCCAACTGCTCCATATCCAAATCCAGAAGATCCAAAGGTGTTTAAGTTAGCACTTGATATGGCAAAGGAATCTAATCCAGACATTATTGTTGGAACAGATCCAGATGCTGATAGAATCGGTGTTGTAGTTAAAGAAGCTAATGGAGAATATAAGGTATTAACAGGAAATCAAACAGGTTTACTATTAACTGAGTATATTCTTGATGCGATGAAAGAAGAAGGCACTCTACCTAATAATGGTGTTGTAATTAAGACTATTGTTACAACTGAAGGAGCTAGAGAGATAGCTAAAGCATACAATATTGAAATTATGGATGTTTTAACTGGATTTAAATATATTGGTGAAAAGATAAGAGAGTTCAATGAAGCTGGAGATAAGAAATATCTATTTGGTTTTGAAGAAAGTTATGGATATTTAGTTGGAGATTATGTTAGAGATAAAGATGCTGTTGTAGCTGCAATGTTAATAGCAGAAATGACTCTTTACTATAAAGAACAAGGTATGAGCTTAAATGATGCATTAGTTAAGCTTTATGAAAAATATGGATTCTTCAAAGAGACTTTAGTTTCAATAGAATTAAAGGGAAAAGATGGTCAAGAACAAATAGCTAAATGTATCGATACATTAAGAAATGCTACACTTAATAGTGTTTCAGATGTTAATATAAATACAAAGTTAGATTATAAATTAAGCATTGAAGAAGATTTGGTTGCAGGTTCTAAAAATGAAATAAACCTTCCAAAATCAAATGTTCTTAAGTTTGTATTAGGAGATGGTTCTTGGTTTGTAGTAAGACCATCAGGAACAGAACCTAAAATGAAAGTTTATCTTGCTGTTAAAGGAAGTAGTTTAGAAGATAGTGAAGATAAGTTAGAGAAGTTTAAGAATGACGTTATGGAAATAATAAACGGCATGTTAGCATAGTAAAAAGGGGCATATTACGATGATTTAATCATTTTAATATGCTCTTTTTTTATTTGAAACTTAGAAGTTGAAATTTTAGAACATCTCTTTTTGTTGATTGAAAGATTATAATATATAAGGTATTATGTAAATTAGGAATATAAAGTTAAACTTAACAATATTAATTAGAAGATATTTTAAGTTTAACTTAATTAAAATTATTAGACATATATAAACTAAAAGATGCAGGAGTGTGTAAGATGGATTTTAACTCTATATTTAAAGAAAAACTTGGAAAGATGTTATTTTTAGAAGTTAAGGAAGATGGTTTTAGAAAATTAATTTCTATACCGGAATACGTTAAGTTTAAAAATAATGAATTATTTATTCCAGTTAGCTCAGAACATATAACACAAAATGCAAACAATGAAATTGCGTTAAAGAATTTACCTATATATTACTTTGTAGAAGGAATGTTTTATGCATTAGGGTGTGATGAACACTTTAAGTATAATGAAGACTACGAAGCATTATTAACATATATAAATGATTCAGAGAATTGTGTAAAATCAATAATATCAAAAAGAGTAAATGAAGGAAAGCTTGAAGATGCATATGTTCTTCTGAAAGGCTTATATAAGTATTCAGGAGAAAAGGATGTTTATAAAAATATTCTTTTAATAGGAGAAGCTATTTGGGAAAAGGATTCAGCATTTAAAGATTTCTTGCTTAGAGATATAGAAGAGGCCGAAAAAGAAGATTTAAGAATAGCAGAAGGCTATTTATATAAATCATTAGTGTATAGAGAAGATGGGGATTATGCAAAAGCAAAGATTGCTATAAATGAATATAAGAATAATGGTGGAGTAGAAACACCCGATATAGTTGCACTATTAGAAGATATAGATAATGTAACAGCATATGAAACTGCTATTGAAGGTATAAATGAAGAGCCAGAGGAAAGTATTAAAAAGTTATTAAAATTACTTGGAAAGTTTGAAAAACATCCATTAATTTATTACTACCTAGGGGTAGCATATAGAAAGCTTGAAAATTATGATAAAGCTATATACTATCTAAATGAGAGTATAGCAATTGAAAGTGGAATTTTAGAAGTAGTAGTAGAGCTTGGATTAAACTTCGCATGTCTTGGAGAATATGAAAATGCACTAGCATACTTTAAAAAGGCATTTGAAGCATCTAGAGATGTTGAAATATGCACAAATATAATCACTTGTTATATTAATCTTAAAGATTATGAACAAGCAAAGCTTCATTTAGAAATAGCTAAAAAGCTAAATCCAGAGGATGAGATTGTTCAAGAAATAGATAGAATGGTAAACTCAAAATTGTAGATAAGGAAAGAAGATTATGAAAATCAATAATGACTATATAGAATTGCTTGACTATAAAATATTTTCAAGTAGTTTTGATAAGGCAATAGATGAAATTATGTCTAGAAAAAAAGTGCATGTAGTATCAGGTAATCCAGAGGTATTATATACTGCATTGTCTGATAAGGAATTATTTGATAACTTTACAGGCAATGAAGGATTTATAATACCAGATGGTGTTGGAGTTCAAGTTTCTGCAAAACTTCAAAGAAAGCCAGTAAAAGAAAAAATTGCAGGTATTGAGGTGCTTAAAGCTTTATTAAGTAGATTGGAACAACAAGGAAAGAGTGTTTATTTTTTAGGGTCTACAGATGATACTATAAATGCTTTTGCAGAGAAGGTGAAAGTTCATTATCCAAAGTTAGATATTGTTGGGTATAGAAATGGATACTTTGATATGAATAATTGTGAAGATGTAGTAGAGGAAATACATAATAAAAAACCATATGCATTATTTGTTGCAATGGGATGTCCAAGACAAGAAAGATTTATACTAAAAGTTATGAAAGAATCGGATATATCAATTTATATGGGTGTTGGAGGAAGTTTTGATGTTATCGCAGAAAAGCTTAAAAGAGCACCTGAATGGATGATTAATCTATCTTTAGAATGGTTATATAGGGTAAGTAAAGAGCCTTGGAGAATAAAAAGATTAGGAAGTATTCCTAAGTTTATTCTAAAAGCTGGCTTGGGGAGAAATGAGAAGTAATGAGTAATAACAAGCTATTTAAAGCTACCTTTGTATTGATGGTAGTAACAATTATAAGTAAGGGAATAGGACTATTTAGGGATGTACTAGTTGGGTATAATTTTGGAACTACGGGGGTTACAGATGCATATGCAACCGCTGTAAGTGTTCCAGATACTATATTTGCAATTATAGGTCTTGCTATTTCAACTACTTTTATACCTGCATTAAGCAAAGCTTTCCATAAAGAGGGCAATAAAGGTATGTATACTCTAGCTAATAACATTATGAGTATATTAACAGTAATTTCTATAGTAGTATTTGCTTTTGGATTTATTTATACAGAAGAATTAGTATCATTATTTGCATCTGGGTATACAGGTGAGAAATATGAATTAACAGTATTTTTAACAAGAATTAGTTTGTTTAATATTTTGCTATTACCAATCAATGCTTGTTTTAGCGCAATATTGCAATATAAAGAAGATTTTATTATACCAGGTATATTAGGGTTATTCTTTAACTTGCCTATAATTGTTTATCTTTTTATTGGAAATCCTACAACAGTAATTGGATTAACTATAGCTAATGTAATTGGAAATGTTTTTAGGGTGGTAGTCCAAATACCATCACTATATAAACATGGGTTTAAAATAAGACCATTTATAAACTTAAAAGATGAGAGAATTAAATGTATAATGTTATTATTAATTCCTGTAATAATAGGTGCTGGTGCTAACTCTATAAATATGATAGTAGATAGAACTATTGCATCGGGACTAGTGGAAGGATCAGTTTCATCACTTGATTATGCACAAAAGTTAATAGTTTTTGCAAACTCAATAATTACAATGTCTATCCTAACCGTTGTTTATCCGTTAATGTCGAAAAAATTACATGAAGGTGATTTGAATTCATTCTTTGATCATCTATGTAAGTCAATAAGGCTTACGGCAATATTGTTACTACCTATGATGAGTGGGCTTATATTATATAGAGTGGACATAGTAACTGCATTTTATGGTAGAGGTCAGTTTGATTCGGAGGCTATAGCTTTGACATCATTAGCATTAATAGGTTATGCAGTACAACTACCGTTTCTTGGAGTGCGTGATATGCTTAATTCAAGCTTTTTCTCTATGGAAAAGACAAAGATAACATCTATAAATAGTATTATTGGAGTTGTTATAAATATAGCTCTTAGCATAACATTATCAAAGAAATTTGGTGTTGCAGGAATAGCAATGTCAACAGGAATAGCAGCTATGGTAACATCGTTTTTATTATTTATGTCATTAAAGAGAATGACAAATGGATTCGATGTAAAGCCAACTGTAACATCATTATTAAAAATGTGTATAGCAACAGCTATTATGACTATAGCACTATTAGTTGTTAATCCGTTTTTAAGTGGGTTTACGCCACTTATTAAAACTATTATTGGAGCTACAATAGGGGCGATTATTTACTTTATAGTTGCTAAAATATTAAAAGTAACAGAAGTAGAAGAGGTAGTTGCTATTATTTTTAGAAAAAAGAATTCGATTTAACTTAGGAGGGTATTATGAATATATTATTTATTGCATGTTATTCACCGTTAATAAATAACTCAGCTTCTATTGAAACATTACAATATTTAAATAATCTAGCTAAAATACAAGAAAATAAAATTCATCTATTAACAGTAGATTTTCCTAAGGATTCTGTTTATTATGATGAGGAAGTATTTAAATTATTAGATAAAAAAGTAGAGGTGCACGCCGTTTCAGGTGGTGCACTTTTTGAAAAAGTAATGCCTAGAAAAGGTAGTGGAGTTGTTTTAGCAAACGGTGGGAATAAAAGTGGATTAAAAAGAAAAATCAAAAGTATTATTGCAGTACCAGATATGTATTTAAATTGGGCATACAAGGCATCTAAGCTTGGAAAAGAATTAGTTAAGACAAAAGATATTGATGTTATCTTTTCAATGCATGAACCACCTTCAAGTCATATCTGTGCTCATAGAATTAAAAAGGAATTCAAAGATATTCCATGGATAACTTATTGGAGTGACCCTTGGCTTAAAGATTCATCAAGAGAGAATAGTGGTGCTGTAAGAAGAATTATTGAAGGAAATTTTGAAAAAGGAATTATAGAACTTTCAGATAAACATATTTTTGTTACAAAGGCAAATAGAGATGATTATATTAAAAGCTATGGAATTCCTAAAGAGAGTACATATATAATCACTCGTGGATATGAAGAAGAGTTATATAGTGAAATTAGTAAAATGCCTAAAGGTAATAAATTAAAAGATGATAAAGTAAATGTTATTTATGCAGGAGAAATATTTAAGAAATTAAGAGATATTAATCCTTTTGTAGATGCTATATCTGATGAAGAAATAAAACAAAGTGCTAATATTATGTTTTTTGGAAATATAGATGATGATAATGCTAAAATGAATTTAGCTAAGTTTGATAATGCATCAATAGAAGGAAGAATACCATATGTTGAAGCTTTAAATTATGTTATTAACTCTGATATTTTACTTATATTTGGAAATAAAAATTCAAAGCAAATTCCAGCTAAAATTTATGATTATTTTGGATGTAATGGATACATACTTATTGTTCTTGGAGATGAAAATGATCCAATAAAAGAAGTAGCACAAGATATAGATAAATGCATTATTGTCAATAATGATAAGGAAGAAATAAGAAACGCTATGATAAAGTTAATTCAAAGAGTAAAAACAGATGGGTTATCTACTAAGATAGAAGAATATGAGTGGAGCAATATTTCAAAGAGATTAAATGATATATTAAAGGGGTGATAACATGCATGTTATGTTTATACCATCTTGGTATTCTAATAATAGAAACAAAGTACATGGTAGCTTTTTTAAAGAACAAGCTAAAGCTCTTCAAGATAGTGGAGTGCAAGTTACAGTAGCATATAATGAAATTTGGCCAATAACTATGTTTGGAAAAGTTAATGAAAAGATAGGTTTGTCTAAAAGCTATGAAGATGGGTTGCTTACATATAGATATAAAAATTATAACTATATTCCTAAACATCCTTTAATGTTTAAAAGCTTTAACAAAAGAATGGAGAAGCTTTATAAAAATATAGTTAAAGAAAATGGTAAAGTAGATGTAATTCATGCTCAATCGTCACTTTGGGGTGGAATTAGTGCTAGATATATTGCGAAAAAGTATAATATACCGCTAGTAATAACAGAACATTCATCATTAAAATATGGAAATGTTATTAAGGAAAGTTATCTTCCAGAGATAATTAATTCTTATAAAGAGGCTGATGTTTTAGTAGCTGTAGGAAGTGGGCTTAAAAAGGAGCTTGAAGAGGTAACTTTAAGAAGTGATGTTAAGGTTATTCCTAACTTAATAGGAATAAATAATATAGATGAAGTTTATGAAATGAAAAATGGTGACTTTACATTTTTCTCTTTAGCGTTTTTAGAAGGAACTAAAGGGATGGATACTTTACTAAAATCTTTTGCTAAAGGGTTTAATGGAAAGCGTGCAGTTAAGCTTGTTATTGGTGGAGAAGGTAGTCAAAAACAAGAGTTAATTAGCTTATCAAAAGAACTTGGAATAGAAAATCAAGTAAAATTTACGGGCGAATTAAGTAGAACGGATGTATCGAAGTATATGAATAAGTGTGATTCATTTGTATTAGCCTCTGAGTATGAAACTTTTGGAGTTGTATATATAGAGGCATTAGCATGTGGTAAACCTATCATAGGTTGCTATAATGGTGGTGCAGAAGATATTATAACTAAAGAAAATGGATATATTGTTGAGAAATCTAATGTAGATGAATTATCTGAAGCAATGAAGCTTATGGTAGCTAATATTAATGAATTTTCATCGGAAGATATTATAAAACAAACAAAAGATAAGTATAATAGAAAGAAAATTGCTAGTGAAATAATAGACGTATATAAGCATTTAGAAAAGGGGTTATAATTTATGAAATTTAAAGAATATAATTTAGAGGGATTTCTTGAAGATTTAGCATCTAGCTCTCCAGCGCCAGGTGGTGGAAGTACAGCTGCACTTGTTGGGGCGTTAGCAGGTGCTTTAAATTCAATGGTTTATTCATTAACAGTTGGGAAAAAATCTTTTGAAGAATTAACAGAAGAAAATAAAAATAAAATGATGAGACTTCATGAATCTACAAAAAGATTTATAGATCAATCAATGATTTTTATGGAAAAAGATAGAGAAGAGTTTAATTCTTTAATGGCTAGCTTTAAACTTCCAAAAGAAACAGAGGAAGAGAAAAAGATAAGAAGTTTAGAGATTAAAAATAGAACAATATCAGCAATGCATGCTCCATATGATTTTGCAGTAGATGCATTAGCCTTTTATAGAAATATAGAATTTGCAGTAGAGTATGGTAATAAGAATTTGATTTCAGATGCTGGAGTAGCTGCTATTCTTTTACATGCAGCTATAGAATCAGCAATAATTAATGTTAAAATTAATTATGTTTCTATTAAACAAGAGTCAGAAGCTAAGGATATATTGAATTTATGCTCAGAGATATATGAAAAATCATCTGCTTATAAGCAGGAGATAACTAAAAAAGTTGAAAAAGCTATTTTAGGATAAAATGAAAGAAGAGATTAGCAAAAAAGCTAATCTCTTCTTTTAATATATAGAGTTAATTTGGGAGGTCATTTAAAGTTTTGAATTCATACCCTTCAGCCTTTAATGTTTCGATAACTGTTTTTAAAACTTTGGTATTAGTATCAGAAACAGCATGTAAAAGCATGATTGCTCCAGGATGAGCTCCTTTTGTAATTTTTTCTATTGCTTTTTGCTCATCAGGTTGATCGTTGACAAGCCAGTCTCTATAAGCAAAACTCCAAAAAATTGTTTTGTATCCAAGATTCTGAGTTTTTTTCAAACAGTTTTTGGAGTATTTACCCATAGGAGGTCTAAAGAATTTAGGCATTTCTTTGCCAGTTAAATTCTTGAAAGCTGTTTCAACATCGCCAAATTCAGCTTTGAATTTTTCATCATCGTGAACTTGTGCCATTGATGGATGATGGTGAGAATGATTGCAAACTAGATGTCCTTCATCCACCATTCTTTTAACGATTTCTGGTTCAGAATCTATATATGGCTCTACTACAAAAAATGCAGCAGGTGTATTTGTCTCTTTTAATACATCTAATATCTTAGGAGTATTACCATTTTCATAACCTTCATCAAATGTTAGGTAAAGAACTTTATTAGATGTATCACCTACGTAATAACCACCTAGTTCCTTTAAAAATGAAGATGAGTCCTGTGGAGCTTCGGGCGTCTGACCTTTGACTCTAGCCACGAAATACCAATTTAATTCGGTGTCATCAGATGTAAAAGCTTTAGATGCTAAACTAAAGTTACTAAAGAAAATACAAAAGCAGACAAGGAATAATGAAATTTTAAACTTTTGTTTTTTCATAACCGTCCTCCTCAAGTTGTTTATGATAATAGTATTAGTATATATTTGATAAATAACCGTAGAAAATTAGAGAATTATATGAAGTTAATGGATAATATATTACTTTAGTTGAAAAAAAGACATAACTAGAGTATAATTTTAAAGATGTAATATAGTTATGAAAGGACGGACATAGATGAAGTTAGGAATTGTAGGACTACCAAATGTAGGTAAAAGTACTTTATTTAATGCAATAACAAAGGCAGGTGCAGAATCTGCAAACTACCCATTCTGTACAATAGAACCAAACGTAGGAGTAGTTAACGTACCAGATAAGAGATTAGACGTTTTAGAAAAAATGTATGGAACTAAGAAAAAGATTTATACTTCAATAGAGTTTTATGATATAGCAGGATTAGTAAAAGGAGCTTCAAAAGGTGAAGGATTAGGAAATAAATTCTTATCTCACATTAGAGAAGTTGAATCAATCGTTCATGCTGTAAGATGTTTTGAAGATGAGAATGTTGTTCACGTAGAAGGTTCAGTAGACCCTATTAGAGATATTGAAACAATTAACTTAGAATTAATATTTGCTGATTTAGAGGTTCTTGAAAGAAGACTTGAAAGAGGAGCTAAACTTGCTCGTTCAGGCGATAAAGCAGCTAAATCAGAATATGAAATCATGGAAAAGGTTAAAGCTCATTTAGAGCAAAACCAACCAGTTAGAACTTTAGAAGTTACAGAAGAAGAAGCAAAATTCATTAAAGGACTATTCTTAATAACTTCTAAAAAAGTATTATATTCTTGTAACATTTCTGAAGATGATATGATGAGTGGAAATATAGAAAATGAATATGTTCAAAAAGTTAGAGCTTATGCTGAAAATGAAGCTTCAGGGGTTTGTGTTGTTTGTGCTAAGCTTGAAGAAGAATTATCAGGGCTAGAAGATGATGAAAAGGCAGAAATGCTAGAAGAATATGGCTTAAACGAAGCTGGATTAGATCAACTTATAAGAGAGTCATATAGATTATTAGGCTTAATTAGTTACCTTACAGCAGGAGTTCAAGAAGTAAGAGCTTGGACAATTAAAGAAGGAACTAAAGCGCCAGCAGCAGGTGGGAAAATCCATTCAGACATAGAAAGAGGATTTATCAGAGCTGAAATAGTTGGATATGATGCTTTAGTTGAATGTGGTTCAGAAGCAGCAGCTAAAGAAAAAGGTCTTTACAGATTAGAAGGTAAAGAATACGTAATGAAAGATGGAGATGTTGTAAACTTCAGATTCAACGTATAAAAATATTTTTCGATTTAGATTACGGAATTATTAATAAGTGACTTAAATAAATAATCAATTATTAATTAATGATTAAAGTTTTATTAGATTTAAATATCTAATTTTATTTTATTGTTGATTAGTGATTGATTATTTTTTTGTTTAAAAAAGAAAAAATAATCAATATAGTATAACAAATAGTACTAAAATATTTGTTTTCAAACTGTTATATATTATGTGATAATCATGAGTTAATATTTTCGAAATAGCAAGATACATATTATAAAAATGAATTTATTAGCTTTTATTTAGAGAATTGGAATGAATAAAAGTGGGGAAGTACGTCGGTATATATATAGAAAATAGTTTAAAATCTACAATTTCTCAATAAATGGATAAAAATGATATAATTCATCAAATAATGATGCAAATAGTAGTAAACAGTCTGAAAACACTGTCTTTTACAAATAAATACTACATCTTCCAAAATTTTCTGACATAAAAAGAGAAGTAAAAATTTCAAAATTTATGAAAAAGGACTTGTTCAAAACTGTGATTTTGTATAGAATATAACTATAAAGTGGTTAAAAGTGGTGAGAAGTGGTGTATAAATCACAAATTGAGGTGTGAAATGTTTATTGGGGAATATCAACATGGCCTAGATAGTAAAAACAGAATGATAGTACCCGCCAAGTTAAGAGAAGGACTTGGGAGTAAATTTGTAATAACCAAGGGGTTAGATGGTTGTTTATATGCATACTCAATGGAAGAATGGAAAAAATTAGAAGAAAAATTAAAAACACTACCACTTACGAATAAAGATGCCAGAGCATTTGTTAGGTTTTTCTTTGCAGGAGCTTGTGAAGTTGAGACGGACAAACAGGGTAGAGGGCTAATACCACAAAACTTAAAGGAATATGCAACGATTGAAAAGGAAATAGTAAGTATAGGTGTATTAACTAGAGTTGAAATCTGGAGTAAAGAAAAATGGCTAGATTACAATGAATCAGATATAGATTTTGATTCTATAGCTGAAAAAATGAGTGATTTAGGAATATAGTAATAAATATAGTAATTAAACAGAAAGAACTATCTACTATTTAAGTAAATATTTTCTTGTAAAGAAGGAGAAAAATATATGGAATTCAATCATGTATCAGTACTATTAGGGGAATGCATTGATGCTTTAGACATCAAACCGGATGGTATTTATGTAGACGGGACAATGGGTGGAGCAGGGCACTCATCAGAAATAGTTAAAAAACTTAATGAAAATGGATTGTTAATAGGAGTTGACCAAGATACCGATGCTTTAAAGGCATCTAAAGAAAGGTTACATAATTACAATAACGTTAAATATGTACATAATAACTTTACTAACATAGATCAAATATTAACAGAATTAGATATTGAAAAAATTGATGGTATGCTTATGGACTTAGGTGTTTCATCATATCAATTAGATGAAGGTGAAAGAGGTTTCAGTTACATGAAAGACGCACCTTTAGATATGAGAATGAATAGAGATAGACATTTATCAGCATACAACGTAGTAAATGATTATGATGAAGAGGATATTTACAGAATAATCCGTGATTATGGTGAAGAAAAATTTGCGAAAAGGGTTGCAAAATTCATTGTTGAGAAAAGAGCAGAAAAACCAATTGAAACTACATTAGAACTTGTAGAAGTAATTAAAGCTGCTATACCAGCAAAAGCAAGAAGAGAAGGACCGCATCCAGCAAAAAGAACTTTCCAAGCAATAAGAATAGAAGTAAATGCCGAATTAGATATAATCGAGAAAGCAATTGTTGATGGTGTAGAAAGACTAAACAAAGGTGGAAGAATGGCAATTATAACATTCCATTCACTAGAAGATAGAATAGTTAAGAAGAAATTTAAAGAGTTATCAATTTCATGTACATGTCCAAGAGAATTCCCGATATGTATATGTAATGGAAAAGCAAAAGTAAAACTTATATCTAGAAAAGCAATAGATCCAAGTAAAGAAGAAGTTGAATGCAATCCAAGGAGTAGGAGTGCAAAACTTAGGGTAATAGAAAAATTATAGAGATTATACAAGGATGTGAATATTTTGGTTGGGAGAGAATATGATTATATAAGGGGTAATACAGCTGTTGATCCAAAGAGAAAATATAGAACCATTGAAGAAGAGAGAAAAGTTCATAAAAATAAGGTTAAAAAACAACCAAAGGTAAAAACATATAAAATAGGGCAAACTAGAGGCGTAACTGCCATAGCATGCTTAATATTTGGATTAGGTTTTTTAACAGTAGGAAGCTATGGGAAGCTTTATACAATGCAAAATTCTTTAATAAAGCTAAATTCAAACATAAAGAGTCTAAGTTTAGAAAATGAAGCAATTAAGGTAGACTTATTAAAATTTTCTTCAATTCATGGAATAAAAGAAGCTGCTACAGATAAAGAGATGGTTTTACCTGCAAAAGCGGACACAATAGATGTAAAGTGGTCAAAAGATTATTTTAGTGATCTTAAGTAGTTAAGATGATAAACAAAAGATGTCATAATTATTATGGCATCTTTATACTGTTTATGAGAATGTGGGGGAGTTGGAGTGAAAAAAAAGGTTTATAGAGATAAAGCAATGATGAAAAAACGTAGTACATTTGCTCTAGGAGTTTTACTTACTTTTTTATGTGGATTAGCTATAAGGTTATCTTACATAATGATTGTAGAAAGAAAAGAATATGCTGCAGGAGCGGAAGAACAATGGACAAGCGAAGTTCAAATTGATGCAAGAAGAGGTAAGATTCTAGATAGAAATGGTGTTGAATTAGCTGTATCAGCAAATGTTTATAGAATTGACTTTGACTTAAACTCAATAAGAAAAAGTTTGCAGAAAGAGGAAAAAACTACAGATGATATAGCCCCATTAATTGCAGAAGCAACAGGTATCCCTACAGCAGAGGTTAAAGACAAGCTAGAAACCAAATTACCAAGTGGTAAAGATGCAGGTTCTGCTACATTAGTTAGAAGAGTAGAAAAGAGTGTTGCAGATAAAGTTAATGCACTAGATATATATGGAGTAATAGTATCAGCAGATACTAAGAGATATTATCCTAATGATACATTAGCATCACATGTACTTGGTAGTACAAATATTGATGGTGTTGGATTAACAGGTGCAGAATTGCAATATAATGAATATTTAGCTGGGATACCAGGTAGAAGAATAACAGAGCTTGATAAAGGTAACGAAGAATTACCTTATACAATATCTAAATTTACACCACCAGTTGATGGTAAGGATTTAACTCTAACTATTGATGAAAATCTTCAATATTTTGCAGAAAAAACTGCTGAAAAAGGTATGATAGATAATAATGCTAAAGCGGTATCTGTTCTTATAATGAATCCAAAGACAGGTGAAGTATTAGCAATGGCAAATAAGCCGGACTTTGATCCTAATGATCCATTTAAAGGTTACGAAGCTTTTGAAGGGGAAACAAATAGTGATAAGTTACAAAAAATGTGGAGAAATAGATTAGTTAATGATACTTTTGAACCAGGATCAGTATTTAAGGTTGTTACAATGTCAGCTGCATTAGAGGAAGGTGTTGTACACGAAAATGATACATTTAATTGTGGTGGATCATTGACTGTTGGTGGACGTGTAATAAAATGTTGGAAAACTGGTGGTCATGGAACTCAAACATTACCTGAAATTGTTCAAAACTCATGTAACGTTGGTTTTATGGAAGTTGGGAAAAGATTAGGTGCTGAAAAGTTAAATGAATATATTAGAGCTTTTGGTTTTGGTAAGGTAAGTGGAATTGACTTGCCAGGTGAAGCTAGAGGGATTATAAAAGCAACTAAGGATATTACAGAGACTGATTTAGCAACAATTTCATTTGGTCAAACTAATACCGTTAATTCAGTTCAATATATGACTGCATTTAATGCATTAGCAAATGGAGGAACGTTAGTACAACCTCACGTTATGAAAGAAGTATCTCATTTAGATGAAAATGGAACTGTAGTTATTGATGAAAAATTTAACCCTCAAAAATCATCAAATGTTGTTTCGGCTGAAACAGCGGCTACATTAAGAGATTACTTAGAAAGAACTGTTGTTAAAGGTGGTTCAAGTAAATCATATATAGAAGGTTATAATATAGGTGCAAAGACAGGAACAGCTCAAAAGGTTATAAATGGAGTATATGCACCAGGTAAGTATATTTCATCTGTTGCAGCAATGGCTCCAGTTGATGACCCAGAAATAACAGTATTTATTTCAATAGATGAACCAAGTAATGGGGCTTATTATGCAGGACAAATAGCAGCTCCACTAGCAAAGGAATTGTTTGATGAAATATTTAGCTACTTAGAGTCAGAATTTGCAAAAGAAGGCTTAGAAGGTATAGAAAAAGAAATAGTTATACCAGAAGTAAGAGGGCTAAGTATAGATAAAGCTAAACAAATATTAAAAGATCATAATTTAACGTATAGAATAGAGGGAAGTGGGTCTATAATAACAGATATAAAACCATATCCAGGATATACTGTAAAGGAAGGTTCAGAGATTACACTTTACACAGATGGAAATGGAACATCTAATAAAAATGTTATTATGCCGAATTTAAAAGGTAGATCTGTAGAAGATGTAGATAAACTTTTAGGAAATTTAGGAATTAAATATTCAATCGAAGGAAAAGGGGCCATTATCAAACAAAGTATACCAGCAGGGGAATTAGTCAATAAGGGCTCAACAGTAAATTTAATTCTTAATGATGAATATTAAATAAGTATTCCCTTCAAATAGCATGTGGAAGACACATGCTATTTTTTGCCTATAAGAAATAGATAAAAAGTTATATATTAGAATTATTAGCAGTAGAGGTGTTAAGACAATGAAATTAAAAGAGATTTTAAATAATATTAGTTATGAATTAATGCAAGGAAATGAAGATGTAAACATTAATAAGATACAATATGATAGTCGTAAAGTTAAAGAAAATGATATGTTCGTATGTGTACAAGGTTATAGTGTAGATGGTCATAAGTTTGCTCAAAAAGCAGTTGATTTAGGTGCTAAGGTTTTAATAGTGGAAAAGGATGTTGACGTTAAAAATAATGATGTTACAATCCTTAAGGTTAAAGAGGGAAGAAAAGTACTAGCAGCAACAGCATCAAACTATTATGGAAATCCATCTAAGAAATTAAAGTTAATTGGAGTTACAGGAACAAACGGTAAAACTACATCTGTATATCTTTTAAAATCTATTTTAGAGAAGACTGGTAAAAAGGTTGGATTAATAGGAACTATAGCAAATCATATTGGTGATGAAGTGATTGAATCAGAAAGAACAACACCAGAATCTTTAGAGTTACAACAACTATTTAGCAAGATGGTTGATTGTGGATGTGAATATTGTGTGATGGAAGTATCATCTCATTCTTTAGATTTAGATAGGGTGTACGGTTGTGAATTTAATTCAGCAATATTTACAAACTTAACTAGAGATCATCTTGATTTTCATAAAACATTTGAAGGATATTACAATGCAAAGTTTAAATTATTTGAGAGATGTCAAAATGCTTATGTGAATATTGATGATTCATATGGTGTTCAAGTAGTAGAAGATTTAAAGAAAATAGGAAATACTTCAATAAAAACTTTCTCGATAGAAAAAAACAGTGATTTTAAAGCTGAAAATTTAAATCTTGAAGAAATGGATGTAGAATTTGCAATTGGTAATGAGGAGTATGTTTTAGGATTACCAGGAAGATATAATGTATATAATTCATTAGGTGTAATAGGTGTTTGCACAGGTCTTGGAATTTCAACTGAATGTATTAAAGACGGGTTAAAAGAGGTTGTTGTGCCAGGTAGATGTGAAAGAGCAGGACTTAGATTTAATCTTCCATTTGAAATAATATTAGATTATGCTCATACAGCGGATGGATTAGATAATATATTAAAAACTGCTAGAGAATTTACAAAGAATAGATTAATTTCAGTATTTGGTTGCGGCGGAGATAGAGATAAAGTGAAAAGACCAGAGATGGGGAAAGTAGGAACAGAGTTATCTGATATAGCAATAATAACTTCAGATAATCCAAGAACTGAAAATCCATCAGAAATTATAAAAGATATTATTGCTGGAGTTAACACTGATAATTATATAACTATAGAAAATAGATATGAAGCAATTAAACATGCTCTTTCAATTGGTGAAGCTGGTGATATAATAGTACTTGCTGGTAAAGGTCATGAAGATTATCAAATATTAAATACAGGTAAAATTCATTTTGATGAAAGAGAAGTAATAGATGAGATATTATCAGATAGCAGGAGTGACGTATAATATGAAATTAAGCTTTGAAGAAGTAGTAAGCTCAATTAATGGAAAAGTTATTTTAGATAATAGTAACAAAGCATTTAATAAGCTTAGTATAGATACAAGGAAAATTGAAAATGGTGATATTTATTTAGCTATAAAAGGAGAAAATTTTAATGGGAATGATTATGTTGAAGCAGCCTTTGAAAAAGGTGCTTCAATAGCTATAGTAAGTGAAGTCACAAAACCATTAAATGAGATGAAATCAAGAGGAGTTGTTATTTTAGTAGATGATACTAGAATAGCTCTTGGAGATTTAGCAAGATATTATAGAAAAAAACTTGGAATAAAAGTAGTTGGGATAACTGGATCAGTTGGGAAAACATCTACAAAAGATGTTGTAGCAGCATTTTTAAGTGGAAAGTATAATGTATTCAAAACAAAAGGTAATTTCAATAATGATATTGGTTTGCCACTTATGATTTTAGAGATGACAGAAGAAATAGAAGTTGCTGTTCTTGAAATGGGAATGAGTGACCTTAAGGAAATTGAATACTTAGCAGATATCGCAAGACCTGATATTGGAATAATAACTAACATTGGAGTATCACATATTGAAAATTTAAAAACGAGAGATAACATACTTAAGGCAAAACTTGAGATAGCAACGTATTTTGATAAAAATAGTACATTAATATTAAATTATGAAGATGATAAGTTGAAAAATGTTACTAATAATAGTTTTGAATTGATAAAAGTTGGATATAATCAAGAATATGATGTAAGTGCAACTAATATTATACTAGAGGAAAGAGAAACATCTTTTACAGCACATTCAGATGAAGGCTCTAGGGACTTTACAATTAAGATGCCAGGTAAACACAATGTGTTAAATGCTCTGTTATCAATAGCGACATCATTAAAACTAGGATTGACTTTTGATGAAATGAATGAGGGACTTTCAAACTTTGCAGCAACATCAATGAGATTACAAATATCCGAAGCTAATGGATATAAAATTATTAATGATTGTTATAATGCAAGTCCATCATCAATGATAGCAGCTATTGATGTACTAGCTAATTATAAAAAAGAAAGAAAAATTGCTATTTTAGGGACTATGCGAGAGCTTGGAGATGAAGCATACAATTCACATAAAGAGGTTGGTACTCATGCAAGTAACAATTGTGATATATTAATAGCGATAGGTGAATATGCAGAAGCATATAAAGATGGATACTCTGGAAAAGAAATAATCTGCTATAAGAGTAAAGAGGAAGCATTAAAAAGCTTAAGAAAAATAGTTAAATCAAATGATGCAATTTTAGTTAAAGCGTCTAGAGGAGCAAAGTTTGAGGAAATTGTAGATATATTAGAAAAGCAAAAGTAGAACAAAGGAGGTGACTTGCCAGTTTAGTGGCAGTCAAAAATGGGGGAAAATATTTTAGAGTTTTTAAGAAACAACATAATCGCAGCAGCTGTACTAGGATTAATAGTAGCACTTATTTTAGGACCAATTATAATACCAGCTTTAAGAAGACTTAAATTTGGTCAAAACATAAGAGAAGAAGGACCTAAGAGTCATTTGAAAAAAGCAGGAACTCCAACTATAGGTGGAATAATATTCTTATTATCAACAACATTAGTAGTATTACTAATGGGATATGATTTTAATGATGAAGCAATGATTGCCTTATATTCAATGTTAGCATTTGGATTTATAGGATTCTTAGATGATTTACTTAAGATAATAAAAAAACAAAATGAAGGTTTAAAAGCTTATCAAAAGATGATATTACTAGTTGTATTTTCATTAGCCATTGCAGTATATGGATATTACAACTTAGATACAAGTTTATCAGTACCATTCTTTGATATTGAATGGTCACTTGGAATACTTTATATTCCGTTTGTTGTATTTTATTTCGCAGCAGTTACAAATGCAGTAAACTTTACAGATGGATTAGATGGACTGGCAACATCAGTTACTATTTTAGTTTTAACATTCTTTGGAGTAGTAGCATATGTATTAGGTTATGGATCACTTGCTATATTTATAGCTATTTTAATAGGTGGACTATTTGGATTCCTTAAATTTAACGCATATCCAGCAAAAGTATTTATGGGAGATACAGGTTCACTAGCTTTGGGTGGTGTAGTTGGTGCGGTTGCATTAATTATGGGAGAACCATTCTTAGTAGTAATAGTTGGTGGAATTTATGTATTTGAAGTGGTATCAGTAATTTTACAAGTAGCCTCATTTAAGTTAAGAGGTAAGAGGATATTTAAGATGGCTCCAGTTCATCATCATTTTGAACAATTAGGATGGAGTGAAATTAAGATTGTGACAATATTCTCTATAATTACAATTATTCTATGTGTAATAGGGTTCCTAGCTCTATAATAATTGGTATGGAGGAATTCATATGAAAAAAAAGAAGTCCATTAAGAAAATGGGCGAAATTGACTATGGTATATTTTATTCAATAATAATACTACTTTCTATTGGTGTAGTAATGGTTTATTCAGCTTCATCATATTATGCTCTGTATAATAATAATGGAAATAGTGCATACTTTTTTACAAGGCAAGCAGCTTTTGCTGTACTTGGTATTTGTGGAATGATATTTATGATGGCATTCGATTATCATAAAATAAAGAAGTTTACAATTCCATTATTAGTAATTACAGTTATATGTTTAATAGCTGTATTTGCTTTTCCAGGAGTTAAAGGAGCGCAAAGGTGGATTAAATTAGGCCCAGCTTCTTTTCAACCATCAGAATTAGCTAAATATGCAGTTGTTATTTTTATGGCTATGAGTTTAGAACGGAGTGGTGAGAAAGTTAAAGATTTTCTTAAAGGTCCTATAAAACATTTAGCTATAGCAGGAATATTTGCGGCATTAATTCTAAAGCAACCTAATATGAGTATTGCTTCAGTAATAATGTTTGTTACATTTATAATGTTATTTGTTGCTGGAATGAGATGGAAACATCTTATTGGCATGGGTATGGTAGGACTCGCAGGTGGATTAACTTTAATTTTCACATCAGGATATAGGGCAGATAGAGCTTTAAACTTTTTAAATCCGTGGAAAGATGCAGCTGGAGATGGATATCAACTTATTCAATCATTTTATGCATTAGGCTCTGGTGGTGTTACAGGATTAGGTCTTGGTCAATCAAGACAAAAGACTTTATATATGCCTGAACCACATAATGACTTTATATTTTCAATAATAGGTGAAGAATTAGGGCTTATTGGATGCTTATGTATAATGGGGCTATTTGCTTTCTTTATATGGAGAGGTATAAAAGTAGCTATGAATGCAAAGGATGCTTATGGAATGCTTCTTGCAATAGGTATAACATCAATAATAGCAGTTCAAGCGATTATTAATATAGCGGTTGTAACAGGTTCTATGCCTGTAACAGGAGTGCCATTGCCATTTATAAGTTATGGGGGAACATCTCTGGTAATTAACTTAATTGGAATGGGAATACTTTTAAACATATCACGTCAGACTCAAGGTAAGGAAGTTACAAATACTAAACCAATTAAGGTTCAAGGTAATATGTAAATCAAGTTTTAAAGTTTAAATAAAAAATGATTAATTATTAATTGTATATTAATAGTTAATCATTTTTTTATGTTAAAAAATATTCAATAATCAAAAGATATATTTAATTAGTGCATACTAATTAGTATTATTTATAGCTTTATAAGTATTTTTATAAAAAATATTATTTAATTATCAATTTTGTAATGAAAAAAAGGGAATAAAATGTTATTATATTTATGATAAAGTGGAAGAAAATGCATTGAATAGAAAAAAGAATATAAGTATAAAAATAGAAGGATTTGAAGTGTTATATGGAGAAAAGTAAAAAGATAAGAGAACGTAGGAAAAAAGCTTTGAGAAGGAGATTTATATTTTTTTCATCAATTATATTAGTTTTTGGAGCGGTTATATTTTTTACAAAGGCACCAATATTCAATATAAAGTATATTACATTCCAAGGTGTTAAGAATGTTGATAAAGATGAATTAAGTAAAAATGTAGAATTTTTAAAAGGAAAAAACATATTTTCAGTAGGGAAAAGTGATATTGAAGGTGTTGTAAAATCGGATCAATATATTAGTAATATAAAAATTAAGAAACAAGGTGTGAATTCAATAAAATTAATAGTAGAAGAGTCACAAATAAGATATTACTATGAAGTTAATGAAAATAAATATATTTTAAATGATAAGTTTGACATAGTAGATGTTACTGAAACACAAGATAAAGAAAATTTAGTTAAAATAGAAAATAAACAATTAAGTCATAAAAATAAGGGTGAGAGTTCGGGAATAGGAGAAATAGAGAAAGAAGTATTACTTGAATTAGCTACTTATTTTGATAAAATGGATGAATCACATCCTGTAAGTTTAGTGAACATAGATAATATATCTAATATTAAGATTGTCATAGGTAATATAGATGTATATTTAGGGAATATTGAAAATATAAGTAATAAGCTTAATATGGCTTTGAATATATTAGATGATAGTAGCTTAAATTTACAAGCTGGATATATAAATGTAGCGGTAGATGGAACACCTGTGATTAAAAAAGAGGAAGTTATAGAAGAACCAGCTATTCAAAATGAAGAAGACCCAGCAGTGGTAGATACGGTGAATTAGCCTTAGTTACATAATAGACGTGGAGGTATAGTATGAAAAAAGTAGGATCACAAATTGTTGTAGCAGCAGTATGTGCATTATTAGGTTTTTTATTAGCTTATCAGTTTAAGCTTTTAAATAAAGGAACAACAAGTGTACAAAATACAGATATAATCGAAGAAATTAATTCATTAAAGATTGAAAAAGAGGAGTTACTAGCTACTAATAAGTCTATATCAGATGAGTTAAAAGCTTTAGAAGAAGCAGCGGCAAAAGAAGGGGAAGTTGAAGCTAAGGTAAAGAATGAACTAGATGTTGCCAGAATGAGATTGGGGTTAGCAGATGTTAAGGGGCCAGGTGGAGAAATTATTATAACACCTAAGAATAATATTTTTGGCAATAGCTCAAGTGATACTATAAAAGATATTACTGAAAATGAGTTAGTTTATTTAGTGAATTTATTGTGGTATGCAAGATGTGAGGCTATTTCAATAAATGATATTAGAATTACTCCACAAATGGGTATAAAAAATTCAGGGAGTTATATAGTTGCTAATACAGAAAAGATAGATCCAAAGAAAGAAATTGTAATCAAAGTAATTGGAGATAAGGGGAAAATTAAAGCAGCATTAGACTTTAGTGGGACTCTAACTTATGGAGCATTAGCTAATTATAAGGTTGAACTGAAAACAAGTGATGAAATAGTTATAAATAAATCAACTCAAAGTCTTTCGATGGAATTTCTTAAACCAGTAGAGACATCTGAGAAGGAGGCACAATAATGATAGCTTTTATTGGATTATTAATTGGAATATTATTGGGGTTAGTGTTTGATATATCGATACCAGAGCAATTTTCACCATATATGTCTGTAGCTATATTAGCATGTTTAGATTCAGTATTCGGAGCAGTTAGAGCATCATTATCTAATACATATAAAGCTGATATATTTATTTCAGGTTTTTTTGGTAATGCATTTTTAGCAGCAGGCCTTGCTTATTTAGGAGATAAACTAGGAATTCCTATATATATTGCTGCAGTTATTGTTTTTGGTGGAAGAATATTTGATAACTTTGCAACGATTAGAAGGTTATTAATTGAAAGATATAGGAATCGTAGAGGTAAAAGAAATGAAATTGAGTAAAACAAAGGTATTTATACTTTTGATTTCGATAGTAACGGGATTAATATTAATTAATAATATTAATCCATCAGGAAACTCAGGATGGACTAATTTAAGTGCGTATGACTATAAAGAAGCAATTGAAGAGAGAAATGCACTTTATAAAGAAATATCAGAACTAGAAAATCAAAATTCTGATTTAAGTAAAACTGTTAACAGTTATCTTGTTGATGCAAATCATAATAATGAAAAGCTTGTTGAAACGATGAGAGAGCAATTAAATGATTATAATATGATAACTGGCGTAGAACAAGTAAAGGGTCCAGGTATAATACTAGAGATTAACGACGGAGATATAGATCCATTTGTTGATACAGAATATACAAGTTGGCAAAAAACATTTCATGATAATGATATGGCTATGATAATTAATGAAATTAGAAAGTCAGGTGCAGAAGCATTTGCCATGAATAATAGAAGAATACTATCAAACTCAGGTGTGAGTTGCAATTGGGCTTATATTGGATTTGAAGATGATGGGCAGGAATATGCACCATTTTATATTTCAATTATTGGTGATCCAGAAAAGATAGAAGCAGCATTGCTAAGCACTGATAGTTATATAGATAAATTAAAGAGAAGAGGCTTAAAAGTATCAATTAAAAGAGAAGATGAGATAATATTAAAGCCTACAAGTCAAAATAATGAAGTAAAATATATGCAAATATTAGATAAAAAATAGAAATAATACATTCATTTGTGTTATTATATTAATATGATTAATTTCTATATAATATAGAGGTGAAATAATGAGCATTAAAGATAATATTATTTCAATCGAAAGTAAAATACCAAAAGGTGTTAAATTAATATCGGTCTCTAAAACAAAACCAGTTAATGATATATTAGAAGCATATTCAACAGGGGTTAGGGATTTTGGAGAAAATAAGGTTCAAGAATTAATTGAAAAAATTGATCAGTGTCCTAATGATATAACTTGGCATTTAATAGGTAATCTTCAAACTAATAAGGTTAAATATATAGTAGGAAAGGTAGGTTTAATACAATCACTTTCAAGTATTAAGTTACTAGATAAGATTGAACAAGAATACCAGAAACGTGATTTAACAGCAAATGCATTGATTCAGATTAATATTGGAAGAGAAGAATCAAAAGGTGGATTTTTAGTAGAAGAAATAGATGAGGTAATAAATAAAATAAAGACATGCAAACATATTAAGATTCATGGAATAATGACGATAATACCAAAGGGAAGTGCAGAAAGTAATAGAGATTATTTTAGAAGTACTAAGATGATTTTTGATAATTTGAATAATTTAGTAGGTATTGAGAATATACAGATGGATATCTTATCAATGGGAATGTCAAATGATTATGAAATTGCTATTGAAGAGGGTTCAACAATGGTGAGAATTGGTCAAGGAATATTTGGAACAAGATAATATAGGGGGAATTAAGATGAGTATATTTGGAAAATTTAAAGATATAATTGGAATGGGCGATGAATTTGATGAAGAGTTCGAAGGTTATGAAAATGAACAAGAAGAAATAGAAGAAGAAGAAATGGAACCAATTATTAAAACTAAAGGTGGAAATAAGGTTGTAAATATTCATTCTCAAGCTACTGCAAAAGTTATGGTTTTAAAACCAACAACATTTGATGAAGCAAGAGATATATCTGATGCAATTAAATCAAGAAAAATAGTAGTTGTAAATGCAACAAGTTTAGAAACAAAATCAGCACAAAGATTAGTTGATTTTATAAGTGGATCTTGCTTTGTTTTAGGAGCAACAATTAAAGAAATTGAGCATAGAGTATATTTACTATCACCTTCTAATGTTCAAGTAACTGAAGAATTAAAAAATGAATTAAGCACAAAAGCTATATTCAATTGGAATAAACAATAGTTAACGTAATATAACTATTGTACAGTGCTATCATTATATAAGGATGATATTATGATTGATAAAGAAAAAGTATTAAAATACTTTATAGATGACGAGAAGGATAAAGTGGTTAAGATTATTGATAAAATTAATTTATCATATAATCGTGATATACCTGTGTGTACAAATGAGTTTTATACTCCAAAGGTATGGAGCTACTTTACTAATAATAGTTTTGGTAATATAGAAATCAAAGCAAACGGCATTTTTGAAGAGGCTGAGAGAAGAATAATTTCTATAAAAAGTAATTACGACATGGAGTGTCCTATCAGTGTGCTTAAAATAGAGAATAAATCTTCTTTTAATAAATTAAATCATAAAGATTATTTAGGTGCTATTCTTTCTTTAGGAATTAAAAGAGAGAAAATTGGTGATGTTATTGTAGATGATTCGTGTGCATATGTAGTCTGCTTAAATGATATAGCAGATTACATAATGTACAACCTATCACAAATTGCAAAATCAAAGGTTGAAATTAATATAATTTATGATTTAGATAATTTACCAAAGATAAGCTTTAAGGAAGAAGTAGTTAATGTTGCATCTATGCGTATAGATAGCATAGTAGCAAAGATTGCAAACGTATCGAGAAATAAGAGTATTGAAATGCTTAGTTCTGGAAAAGTTTTAGTTAACTATTCTCAAGTTAGAGATAAAAGTATTGAAGTAAAGGATGGTATGAGAATTACTATTCGAGGTGAAGGCAAGTTTATAGTAGGTGCCTTTATAGGTGAAACTAAAAGCGGAAAGAAAAAAATAATTATAAAAAAATATTGTTAATTTATGAGGTGGATATTATGAAGTTAACTCCAATGGATATAAATAATAAGGAGTTCAAAAAAGGTCTAAGAGGATACAATGTTGAAGAGGTAGATGAATTTCTTGATGATGTTGTAGAAAATTATGAAGAGTTATACAAAGAAAATTCTAAACTAAAAGAAAAGCTTTCTAGAGCAACAGAACAAGTTGAACATTTTAAGAAAATAGAAGATACTATTCAAAACACATTAATATTAGCACAAAATGCAGCAGAACAAGCTAAAGAATCTTCACATAAAGAAGCTGAATTTACTGTTAAAAATGCTAATGAAACTGCTCAAAAGATTCTAGATAAAGCTCATAGTGATGTAATTCAAATTAATGATGAGTATGATAGAGTTAAGCAAGACTTTATAATGTTTAGAGCAAAGTTTAGAAACTTTATGAATTCTCAATTAAGTACTTTTGATGAATTAGAAAAAGACTTAACAAAAAATTATGCAGTTACTGAACCGATTGATGAGTTAGAGGATATTGAAGAAAAAGAAGCTATAACACATACAATAGGAAGCGATGAAGGATTCATTGACGATATCGATGATATCAAAAGCTTTTTTGTTGAACAACAATAAAAAACAAATTACATAAAAGAAAGACTATAATATATTAACTAGAATAGCTAATATATTACAGTCTTTTATTTTTTAACAGGATAAATTGTCATAAAAGGTTGTAGTAAACTTTTTGATATAATATAATGTGATAGTAATAATTACAGTATGGAGTTGTTTTATGGAAACATTAATATTTTTAACAGAAGAAGCGGATAAGAGCGTAAGAATAGATAAATTTTTAAATGAAAAGATTGAAGATAAATCACGTTCATTTATACAAGGGTTAATCGACAATAAAAATGTAACGGTAAATGGTAAAGAAATAAAATCAAACTATAAGCTAAGAGTTAAAGATGAGATTGAAGTAGTTTTACCAGAACCTATAGAGTTAAATGTAGAAGCGGAAAATATACCGCTGAATATAGTTTATGAAGATAAAGATATTGTAGTAGTTAATAAGGAAAAAGGTATGGTAGTACATCCTGCACCTGGTAACTACAGTGGAACATTAGTAAATGCATTATTATATCACTGTAAAGATTTATCAGGAATCAATGGTGTAGTAAGACCAGGAATAGTTCATAGAATAGATAAGGATACATCAGGGATTTTAGTTATTGCTAAAAATGATGATGCTCATAATGAATTAGCAAAACAGTTTAAAGATCACTCGATTAAGAGAGAATATTATGCATTAGTTGAGAATAGATTCTCAAAACCTGATGGGTCTATAGATAAACCAGTAGGTAGAAATAAAAAAGATAGATTGAAAATGGGAATAGTTGAAGATGGAAAAAGAGCAGTAACACATTATAACGTGTTAGAAAGTTATAATAATGGAATAGTTTTGGTTAAATGTTCATTAGAAACAGGTAGAACACATCAAATAAGAGTACATATGTCATCTATTGGGCATCCTCTTATTGGTGATGAATTATATGGAGCTAAAAAACAAAAAATAAAACTTCAAGGTCAAGCATTACATGCGAAGAATCTTGGATTTATTCATCCAACAACTAAAGAATATGTTGAGTTTGAATCTGAATTACCACAGTATTTAAATGAGATAATAGAGAAGTTTAGAAAATTATAAGGAGGTTATAACTTTGGAATTAAAAGCTTGCTTATTAGATGATAAGGCTATAAAAAGAAGTTTAGTTAGGATTTCTCATGAAATAATAGAAAAAAACAAAGGTGTAGAAGATATTGTTTTATTAGGAATTAAAAGAAGAGGGTATCCTTTAGCGGAAAGAATAAGAGAGAATGTTTTAGATATCGAAGGTATTGAATTACCTGTTGGTTATGTAGATATAACTAGATATAGAGATGATTTGAAAATTTCTGAAGAAGATAATACAACAGTTAAAAGTTTGGAACTAAGTGTAGATGTTAAAGGTAAGAAGGTTGTTTTAGTAGATGATGTATTATATACATGTAGAACAGCTAGAGCAGCTATTGATGCTATTGTTGATGTAGGTAGACCTAAATCAATTCAACTTGCAGTACTTATTGATAGAGGTCACAAAGAGCTTCCAATAAGAGCAGATTTTGTAGGTAAAAATATACCTACATCAAAAAATGAAATAATTGCAGTGGCAATTCAAGAAATAGATGGTGAAGATTCAGTTAAAATTTATGAGTCAAAATAAGGAGAATATATGGATTATAATATTATTGCAACTACTACCTTTGGATTAGAAGGTATAACAGCTAAGGAACTTAAGGCATTAGGATATGATGATTTAAAAGTTGAGAATGCAAAAGTAGAATTTGTTGGAGATGAAATGGATATAGCAATAGCTAATATTCATTTAAGAACAGCAGATAGAGTATTTATAAAAATGGCAGAATTTGAAGCTAGAAGCTTCGAAGAATTATTCCAAGGAACACTTGCAGTAAATTGGGGTGATTTAATACCAGAAAACGGAGTTATGCACGTTATTGGTAAGTCAGTAAAATCTACTTTACATAGTGTTCCTGACTGTCAAAGTATAGTTAAAAGAGCGATTGTAAAAAGCATGAGCAATAAATATGGTGTTGAACAATTTACAGAAGATGGCCCTGTTTATAAAATTCAAGTAGCTATTTTAAATGATAAGGTAACACTTGCAGTTGATACAAGTGGAGTTGGACTTCATAAAAGAGGATATAGAGAAGAAGCGGGGGTCGCACCATTAAAAGAAACATTGGCTGCAGCAATGGTTCTTATATCAAGATGGAAGGGTGAAATGCCACTTGTGGACCCATTCTGTGGATCAGGAACAATACTAATTGAAGCAGCAATGATAATGCAAAATATAGCTCCAGGTTTACGTAGAGCCTTTGTTGCAGAAACATGGCCTACAATTGGTAAAGAAGTGTTTGATGGTGTTAGAGAAGGGGCTGAGAACACTATTAAAAATAAAGACGTTAAAATACTTGGATATGATATTGATGGACGTATCTTAAGAACAGCAAGAAGCAATGCTGAAAAAGCTGGAGTAGATAAATTTATAGAATTCCATGCAAGAGACTTTAAGAAATTTTCAAGTAGTGATAAATATGCATTTATCATAACTAATCCACCATATGGTGAAAGACTTGGAGAAAAAGAAGAAGTAGAAGAATTATATTATAAATTTGGTGAATTAAAAAGAAAACTTGATTTATGGGATGTCAATATATTAACTGCATATGAAGGGTTTGAAACACCATTTGCTAGAAAAGCAAGCAAAAACAGAAAATTATATAATGGTAGATTAAAGTGTTACTACTATCAATATTTTGATAATACTGTTATCAAAAATAATGGGGATATGCTTATAAATCACATTTAGGTAGTAAAATAGGTATGTATCCAAAGATGATACATACCTATTTTTGTGTTAAAAGAAATTACAATAATTTAATTATAAACCAAGTGTGGAACCACTTTCATGGATTAAAGCGACCCTAGAGCATTGAGTTATGCGAAAGTATCACTAGAATTGATATATACTAATCATTTGATATAAGTTTTGGTTCAACTGTTAATGAATAATTAGTATTGTATATTACAAAACCAGGCTTTGAACCATTAGGTTTTTTTAGGTTTTTAACTAATGTGTAATCAACATCAACTTTAGGTGAATTTTTTCCTTTACTATAAAAGGCAGCAAGCTCGGCAGCTTCAATTAAAGTTTTGTCTGAAACATTAGGGGCAGCAATAATTACATGTGAACCAGGAATATTCTTGGTATGTAACCACATAAAATTCTTTGCAGCAAATTTAAAGCTTAAATAATCATTTTGAATATTATTTTTACCTACGTATATATCTATTCCCTCTGAAGATACATAGTGGTAAGGGTTAGAAGCTTTACTTTTTTTATCTTTTTTATTTTTTCTGAACCTTATATAACCACTTTCAATTAATTCATTTTTAATTTCTTCTATTTCATTATAATTATCTGCACTTTCAAGGTTATGGAGTACAGAATTTAAATATTGTAACTCCTCTTCATTTTTAGAAAGCTGTTCTAAGGCAGATTCCTCGGATTTTTTTAATTTATTATACTTTTTATAATAAAATTGTACATTTTCAGAAGGAGTTTTATTCTCATCTAGAGAAATAGTAATATATTCATTATCTTCTGAATAGAAGTTTTGTAATGAAGTAGATTTATCACCTTTTTTAAAACTATATATAAAAGATGTCAATAAATCACCAAATATTCTATAAGTGTCTTTATTTTGACATTCATTTAGTATATTATTTAATTTAATAGACTTTTTAGTACAGCGATCTATATTTGTATTAATTAATCTTGTAATATCAACAGCACGATTTTTAAGTCGTTCTTGTTTGTCTTTTTGAGTGTGATAAATATCCATCATCTCACTAGGATTAGAATATTCAACTGATTTTGTGTTATTATTATTTAAATTAATGCAATAAAAATCTTTATAGATACCAGATGAATCAATCATTATATTATATTTTGGATTATCTATAGATTCTTTCATAAAATCATTTATAAATGAATAAATTGATTGTGGTGAAGTATCTTTAGAATTACTTAATGATTCAAATAAACTATGGGATACAGGTTTACTTATTCCTGTAAATACTCTAGAGAAATAATTTGAATCAAATTCTATATTATTTGATTTTTCAAACTCCTCAAGTTCTTCTATAGAAAAATTTTGAGGATTAAGCTTGTTTGATTCTGGTGGTAATTTATATGTTAAGCTTGGTGAAAGTAATCTATATGAGCTCATACTAGGAGAAATGTGTTTAATACACTCCATTATTTTTTGGTCTCTTTCACGTACAAGAGTTATGTTACTATGACGTCCCATAATCTCTACATATAATATATATTTACTATCAAATCCAAGTTCATCAGTTGCAGTAATAGTAATTGCTATAACTCTATCACCATCTAGTTGATTAATATCTAGTATTCTTCCGCCAATTAGGTATTTTCTCATTACCATTGTAAACATTGGTGCTTGAATAGGATTTTCCTTAACTACAGATGTGAAATGAATTCTAGCATAATTTGAAGAAGCTGAAATTAATAGTTTATAGTTTTTACGGTCTTTTCGTATAGTTAAGATAACTTCATCCTTTTCTGGTTGATTTATTTTATCTATTTTAGAGTCAATTAATATTTCTTTTAAGTTACATAAAAGTGAATTTAAATATATTCCGTCTAAGGCCATGATTATAACATCCTTCCTAAATTTAACTAAGGATAGTATAACATTAAAAAGTGGTCTTGTTAAGCGGAGAGTAGTGGAGGTTATTATGGAATTTACAAAAATGCAAGGTGCAGGAAATGATTTTATTTTTTTATTAGATCTAGATTTAAGATATTTTGGTCTAGAAAGTAAGATAGCAAAAAATATGTGTGACAGACATTTTGGTATTGGTGCCGATGGATTAGTACTTGTAAGAAAGTCTAATATAGCTGATATAAAAATGGTTATAATAAATTCAGATGGTTCGCTAGCGAATATGTGTGGTAATGCGACTAGATGTTTTGCTAAGTATGTTTATGAGAAAGGTATAGTAGAAAAAGAACTAATAACTTTAGAAACTGGAGATGGAATTAAGGAATTAAGTCTTAAGGTAAAAGATAATAAAGTTTATGAAGTTAAAGTTTGCATGGGAGAAGGTTCTTTTGATGGTGTTAAAATTCCATTAAATAATAAAAAAGATTTAATTAATGAAGAAATTATTATAAATGGTGATATAATAAAGATGACTTCAGTATTAGTTGGAGTTCCTCATACAGTAATAATTGATTCAATGTATGATGTTATTAAGGGGAAAGAAATAGAAAAGTTTGAATTATTTTCAGAAGGAACTAATGTGAACTTTGTTACTATAAAAGATAGAGATAATATAAATGTAGATACATGGGAAAGAGGGGCAGGAGCTACACTTGCATGTGGTACCGGATGTTCTGCATCAGTACTTGTTACAAATAAGCTTGGCTTAACTTCAAATAGGGTAAATGTTAAAGTTCCAGGTGGGAACTTAATTATAGAAATAAATGATGGGAAGATTTATATGATAGGTAATTCAGAGTTTATTTGTGAGGGAATTATGTATCAATAAAAGAGGAATTATATGAAAAAAATATTGAATAATGTTATAGCACTAATAGTAATTACCTCTTCACTTTTTCTATTAAGTTGTGGGAAAGATACAAATGAAGAGGATAGTGAGCATATACCTTTAGTATTAAATAAGGGTGCAGTTTTATTTGATACTAATACAGAAAAAGGGATGAAAAATTTAATAGATGGTAGTTATCAAAATGTTGATGATAAAAGGGAAATAGTGCAATACCATAAAAGTGGCACTATTTTATTGGCGAAGGATGGAAAAGGTGTTGTTGAATTTAAAGGTAAAGAGATAGTTTTAAGTGATACTAGGATAATTAAAGAGAATATATCTCCATCAGGTGATTATTTAACATATTTTATTGAGGATGAAAATAATGCATTAGTATTTAAATTGTTAAACTTAAAAACTCAAGAATATGATGATATAAAAATACCAGGTGTTATTTCAGGAGATTTAATAGATTGGTATGATAATGATACTGTTGTTTTCTATGGGGTAAGTGAAGAACGTAGAAGTGGTGTATTTACTTATAACTTTAAGACAAAAGTATTAAAAGAACTTTATGGAACTTCTGGATCATATATAACTTATTTGGAGAATACAAATAACGGAATTATAATTAAAGAAGAAACATTAGAAGGCGAGGATTATGTAAAGCTAGTTGATAAGTCTGGCCAAGCAACTATTATTGCATCTAATATCGGGAAAATTGTAGATGCTGAGATTACACCTAATGGAATTTTTTTATTAGCTAATGAAATTAATGATGATAAATTAAGTATTTTTGAACATAAAGACAATGAGTTTCAAAATATAATCTTTAACTTCCCAAGCTATGTGAATTTTGAAAAAGGGATTTCTAGCTCATCAGAAGGGGATTTACTTTTTATAGGAAGTAATACTAAAAAAGATGAGGAAGTAATATATGCTTATTCAGATGGAAGTATATCAAGTATTGAATTTAAAAGTGCTAGTTACAGATTTATAAAAATGAAATAAAATATATTAAATTAAAAAAAGTATTGTTAGAGAAAACAAAGTATTAAAATAACGACTAATTATCATTGATAATTAGTCGTTATTTTTTTTCTTTCAGAATAGATATGCAAAGTTATGTATATTTATTCTGAAAGAGGGCAAGGATTTTTAGAGGAGGTGGAGTTATGCTAAATACCTTAAATATTAATATTGCAAGAAAAGTATCTAAAGATTTTGCATTAAGAAATGGAATCTTACCTTTAAATGAAGAGTCTGAATCTGTAAATATCATATCTTATAGAGAAAATATATCAGAGAACAATCTATCATTTATGTTTAATAAGAAAATAAAATCAAAATATATAAGTAAAAATGAATTTTCTAAGATTGTTGAAAATGTATTTAGTGGTGAAGATGAAAATATTCAAGAATTGATTTTCAAAGAAGCTATTGATAATAATGCATCAGACATACATATTGAGCCTGGTATTGATGAAGTTTCTGTGAGAATGCGAATTGATGGAACATTATCAGTTGTTAGAAAACTGATGCTAAACGAGTATAGAAGCTTAATTCAAAAAATAAAGATAAATGCTAATATGGATATTACAGAAAAAAGAGCACCTCAAGATGGAAAACTCTTAATAACTATTGATGGAATAACTTTCGATATTAGAGTGTCATCGTTGCCAGTTAATAATGGGGAGAAATTAGTTCTTAGGGTATTAAGGAGAGATGGCTTAGTAAGAAGCATTGACTCAATAAATTTTACACAAGAGCAAAAGAGAAAATTAGAGAAAATATTACTAATAAAGAGTGGAATAGTATTAGTTAATGGACCAACAGGTAGCGGTAAATCTACTACGTTATATTCTATTTTAAATAGAATTAAATCCACAGATGTGAATATTACGACACTTGAAGATCCAATAGAAATTGATATAGAAGGGATAAACCAAGTAGCTTTAAATAAAAAGGTTAATCTAAATTTTGCGACAGGTCTAAGAAGTATATTGAGGCAAGATCCAGATATTATTATGGTTGGTGAAATAAGAGATAGTGAAACCGCTGAGATAGCAAATAGAGCAGCAATTACAGGTCATAAAGTTTATTCTACGATTCATACTAAGACTCCAGGACAGGTATATATTAGGTTAAGAGACATGGGAGTTGAAGAATATCTACTTAGGGACTCAATAGTAGGTATAATATCTCAAAGATTAATTAAGATTCTTTGTGATAAGTGTAAAAAGAAAATTTTAAATAGTAAAGAAAAGGAACATCATTATGAAATGTATTCATCAGTAGGATGTGTAGAGTGCAATAATACTGGATATAAGGGACGCCGTGTTGTGGCAACTGTAGTGGAAATAACAAATGAGATTAAAGCTGAATTGATAGCAGGTAATTATGATTTTGTTCAACTATCAAACTATGAAATGAAAACTAATTTGTTAAATCTATTATATCAAGGTGATATAACAATAGATGATTTAAATTTATTTATGCAAATGGAGGGATTAAATGAAGAAAGCGAAATATAAGTATTCGGAATTAGGTAATATAGCTAGCTGCATTAAATCTTTATACTCTCAAGGAATTCCATTACTTAATGTTTTTGAACTTCTTGATGACCTTCCTATCTCATCAAATTACAAAACATCTTTTAAGCATATTAGGTACTCTATTTCTAAAGGGAAAACATTAGAAGAGAGCTTTAAGAATTATAGTCATATATACCCAAATTTATTTATACAAACAATTGCACTTGGAGAAAGCTATGGTAATTTAGCAGAAGTACTATCACAGCTAGAAAAAATATACATTAAATTAGATCGAGTTAATAAAAAAATTAAGAGTAGTATAGCATATCCAATATTTATATCAGTCACTATTCTATTATTATTTTTCTTTATTGTTATATTTGCAATACCAACTCTATATGGTGTGTTTGAGAATTTGAATTCAGATGTTCCACCAGTATGCGAAGTCTTGTATAAATTTAGTGGGTTTATAAAAGAGAAACCAATAGTATTTATTTTAGGAATAACAATTTACTTTGCTGTGGTACCTATTTTAATTACGAAATTAAAGAGTCAAGAAAACACTAAAGAGTTTTTAATTAAAATAAAAATAGTTAGGGAATTTTATGAATATATGATATTACTATATCTTTTATTGATATTTAAAAGTGGTATTGGATTATCTCAAGGAATTGATATGTGTATATCTAGCATAGATGATAAATATGTAAAGAAAATTTTTAGCAATATTCTAAATAAAATAACTAAAGGAAATAGTTTTTATGATGCTATTGATAATGAAAAGATATTTTCTAGATATTCAAAAGCTTTAATAAAAATAGGTGAAGAATCAGGAGATATAGAAGGTAGGATTGAATTTGCATGTAATAAAGTTGAGGAGAGAGTAATTAATAATGTGGATGTAATTTTAAATAACATGCAACCAGCAACTATAATTTTTATGGGAGTAGTAGTTGGAGCATTTTTAATAACAATAGTTTTACCATTGTTCTCTAGTCTATATGGAGGTGGTATTTAATAAAGTCGAAAGGATTTACATTAATAGAAGTTATAGTAACCTTAGCGTTAATTACTATATTAATGTCAACTTCTATAAAGGGGATAAACATATATATCAATTTGAAAAATCAATCACTAATTGAAAGTCATTTACTAAATATTAAAGCAAAAATAATAGAGTATAAAGCTTATGCCCTTAATAAAGATAAATATATTATTATCTATATATTAAGTGATGGTGCGATAAAAATTACGGATATTAAAGATAATTTAATTGAAAATATAGAAGCAAATCCATTATTAAAAACAAGCTTTGGTACTGGAGAGGATAAAACAAATCCACAAAAATATACTATAAGTGATTCAGGTAGTATTAGTGTAGGCGGGCGGATTATGTATAAAGATGATAATGGTAATTTTCATAAAATAACTATAACACCTGGAGATGAGGTTATTAGATTATATACCCCATATAAAATTGCGGGTGGGAATGAGGAGTTTTAATGAGAAAAAGGGGATATGCTTTGATTGAATGTATGATCGGAATGACCATATTAATTATTATAATTACTTTTGTAGGAAGAAGTTATGTACTAGATTTAAAGATGAAACAAGAGACGATTAAAATTGAAAAGAGAAATAATATTATTGATTTTATAGATAAAGAAATAAAATACAACATGACATTGGATGATGTTAAGGAACTTCTAGACGCTGGGAGTATAAATATCGAAAATAATACGGATATTTTAGAAAATATAAAGATAAATGACTTAGTTAATTTGCCGGAAGGGGAAGGGATAAGTATAAGCAAGGTATCAGAAGGGGTTAATCATATTAATTATTGTATCGAGCTAGATGGTGTAGGAGTTTCTTTATATAAAAGTAGGTGGATGGATGAAACTAGTTAATAAAAATAAGGGGATGACAATACTAGAGGTTATTATATCAATGTTTATTGCTTCAATTATTATTGTAATATCAACAACTATTTTTATTAATCTATATAAATATAAGATAGAACATGATAAAGAATACTCTTTAGAGTTATCAACTAATAACATATCGTTATTTATCGAGGGACAAATATATAATAATGAATTAGTTTATATAGATATTGTTACTATTGAGGACGGAGTTAAAGCATTAAGGTATGTATATCAAGGGAATTTAAATGAAGCAAAATATAAAATTAAGGATATATATTATAAAAATAATAGAGTTATAGTTGATACTTATACATATGGGTATGAGCCTAATACGGAGAATAGGAATGTTTTATCTAATAATATTTCTGAATTTGAAATTACTCAGAAAAAGAATTTAATTTATATAAAGGTAATAGATAAATTTATGCAAGAGGAGGAAATATGTATCGTAACAAGGGGTATGTACTATTAAATGTATGTGTGATACTAACAGTTTGTATTATATTAACTTCATGCATATTTAAATTATCATTAGATGGGATGAAAAGAGAAGATATAAAAGAATTTGAAAGGAATAGCTTTAATATAACAGAAAAAGAAGAAAGCTTTATTCTGATTTTAGAAGAGTATATTAATAATGATGATGTAATAAAGCAAAAAATAATAGATAAAAGGTTTTCTAGCATACCAGCGATTAGATTTGAGGGAGATAATGTTATGCAAGCTACATTCACAGAGAAATATATAATTTGGAAATCATATAAAGAGTTAAAGGAAATTACTTATGAGAGGGTATTGATTTATGAGGTAATTAATGATGTTGATGAAGTTTATATTGATTTAAAGATTTCAAATAGGGTGAATTAATGTATTTATAAGGAGAGGTGTTCAGTGTGCAGGATACTTTAGGTGTTTTTAATGGATATGTTATTTATAATGATGACGAATATGATGATTTAGATATATTAATTGATAAAATAGGCGATAAACAAAGTATAGTTATATTTGATAAGTCAATTTTGGTTAAAATATATGAATTTAAAAATAAGCCGAAAAATTTAATAGGTGAAATAAACAATAAAATACAGGAGGATATTCCATTACAGGATGATATATTGATACATTATGATTATGATAATCGTAATAATAAGTTGCTTATTTATTATATGAGTGGAGGCGCAGTTATAGATAAAGTATGTACTGATGCAAAGAAACTTGATGTTGTACCAATACAGTTTATTATAAAAAAATATGTTGAAAAAAATATAAAAAAGCAGAGAAAATATATGATTGTAGCTAAAATTAAAAATGAAATATATGTAATAAGAGTAAATGAAAATTATATAGTTGACTCACACATAAGCAATAAAATTAATGAAATAATCAATATGATAAATGGGATAGATGAGGATGAGATGATTATTATAGATAATAAATTAGCTGAATTTATTAATGAAAGTATTAATTTTAGTTTAAATTGTATGATAATTGGAGAGAATATATATGATAGATTATTCAAAACGAAAAAACTTTTTACCAAAGAGTTATTTAGAAAGAAAAAGCTTAAATTACAAAGATAAGGACAATAAGGCATTAATAGTTCTAACTTTAATTATAGTAATACTTATTCCAGTAAATTTAAATAGTTATATGAATATTAATGAAACAATTAATGGTGAAAAAGATAGTGAAAACATTATACAAGAAAAATCAAAATTTATTAGTATAAATTCAATTTTTAATTGGATTGAATTATATGAAGATGCAAAATCACCTGTGAATATTACAAATGGAAATGGAGCTATTGTTATTTCAACTATAAAAAATATTGATGGGATATCAAATAAAGCAGATATTTTAAATATAAGTAGAAGTTCAGAGAAATATAATGTTATTATATCTAAAGGTGATGAATATGAAGAATAATATAATTAAATATGCATTAGTCTTTTTAACTTTATTACAAGTAACGTTATTTATTGCAAGAGATTATATAATAACAGAAAATGAAGTAATAGCTACTAATACAGACATAATACATAAAGAAAATCTACAGATATATGATGTAATTAATGAACTAGAAGGATTAAAAGGGTTTACGGTAAATGAAATTACAAATCAAAATAAATGCTATAAAATAACTGGAGAAATTAAAGGAACTAAAGAAGAAATTGAAAAAATGTTAAAAAGTATAAATTATTTTGGTATAATAAGTTATACTATAAACATAGACCAAGATGGTATTGATTTAAAGCTTACTCTTGAGGAAAGATTAAATAACAATTGCATTTAGGTATATTGTTTGATAAAATATCATTGTTATACAGTAGAACTAAAGAACAAAGGTGGCTACTGGAGATAAATAGGTTAAAAACACGATTAAAGTTTTTTGGAGGGATATTTTTATGATATCAGCAGGAGATATTAGAAAAGGTACAACTTTTGAGCATGAGGGACAAGTTTTTACAGTTAGTGAATTCTTACACGTTAAGCCAGGTAAGGGAGCAGCGTTTGTAAGAACTAAATTAAGAAATGTTATCTCAGGCGGAGTTGTTGATAGAACTTTCAACCCAACTGAAAAATTACAAGAAGCTGTAATTGAAAGAAAAGAGATGCAATATCTTTATTCAGATGGAGAATTATACTACTTCATGGATCAAGAAACATTTGAGCAAATTCCACTTAACTTTGAAAAAGTTGAAGATGCAATCAAATATTTAAAAGAAAACATGTTTGCAGTTATTAAATTCTATAAGGAAGAAGCTTTCTCAGTAGAAGCTCCAAACTTCGTAGAATTACTAATCACTCAATGTGATCCAGGAATAAAAGGAAACACAACTAGTAATACTAACAAACCAGCTACATTAGAAACTGGTGCTGTAGTTTTCGTACCTTTATTCGTTAACGAAGGAGATACTATTAGAGTAGATACTAGAACTGGCGACTACATGGAAAGAGTATAATAGTTTTAGGAATGCTAGGTTCTGTGTGAACTTAGCATTTTTTCTAATTTAAACTAAAGGAAGTGTAAGAATGGAAAAATTAAGCAAAGTGCTTGAAGATATAAAATTACAAATAAGTGAACTTGAAGATGTAAAAACTCAAAATGTACTTAATAGCTTTTATGAAGCAATTAATTTATTAGCTGATAAAATAGAAGAGGTTAATGTAAAGCAAGAAACTATAGAAGAGAATATTCAATACATAGATGAAGATTTAACATGTCTTCAAGAAGAAGTTTTTGAAGAAATGTCATTAGAAGAGTTAGAGGATATTGAAGATGAGTATGTAGAAATAAAATGTGACTCTTGTAGCAATCCATTATTTGTTGAGAAAGATGTATTTGAAGGCAAAAAAGAGATACCATGTCCTTTCTGTAAAGAAGTTATAAAATTTTAATATAAAGTAAAGAGCATTATCATGAAAGTGGTAGTGCTCTTTTTTTATTTACATATTTTTTTAACTTTATTTACATATTTAATTATTAGTATGAATATTAATAGAATATCAGAATAAGATTATAGAGTAACTAAAGGGGGATAGGAATGGGAATATATGATGAGATAAAAAAAGTACTGCCTTCAAATATGTATAATTTAATTGAAGAGTATTTAAATACTGATGATGTACAAGAAATAAGAATAAAGGTTGAAAAGCCTATTATAGTATCTTCTTTTAGCAATGAAAGAATAATTGAGTACAAGCCAAATAAGGAAGAATTAAAAAGCATACTAGTAAGGATATCTAATTTTTCATTGTATGCGTATGAAGAGGAAATTAAGCAAGGATATATTACACTAAAGGGTGGACACAGAGTAGGACTAGCTGGCGAATGTATTATGGAAAAAGGTGAAGTGAAAACCATAAAGAACATATCGTCTTTGAACATAAGAATATGTCGTGAAGTTAAAGGGTGTTCTAGAGAGCTGCTTAAATATATTTCTAAGAATAATAGAGTATATAATACATTAATTGTTTCACCACCTAAATGTGGGAAAACAACAATACTAAGGGATATAGCTAGAAATATATCAAATGGTTTATATTCTGTAAATCTTGATGGTAAAAAAACAGCAATTATAGATGAAAGAAGTGAATTAGCTGCTTGTTTTAATGGAGTACCACAAATGGATATTGGTATAAGGACTGATGTTTTGGATGCTTGTGATAAAAGTCAAGGTATGATAATGGCAATAAGAAGTTTATCACCAGAAGTTTTAATCTGTGATGAGATAGGATCATCAGAAGATGTAGAAGCTCTTAATATGGCTTTAAGCTCAGGGGTTAATATTGTTGTAACACTACATGGGTATGACTTAAATGACATATTAAATAGAAATGTCTTTAGACGGCTTGTTGAGAATAATATATTAGAAAAAATAGTTATATTAAGTAATAAAAAAGGAGTAGGTACTATAGAGCAGATATATGATGTTACTACAAAAGGGGATGTGGTTAAATGTTACGTTGGATAGCTATTACGATAGTATTCTTATGTTGTACATTCATCGGATACTACTTAGGTGAAGTTTATAAGAGGCGGTACAATCAATTGAATGAATTGTATAAAGGAATATTACTTTTAAATAATGAGGTTATGTTTTCACATACACCACTACCAGATGGGCTTAAGAATGTGTCATATAAGGTTTACAATCCTGTTAAAGAACTATTTGTGGGGATATCTAATGATTTGATTGAGGGGCAGTGTGAAAGCGTATATTCATCATATCAAAAAAATATAGATGCAGCTTCAGATAGTGTTGTTTTAGATATAGAAGATAAAAAAATACTAGAGCACTTTTTTAAGAATATAGGTGAATCATTAGCTTATGGGCAAGATAAAGTGTTTGGTTTGACATTAGAAAATTTAAAAATTAATTGTAAAAGAGCAGAAAAATTATCAATTCAAAATACAAGAATGTTTAGACGTATGGGAATATGTGTAGGTGCAATGGCAGCGATTTTTTTAATTTAGGATGGGGGATAGATTATGCTAGATGTTACGTTGATATTTAAGATTGCTTCTCTTGGAATAATACTAATTGTTCTAGATAAGGTTTTAAAGAGTAGTGGAAAAGATGATATTGCAGTTATAGCTAATATAGCTGGTATTGTTGTTATATTAATTGCTTTAATTGGAGTGATAAAGCAATTATTTGATGCAGTAAAAACTATGTTTATGTTTTAGGTGAGACCATGGAAATTTTAAAATTTGTAGGACTAGGGTTAATTACATTAATTCTATATTTACTATTACAAGAAAATAAGAAACAATACTCCGTATTATTACTATTAGCCTCAGGGGCAATTATATTTTTAGCGTTAATTGGTCCATTAAATGAAGTGTTAAGATTTATAAATACAATAGCTGCAAGAGCCAATATAAGTACTGTTTACATAGGGATAGTGCTTAAAATATTAGCTATTGCATATTTAGCATCTTTTTGTACTGAATTATGTAAAGATGCTGGTGCAGAGAGTATAGGAACTAAGGTAGAGTTTGCAGGGAAGATTTTGATTTTAGCATTAGCAGTACCAATATTAATGGCGGTGTTAGATTCTATATTACAGATATTGTAGGTGGACGTATGAAAAGATATTTTAATAAAAAAATAATAAAGGTATTTATGGTTTTCATATTGATATTTCCTAGTATTACAACTATTGGATCAGCAACAGAAATAAATGAAGATTTGCCTGGAGTAAAAAATGAAAGTAGCGAAATTTTAAAAGATGAGGAAATTAATAACACTTTAGATGGTCTATACGATTATATAAACAATATGAAAACAGATGTAGAGCTTTTAAAAGATTTAGATCCTGTTGAATATATAAAAACATATTTAGAGACTGGTGAGGGAAGTTTTACAATGACAGATGTAGCTAATGCATGTGTTAGCTATATGTTTAGAGAAGTAAAAACTGTATTATCCCTAGTTCTTACAATAATAGTTATATCGATAATATGTGCATTATTAAAAAATTTACAAAATGCATTTGCAAAGGAGAGTATTTCTCAAATAGCATTTTATGCATGTTATGCACTGCTAATAGTTATACTTGCAAGAAGTTTCATGACTTCTGTAGATTTAGTTAAAGATATTATTATAGGTGTATCAGATTTTATTGGGGCGGTATTACCGATATTAGTCATTATGTTAGCAGCTACAGGTGGATTTACCCAAGCTGCAACTATGGACCCATTTATTTTAGGTGCAACATTAATAATACCAAGATTATATCTAAACGTAATTATTCCATTAATACTCGGATCATTTGTATTAGAGTTTGCAAACAATATGACGTCAGAACATAAGTTAAGCAACCTTTGCAAGCTTATAAAACAATCAACTTTATGGATGCAAGGAATAATATTAACCGTATTTATAGGATTATTGACAGTTCGTGGTATAGCATCATCTACTATAGATGCAGTAACATTAAAAACTGCAAAATTTGCAGTAGATAATTTTATACCAATAGTAGGTAAGGCTTTTTCAGATGCTATAGCTTCATTAGCTGGATATTCTTTGATATTAAAGAATGCAGTATCATCAATAGGTTTAGTAGTTATAATTCTTTTGATGCTTTATCCAGTTATAAAACTTGTTTTGATGGCATTTACTTATAAGCTTTCAGCGGCACTTATAGAACCTATTAGTGACCCGAGAATAACTAAATGTGTAGCATCAGCAGGTGACTCTATAATTTTATTAATGTCGTGTGTTCTGACAGTAAGCTTAATGTTCTTTATTCTGCTAGCGATTATGGCATCGTCGGGTAGATATGTGATTGGGGTGTAGTTTATGGAGTTTATAAATGAATACATCATAACATTAGTTACAACGATAATATTTTTAACAGCGATAGAACTTATAGCTCCAGATAATTCAATGAAAAAGTATATAAAATTTGTTTTAGGATTAATTTTAGTAGCAATATTAATCACACCAATTATATCCATATTTACTAAAGGTGAAGTTGAGATATTAGCTCAGATTGATAAGTTTGCAAATGAAACTACGAGTGTAGCAAATCAAAATGAATATAAAGATCAAAAGAATAAAAGAAATGAAGAGGTTAAAAAGAATATCAATAAAAACACTCAAAAAATATTGTGTGAAGAATTTAAAGGATATTCATTTGATGTTGATATAGATTGTGATATAGATTATGACAAAGTTACCTATAAGGTAAATAGCATAAAAGTTGGAGTTCAAAAAGAGGGAGTTAAGATTGTTGAAGATATTAAGATAGGTAATTCAGCAGAAGTCACTTCTAATAACCAAGATGTTGAAGGAGCAAGCGAAATAATAAGCTTCTTATCGGAAAGTTTTAAGATAGATAAAGAAAAAATAAGTTTGTATAGTTTAGATTAGGAGGGGAAAAATGAATAACAAAAAAATCAAAGAGAGTCTGGATAAACTTATTCAAAATAAAAAAATATTTAATTTAGTATGTTTAGCACTTGCAATAGCATTTATTTTGTTAACCATTAGTATACTTAATAGTGGAAGTAGTAAAGAATCAGATGTTCTTTCAAATGATGTAGCTAATAACAATGGTCAAGCTACCACAACAAAAGAATTAACATATGAAGAAACCCAAAGAAAAGAACTGATTGATATATTATCAAAGATGAAAGGTGTTGGAGAAGTAGATGTAAAGATGCACTTTGCAACTAGTGAAGTTAAAGTTCCAGCTAAGGATAATAACAAGCAAACATCTGTTACTGAAGAATCTGACAAACAAGGTGGAACAAGAGTTAATAATTCAGAAACAGATAACTCTACAGTCGTAATGCAGTCAGAGGGTGGAGAATCTAAGCCTGTATTTTTACAAGTAAATAAACCAGAGGTAACTGGAGTTGTAATTGTAGCAGAGGGAGCAACAAGTGAAAAGGTAAAGTATGAAATTCAAACTGCTGTATCCAAACTGTATAATCTTTCCGTGGATAAAGTCAATGTAATGCCAATGGAAAGTTCGAATAAAAATAATTAAAATAGATGGGGGAATAAAAAATGACAAAAAAACAAATGGGATTAATATTTACTTTAATGGCACTATTAGTATGTGTAGCGGTTCTATCATTAAAACTTAATGAAAATGGATTAAAGAATCCAAGCGATTTAGCAGCAACTATATTAGATAACGATGATGCAGATAAAGAAACAGATGCTCAAAAGACTGATGATAAAGCTACAGATGATAAAAACAAAGAACAAGAAACTTCAGCAACTCAAGACAGTATGTTTGCATTAAGAAGTTCAAGAGAAAAAGATGATGCAAGTGCAGTTCAAAATCTAGAAACAATCATAAATAACTCTAATAGTTCTCAAGAGCAAAAAGATATGGCAACAAGTGAATTATCACAAAAAAATAAAGTTATAGATCAACAAAAAAGAATTGAATCAAATATCAAGGCTCTAGGTTATAATGATGCTCTTTGCTATATTGATAGTGGAAAAGCTAAAGTATTTGTAAAAGGTAGCGAATTATTAGATGACTCTAAAGTTGCAGCTATTGAAGAAGTAGTTCAAGATGTATCAAGTGATGTGAGTAATATAACAATTAAACTTGAGAAATAATACATTGTATTATAATTAAGCATTTGTTATAATAATCATAAGAAAAATAGATTTTGCAAAATAGGCAAAATTACTGGAGGGTGTTTTACATGGAAAATTTAAAAAATGAAGAAAACCTAGGCACAGTAAAAATATCAGACGAAGTTGTTAGTGTTATTGCAGCAATTGCAGCAGTAGAAATAGACGGAGTTCAAGAAATTCAAAATGTACCTGGAGTTGGAAATAACATAACTCAAATTCTTAAAGGTAAAAAGACATCAGGTAAGAGCGTTGTTGTTACTTTAGGTGAAGGCAGTGCTATTATCGAAGTTAATTTAGCAGTAGAGTATGGCATAAAAATACCTGAGGTAGTTATGGCAGTACAAGAAAATGTTAAAAAGACAGTTGAAGCTATGACTGGATTAAAGGTAGAGTCAGTTAATATGAATGTTCAAAACATTTATATGCCAAAGAGTGAAAATATAGCAACAAACTAAAAAATATACTACCCTCTGTTTAACAGAGGGTTTTTTTAGTGTATAATGTTATGATAGAATGGTTATATCATTATGAATGACTAATTACTTAAGTAAAAGCGAATAATAACAATGAGGAAAATGCAGGAGGATACTTATGAATAGAAAGAGATCAAGAGAAGTTGCAATGGAGCTACTATTTGCAAAGACATTAAGCAAGAACACAATGGGAGAAGTAATCGAAGCACTAAACGAAGAATATGTATTAAATGAAAAAGGAATAGATTCAGAATACATAATAAACCTATTAAAAACTGTAGAAGACAATATTAGTGAAATTGATAGTAGAGTTCAGGAGTCATTAGTGGGTTGGACAATTGATAGAGTATCTAAGATAAATCTTACAATTTTAAGAGTATCAGTTTGTGAAATTTTATATATGGAAGATGTTCCAAATAAAGTAGCTATCAATGAAGCTATTGAATTAACTAGAACATATTCAGATGAAAAGAGTATTTCATTTGTAAATGGAGTATTAGATAAAATATTCAAAAGTTTATAGGAGGTACATGTGGGTATGAGATTAAGTGGTAAAGACATTGCACTTAGCATAAAAGAAGATATAAAGAACTTTATAGAAGAAAGAAAAAGCAATGGTAAGAGAATACCTAAAGTTGCATCTATATTAGTTGGGAGTGATCCAGGTTCTATATACTACATGAATGCCCAAGAAAAGGTTGCATTGTCCTTAGGTCTAGAATTTGAGAAGGTTATTATTCAAGATAATGTTGAAGAAGTGGAAATAATCGAAAAAATAAATGAGCTTAATAGAAGAGAAGATGTAGATGGAATGATTCTACAGCTTCCACTTCCGAAAGCTTTTAATGAAAAAGCTATAGTAAGTAATATATGTAGTGAAAAAGATATAGACTGTTTAACAAATGACAATGTAGGAAAGCTTTATTTAGGAGAGGATGGATTTATTCCATGCACTCCAAATTCAGTTTTAACTTGTTTAAAAAAGAGTGGAGTAGAGATACAAGGTAAAGAGGTTGTTGTTGTTGGTAGAAGCAATATTGTAGGAAAACCAGTAGCACAATTATTATTAAATGAGAATGCTACTGTAACAATATGTCACTCAAGAACAAAAGACTTAAAAGAGGTTTGTAGGCGAGCAGACATACTAGTTGTTGCAATAGGCAAACCAATGTTTATAACAAAAGATTTCTTAAAGAAAGATGTAGTTTTAATAGATGTAGGAACATCTTCTCTAAACGGGAAAATAACTGGAGATGTAGATTATGAAGATTGTTATGATACAGCTTCACTAATAACACCAGTTCCAGGTGGAGTAGGTGCGCTAACAACTACATTACTATTAAAAAATGCATGTGAGGCTTTAATAAAACATGAAAATTAAGACACTATCAGTATCAGAGGTTAATAATTATATCAAGCGATCACTTGATAATGATTTTATACTTAGAAATCTATCTGTAAAAGGTGAAATTTCTAATATTAAATATCATAGTAGTGGACATATATATTTCTCTTTAAAAGATAGTTTTGGAAAGATAAATTGTGTAATGTTTAAAACTTACGCGTTAAACTTAAAAGAAATAGTTGAAGATGGGATGGAGGTTGTTATTTCAGCTTCATGTTCTATATATCCAAAGGATGGTTCACTTCAACTTTACTGTAAAGAAATTAAGCGAGAAGGTATTGGAGAATTACATATAAAATTTGAAGAGTTAAAAAATAAGTTATCAAAGGAAGGGTACTTTGATGATGAATATAAAAAAGAAATTCCAAGTTTCATAAGAAGAGTTGGAGTTGTTACATCAGAGACCGGTGCAGTAATTAGAGATATAATTAATGTCACACAAAATAGAAGTAAATTAGTTGACATAGTTCTATATCCTGCAAATGTTCAAGGTGAAGGTGCTTATAAAAGTATTATTCAAGGTATAAAATATTTCAATAAATCTAAAAGTGTAGATGTTATTATAATTGGTAGAGGTGGAGGTTCTCTTGAAGAACTTTGGAACTTTAATGAAGAAGAACTTGCAATAGAAATATTCAAGTCAAAGCTACCAATAGTATCAGCAGTAGGGCATGAAGTAGATTATACTATATCAGATTTCGTAAGTGATAGAAGAGCATCAACACCATCACATGCAGCAGAAATTATAGTCAAAGTAGAAAGTGAACTTTATGATAGGATTAAACACAATTATAAGAATTTAAATCAATCATTTGATTATTTATTAAGACGAGAGTTTGAGAATATAAGTAATCTGCAAGAGAGATTAAGATTAAATTCACCTAAAGTAAAAATAGTTAATAGTTATATAGAAGTAGATAATCTTAAAGAACGATTAAATAAAGAAATATTTAACAAGTTGAATCATAGAAAAAATGAGCTTTCTCATTTAAAGTTAATGTTAGAAGCTCATAATCCAGTTAATGTTTTAAATAGGGGATATTCAATTATACAGGATACTGATAATAATGTAATATCATCAATTGAAGATATTAAATCTGAAAAAGAAATAAAAATGATTCTAAAAGATGGAATAAAACAGGGTGTGTTTAAACCAATAGATAAGGAGTAAAAACATGGCAAAAAAAGAAAGTTATGATGACTTAATTAAAGGTCTTGAAGATATTATTCATAATTTGGAAGAAAGTGAAATAAGCTTAGAGGATTCAATGAAGCAATATGAAGATGGAGTTAAGCTTGTAAATAAACTTTATAAAACATTAAACTCCTTAGAAGGAAAAGTAACAACAATAAGAGATAATATTGAAGTTGAGTTTGGGAGAGAAAATGAGAATTAATCAATGTAAAGAAAAAATAAATCAGTACTTAAAAGATTACTATAAAGATAGAAATGGATATAATAAAATTATATTCGAGTCATCAAGCTATAGCTTAATAATAGGTGGAAAGAGAATAAGACCTATATTATTGTTTTTAACATACAACATGTATAAAGAGAAGTGGGAAGATGTTTTAGAAATGGGTGCAGCTATTGAAATGATACATACGTACTCATTAATACATGATGATCTTCCAAGTATGGATAATGATGATTTAAGAAGAGGAGAGCCTACTAATCATAAAGTGTTTGGAGAAAATATAGCAATACTAGCTGGAGATGCACTTTTAAATGAAGCTATGTTATTAATGATGAAATTTTCATTAGAACATAATGATATGAATGCGTTAAGAGCTAGTTATGAAATTGCTGAGGCTGCAGGTGCAGATGGTATGATAGGTGGCCAAGTGGTAGATATAATTAACGAAGGTAAAAAGATATCTAAAGAAGAACTTGAATACATGCATCTTAAAAAGACTGGAGAACTTATTAGATCTTCAATTGTAGCAGGCGCTATTTTAGCAAATGCAGAAGATGAAGATATTGAAATTTTAAACCAATATGGTAAAAACTTAGGATTAGCATTCCAAATAAAAGATGATATATTAGATATAGTAGGTAATGTAGAATTATTAGGGAAGAATACTAATAGCGATATAGATAATGATAAAACTAATTTTGTATCCTTATATGGATTAGAGTTTTGTCAAAAAGAATGCAAAAGATTAACAGAAGAAAGTATAAACCTATTAAATAGATTAACAGTAGATGCAAAGTATTTAAAAGAGCTAACATTAGAACTTTTAAATAGAGAATATTAAAAAAGGAATGTTTAGGATGGGAAAGATATTATCAGCAATAAAAACTCCAAGTGACATTAAAATATTAAATGACGTTGAACTAGAGGTTTTATCAGGAGAAATTAGAGAATTTTTAATTGAAAAAGTTTCTAACACGGGTGGTCATCTTTCTTCAAATCTTGGTGTTGTAGAGCTTACACTAAGCTTATTTAAGTCGTTGGATTTAGAAAAAGATAAAATTATTTGGGATGTAGGTCATCAGAGTTATATCCACAAAATTTTAACAGGAAGAAAAGATGAGTTTGATACTCTAAGAAAATATCAGGGGTTAAGTGGATTTCCAAAAAGATGTGAAAGTAAATATGATAGTTTTGATACAGGTCATAGTAGCACATCTATTTCTGCAGCTTTAGGAATGGCGAGAGCTAGGGATATAAAAGGTGAAGACCACAATATTATTGCTGTAATTGGGGATGGAGCATTAACAGGTGGAATGGCATTAGAAGCATTAAATGATGTTGGGTTTAATAAGACAAATTTAATAATAATATTAAATGATAATCAAATGTCTATTGCGCCAAATGTTGGAGGGTTATCTAACTATTTAAATAAAGTTAGATTTGAACCAGGTTACAATCAGTTAAAAGGTAATATAAGTGAAAGATTAAATTCAAGTAAGCTTGGTAAAAAAGTTGCTAATTCACTTTCTAAAATTAAAGATAGTGTAAAACAATTAATAGTGCCATCTATGCTTTTTGAAGATATGGGATTAAAGTATATAGGTCCTATAGATGGACATAATATTGATGAAATGTCCGAAGTACTGGACAAAGCAAAATCATTAAATGGTCCTGTAATTATTCATGTAGTTACTCATAAAGGTAGAGGATATGATTTTGCAGAGAAAAACCCAGGGAAATATCATGGAGTAAGTCCATTTGACTTAGAAAGTGGAGAGGCATATATTCCAGCTACTAAAAATTACTCTAAAGTTTTTGGAGATGCAATGATTAATCTTGCAGAAGAAGATGACAAAGTTGTTGCAATTACTGCAGCAATGCCTGATGGAACAGGATTAAAAGCGTTTGCAGAAAAATTTAGTGATAGATTCTTTGATGTAGGGATAGCGGAAGGACATGCTACAACTTTAGCAGCAGGAATGGCTGCTGCTGGATTAAAGCCGTACTTTGCAGTATATTCTACATTTTTACAAAGAGCATATGACCAAATAATACATGATGTTTGTATTCAAAACCTACCAGTAACTTTTGCCATAGATAGGGCAGGTTTAGTTGGTGATGATGGAGAAACTCATCAAGGAATTTTTGATTTATCTTATTTATCTCAAATACCGAATATGACAGTTTTAGCTCCAAAGCATTTAGATGAATTACCATTGATGCTTAAGTGGGCAAAGGAAAAAAATTCACCAGTTGCAATTAGATACCCAAGAGGGGCTGATTGTTGTAAAGAAATTGTGCCTTTAACTGAAATAAATTATGGTAAATGGGAAAAGATAGTAATAGGGGAAGAAATTGCTGTTATTGCAGTTGGAAAAATGGTTCAGCATACAGTTTTAGCAAAAGAAATTTTAGCTAAGAATAATATAAAACCAACTATAATAAATGCAACTTTTGTAAAGCCGTTAGATTTAGAAATGCTAAAGGAAATTGTAGAGTCTAATAAAAATGTAATTACAGTTGAAGACAACGAAGTTGTTGGCGGATTTGGAAGTTATGTTTTAATGGAATTAAAGAAGTTAGGATTTACTAAAAGGTTTAAAGCTTTAGGATTTAATGATGAATTTATACATCAAGGTGATGTGAAATTACTTTACAAAGATGCTAAGCTAGACAGTGAAGGAATAGCAGAAGAAGTTAGGGAACTTTTAAAATAAAGGAGCAAAATATGTCAGCAAAAAAAGAAAGACTAGATATAATATTAGTTGATAAAGGATTAGTTGAGTCAAGAGAAAAGGCAAAAGCTATGATTATGGCTGGAAAAGTTTTTGTAGATGGACAAAAGGTTGATAAGGCTGGAGAAAAAGTTAGTACAGAAGCTAATATAGAATGTAAGGGTGCAAAATTACCTTATGTAAGTAGAGGTGGATTAAAGTTAGAAAAGGCTATGAAAGCTTTTGATATAGTGCTTCAAGACAAGGTATGTACAGATATTGGTGCATCAACTGGAGGATTTACTGATTGTATGCTTCAAAATGGTGCTAGAAAAGTATTTTCAATTGATGTAGGATATGGACAATTTGCATGGAAACTTAGAACCGATGAAAGAGTAGTTTGCATGGAGAGAACAAATGTTAGATACGTAACAGTTGAAGATTTAGGTGAACCATGTGATTTTGCTTCAATAGATGTATCATTTATATCACTAAGCAAAATAATGGATGCGACTTTAGGGATGTTAACTGAAAATGGAGAAGTTGTAGCATTAATAAAGCCGCAATTTGAAGCTGGAAGAGAAAAAGTAGGTAAGAAGGGTGTTGTAAGAGAAAAATCAACACATATTGAAGTCGTATCCAATATAGTAAACTATCTTTTAACAAAAGAAGTAACTATACTAGGATTAGGATTCTCTCCTATAAAAGGACCAGAAGGTAATATAGAATATCTTGTATACTTTACAAAGAATAAAGAAGCAAGTAGTGAATTTAAGATGGAAGATATAGATGCGGTAGTTGAAGAATCTCATAGTCATCTATAATATACTTACAAAAAGGTTGGGGAAGCTTTGAGAAAAATTATCGTGGCAATAAATCCTTCTAAAGATAAAGAAGGCTTAATAAAGAAAATAATATGCAATAAGCTAAAAGCAGCTTTTGTTAATGTAGAAATACAAGTTGTTAATAGTTATGAAATAGAAAAATACTCCTTAGATAATGTTGATTTAATTATGGTTTTAGGGGGAGATGGTACTTTATTAGGTATTGCACGAGAGATAAGTGCTAAATATGATATGCCTATATTAGGAATTAATATAGGTAATCTCGGATTTTTATCTAGTGTAGAAATTAGTGATTTCGATAAAGCAATTGAAAAAATAAGAAATAAAGAATATAACATAGAAAGTAGAACGATGCTTAAATGTTATATGGGATTAGATAATACGGAAGGTACATATACTGCTTTAAATGATATTGTTATAACAAGAGGAACATTATCAAGAATGGTAAAGTTTGATGTATTTATAGATGGGAAGCAATATTCATCATTTAAGGGTGATGGATTAATAATAGCTACTCCAACTGGATCTACAGCATATTCATTCTCAGCAGGTGGACCATTTGTTTATCCAAGTGTAGATGTCATAACACTAACACCAATTTGCCCACATAGTAAGTCTATGCAAACTATTGTGCTTAATAGTGATTCAGAAATAGAATTGCGTGCTGAAAATAATAATGAAGAGATTTACATAACTTTTGATGGACAAAAGTATTTAAAAATAGAGGATAAATCGATAATTAAAATAAAAAAATCAGAAAGCTATGCAAAAATTTTGCTTTTTGACGATTATGATTATTTTAAAGTTTTAAGAACTAAGATCTTAAATCAATAAGGGAGTTGTGAAAAAAGTGAAATCCAAAAGACATAGTAAGATACTAGAGATTATTTCTAGTAGAGAAATAGAAACACAAGAGGAGCTTGCAGAAGCACTTAGATTAGCTGGTTTTGAAGTTACTCAAGCTACTGTATCAAGAGATATAAAGCTTTTGAAACTTATAAAAATGCAAGGTATATCTGGTAAGTATAAGTATGTTGCAGCAGCTAATGAAGAGAAAGATATAAAAGATAAGTTATCTAGTATATTAGAAAATGCAGTAGTTTCAGTTGAAAGAGTTGATAAATTTATAGTTGTAAGAACATTAACAGGATCAGCTTCAGCAGCAGCAGAGGCTATGGATAATTTATTTTCTACTGACGTAGCAGGAACTATAGCTGGAGATAATACTATATTTGTATTAGCAAGAACTGAAGATAAAGCTGATGAGCTTATTAATAAATTAAGAAAAAATATTTTATAAGATAATAAGGGTGGGATTTAATGTTATTACAACTTAACATCAAAAATTTTGCTTTAATAGAAGAGATGACTGTTGAGTTTGGCAGTGGGTTTAATATTTTATCAGGAGAAACAGGAGCCGGAAAATCAATATTAATAGATACTATTGATTATGTTTTAGGTGGAAAGTTTTCAAAGGATTTAATTAGGCACGGTGAAAGTAAGACAATTGTTGAAGCGGTATTCTCAATAGAAAATGAAGAAGTAAACGATGTATTAGATTCATTTGATATAGAAAAAGATGATCTCTTAATAATATTAAGAGAAACAACATCATCAGGTAAAAGCATAATTAAGGTTAATGGAAGAAGTGTTGTTATAGCACAACTTAAAAAAATTAGAGAAAAGCTTATGGATATTCATGGGCAACATCAAAATCAAAACTTATTACATAAATCTAATCAAATTTTTTATTTAGATAGTTATTGTGGTGAAAAATTAGAAAAGAAATTAGAAGAGTTTACTATATTAAGAGATGAATATAATATAATTCAAGATAAGATTGAACAATTAAATGGAAATGCAGATAGGGAAAGGTTATTAGATTACTTAACATTCCAAATTCAAGATATAGAATCAGCAGATTTAAAGCTTGGAGAAGAAGAAAGCTTAAAGGAATCATATAATATTTTATCTAATTCTGAAAAAATTTCAAAAGCTATGGGAAGTTCTATCTCAATGTTAAAAGGTAATGAAGGTGGAAGTTCAATAATAGAAGGCTTATCTAGAGTTGTTAGTGATTTAACATCTGTAGAAAATCATTTTGAAAAGATTAAGGAAAAGAGAACTCAGATAGAAGAGGCGTTCTATATAATAGAAGATGCTGCTAATGAATTAAGAGACTTAGCTAATGAAGTTTATTTTGATGATAATGAGTTAAGCAAAATAAACGAAAGAATATATCAAATTAGTATTTATAAGAAGAAATATGGTAATTCAATTGAAGAAATACTTACAAATCTGGAAAGTTTAAAAACTAGATATGATGAGCTAAGAAACTCTGAAGAGATTTTAATTGAATTAAACAATAAAGCAGATGCAATTATAGTTAAAATGAGAGCTATTAGTCAAGAACTTCACGAAATTAGATTAATGCATTCAGAAAAACTAGAAAAAGAGATTAAGGAAGAGTTATCATATGTTGGTTTAGAGAAAGCTCGAATTAATATCGAAGTAGAAGAAAAATCAGATTTTAATTCTAGAGGATTTGATGAAGTAACATTTATGGTTTCAATGAATCCTGGAGAACCATTAAAACAATTAGAAAAAGTGTTATCAGGTGGAGAATTATCTAGAATTATGCTTGCACTTAAATGTGTGTTTGTGGGTAAAGATAAAATTCCAACATTAATATTTGATGAAATTGATACAGGAATTAGTGGAACCATAGCAAAACGAGTGGGAGAAAAGATGTATAGAGTATCTTTAAACCATCAAGTCCTATGTATTACTCATTTACCTCAAATTGCTGCATTATCTGATTGTCATTATTTTGTTTCTAAAAAGGTAGAAAATGATTCTACATTTACACAAATAAGGACATTAGATAAATATGATAAAATCAAAGAAATAGCAAATATGGTAGCAGGAGATGAAGTTAGTGAAGTTTCTCTGGAAAATGCTAGTGAAATTGTAACATTTGCTAACCTTAAAAAAGAAGAATTAAGAAGAATTTATAATTAATACATAAGAACTATAATTTATGTAAAAAATAAAACCATGATTTATCATGGTTTTATTTTTTTATTATAAAAATTTTTAACTATTATAACAGAGTTCTCTCAGCATGAAAAAATAGAAGCTTGGGCAACTTAATGTTAGAGGAAAAGGAGGAGATAAAATGTCACATAAAGCAATGAAAATATTTTGTTTCATAGTAACTCCAATATTAGTTCTATCATTATGTTTAATAAGTATAAAAGTAGATTATCCTGATACAATGTATGTAAGTAATAGTTTTTCAGAAAACGATTTAAGCATACAGGATAAAGGAGTTCTAAATTCTTTAAAGTATAGTGATAATAAAATTTCTGTAAACTTCTTAGGAATGGTACCTGTAAAAACTATAGATGTTAAGAAGGTTGAAGGATTAGAAGTATATCCAGGAGGTACGACTATAGGAGTAAAACTAAATACTAAAGGTGTTTTAGTTGTAGGTCATACAGAAATAGAAAGTTCCTCTGGCGAAATTACAAGTCCAGGTCGAGACGCAGGAATTGAAGTTGGTGATGTTATAGTTAGTGTAAATAATGAAGCTATCAATACCACAAAAGAATTAGTTCAAAAAATAAAAGCTTCTTCACAAGATAAAGCAAATCTAACTATAATGCGTAAAAATGAAGAAATATTAAAAGAAATTTCATTAGGGAAAGAAAATAATGAAAATAAATTAGGACTTTGGGTAAGAGATTCGACTTCAGGAATAGGAACATTAACTTTTTATGATAAAGAAACAAAGACGTTTGGAGCTTTAGGGCATCCAATCACAGATTGTGATACAAATAAGTCATATGATATAAAGAGTGGATGTTTATTAAAATCTTCAGTTATAAGTGTAAGAAAAGGTGAAAAAGGTTGCCCAGGAGAATTGAGAGGATTATTTGTAGATGAAAGTAATACAATTGGAGACATCACAAAAAATGCAGAATCAGGAATATATGGATCAACAGAACAACAATTAGTAAACGAAAAATATAATAAGCCTATAAAAGTAGGGTTTAGAAATGAAATCAAAGAAGGGAAAGCTAAAATAATCACTACAATAGATGAAAATGGACCTAAAGAATATGATATTGAGATTGTAAAGTTATTACCACAAGATGATGTAGGGTCAAAAAGTATGGTTATTAAAGTTACAGATGAAGAACTTCTTGAAAAAACTGGTGGAATAGTTCAAGGTATGAGTGGAAGTCCTATTATTCAAAATGGTAAGTTAGTTGGAGCAGTAACACATGTTTTAATTAATAAACCTGATGTTGGATATGGAATCTATATTGAATGGATGTTGAAAGATGCTGGTGTATTAGAATAAAATATAAATAAAAGACTACAAAAGTAGTCTTTTATTTTTGATTATTTTGGAGTAAAATAAAAAGTAAATAGAATATTTGCATTAATTGAAAAAGTTTCATGAAAAAATAAAAAAATTTCCATTTATTTGCAAAAATAGTGTTGTATCTTAAAAAATTGTGATATAATAATATTATCGTAAGAGGAAACGGATATAATGTACATATGAATAAATTTGTGTAGTTTAATGACTTCATAAATAAAGATAAAAGGTGTATAATAAAAGAAATAGGGTAGAAGGGGAGAATAAAATGAACGAGAAAAAAATCTCAGTTGTAATTGCCGATGACAATAAAGAGTTTTGTAGTATTTTAAATGACTATTTACTTAGTCAAAGAGATATAGTTGTTACAGGAATTGCTAAAGATGGTAGAGAAGCACTTGAGTTTATTCAAGAAAAACAACCAGATCTAGTTGTACTGGATATAATTATGCCTCATTTAGATGGTTTAGGAGTATTAGAAAAACTAAACACTTTAAATATAGAAAAAATGCCAAGAATCATAATATTATCTGCAGTTGGACAAGATAAAATAACACAAAAGGCTATTACATTAGGAGCAGATTACTATGTAGTAAAACCTTTTGATATGGATATTTTCACAAAGAGAATCAGAGAAATGTTTAATGGGTCAAGTAATGATGAAGTAATTAGAAAATCTACAGCTTCTCAAAGAGAAGTTATGACAACTATGGCATCTCAACAAGCAGGTCCATTTGATTTAGAAACTGAAATTACAGCAATTATCCATGAAGTTGGAGTACCAGCTCATATTAAAGGATATATGTATTTAAGAGAAGCTATCACAATGGTAGTAAATGATATGGAACTTTTATCAGCTGTAACAAAGGAACTTTATCCTTCAATCGCTAAGAAGTACAATACAACGGCTTCAAGAGTAGAAAGAGCTATTAGACATGCTATAGAAGTAGCTTGGGGTAGAGGTCAATTAGAAGCAATTAATAAGCTATTTGGCTATACTATACACAATGACAAGGGCAAGCCTACAAATTCTGAGTTTATCGCAATAATAGCTGATAAATTAAGACTTAAGAATAAAGTATCTTAATATTTGTATTATAAGTAATTAAATAATATTAGTTTTAAAACTCCTTATTTACAGTATTTATTGTAAATAAGGAGTTTTTGTATAGTTTATAAATTATAAATATAGATGTATTTTTAAAAAGGCATAGAATAAAAATTCTATGCCTAGTAAATTAAAATTAATATTATACTATAGGGTTTAATCCAATAGACAATATATCATTTGGATTTCCATCAAATTGAACTGCAGCGCCAGTTCCGTCTGTAGAAGTGTGGAATGTTACAGTATATGCAATTCCTTCACTTGCTACATAAGCTGTTTTTGGAGAAGCAACTTGAATTTTAATACTTTTAACTAATACTCCGTATACTACGATAGGTGTAGTTAAAGGAATTACTTGAGCTTCTGTATAATTTACTCCATCATTTGTTAGGGTGTTAATTACGAAGTTAAATTTATTTGGAGCTGTAGTATTTGTTGGAACTATAGGTGTTTGAGTAAATATACTTTGTCCTGTATCTGATACAGTTCCAAGGCCTGTATCAATAGAAACTGTATTTTTAATTTTACTAAATGGATTAGTAGTTGACTCATTTCCACTACCAGTTAATACTAAAATATCACCTGTTTGAGGTGTAGTAGTAGCATCAAATATAATATTAAATTTACCCTCCGCAACAGTTACATCAACTATAGAGGAAATAGTTACTTGTGTTGAAGTTGAAACATCGGTATATTTTTTTAATGAGAACCAGGTTGTTTCAATTGCAGCAGCAGTATAAGATATAGGCGCACCTGCATCAGTAAGAAGTTGTGCAGATACATAAGAAGAAGCAGCTAATGAAAGGTCTGAACCTAATATTTTTAGTAACATAGTGCGATCATCTCCTTTAAGTTTGGTAAAGTTATTACCTAATAATAGATTATGTCAAATAAGCAAAATTGTTACATCAATTAATTGTTAATTTTAAATTCTGTGTCTCCTAAAATTATTGATGCAGAAATATTTGATGAAGCATCTATAGACTTAGGAATAGAAAAACTTCCATTTCCATCAATTATTTTAACTTTATATACAACGGCATCGATTGGTAATCTATAAGGAACGGATTCAATTAATTTTTGAAGTGAAGGTTCATCACCAGTTATAGATTTGAAAGTTGTATCTGTAATATTCAAATATTTATCAATATCTTTTCCAGGAGAAATAGAAAACACAACATTTTTTCCATTTATAAAGTTACAAGAGGATAAATTTGTATTTATTTCTAAGTTACCTGTAATAGTATAGATTAAATTAATAGGTATTTTCTCTCCGGTTAAGGTTATTGGAGGATACATATCATCGATCTTGAAAATAGAAGAATCAGATTGATTTGACTTAGTACAATAAATATTTACAAATTTACTAGAATCCAACGACGAAAGGGAAATAGTTATATAGACATTTAAATCTGATTCGATATTTAAGTCATTAATTAATGTATTCAAATTACCATAGATGTTAATATTATTAATTTCAGAACGAGTATTTATTAATTTAATAATGTTATTTAATAAATTAAAACTTTGACACAAATTAAGGTTACATGAATCTATGACATTTATTGGTGAATCAAAGGTTCCATCTAATAATGTCGTGCTATTTTTTAAGTTTATTTCTCCAATATTTGAATCTATATTATTTAGTTTAAGAGTAAAATTCGAATAATTATAGACTTTTGAAAAATCACAGTTTTTAAATGTTGTGCATATCATTTTTATACCCCCATCATTTGTTTATATAACACTTTACAGTATATTCTCCATTAGGAACTATTGATCCATCCTTATCATATAAAGAGATACTATATCGGTTGTAGTTATTTAATGTTTCTATAAAGGAAATATAGGAAAGTTCAGTACTTATACCTTTAACTATATTAATTTCGACTATATTTGAAGGTGGATTTAGACCATTGAATGTTAATGCAGTAAAATTAAACATACCACTAATAATTTCATTTGGTATTATAGCTGATAAAAATAAATATGATGAAGCATAAGTATTTGAATCAACTATATCCGCAAGTGAGTAATAAATATAAATTATATTTGACATAATGATATCATTTTTAAAAAAGAATGATACCGTTGTGAAATTATTAAATGGAACATGAGGAATTACATAGTATTTTCCTGAGTTTAATAACAAATCGAATTCTTGATCTTCTAATTGTGTATTATTTTGGTAAATAAAGAAATCTTGTTTTGAAACATCATCAACTTCTCCAGTTAAAGTGAAATTTATTTCATTTTTAGAAAGATTCAAAATTCTTATTTCAAGTAGTTTATTGATCACTTTTATCACTCCAAGCTAATAATTATAAAAATACTAATCCTTTAGATTTAACATGATCATAATTAAGGTTAAAAGAATTTGATAAATCTATATAGATATAGTTTGAAATAGTTAGATTTATTATATTAAGGTTAACAGATGAGAGAGAAACAGAGTTTTTTTCTAGTATATATAAATCGCCAATTATAGTGGTGCTTTTAAAATCAAAACCATAAAGTCGATCTGGTTTAGATCTATCAACATATAAATATACATCTGCATATATTGTTTTGCCTGCTAAACTCCAATTGTTACCTTCATCGGATGGTTCACATATATAAATTTTATTGGGTTGTAATTTGACAGGAGCTTGAAAGCTTATTAATGGCATAATATTAGTATTACTTAGTAAATTTTCATAAGGAGTAAAGTCACTATAGAGAACTTTACTCAAATTACTAAGGATAAAATTATGAGCATTTACATCAATTAAAATATTCAAGCAATTATCTATTGATTGTATTAACACTATATATTGAGTATAGGCAGAATCAATGACTAAATTATTACCATATATATTTAATAAACCAATATTTTCAATGGATAATGATAACATAGTATAATCACTATTTATTGAAAGATATCCATTAGATGGAGTTGTTTGGGATAAAGTATCACTTAGTAAGGTGTTAAAATATATATTTAATGATGAATAATTTATAGCTGTATTAGAATTATTATAAGATAAAGTACCGTATTGGGATAAGAATACTTCACCATATACACCATTACGATCAGAAACAGGTAAGTTTCTAGAATCAATAGTATAGAAAGTGCTATTATCAGAAGTTTTTAGAAGTAGTTTATCTTTTTTATAGTTGAAATTATAGAGATTATTTATAGTAAGATTCATATTTTTATTTGTGTATGATGAATGACCTAGGGCAGCATAATAAATATCATTAATATAAACTTCAAAGTCAGAAGCGTCATATCTGATTACAGGCGATGTAAAGGTAATACCTAAAATTAAGGCGTTATTTATATAAGATATATAGCTTACATTATGAATTTTTGTTGGAAGGTTATTATCTACATTAATAGAATCATTTGATTTGATTGTATTTCCTAAAATATCGGTTGAAGAACAGTTATCAATAGTTTTTAATAGTATCAAATCAGTAGGAGTATTTATAATATCTTCTGTAAATGTAAATTGTATTTTATTATAATTTATTTTTTCAAATCTATAAGGGATATAAGATTTATCATTTACAGTTACATAGAAATCTTCTATAAAGATTTGGTTATAGGAAATAATATTAGAGTTTTCTAATATTATAGAATCAGACATATATGATAAGGCATAAGCTGATTCAAACGATAGTTTAGTTAAATAAGACTTTAAAGGGGTAGTGATACAAATGTTATGCACTATCCCTGTTGAATTAGTTAAATATTTTATTTCTTTCTTGTCAACATATCCACATTGTAGTGAAAAAGATTCATTTATTAAAAAAAGATAATTAGAATTTATTATGAAGGAAACATAATTATCAGCATAAGTATAAATAGATGTAACTATCAGATTAAGGGGGATTGTCTCAGTATTAGTATATATACAATAATTATCGGAACATATTATACTGGTGTTACCTTGTAAGTTCATCTTTTGATCAAAAATAATACTTAAAGTATTTGAGTTATAAAAACACGAATTTATAAAAACATCATTATTCATTTTATAGTCTGACAACCTCCTTTTAGTAATATACTATATCATATTAAAGCGATGTGAATTATGTCACTAAAAATCAAAAAAAGAGTTAAAAGTAAAATAAACTTACTTTTAACTCTTTTCTTTTGATTTGAATTTGACTGTAAAATAGTACTTAAATATTAACTATAAACTAGAATCCTCTTTTTTTTGCATCAAGTCCGCTTTCGTTTAAGGCTGGCTCTTCAATCGTAGTATTGAAGCTACTTTTGGCATATTGTCCTTCAGATTTTGTTCCATTTCTTAAAAAGTTTGTTTTTGAATAATCTCTATGATTATTATTATCCAATTTTATCCCTCCTTAATCATTAGCTACAATAATAGTATGTGAATAATGATTAAAAATATGCTGGAAGTAATTTGATTGGAATATATTTGATCATCTATCAGAATTATTAATTATCACAATTAGATATTTCTATTACAGATACTTCACTACAAAGTAAAACAATCAAAATATGTGATATACTAAATTTTGATAATAGAAAATAAGTATTAAAAATTTATAATGGTAAAAGATAAATAAGGAATATATATAATGAGGTGAGGTAATGAGCGATTTAAAAAAGGTTTTATTAAATGAAATAGAAGATTTTAGAGAAAAAGGAAAGAAGTTTGCTGCTGGTGAACTATCTATTATGGATTTTAAACACGCTTCAGGCGGATTTGGTGTATATTCACATCGTGGTGGAAAGGAATTAATGATAAGACTTAGAATTCCATCAGGGATTATAAAGAAAAGTGATTTAAAGCAAGTTTATGAATGGGCAAAGAGATATAATTTAGATAAAGTTCATTTAACTACGCGTCAAGCAATTCAATACCATGGTATTCAAATAGATGATGTTTGTGAGATAATGAAAGAAGGATTAGATAAAGATATATTTACAAGAGGTTCAGGTGGTAACTTCCCAAGAAATGTTGCTATATCACCATTAAGTGGTGTTGATCCTGAAGAAGCTTTTGATGTTACGCCATATGCAGTTGCAGCAGGAAAACATTTTTTAGAAAAGATATATACGTATAAACTACCAAGAAAACTTAAAGTATCATTTTCAAATAGTCAAGCAGATGATGCACATTGTACAGTACAAGATTTAGGATTTTTAGCTGTAAATAAAGATGGTAAAGAAAGTTTTACTGTATATAGTGGTGGTGGACTTGGTAGAAATCCAAGAAAATCAATAATTGTTGCAGAAGGTGTTGAGCCTAAAGATGTATTATATCATTTAGAGGGAATGACTAGTATGTTTATTGCTGAGGGTGATTATAATAATAGAAATAAGGCCCGAATAAGATATATTTTAGATAGATTAGGTGAAGAAGAGTATATTAAATGTTATAACAAACATGTTGACGAAGCAAAAGCAAAAGGTGGATTTGATTTAAATATAACGCCTGTTATTTGTAAAAAACAAGGTACACAAACATCTATTAAAGATGCGAGGTTATTTGCTCAAAAACAAAAAGGGTTATATAGTGTTTACTTCCATCCAATTGGTGGACAGTTTATGCTTGAAGATTTAAAAAATGTTTTAGATGTAATTGAATCAATTGAAGATGTTGAAATGAGATTATCTATGAATGAAGGGATTTATTTCCTTAATCTTAATGGAGACGAAGCAGAAAAAGTTCTAAAGATTACATCAGGAAAAGGTGGAGAAACTACTGCTGAACAAAGTGTTTCATGTATTGGAGTTCCAATATGTCAGATAGGATTACTAAATAGTCAATGTGCACTTCATTCATTTGTAGATGCAATAAAGGAACGTGGATTAAAAGAAGGGTCATTACCAAGAGTGTATTTCTCAGGTTGTCAAAATTCTTGTGGTGTTCATGAAATTGCTGAAATTGGATTTACAGGTAAAATGAAAAGGGTAAATGATGAATCAAGAAAAGTATTTGAATTACATGTAGGTGGTTCAATAGGAATTGGTTCGACTAAATTAGGTGAAATTGCTGGAGATATTCCAGAAGAGGATATCTCCAACTTCTTATTAGAAGTCGGAGAAACTGTAGAAAGATCTAATATGTTATTTAAAGAGTGGATAAATAGAGAGAGTGAAGAATTTAAAGCTGTGATTGAAAAGTATTCAGTTTAATATAAGTGTTTAAACAAATATATAGAATTATCCATAGTCCTATTTAGTAATATAAAGAGGATAGGAAAGAACCGCAATAAAACTATATTGCGGTTCTTTCTTATTTTAAGATAAGATTATTTTTTATCTTCGAATATATAATTTTGAATTTGTTGTTTAGTAGATTCAGTATCGAATGTTAGATAATAAATTTCAGATATCAATTTTCCTTCACAATAAGCATCTCTTGGAAATCTTTCTTGCTCTAAAGTTTTAGAACCTACTGATAATAACTCAGTTCCTAAACCTACCATATCAGTTGTTGATAAACTAGTACTTATGAAAGGAGCTATTTCTGATATTAAACTAGGATATTTAGTTGGAGAAATATTTAAAGCTTTATTAAATAAGGACTCTATAACTTCTCTTTGACGTTCAGTTCTTTTGTAGTCTCCACCAGAAGTATATCTAATTCTTGAATATGCAAGAGCTTGAGTTCCAGTTAGTGTTTGAGTTCCTGGAGATTGAAGAACCGGAGTTTTTGTTCCTGTTAAACTATCTATTGATTGTGCATATTGATTTGTAAGTGTTAATTCTTCGTTATCTAAATTAATTTCAACACCACCTACAGCATCTATAACCTTTGGGAGTGAAGAAAAATCTACAGCTACAAAATCTTGTATGTTCAATCCAAAATTTTCATTTATAGTCTTTAATGCTAATTGTGCACCACCAAATGCATAGGCATGATTAATTTTATCTAATCCTCTGCCCGGAATATTAACATAAGAATCTCTCATAATAGATGTGAGTTTAAGTTTATTATGTTTTTGATCAATTGTTGCAATCATAATTGCATCAGACCTACCAGATGTTTCAGCATCAGGAGAATCTATACCAAATAGTGCTATATTTATTATTTCTTTTTCATTAACAGGAACTTCTGTTATTCCTAAGTCTTGTTTGTTAATTTCAATTTTTTGCATTTTATTTACTATAGAAAGGCCACTTCCTATAGTAAAGATGGTTACTAATACTAGTATGGATATTACTGAAAAAAATACTTTAAATCCGAATGACATTTTCTTCTTGATCATAAAATCACCTCTTTATAGATATTACCATTATCTTCATTATTATATACTACATATTGATTACAAAGTGAAAACAAAAATATAAAGATATTATGAAAAAACGGTATAAATATAAAGGTAAAGTAGAAGAAAAAATGACCAATTATCAAATTCTTATATATTGATAATTGGTCATATAGTTCAGTTATTCAAATGATATACTTTCGAAAAATTCAGGTTTGTGGAACGCAGGTCTAGGGTTGTCTATATTTACCCAACTGCCAAAATGAGGAGTATTGGTTTTATCACCACACTTTGTAAAGTTAACTTTCATAATATTTCCAGATTCGGCTTTAAAGTCTTTAAAGTAATCTTTTATAAAGTTAAATGGTATTTTATATTCAATAGTCCATGGTTTGAAATCACTAAATTCCTTGTAATTTTCTTGATTGATATCAGCCTTTATTTCGAAATAATTAGGATTAATATAGTCCATATAATGTCTTTCAGGTGGCTTGTTATCTAATTGAAGAAGTAGAGTACCTTGAGCACTTATTTCGAAGTTAAAATATCTATCATCTTTTTCAGGGTCTGGTAGAAAGAAAAATTCTACACAGCTATCTTCCCAAACAGGTCCATTAAAGTCATTTTCATTTACTCTTACTTCTTTTTCACAAGATGTAAAGTGAATTCTTAGTTCATCGTTTGTATAGAAAAGCTTTACTTCAGTAGCAGGCTTATAACCGGTCTCATCCCATGGATATGTTTCGATTTTAATAGGTTTAATATCTGACCAAATTTCATTAGTTAGGTTTGTGTTACTTAACTTTTTAATAATGTACATTTAATCACCTCGAAGAAATTATTTTTTTATAATTTTTATATTATAATATAAGTATAACACAAACAAGAGAGAGTTACATAATTTACCAAGTTAATATAGTATTTATTTAGAAACAGGTGAAAAGTAGAAAGAATACAATAATTATATGGTAAAAAAATATAAAATTTCCAAGGAAATACAGTTTAATATTAAGTTTAATCAGAGTATAAAAAAATCTAATATTTGAAATAATTTTAGATCTGATATAGTAGTTGACTTTTAAGGGGATAGAATATATTATAAGTAATAGATAGATTTCAATAAAAAGTGAGGTATTTTTGTGAGTGTGTAGTATCTAAATAGGTAAATTAATAATAATCTTAAAAATCAGGGTAGAATATACCTTTATTTGTTGTAGGATTATTTACTATTTAAGATACAAGTCCACGAATTTACTTTAAGGAAGATAGTCTATCTATCTTTATTAATTGTTGATTTTACAAGCTGTGGAAGTATCCATGGCTTTTTTTATTTTAAAAATCAGTAATAATTAGAAATCTATCTTAGGTTTCGTGTGCTTGATGATTCAGGAGGAAATTAAATGAATAAAGTGTCATTAGAGAAATTACATTATAATGAATTGAAGGAAATAGTAAAGGGATATTGCGTTAGTGGTCTTGGTAAAGTTTTAATAGATAAATTAGAACCAAGCATTAATTTAAAACACATAGATAGAATGTTAAGTGAAACTTCAGAGGGAAGAAGGTTGCTAGATGCATCATATAATATTCCACTAGAAGGTATATTTAATGTTTCATCACTTATAGATAAGATGGAGAAGGGGGCAACCTTAGAAGCGTCAGATTTAACTACGATGTCAGATTTTTTAAGAGGATGTAGAAAAGTTAAGCAGTTTATAAAAGATAAAGAAGGATATGCACCTACATTAAGTGCCTATGGTGCTAATATAGAAGATCTAAGTTATATAGAAGAAGAAATTAATATATCTATAAGAGGAAGCATTGTGGATTCAAATGCTAGTAAAGAACTTAAAAAGATAAGAAGACATATTGATAATTGTGAAGGCAAAATTAAAGAAAGACTTGATAAATTCTTAAAGAGTTCAGGAAATAAAGAATATATTCAAGAATTTTTTGTAAGTCAAAGAAATGGTAGATATACTATTCCAATAAAAGCAGCTTATAAAAACAATGTTGATGGAAGTATTATTGAAACATCATCAAAGGGAAATACAGTTTTTGTTGAACCTAATGTAATATCAAAACATACGTCAGAATTGGCTATTCTTAAGGCTGAAGAAAGTATGGAAGAATACAAAATTTTAGCTACAATAACAAATATAATTTTTGATAGAATAAGAGATATTAAAATTAACATAGATGTTATTTCTGAATATGATATGATTATGGCTAAGGCAAAATATAGTAAAAATATAGGTGGAATACAGCCTAAGACTAATGATTATGGATATACGAAAATAGTTCAAGGTAAATATCCTCTTATTAAGAATAGTGTGCCTCTTGATTTTGAAATAGGAGATGAATATAGAAGCATAATTATTACGGGACCAAATGCAGGTGGAAAGACTATTGTCTTAAAAACAGTTGGATTACTTACGTTGGCAATTCAATCGGGAATTCATATTTCATCAAAAGAGGGAACTAATATAGGTATATTTAAGAAAATATTTGTTGATATTGGAGATAATCAAAGTCTTGAAAATTCATTAAGTACTTTTTCATCTCACGTAAAGAATCTTGCAGAGATATTAAAAGAAAGTGATAAGTCAACATTATTACTATTTGATGAAATAGGAAGTGGAACAGAGCCTAATGAAGGGGCTGCGCTAGCAATTGCAGTGTTAGAGGAATTTTATCATAAGGGATGTATAACTATTGCATCAACCCATTATGGAGAAATAAAAAACTTTTCTGGTGAGCACCCTCACTTTGAAAATGCAGCTATGGAATTTGAAACAGATACGTTAGAGCCTCTTTATAAACTTAATATAGGAAAGTCTGGGGACAGTAATGCATTATATATATCTAAAAAGATGGGGATGTCTGATTCGATTATAGAAAGAACAAAGAGATATATAGAAAATAAAGATTATAATTATAGTTGTCTAAAAGATAGCAAGATAATAAAGAAGAAAGAAGATACAGTTCAAGCTAGTGTCTATGATTTTAATATTGGAGACAAGGTAATACTTTTAGATAATAATGAATCGGCTATAATATATAAACAAAAAGATATCTTGAATAACTTAACAGTTCTTTATAACAAGGAATTTATAGAGGTTAATTACAAAAGAGTTAAGTTAGAGATAAAAGCAGAGGAATTATATCCTGATGGTTATGATATGAATCAACTATTTGTAGGATATAAAGACCGAAAATTAGAAAGGGATATAGAAAGAGGATCCAAGAAGGCTTTAAAGAAAATAAGAAAAGAAAGTAAACTTAACTAATATATATAATTATTAAAAATGCACAATTATCAGTGAGTAACTAATAAGTTTAATCACTTTTAATTGTGCATTTTTTATTTAATATTAATTTATATAAGTCTAGTTATTAATATCATCTAGTGAGCACCAAGACCACTATTATTAAAACTGTCTCTAAATTTTTTGCCTAATTTATTTATTGGATTTTTTAAGAATAGTGCAAATAGCATAAATACTATTCCAAAAATAACTATTAGGACAATATCTCTAGTTAAATTAGGCATATAAATTCCACCAACTGTTTCTCTTAATGCTGAAATACCATATGTAAATGGTAGGAATGGATTAAGAACTTGGAAGAACTTTGGAGTAACTTCAATTGGGAAGGTACCTCCAGATCCAGCTACTTGTAAAACAAGTAATATTACACCAATAGCTTTACCTACATTACCAAATACAGAAACTAGTGAATAAACAATAAGTGTAAATGATGTAGATATTAATATATTCAAAAGAACAAAGGAAATTGGGTTAATTACATATATTTTCAGTAAGAATATATCTCCTAACGAAACAAGTAAGGCTTGTAGTGTTGTTAAAGTTAGGAAGGTTAATAACTTACCAAAGTAAATTTGACTTCCAGTATATTCTCCATGTTTTTCAGTTGATAAAATAGACATTAATATTAATACTCCAACCCACAATGATAGTACAGTATAAAATGGTGTCATTGCTGAACCATAATTAGGTATTGGGAATAGTTTATCTTCTGTAATTTTTACAGGTTGAGATAAAAAATCCTTGCCTAGTATTGGGTTTTGTTGAAGTAGTTTAAGGATTTCAGCAACTTCTTTACTAGAGTTTACTTTATCAAGCTTATCTACTAATGTATTTACAAAAGAATAAATCTTAGGTAAGTTTTCTTTTACAGCTACTAATCCTTTTTCACCTTTATCTAAACCATCTAAAGTTAGATTCATTATTTCATCTACTTTAGGAAGATTATTTTGAGCATTTTTAACTATGTCATTTGTATTAGTGGTTATAGTAATTATCTCAGTAAATACTTTGTCTATTGCTGGAACGATTTTTGAGTCATATGAATTAACAATAGAAGTTAAAATATTAGATATATCTTTTGAAACTGAAGTAATATTATTTAATAAATCACCAGCTATTACACCACCATTATTAAGTGTTTCTTTAGCTTTATTTATATTAATTAATTGAGAATCAATACTAGAATTTATTGATTTCAATTGAGTAATTATAGGTGACAAATCAGTTCCAGGTTTAACAAAGTCTATTGTTTTTAAAAGTTTAATAAGTGAATTATTAAGGTCTTTTAAAGCATTTAATTTAAGTTCAATGGAATCAAGTAATTTTAAGGCTTCATCTTTAGATGCACTACCTATATTATTTAATCCGTTAGATAAATCTGTAATACTATTAGAAATAGATAACATCATATCTAAATCATTTTTAATAATAGGGGATATTTCCTTAGACCAATTTTGAAGTTGGGTTGCGGATTCATTTAATGTAGCAGTTAGTTCATCTGTAGATTCAAGTATGGTTTTAATTTTACCCATATCACCTTGAACGCTTTTAATAGCATCTCTTACATCAGAAGTAACAGTTTCTGCATTATTTACTACAGTATCAATAGAATTAAACTTGCCTTGTAAATCCTTTAGGGTCATTTCAAGTGATTGTAATAGTGGAAGTTTATTTTCAAGTTCCCCACCAATTGTATTAAATGCATCTAGAACAACACCACTAACAGTTTCAACTACTGTTTTATTTATTGTATCAGCTAATGAACTTGCACCTTTATCAGTGATTTTTGGTGATATAGCATTTATCTTTTCATTGACAGTATAAATAAGTTCACCTTTTTTTATATCGCCTGATAGGATAGATGACATATCTTGAGAGAAATTAGTTGGTATAGTTATTGAAGCGTAATATTTACCGGAATTAACACCTTTGTTAGCTTCGTTGCTATCTACAAAATTCCAACCGAGTTGAGTGTTACTTTTTAACTCCTCAATTATTCTGTCACCTAGGTTGATTTTTTCTTCATTTAGTATAACGCCCATATCTTCATTAACGACAGCAACTTTAATACCATTTGTATTTCCATAAGGATCCCAGGATGCTTTAATGTTAAACCAAGCGTAGAGGGAAGGTAATATAATAAGTCCAATCATAATGATTGCAACAGCTCGATTCCTCATAATAGTTTTCATATCACTTTTATATATAGTGATTATTTTATTCATTAGTTCATCTCCTTTAGTAGAGTTCTAAATTTATTATTAACTTTATTAGACATTGTAATACAAAAAAAATTTGTGTCAAATTTAAAGTAGGTTAAAAATGGTCAAATATGACTTTGTAGAATTATTTAGGCAAGCTTTATACGATTACAACTCAAATTTAGCAAAATATTGGTGAATTATTAATATTGTAGTGATAGAATAATATTATTAACAAAATTGGAGGAATTACATATGAATTTTACGGAAAAGCAAGTAAGTGAAAAAGTAGCTTATGAAGGGAACTTCTTAAAAATACTAAATGTAGATGTAATACTACCTGATGGAAATAAAGCAAATAGAGATATAATTAGACATCCTGGAGCATCAGCAGTACTTCCTATAAATGAAGAGGGAGAAGTGATTTTAGTAAGACAATGGAGAACTCCATTAAATAAAACTCTTCTAGAAGTTCCAGCAGGAAAATTAGAGAAGGGAGAAGATCCACTAGTTTGTGCAGAAAGAGAATTAGAAGAAGAGACAGGATTTAAAGCAGAAAAGTTTGAATACATGGGTTCAATTGCAACAGTACCAGGATTTTGTGATGAAATAATTCACTTATACTTAGCAACTGGAATAACATCAGGGGTTAAAGGTGGAGATGAAGATGAATTCACAGAAGTTGAAATAGTAACAATTGATAAAATGAAAGCAATGATTAAATCAGGGGAAATAATTGATACTAAGACAATTAATTGTTTATGTCATTATATGCTGAGAGGATAGTTATATAATTAGATAGAAATAATATATTTTTAGTAATTCTTTTAGAGTTACATACTTAATTTTAAATTTTACGTTCTAAATCATAAATTAATTGGGGATGTATCAAAATAATAAATTGTTTTGATACATCCCCATTAGAGTTTATAAGTTAAGACATTCTGAAAGAATTTCATTTCATAATGGAGCATCAGCAATCCTATAATTAAGATGTAGTAATCTCTCAATTAATAAAGTTACTAAATTAAGTTTTGACACATTAAAGTTAAGCAACAATTGAAAAGCTATGCATACTGTAGAAGATTAAACCATAATATAGATTAAGAGAGTGGTTTAAAATATATTTTATACATTCAGAGTAGAAAAATTTTATTAACATAGTTTTATATTATGAATAATTATGTTTACCTCGTCATAGAATGAGATATAGCCAAATACGAAGGGGGTAAATAAATGAACGTGCTAAGTAATTTGAAGATAAAAATTAACGAACAAAAGGTATATTATATGTTGGTATTATTATTTTTCGTGGTAGGAATAGCACTAGGAACTTTTTTAGTAAGGTATATGAACGCAGGAGATCTAAAAGACATATCAGACTATTTCACAAGTTTTTTAACTAATATAGTTGAAAATCCAGTGGATTCAAAATCACTATTGTTAGATGTTTTAATAAAAAATACAGCACTTATTGGATTTATCATCCTTTTGGGCTTTACCTTTTTTGGAACTCCTTTTATACTACTAATAGACTTACTAAAAGGCTTTACACTTGGATATACCTTTAGCTTTTTATTAACAACATATAATGGCAAAGGTATATGGGTAGCTTTAGCTTCTACTATACCTCAAAATATTATATATATTCCTATCTTTATAGCTTTAAGTATTATATGTATTGAATACTCAACTTCAAAGATGAAAGAGAAGTTTTTTAATAAAGGAAGTATGAATAAACTATTATCAAACGATCTTATTTATAAATTTGGAGCTTTAATCATAATATTTGTTATAGGGGTATTTATAGAATCATATATATGTCCAAATATAATTAAATTTGCAATTACGAAAGCGTATTAATTGTTATACCTAGGGTTAGAAGGGAATTAAAATAAGATGTCGAATATAAATAGTATAATGGGATAGGGGAGAATTATGAAAGAAATAGTAAGTGAATACAGAGAATCATTACTAGATAGTCATAAAAGTGAAAATACTGTTTATGCCTATGTTACAGATGTAAACCTATATGTGAAGTATTTAACTACAAAGAATATGGCAATAATAGAAACTGATAATATTTCTGTAAAGGGATATATTCAACATTTGTTAAATGAGGGTAAGTCTGAAAGGTCAATAAATAGAATTGTAATAAGTCTTAGAAGTTTTTATAATTATCTAAAGGACAATAAGGTAGTTAGTGACGTTCCTAAGATATACTATAAAAGTACAGCAACAACAAAGAAGTTACCAGAAATATTGACAGTTGAAGAAGTTGATACAATAATAAGAATCGTAGAAAAGGATAACAATAAAGGTATTAGAGATAATGCTTTATTAGAACTTATGTATGCGACTGGTATGAAGGTATCTGAAATTATTAATTTAAATGTCATAGATGTTAATTTAGAACTTGCATATGTTAAGTGTCATGATAATAAAAACTATGAAAGATTAATACCAATTGGAAGAAGTGCTGTTGTTGCAATTAAGGAGTACTATAAAGTACGACCACAAGTTGCATCAGAAGGAGTTCCAAATTTATTTGTAAATCTTAATGGGCATCAGCTTACAAGACAAGGTGTATGGAGAATAGTAAAAGAATATTCTCATAGAGCTGGAATTAAAAAGGATGTAAACTTAAATACATTTAGACATTCATTTGCAGTTCATTTACTTCAAAATGGAGCTAATGTTAGAGCTGTACAAAAGCTATTAGGAAATCAAGTGTTAACATATATGGACACATATTATGAAATTATAAATAATGATAAGATTAATTTAGTCTATAAAAACACACATCCTAGAGCTTGATTATAATATTGGAGCAAATTAAGCAATATATAGATTAGGGGCTTTAAACGAAAGGAGAAAACATGAAAAGAGTAATTTTAATTGTGTTAGATAGTTTAGGTGTAGGTGCATTACCAGATGCTGCTGAATATGGAGATGTAGGTAGTAATACGCTACTTCATATTTATAAGGCATGTAATGGTTTGAAAATGGATGAACTTTTAAAACTAGGCATGGGAAATATAGAAGGTCTTGAAGAAATGCCAAAGGTAGAAAAATCTGTAGGTGCATTTGGACGTATAAATGAAAAATCAAAAGGTAAGGATACAGTAACAGGACACTGGGAAATTGGTGGTGTAATTTTAGATACACCTCTAAATACTTATCCAGAAGGTTTTTCAGATGATATAATTAATGAATTCATGGAAAAAGCAGGGATAAAAGGTATCTTAGGTAATTGTGTTGCGTCAGGTACAGAAATAATTGAAAGATTAGGAGATGAGCATGTGAAAACAGGCTATCCAATAATCTATACATCGGCAGATAGTGTTTTCCAAATAGCTGCACATGAAGATATAATATCAATAGAGAAATTATATGAGTTATGTGAAATTGCAAGAAAAATGCTTGTAGATGACAAAGTGGTTGGAAGAGTTATAGCAAGACCTTTTACTGGAGTTAATGGTGATTATAAGAGAACTCCAAATAGAAGAGATTATGCGTTAGATCCATTTAATAAAACAATGCTTGAATATCTTAAAGAAGCTGGCAAAGAAGTTGTAGCAGTTGGAAAAATTGAAGATATATATAATAAAAAAGGTGTAACAGCAGCTGAACATACTAAAAATAATATGCAAGGTGTAGATGTAACACTAGATTTTATGAATAAGACAAAAGAAGGTCTTATATTTACCAACTTAGTTGATTTTGATATGTTATTTGGACATAGAAATGATCCTAAGGGATATGGTGAAGCAATCGAAGAGTTTGATAATAGATTAAAAGAAATCTATAATAACATGAAAGACGATGATATCTTAATGTTAACAGCAGATCATGGTTGTGATCCAACAACTAGTAGTACAGATCACTCAAGAGAGTATATTCCTATTTTAGTAAAAGGTAAAAATGTTAAAGAAAATGTAGACTTAGGAACTCTAGGTGCATTCACTGATATAGGTAAAACTATCTTAGATTACTTTAATATTGAAAATGAAATTGAAGGAACAAGTTTCTTAAACAAAATTATTAAATAGGATAAGGTGAATATAGATGAGAGTATATGATATTATAAAGAAGAAAAGAGATGGAGAAGAATTATCTACAGAAGAAATTAATTTTTTTGTAAATGGATATACAGATGGTTCAATTCCAGATTATCAAATTTCAGCTCTTTTAATGGCTATATATTTTAATAAAATGAATAAAAGAGAAACTGCGGATTTAACCATGGCTATGGTTAAATCCGGTGATGAAATTGACTTATCACATTTAAATGGAATAAAAGTTGATAAGCACTCAACGGGTGGAGTTGGTGATAAAACATCAATATGTTTAGCACCGCTTGTTGCATCACTAGGAGCACCAGTTGCGAAGATGTCTGGAAGAGGACTTGGGCATACTGGTGGAACAATTGATAAGCTTGAGTCATTCCCAGGATTTTCAGTTGAACTTTCTGAAGAAGACTTTGCTAAGAATGTAAATGAAATTGGTATAGCAATTATGGGGCAAACAGGAAATATAACTCCTGCGGATAAAAAACTTTATGCTCTAAGAGATGTTACAACAACAGTTGATAATTTATCACTTATTGCATCAAGTATAATGAGTAAAAAGATTGCCTCAGGTTCTAATGCAATTGTTTTAGATGTTAAAGTTGGAGACGGTGCATTTATGAAATGTGCTAAGGATGCTAAAGCTTTAGCTATTGAGATGGTTGATATAGGTAACAATTTAGGTAGAGAAACAAGAGCAGTCATTTCTGATATGGATCAACCACTAGGGTTTGCTATTGGTAACATACTAGAAGTAGAAGAAGCTATCGAGTTGTTAAAAGGAAATGGTCCTAAGGACTTACTTGAGTTAATTCTTACTATAGGAAGTAATATGTTAGTTTGTGGAAAGCTTGCTTCTTCAGTTGAAGATGGAAGAATGATGCTTCTTGAAAACATAAATAATGGTAAGGGGTTAGAAAAGCTTAAAGAATTTATAAAAATTCAAGGTGGAGATGAAACTTTAGTAGATAATACTAATAGGTTCCCTAAAGCAGAATTTGTAGAGGAAGTAATAGCTGAAAACTCAGGAGTTATATCTAAGATTAATACAGAAGCTATGGGATTAATTGCTATGGAACTTGGTGCGGGAAGAGCAACTAAGGAAAGTAAAATAGATCTTGCAGTTGGTATAATCTTAAATAAAAAAAGAGGAAATGATGTTAAAATTGGAGAATGCTTAGCTTATGTTCATGCAAACTCTAAGGAGAAGGCAGAAAAAGCAGTATCTGCAATTAAAAAGAATATGATAATATCAGATAAGTTAGAGAAGGATATTCCACTAATTTATGATGTAATCTAATTTTATAAATATGATAGAAAAGAAAAATATTTCTTTTTTATCATATTTTTTATTTTATTGGAAACAATAAGCCTAGAAGGAGGAAGGATATAATGAAAAAATATTTTAAGAAAATAGCATTATTATTAACCATGGCTTGTTGTTTACCTTATGTACAGGTATTTGCATGTGAAGAGCCATTTTGTGTAGAAACTGAATCAGGAACAGGCGAGGAATTATCAACTCTAACATTTGGAGATGAAGGAATTAATGTTGAAGCAAATTCAGCATTATTAATGGAGCCTACAACAGGGAAAATAATATATGAAAAAAATATAGACCAAAAATATGCTCCAGCTTCAGTTACAAAAATTATGACAATGTTACTAACTATGGAAGCCGTAGATAGTGGCAAAATAACTCTACAAGATAAAGTAACATGTAGTGAAAATGCAAAAAAAATGGGTGGATCTACAATGTTATTAGATATTGGTGAAGTTAGAACAGTTGAAGAATTACTTAAAGGTGTTGCAATTGCTTCAGGGAATGATGCGGCTGTTGCTTTAGCTGAGTTCTTGGGTGGAACAGAAGAATCATTTGTTGGTATGATGAACAAAAGAGCACAAGAATTAGGAATGAAAAATACTACGTTTAAAAATTGTAATGGATTACCTATACAAGGGCATGAAAGTACAGCTAGGGACATAGCAATTATGTCTATGGAATTACTTAAACATCCAACAATATTAAAGTATTCAGGAACATATATGGAAACTATATCAGAGGGTCGTAAGAGCCCAATTGAATTAGTTAATCATAATAAGCTAGTTCGTTTCTTTGATGGATGTGATGGTTTGAAAACAGGATTTACAAATGAAGCTAAGTACTGTATTTCAGCCACAGCTACAAGAGGCGGAGTTAGAATGATTTCAGTTATAATGGGAGCACCAACATACAAGGTAAGAAATAGAGATGCCTCAATGCTTATGAATTATGGATTCTCAAAGTATGAAGGCAAAAAGATGTTTGCTAAGGATCAAGAAGTTGAAACAATTCCACTTAGCAAATCAGGGGATAAATTCTTAATTGCAAAAGCAAAAGATGATTTAACACTTGTTTCTGAAAGAGGTCAACAAGGTGAAGTAAAGAAAGAAGTTATTCTAGACGAGATGAAGAAAGAATATAAAGCTGGTGATAAAGTAGGAATCTGCAAGATTTATATAGGAGAACAGCTTGCTGGTGAAGTTGAACTTGTATCTGATAGAGATATAGAAATTGGTGGATTCATATATAACTTAATTGATAATATGAAAAATTTATTCAAAAAAGGCGTTTAGCAATACAAAAAAGAGATTTTCTAAGTGAAAGTCTCTTTTTTATTTTGCAGAAATTGATATAATATATAGGAGAACAAAAAAGGCGGGATGACATAATGGAATTACCTAAGGTTAAGGTAGCCAACTTTGAAGGTCCATTTGACTTATTACTTCACTTAATAAAGAAGAATGAGATGGATATATACAATGTTGAACTTTATGATATAACAACTCAGTATTTAGATTATTTAAATAGTATGAAGGAGATGGATTTAGAAATAACATCAGAATTCATTGTTGTTGCAGCAACATTAGTTGAGATTAAATCTAAGAAACTTCTACCAAAAGCCAAAATAGAAACTGAGGATGAAGAAGATATTGAAAAGAAGCTTATGGAAAAGCTGATAGAATATAAAATATTTAAGAATGCTACTGTATTCTTTAAAGATAAATACATTCACTCAGGTGAGGTGTACAGTAAGAATGCTGAGACTATTGAAGAGGAGAAAGAACCTCTTGATAACAGTGATATATTTAAAAATATAACGTTATTAGATTTATATCAAATCTTTAATAAGTTACTTGAAACATATATAGACAAGCAAAATGTTAATAATGTAATTCAAAGAAAGATTTTTGTTGATAAATATAAGATTGAAGACAAGATTGCTTATCTTGAAGAAAAGTTTAGATTAAAAGAGATAATAGAATTTGAAGAAATTATATACGAAAGTGAGTGTAAGCTAGAGGTTGTAGTAACATTTTTAGCATTACTTGAGATGATAAAGTTAAAGGCAATCAAAGTTTTTCAAGATGATAGCTTTGGTAGTATTTTAATTAAGAGGAGAAATGAAGATGAGTAATATAAAGCAATATGAATTCGAAGCAGTTTCAGAAACTCCATTAATTATATCTGCAATAGAATCATTATTATTTGTAGCAGGGGAGCCTTTAGGAATAAAGGAGTTAGCTTTGAATCTAGAACTTCCAGAGTCTAAAGTTAAGAAGGTTCTTGAGATAATGATGGAAGAATACAATGACAAAAAAAGAGGAATTAAATTAATATCAATAGAAGATGGATATCAACTTGTAACTAAAGCGGAGAATAGTGAGTTTATTCAAAGATTACTTAAAAAGAATAGACGTCAAAGTCTTTCTCAAGCATCACTTGAAAGTTTAGCAATAATTGCGTATAAACAACCAATTACAAGAATAGATATTGATGAAATTAGAGGCGTTAAGTCAGAATCAGCAATATCAAGACTTGTTGAGAGAGAGTTGATTAAGGAAGTAGGTAGGCTAGAAGTGCCAGGTAGACCAATACTTTATGGAACAACAGATGAGTTCTTAAGACAGTTTGAGATAAAAGGATTAGATGAATTACCATCACTTGATTTATATAAAGAAACTGAAGAAGATAAATCTCTTGAGATTCTTTCAAAAGCAATAGAAGAAATGTAAAAATAGAGAGCAGTTAATCATAACTGCTCTCTATTTTTGTGTTTTCGTTGGCATTTGTTATATAGTAACTAGTTATGCTTGTGCTGTAAATAACTAGTTATTAGTATTATTGACAAATATGAGTTAAATTATAAATAATATTAAAAAAATATTATTTATTTTAAGGTTCAATAGTTATATTTAAATCATTATCAGAGTTATCAACTGTTACGCTAGTCTCTGAAGTCTTATCCTTACGTTTATTAGTTAAATCCATAACCATTCCTTTTAAGCTATCTAAAACTTGAGGAACTGAATCGATAAGTTTGTCATAACCATTATTACCTTCAACAGTAAGCATTTTAACGAATCCTTCTTTTATTACAAGAAAAGCTATAGGCTTAACTGTAACTCCAGCACCAGATCCACCACCAAATGGAAAGTTACCATCTTTTTCAGGTCTATCGATACTTTTTTGATTAAATTCACTACCACCAGATGCAAAACCAAACGTAACGCGTGATATAGGAACTATGCAGGTACCATCTTGTGTTTCTATTGGTTCACCAACAACTGTATTAACATCAATCATTTCACGTAGGTTTTCCATTGTGCTTTGCATTAAACTATCAACTGGATGTATATTTGGCATATTATTTCCCTACTTAAAGGGGCACCTCCTCGCTTAAAATATAAGATTTTTTTGTATAATAAAATATCATTAGAATTTGAAAAACATTAAAGTATATAATGCTTTTAATATTTATATTAACTTCTATAATATCTTTGAACCTTGGCGTGATATTAAAATCAAACTTTTTAATAGTAAAGAAATTATGAAGTAACATAATAAATATAGGGTGTAAGTTGTATAGCAGCCCATAAGCTATTGCAGTAATAGCCGAATCATCTAATGAATATTCCATTTCATAATTGAACTTTATCCATGGTTTAAATTTATTATTTCTTAAATGGTCTATAAGTAGTCTATAAGAAAGTTTTTTAGGAGATTCTTTAGAAACTTTATTATTTGATTTGTTTTTTTTATTTTCTTTAAATGAATCATTATTAGAGAAAATAAGTTTTTTATATAATTTTATTTCACAAATTCCTTTAGAGTAGCTAAGCGTAAATTTAAGTGGAATTGGTAGAAATAAAATAAGTAAAATAATAAATATTACAATCAAAAGAATCCAAAACATAAAATACCTCCCATACTTTTATATTCTTTCCATTTTTTCTAATAATAATCCTAAGAAAGAAATGAAAATTTAGTTTAAAAAATTGGATTTAGATAAAACTAGAAGTAGATTTAATAGTTACTAGTCAATTAAATGATATGAAGGTGGTTATATGTTAAAAAACAAATTATTATCAAAAGTTTTAATTATAGGGATAGCATTTATGCAAATTAATACTATTTGTGCAAATGCAATGGAAAGTTTAGTTGAAGATTATGATGAGGAAGTTGAAACTGAAAGTTTGGTTGAAAGTTATATGAAAGACCCTATAAAAAAATTAAGTAGGGTAGATGCAAGAAATGCAATTGCAATGGATGGAAAAACAGGAGAAATACTGTTTAACCAAAAGGCTGATGAGATAGTACCAATGGCTAGTACAACAAAAATACTAACATGTTTAATTGGAATAAATTATGGAAAACTTGATGAAGTAGTAACTATATCTAAAAAGGCTTCTTCAATAAGAGGTTCAACAGTAGGATATAAAGCTGGGGACCAAATAGTTTTGAAAGAATTATTATTTGGACTGATGTTTAGGTCAGGAAATGATGCTGCAATAGCAATCGCAGAACATATCGGAGGTTCAGTTGAAGGGTTTTCAAATGTAATGAATGATTTTGCCAAAACACTTGGAATACTAAATTCACACTTTGAATCACCACATGGTCTTGATTCTCAACATCATTATTCATCTGCATATGATTTAGCATTATTAACATCAAAAGCTATGAAAAATGATTTGTTTAGAGAGATTGCATCAAGTAAGGAAATTACAAGAGACAAATATAATTTTACAAGGGATTATATTAATATAAATAAGATACTGCACCAAATACCTAATGCAAATGGTGTGAAAACAGGATACACAGGTCAGGCAGGAAAGTGTCTTGTAACATCAGTAGATCATAATGGAAGAGATATAATAATTGTAGTTTTAAACTGTACAGATAGATGGAATCAAACTGCAAAGATTTATAATTATGTAGCAACAAATTATGAGTTTAAAGAAACATCTGCAAAAACTATACTTAATGAAAGTAATTATGGGAAACTTGGTTCAGCCATTAAAGAAGATGAATTCTCATTTGGATATAAAGATGAAGCTGCAAGGGATATTCAAGTTTTTTCTGAATCAATTGATGTAAGAAAAGGAGATATAATAGGTAAGATAACTTTCGAAGAGGGAAAAATGGAGTCTACAAAATTTCCATTAGTAAGTGAAAAGGACCTATCGAAAGAAGCGTTACTTGAATTGGCTCAGCAATAAAATTCTAAAGTGTTAAAATGATTAATTACCAACAAATAAAATGAATTATTACTTTTAATGGATAATTCATTTTATTTTGAGTGTTAATTAATCATTTTTCTTTTCGTAAATCTTAATAAAATAAAAAGAAGGGATCTTTCTATATGGAAAAAATATGAAAAGTGATATAGTGTATATTAAGGGGGAATTAGTATGAGTATGTTTAGAAATAGTAACAATGAAGTGAGAAGTGGATGGAAAATTGCAGCTGTAATTGGGACGATGTTTGGATTTTCAATTTTAACATCATTAATTCTTGGAATTATATTGGGTATTTATTTAGTTGCTACAGGGAATGTAAATGGAGGAGAAGTGTCAACAACACTTATTACTGGAAATAGTTTGATGAATGCAGTAGCTATGATATTAAGTAATATTGCCACTATAGCTGCCGTTATTCTTATGTGGAAGGTATTTCAAAAGAAGAGAGTTTCAGATATGGGACTAATTAATATAAAAAAAGGTGCTAAGGAATTATTAATTGGATTATTAATAGGAGCAGTAACGATAACAATTATAGCTGCTAGTTTAATTGCTTTTGGAGATGTTGAATTAGTAAATTCAATTACAAATCCATCAATATCAAGTAGTTTATTATTTGGGTTAATTGGATTTATATTTGTTGGGTTTGGAGAAGAGATGCTAGCTAGAGGCTTTTGTATGTCTGTAATGAAACAAACTAAAAATAAGTGGTTAGTATTATTTGTTCCTGCCATAATTTTTTCAGCATTACATTTAGCTAATCCAGGAATAGCACCATTAGCATTAATAAATCTATTTCTTGCTGGAGTAGTATTTGCTTATATGTTTATGAAGACTAAAAACTTATGGATGCCAATTGGGTTCCACATTACTTGGAACTACTTTCAAGGTAATATATGGGGATTTCAAGTTAGTGGTAATGTAACAGATGGATTATATCAAATAAAAACAGTTAGTAATAATATTATAAATGGTGGTGAGTTTGGTCCAGAAGGTGGACTAGTTGTTACAGTAGTATTATTAATAACACTTGCTATACTGTACGTATGTTATAAAGATAATAAGATAGAGGACTTTATGGAATACTAATAATTATAAATAATATTAAAAGATTATCATTATAGAGTGATAGTCTTTTTTGTTTGTTAAAATATAGTATAGATATGATAAAAGTATAAAAAATATGGTAATATGTTAGATAGAATATGGAATAGAATTTGGAGGAGAATTTATGAATTTACTTTATAATAAATATTCGGAATTTAGAAGTGGATGGAAGATATTCTTAACAGTAATGCTTAGTGTGGCAATAGGGATTGGAATTATAACATTAGTTGAGATATTATTTATTGCATATTTATTTATATGTGGAGACTTAGCAATTGGAGATCAGATTGATACTATTTCGAAAACCATGGATAGTTATGCAATATATAGTGTATTACTTAAAATAAGTACAAATGTAGCTATTATAATTGCAGTAGCAAAAATGTGGAAGGTGAATGAGAAAACTAGTGTAAGTAATTTAGGATTAATAAATGTTAAAGAGAAATATAAGGATTTAATAATAGGATTAGTATTAGGTGCTGTAACAATAAGTATTGTAGCTATGATTATTACTAATGTAGGTGGAGTGCAATTTATAAATAAAATGGATACTCCGAATATTGTGTTATCAATAATATCTGGATTGATATTATTTATTTCTATAGGAATAGCACAAGAAGTATTAACAAGAGGATATTATATGTCTGTACTTAAGCAAGCAAGAAATAAGTACGTTGTATTATTTGTTCCAGCTATATTATTTGCTATTATGTCTTTAGGTAGCAAGGGTATGGGGATAATACCATTTATAAACTTATGTTTAATGGGTATTACATTTGCATATATGTTTGTTAAATCAAAAAGTCTTTGGATGCCAATAGGATTTCATATCATGTGGAGCTATATTCAGGGGTATGTATTTGGGTTCAATGTAAGTGGAGAAAAAGTAGTAGGATTATATGAAGTGAGTATAACTCAGAGTAACCTTATAAATGGTGGTACATTTGGACCAGAAGGGGGACTTGTTGTTACTGGGATGTTATTATTGCTGATTTATGGTATTAGGTTATATTATAAGGATTTAAAGATTGATGAATTTTTGGGTGATAGGCTTTCAGAAACTTAGTATAAAAGGTGAGAGTTGCACTATGTGACATTGATAATATAATTCTACTCGGTGATATGGTAACATAGTTACATGAAGGGAATAAATATTTAAGATTTATTGGAATTGCAATTAGATGAAGTAAACATATGGTTTATTTCATCGTTTTTATTTTCACTAAATAATAATGATTGAGTATTAATAAACTTGGAGTTTGAAGCTATAGATGATAAAATAAAACATAAAAATGAAAGGAAAAATAATTTAGATGAGAATTAATAAATTATTAAGTAACTATGGCATTTGTTCTAGGAAAGATGCTGCTAGGCTTATTGAAGATAAAAGAGTTATTGTTAATGGAAAGCTTTGTGAACCTGGTCAGTGGGTTGAGGAATATGATGAAATACTTTTAGATAATAAAAAAGTCAAGAAAAAAGAAATGGTTTATATAGCTCTTAATAAACCAGTAGGGGTAACTTGCACAGCGGCTAAGGAAGTAGAGAATAATATTATTGATTTCATGAATTATGGTGATTATATTTTTCCTGTAGGTAGATTGGATAAGGAATCACAAGGTTTAATATTAATGACTAATGATGGCGATCTAGCTAATAAAATATTAGAATCTGAAAATGAACATGAAAAAGAATATATTGTCACAGTAGATAAACCTTTTAATGATGATTTTATAAATGGAATGGCATCAGGTGTTGAGATTTGTGATGTAAAAACTAGACCATGTATAGTGAATAGAATTAGTGGAGATACATTTAGGATAGTTTTAACTCAAGGTTTAAATAAACAAATTAGAAGAATGAGTAGAACTTTTGGATATACAGTAATTAGGTTAGAGCGTATTAGGATAATGAATATTAGGATAGATGGAATAGAAAATGGTAAGTGGAGAAACTTAACAGAAGATGAGTTGATTAATTTAAGAAATGAGTAAAAACACAGTTTGATTATGGTGGAGGATGAAATGGCAAGTGTATTTATAATTATAACTACAGTGTTAGTATGTTTAGTTATTGGGCAACGTAATGTGAAAAATAACAGAAGAATTATTAGGGTGGTTAGAGAACTAGTCTTTGAAATAAATAAAACATATAAAGAAATATTTAAGGAAAAATCTCTTTTAATTAGAATAACTCAAGGTGGAATGATTATAGGAGCGGAAATTTTAGCATGTATATCAGTAAGTGCATCAGTGATTGAGCATAGTACATTTAGTGATATAGAAACATTTAATATAATTATTAAAATAATAGTTATACTGAGCATATGCTTTTTTATTCACTTAGCAATTGGCTATGTTATGTTGATATGTTCGAAAATACATAAATTTATTTACATAGTTGAAGATAAAAATGTAAAAATTGATTTAATATTGAGTTTCTTCATATTAAGCACATATTTTACTGTTTTAATAATATCACCAGATAAATTTAAGAGTTCTTATATCATAGGTTTACTAGGTGTAGGAATAGGGTATATCTTAAACTTAAAGGTTCTTGTAAAACTTATACGTAACCCTCAACACATTAAAAGTAAGGAAGAGGAGAGTACAAGTTTTAAAAGAGTTATTGTTGCAGGAATTTTAATTGTGATTATGATAATTCTTAATTTATTTTTAGCAGTTTGTTTTATTGATAGTGCACAAATTGGCGCATTTAGTAATAATCCAGGTACATTTGATTTGTTTTATTATACTATAATTACATTTACTACAGTGGGATATGGGGATATAGCACCATTAACAGAAGCGGCGAAAATAATAAGTATGTTGATATCTATAACTAGTGTAATTTGTATAACTGTATTTTTGAGTACAATTCTATCATATAGAGAAAAGGTGGAATAATATAAAAATACAAGATTTAATAAATAAGGTGAAAATATCACAAATATAATTAATAAAATAAATTTTGGACTGGAGAAATAAATGAAGAATAATAAGTTTATATATATACTAGGAATAGTTGCAATTTTTATATTAGGGGCAATGATTACTGGAGATATTACAAAAAAAGATAAATTAGAAAATGTATCTGAAGTAAATGAAGATGAAAATACAACTGTAGACAGTAATAATAGCTCTTCGGGGAATATATTACAAGAAAATATGGCAAAGATTAAAGATTCACAAGTTAAATTAGTTTTGGAAAATGAAGAGATAAAACCAATGATGACACTAGTTGAAAAACATGATAATTATAAAATAAGTCTTAGTAAAGTAACAGAAGGTAGTGAAGTGTGGCTTATGGATCCAAAACGTGGAGAGAGAATAGTTTTAGAAGGAGATTCAGCTGGGAATTATATTGTTTCTACAAGTTTAAATGATGATGTAAACTATGGAATAATGGTGAATAATAGACTTATAGGAACTATAACTCAAATTGAAGATATAGATAAATTAAATGAAACTGATGAAGCAGCACTATATATTGATATTTTAAAAGGAATACAATGTGCTCTATAGATAAGGAGAGGCAATTATGAATTACATAATTTTATTTATGGAAGGTATTATAACTTTTATATCACCATGTATATTACCAATGATACCAATATATATGTCATACTTTATGGGAGATTCAGAAAATCCTAATAGTAAAAATGCATTAATTAACTCAATAGGGTTTGTAATAGGTTTTTCTATGATATTCACACTTCTTGGGGCAGCAGCAGGAAGTTTAGGTGTATTTTTAAAAGAAAATATGAAGATTTTCAATGTAGTTTCAGGACTACTTATGATAATATTTGGACTTAGTTATGCTGGGATAATAAATATAGGTTTCCTTCAAAGAAGTTATAAATTGAAGAGTAGAGCAAATAAATTAAATGTATTTTCGTCAATACTATTTGGAATGATATTTGCTATAGGATGGACTCCTTGTATAGGAACATTTTTATCATCTGCATTAGCACTAGCAGCTAATTCACAACATGTGATAGAAGGCGTTAGCATGCTATTAGTATATAGTTTAGGGCTTGGGATTCCATTTATAATATCAGCATTATTGATAGATAGTTTAAAAAGTACATTTGACTTTATTAAGCGAAATTATGAAGTTATAAATAAAGTTTCGGGTGGATTGTTGATTATAATTGGAATAGCAATGATGACAGGATACTTAAACTTAATATTATCATGGTTAACAATATAAGAAAGTGAGACATAATATGAAAGACAAAAATAATTTTAAGTTTTTAGCAATATCATTAATTCTTTTATTAGCAATAGTTGGGGTTGGATATAAATACTTAATGGAGCAGTATGGGAATAAACCATTAATTACTTATGAGGATGAAAATCCTATTACAAATGATAGGTTACCAAATTCAGATAATGGGAATAATAGTAAGCCAAAGAAAGCTACTGATTTTACAGTGTATGATGAATTAGGAAATCCAATAAAGATTTCAGATTATAAGGGCGTTAAGCCTGTTGTTATAAATTTTTGGGCAAGTTGGTGTCCTCCATGTAAGTTTGAAATGCCATTTTTTCAAGATGCATTCAATAAGTATAGTAACGATGATGTAGAGATACTTATGGTAAATCTTACAGATGGAATGAGAGAAACAAAAGAAGATGCTATGGAGTATATGAGTAAAAATAATTATACTATGAAGACTGTATTTGATTTAGAGGAAAGTGCAGCTATAGCATATTCGATTCAAGCAGTTCCAAGAACTATCTTTATAAGCAAAGATGGAGATATAACTTATGATCATAGAGGGGTAATTGTACAAGAGCAATTAAATAATAATATAGATATGTTAATAAACCAATAAATAAAAAAATATTAGTAATCAACTGTCAAGGTAGAGCTCAATATAAATTTAGCTTAATAAGTTATATTTATATTGCAATTTAAAAGGATAGTTGGTTATTTTTTTTATAGAAAAATATAAATTAGCAAAGTTATTAGTAATCTAGTGAATTTTATGATAATCAGTGATTATTGAGAATTATTATTTGTTAAAAAAATATCTCATTAAAAACTATAAAATGAAATCGTTTATAAAACAGGTATTATTTTAAACAATATTAAAAAAACACCAATATATTAATGGAAAAATATAAATATGAATAAATTATTACTCAAATATTGTCTAAATGTAGCGAATATGATAAGATATGAACTGTTCCTTAATGGTTAATGACTAAAATTGTATATTTTTTAACAAGATAATTTAAGGGATTATAAATAAATTAAATACTAGGGGGATATTCATGTCAAAGCAAAGCAAATGGGAAAGTTTCCTAGATAATATGAAATTATCAAGACGTAGCTTTTTAAAAGTATCTGCTGCTACTGCAGGAGTTGCTGCGTTAACTAGTTTAACAGGATGCTCTAATGATGAAGAAAATGAGATAGAAATACCAAAAAACTCTAAACCAGAGAACTTTACAACTGGTGGAGATTGGTTTAAGAATACATGTCCAAGAAACTGTCATGATACATGTTCTATTAAGACACAAGTAATTGACGGAAAAGTAATAAGAATTAAAGGTGATGATACTAATCCATACACAGGCGGTAATGTTTGCGTTAAGATGAATCACTATGTTAATTACTTATACAACCAAGATAGACTTATGTACCCTATGAAAAGAGTAGGTAAGAAGGGTGAAGGTAAATTCGAAAGAATTTCTTGGGAAGAAGCATATAAAGCAATTGTTGATAACACTAAGAAGATATTAAAAAAAGACGGTCCTAATGCTATTCAGCAATATAATTACTCAGGTAATTTAGGATATGTTCAAAACTACTCAATGACTTCAAGATATTTCAACAAGTTAGGTGCTGCAGCAGTTAATGGAAATATTTGTTTAGCAACTGGTGGAACTATGCTTCCATATACATGTGGAGCTAACCAAGGTTTAGATCCAGAACAATATGCTAACACAAAAATGTATGTTTCATGGGGAGTAAATGAAGCTGCTACTTCAGTTCACTCAGTTAAATTTATTAAAGAGTGTCAACAGAATGGTGGAAAGATTGTTGTTATTAACCCAACACATACACCAATGGCTGATTTTGCAGATCTTTATATTAAGCCATTCCCAGGAACAGATACAGTTTTAGCTTTAGCTATTGCTAATATTTTAATTACTGAAAATCTATTTGATAGTGCTTACGTAGAAAAGTACACACATGGATTTGAAGAATTAAAGGTTGAAGCTGCTAAGTATCCAGTGGACAAGGCTTCAGAAATAACAGGAGTTCCAGTAGAACAACTTTTAGAGTTTGCAAGAATATATGCTGCTACTAAACCATCAATTATAAGAATTGGATATGGTATCCAACGTCACGTAAATGGTGGATCAATGCTTAGAGCAATTACTTTCTTACCTGCATTAGTTGGTATGATTGGAGCTGGAGAAAATGCTGGTTACAACTTCTTCAATGATTGTTACTGGCAAGTAGATTGGAACTTAATAGGTTCTGCTCACTTAAATACAAATGAGAACAGAAATGTTTTAAATTATACAGAGCTTGGAAAAGGACTTAATGGTCAATTAGAATCAACTAAAGAAACACCAATTAAGCAATTATTCGTATTTAACGGAAATCCAATGGCAGCTGTACCAAATGTTGAGTTAATCAGAAAAGGATTAGAAAGAAAAGATCTATTCACAATTGTAGCGGATTTATTCCATACGGATACTGTAGATTATGCTGATATAGTTTTACCAGCAACATCTTTCTTTGAACATGAAGATATGAACCAAGATTACTTAGCATGGTACATCAGATACAATGGACCAGCTATTGCACCGCTTGGTGAATGTAAATCAAACTTTGATATATTTAAAGATTTAGCTAGAGAGATGGGCTTCACTGATAAGGAATTTGATGTGACTACAGCTGATATTATTGAAGAAACATTAGCAAATGCTTCTGACATCTATGGCGGAATCAACTACGAACAATTAAAAGAAAAGCACTGGCACAAGTTAACTCCACCAGTACCATTTGGGGATATGAAATTCCCAACTGAATCTGGAAAAATCGAGTTCTATTCAGAAAAGCTTAATAAAGATCACGGGTTACACCCAGTAGTTGAGCATGTTGCTCCAGATGAATCAAGATATGGTAAGAAAGAGATTCTTGCTAAATATCCATTACAATTCTTAACAGTACATACTAAGAATTTAATTAATGGACAACTATCTCAATTACCACATATTCAAGCTATTATGCAAAAGCCACTAGTTTACATTAATCCAGAAGATGCATCTGCACGTGGAATTAATGAAGGTGATGATGTAATCATTAAGAATGATCGTGGTCAATGTAAGTTAAAAGTTAAGATAAGTAGCGAAAAGGTATTACCAGGCGTTATTTTATCTTACGGATGTCCTTGGGGTAAATTGTTAGAGGGAACAAACATAAACTCTACAACTCCAGATCAATTATCAGAAATTGGTTCAGGATCATCATTCCACTCAAACTTAGTAGAAGTAGTTAAAGCGTAATTAGAAAGGTAGGTTTACATATATGGCTAAAAAGCAATTAGGTTTTTTACTTGACCAAAGATACTGTATTGGTTGTCAAGGTTGTGAGACAGCTTGTCAAGCAAGAAATTATTCAGATCCAAGAGAATCTTTACGTACAGCAGAAAGCTTTGAACAAAAGGAAAAGGGTCCTTACTTAACAATTGGATGTTTACACTGTGAACACCCAGCTTGTGCAGAAAGTTGCCCAGTTGGAGCTATTACTAAAGATGAAGAAAATGGTATAGTTTCAACAGATTACAATACTTGTGTTGGTTGCAAGAATTGTACAAAGGCTTGCCCATACGGAGCACCTAAATTCAATGCAAACAAGCATAAATCACATAAATGCGATTTCTGTAAAGAGCGTTTAGAAGCTGGAGAAAAACCAGCGTGTGTAGAAGCTTGTCCTATGAAAGTTTTAACTTATGGAGAACTTTCAGAATTAGATAAGGTTGGATCAAAAGAGGGACATGGTTTCGAAATTCATGAAACAAATCCATCAGCAAGATTCATAATGAGAAAGTAATTTAAAATTTTATTAATCCACATGGGCTTTTGCCCATGTTGGGTTAGTAATAAGTTAAGGAGAGTAATATGATTAGTGGTTTTTTTTTAAAATATATGATAAATAAAATAGCAACAAATGAGACTCCTAGCTTAAATAAAAAAAGATGCATAAATAAAATGCAGAAAAGAATTAATTGTGATATATGTATAAAGTGCTGTCCTAAAAATGCTATTACAAAAGAAAATGAAATAAGTATTGATAAAGATGAATGTGATAATTGTAGTATATGTGCAAACGTATGTCCTACAGGAACTATGGTACCTTTATTAAATGTTGTTGAGAAGCAATATAATAGTATTTCAAGATTAGATGATGTTTCTATTGGATGTAGCGAAGAAAAAGATGATGCAGATTATAATGTGGAGTGTTTAATGGAACTTCCATGGGATTTTCTTGCTTACATAGCTTTAGAAAATAAACTTACACTTAGTTTAAGAAATTGTAAAAGTTGTAAGCACGAGAATCTAAGAGAAGAGGTTTATAGAAATCTAGAAAGATTAAAGATATTTTTAGGTGAAGAAAGGTTTAATAAACAAATTACTTTGATTGATGATGATCGTGAAATTCCAATAAAAGAAATATCAAGAAGAGATTTACTTAAAATGTTTGGAGAAGAATCTAAGAGGATGATGACAGCAGTTATTCCAGTAGATTTTGAGAAAAACAAAAATGGAAGAATATATAGAAGCATATTACTTAAAAAGATTAGTGATATAGAAATTAAAGAGAACAGAAAAGAAAACTATACTTGGTATGGATTAGATGTAAATGATAAATGCTGGGGATGTGGCATGTGCCAAAGATTATGTCCAAATGCAGCTATTAAAATATCAGAAAATAGTGAAGGTGTGCGTATGTTTGAGCATAATTACACTAGATGCACTCATTGTAATATTTGCAGAACTATTTGTGTAGATAAGGCAATTACAACAGTTTTAAAAGAGCGTAATGATATTAATGAAAGAGATAAGTGGGAAGTTTTATCTTTATCTTGCTCAGTATGTAATGACCCAATTCAAGAAGATGATGATGGAATGTGTATTATATGCAAGAGGGATAGTAAGTCTAGATATTAACAAGAGATAAGGAGGTATAATTTTATGAACAAAGAGTTATTAAGAGAGTACATGGATTACAGATGTAGTATGTATTTTTGGCTAAAGAATTTATATATTATTGAGCCATCAGCATCTGTTTTAATTGATATTATGGAATCGTGCAAGATGTTTGGTGATGAGAGTGAATTGCCTGATAAAGAAAGAGAGTTTATATCCTTCTTTGCAAGTTTAGATAATAAGAAGGCGGCACTATTAGCTAAAGATATAAGACCAGAATATGCAAGGTTATTTTTAGGACCTAAAAAGGTGATAGCACCTCCATATGAGTCTGTTTATAGATCAAATAGTAAACAACTTTTCGGAGTATCATCTATTGAAGTTAGAAGATATTATCAAATAATGGGACTACAAATTAATACAATGGGTTCAGAGCCAGATGATTTTATTGGATTTGAGTTAGAGTTTATGTACTACTTAGCGTTTTTAACTATCAAAGCTATAGATGAAAATAGAGATGAAGAGTTAGAAAAGTTATTTAAATATCAATATGAGTTTTCAAAAGGCCATATATCTTCTTGGATTCAAGAATTTACAAATGATATTTATGAAAATACTGAAATGGAGTACTTTAGAGTACTAGCAAAATTCACAAATGAATTTATATTAACAGATTATGAGTTCCTAACTGAGTTAAATAAAGCTTAGGAGTTTATATAAACAAAAGAAAATCAAATTTTTGGAGGTAAATATTATGTTTGGAAAAATAGGTGCTGGAGAATTAATTTTAATATTATGTATTGCGTTAGTGATATTTGGACCATCAAAACTACCACAAATAGGTAAGTCTGTAGGACAAGCAATAAATGAATTTAGAAAAGGAACTACAAACGTTCAAAAAGAAATTAACAATTTAGTAGATGAAGATGCAGAAAATGCTGAAAACAAATAATAGTTTATTATCATTTAATTAGGAAGGGGTTATAACTGTGGGAAGTAAGAATAAAAAACAGTCTGTTATGGACCATCTTTCAGAACTAAGAAAAAGATTAATGATAATAGCAGTAGTAACTCTATTATCAACTCTTCTTTGTTATCAGTTTGTAGATAAAATAGTACAGTTAATACTAAACTTAAATCAAGGTGTGAACCTTGTATATATAGCCCCAGCTGAGTTATTCATAGTGTATATAAAGCTGGCTATAACATTTGGTATAGTACTTAGTTCACCAATTACATTAACACAAATTTGGATTTTTATATCTAAAGGGTTATTTAAAAAAGAAAAGATATACATAGTTATTTCTTTAATATTTGGAATTGTGTTCTTTATAGGGGGAGTTCTATTCTGTTATTCAGTAGTATTACCAATAACATTAAGCTTCTTTGTAAATATCACGGTGCCCGGTATAGAGGCTATGATTTCAGTAGATTCCTTTGTATCATTTATAAGCACTATGCTTTTATGCTTTGGAGTAGTATTTGAAATGCCTATAGTTATATTTTTACTATCACTTATAGGAATAGTAAAACCAGAAACATTATTAAAGAATCAAAAAATATTTATATTAATTATTTTTGTGGTTTCAGCTTTTATAACACCACCAGACTTGGTGTCACAAACATTCTTAGCGATTCCAATGGTATTGCTATTTGAATTAAGTATAGGAATAAGTTTCCTTGTTAAGAAAAAGAAGAATAAAAAATCACAAAAAGCTACAGAATGATAAATAGGTAATAAATAAAACTAAAAACAATAATTACTTTTTGAAAAAGATAAAGGATGATTATCATTTATGGCTAAAGTTATTAATATAATAGGGTGTGGTTCAAATGTTGGTAAGACCATTTTAATGGAAGGACTAATTAGTGAACTAAAAAATAGAGGGCTTAGAGTATCTACAATAAAACATGATGTTCATGGGTTTGATATTGATAAAAAAGGGAAAGATACTTATAGGCATAGAGAAGCTGGAGCTGAAACAGTTATAATTTCATCTAAAAACAGATTTGCTATGATTAAAGAAACAACTGAAGAAGTTGATCTATATGATATTTTAAAAATGGTTATAGATAAAGATGTAGTTTTAGTAGAAGGCTATAAAAGGAGTGCTTTAAGAAAGATTGAAGTGTTTAGAGATGAAGTAAGCACTGAGATAATAACTCCTAAAGATAAACTAATAGCAATTGCTAGTAATAGTAAGCTTGAGTATAATAATGTCCCGATTATCAAAAAAGATAATTATAAGCTTTTGGCGGATTTAGTTGAAAAAGAAAAAGAATTTAGATTTGAATAAAATTTTAATATTTTCCAGAGTATAAAGTCCTAAGGAAAAAGTCTATGGAGTTTATACCTGAATTACTTAGTAATTCACAGGGTAATACTTGAAAGAGTGTTATCTCCACGATTTGGGAAGGAAAATAAGTTGTTTAAATAGATATATTTATTAAGCTTATTACTTATGCCCAAAAGGTGACAGTAATAAGCTTTTTTGCAATGTAAAATTGAAAATTTAGTGTTAAGAATTGAGGATGAAAATTCTGAAAGAATTCCAAAAATAATTTTAAATTCTACATTCTAAATTACGAGGTGGTGTAGTAGTGAAATCTTTTATTAGCTTAGAAGAAGCTATAGAAATATTAAATAGTAATGTTGAAAATTTAAGTATAGAAGAAGTATCTATAACTAAAGGTATTAGTAGAATTTTAGGTGAAGATATTTATTCTAAAATAGATAACCCGCCATTTAATAAATCGGCTATGGATGGGTACGCAATTATATCACAAAATATTTTAAATGAACAAGTAAAACTAGAAATTATTGATGAAGTATTTGCAGGAAACACATCATGTAAAACAGTTAGTAGCAATACTGCCGTTAGAATAATGACAGGAGCAAAAGTTCCTCAGGGGGCAAATGCAGTAATTAAGCAAGAAGATGTTAAGAGAGAAAATAATTACATTTATATAAATAAAAATATTAGAGAAAATGAAAACATATGCTTTAAAGGAGAGGATATTAAAAAGGACTCTCTGTTAGTAGAAAAAAATAAAAAGCTAAATTATGCTGATATTGGGATACTTGCAAGTAGTGGAATATCTACAATTAAGGTATATAAAAAACCAACTGTAGCATTTATAAGTACAGGTGATGAAGTTTTTGATGTAGATCAAGAGTTAGTACCTGGGAAAATATATAATAGCAATAAATATTCTATCCTTGGAAGAATTGAAGAATTAGGATATGAAGTTTCATATATAAGTCATGTAAATGATAGTTATTTAGAAATAGGTGAAGAAATTAAAAAAGCATCTAAAATGGCTGATTTAATAATAACAACAGGTGGAGCATCTGTTGGAGAAAAGGATTTAATTAAAGAAGCTATTGATAGTATTGATGGTGAAAAGTTATTTTGGAAGATAAAGATAAAACCAGGGTCAGCAATGCTTTGCAGCAGGTTTGAAGATAGTTTTATTATTAGTTTATCTGGAAACCCAACAGCTGCATTAACTACATTTGAACTTATTGCAAGAACTACTTTAGAAAAGTTAAGTGGAAAAGATGAAATTGAAATAAAAAGAGAAAAAGCTATTTTAGCTGACAATTTTTTAAAGAAGAGCCCACAAAGAAGATTTTTAAGAGGAAGAGTATTTGCAAATGAAAAAGGTCAGTTTGTAGAAATTACACAAGTTAAAAGTGGGAATGGGATTTTAAGTTCAACTTTAAATTCAAATTGTCTAATAGAGCTTGAGGCTGGAAACACTGGAATCGAAAAAGGAAGTATAGTAAACATAATTAAGTTCTAAGAGGTGAACCTTTTGATAAATAAGACTGTAGCTATTTTAGCTGGTGGAAAAAGTAGTCGGATGAATTATAACAATAAGGCATTATTAAGTTATAAGGAAATAACATTTATAGAACATATAATAAAAGCTGCTAGCAATTATAAAGAAGTAGTTATTGTAACAAATGATAAATCACCTTATGAAAGGTTTGGAGTAAGGATAGTGGAGGATATTTTTAAAGGTAATGGTCCATTATCAGGAATACATTCAGCTTTAAAAAATTCTACTACAAATCATGTACTATGTATTGCATGTGATATGCCATTAACAAGTAAATCTTTACTTGATTACATGGGGACAGTAAGTGAATCTTATGAAGTATTAATTCCTAAATATAAGGATAGACTTCAACCTCTTTGTTCTATTTATACAAAGAGTATTATAGATAACTTAGAAAATAGCATAAATAAAAATGAAAATAAACTGCAAAAGCTTATATTTAGCTTAGATTATAAAGTAATTGAGCGATTAGAAGATAGGGAATTTAATAAGATGGATTTCTTTAATGTTAATACACCTAGTGATTTTAAAGTGTTGGAGGATAGTTAATGTATACTGTAGGAATTATAACAAGTAGTGACAAAGGCTACTTAGGAGAAAGAGAAGATAAAAGTGGAGAGGTAATAAGAGAAATACTTCAAAGCAACGGGTTTGAAGTTAAAAAGTATATTGTACTTCCAGATGAGAAAGAAATGCTAGCTAATGAATTTAAATATATGTGCGATGAACTAGGGGTCAATTTAGTTTTAAGTACAGGGGGAACAGGATTCTCTAAAAGAGATATAACTCCAGAAGCAACTAAAGAGGTAATTGAAAGAGAAGCACCTGGGATTTGTGAGGCTATTAGATACTTTAGTTTACAAATTACAAAGAGAGCAATGTTATCTAGAGCAGTTTCTGGTATTAGAAAAGATACTTTAATAGTCAATTTACCAGGAAGTCCAAAAGCATGCAAAGAAGCTTTGGATTTTGTATTAGATGATATAAAACATGGAATTGATATTTTACTTGGGGAGGCAAAGGAATGCGCAAGAAAGTAGCTATAACATTAATTTTAGTTTTTTCATTACTATTTGTATCATGTTCTAAAACAAAAGATGACGAGGTAAAAGAAATAAACATAAGTGTAGCTGCAAGTTTATTAGAGCCAATTAACAAAATTATAGATGAGTATAAGGTAGATAAAAATATAGTTATAAATGTTAATTCAGGCGGATCGGGAACTCTTAAAAAGCAAATAAGTTCAGGAGCAGATGTAGGTCTTTTTATTTCTGCAAACGAAAAGAATGTAGATGAACTTATAAGCGAAGGGTTAGTTGATGCTAATAAGAAGAGTAATCCAATTACAAATAAACTAGTTTTAATAAAAAGTAATAATGCAAAACAAGAAATAAATGATATACAAGATTTAGTTAAATTAGAAGGAAAGATAGCTATTGGTGAAATTAGCACTGTACCTGCTGGAGAATATGCTAAAGAGTCATTAGTAAACTTAGAGATTTGGGATAAGGTACAAGATAAAATTATTTACTGTAAGGATGTAACTGCTGTTAAAGCTTATGTTGAAAGAGGGGAAGTTGAGGCCGGGTTTGTATATAAAAGCGATGCACTTGACATAAAAAATTCAACTGTTGTTTTAGAAGTTCCAAAGGATAGCCATAAAGAAATAATTTACACTATGGCACCTATTGAAGGCTATAAGCAAAGTGCAGAATGTAACGATTTTATGAAATATATTAATTCAGATAAAGCAAAAGAAATATTAAAGGAATATGGATTTAGTATAAGGGAGTAAGTAAATGATAATTGATGCAACTTTAATATCACTAAAAGTAGTTATAATAGCAGTTATCATAACGCTTATACTATCTTTGCTTGCAGTGATATTTATTGGGCAAAGTAAAAGAAAATGGATGAAGTTTTTAGAAGTTTTTTTAATATTTCCTATGTTTATACCACCATCAGCAATTGGATATTTAATTTTGATTGTTTTAGGTAAAAATGGATTTATAGGGAAGATGTTAAATGAAAACTTTGATATTTCAATAATATTTACAGTAAGTGCAGCTGTTATTGCATCAGTTATAGTTACAATTCCTATTATGTATCAAAATATAAAGGTGGCAGTTCTATCAATAGATGATGAAATTAAAGATTCAGCTAGAGATTGTGGAGCAAATGAATTAATAGTTTTTACTAAGATAGTATTGCCACTAGCTAAACGAGGAATACTTAATGGCGTTTTACTGTCATTTGCAAGAGCATTTGGAGAGTTTGGAGCAACTATTTTAGTAGCAGGAAACATACCAGGAAAAACACAAACATTGCCAATGGCAATGTATTATGCAATAGAGAGAAATAATAATGCAGATGCAGTAAAAATATTAATAATAGTTTTATCAGTAGCCGCATTTTTAATGACTATATATAGTTATTTAACTAATAAGGATAATAACAAAGTTAAATTACAAAAGTTAAAAGCTTAGTAGTTTAAGGAGGAAATAAATTATGAAAATGATAAAAGTAGAAGATGCTGTAGGAACTATACTTTCTCATGATGTAACTCAGATTATACCCGGTGAATTTAAGGGAAGATTATTTAAAAAAGGTCATATAATTAAAGAAGAGGATGTAGAGAAGTTACTATCTATAGGGAAAGAAAATGTTTATGTATGGGAAGCCGAGGAAGGCCAATTACATGAAAATGATGCTGCAATTAGAATCAAAGATCTTGTAATAGGTGAAGGGGTTACTGTAGCAAATGAAATAAAAGAAGGAAAAGTAGATTTCTTTGCAGATAGAGATGGAGTTTTAAAAGTAGATAAAGAAAGGCTTTTAGATTTGAATTCTCTAGGAGAAATAATAGTTTCAACTCTTCATACAAACACAGCAATCAAAAAAGGTGAAAAAATAGGTGCAACGAGAGTTATTCCTTTAATAATAGATGAAGAAAAGATAATTGAAGCTGAAACTTTAATTAAAGAAAAGATAATCTGGGTTGAGGAAATTAAACCTAAAAGATGTTTACTTATAACAACAGGGAATGAAGTTTATAAAGGTAGAATAAAAGATGCATTTTTACCTGTAATGGAAAAAAGGCTTGGATACTTTGGAAGTGAAGTTATAAAACAAGTAATACTACCTGATGAAAAGGAAAGAATAATTGAAGAAATTCAAAAAGGTATTAAGGATAAAGTTGATTTGATAATTTGTACAGGTGGTATGAGTGTAGATCCAGATGATGTTACACCTACAGCTATTAAAGAATGTGGTGGAAAACTTGTAACTTATGGTTCACCAGTGTTACCTGGTGCAATGTTCTTATTAGCTTACTATGGAGCTACACCAATACTTGGAGTTCCAAGCTGTGCTATGTATTCAAAGAGAACTGTTTTAGATTTAGTTTTACCTAGAATACTAGCAGATGAAAAGTTAACATTAAGAGATATAGTGGAATATGGACATGGTGGACTTTGTTTAGATTGTAAGGTATGTACTTTCCCACATTGTAACTTTGGAAAATAGAATATAAACATAAGTATAAACGCTTTTAGTTAAGTAAATACAATTGAATTAGTCTTAAATTAGGAGGACTTTATGGATAGTAAATTAACTCATTTTGATAAAAGTGGAAACGCTAGAATGGTAGATGTATCAGAAAAAAATGAAACAGCAAGAGTTGCAATTGCAGTTTCAAAAATTAAAGTAAGTAAAGAAACATTAGAACTTATTGAAGCTGGGAAAATAGGTAAAGGTGATGTGCTAGGAGTTGCTAGAGTTGCAGGAATTATGGCTTGTAAGCAAACTTCAAACTTAATTCCAATGTGTCATCCTTTAATGATAACAAGTTGTAATGTTGATTTTAATATAAATAGAGAAGAATGTTCAATTGAGATAACTGCTACAGTAAAAATAGTAGATAAAACTGGTGTTGAAATGGAAGCATTAACTGCAGCTACAGTGGCAGCACTAACTATTTATGATATGTGTAAGGCTGTAGATAAGAGAATGGTTATTGAAGGAACGCATTTATTAAAGAAAACAGGAGGGAAAAGTGGCGAATTTAATTTTTAAAAGTCACTCTTCAAAAAGATATGAAAGATAAGTACAAGAGAGAGATAGATTACTTACGTTTATCAGTAACAGATAGTTGTAATTTAAGATGTATTTATTGTATGGAAGAAAATGCTCAAAATTTCTTAGAGTCATCAAACAAATTAAGTGATGATGAAATCATAAAGATAGTTAAAGCAGCAAGTAATCTAGGCATTAAAAAGATTAGAATTACAGGGGGAGAACCTTTAGTTAGACCAAATATAGTAGAACTAATAGGTAAGATAAATGGAATTGAGGGAATCGAAGAAATTTATATGACAACTAATGGAATACTTTTAGCTGATAAAGTTGAAAAATTAGTTAAGAATGGATTAACTGGAGTTAATATAAGTTTAGATTCATTAAATAAAGATAGATTTAAGCAAATAACAAGACTTGGTGGCTTTGATCAAGTAATGAATGCTATAGATAAATCTATAGAATTTGGATTAAAAGTAAAACTAAATACAGTTATTGTTGATGAGATTAATGATGATGAAATTTTAGATTTTGTTAAGCTAACTTTAGATAAAAAGATTGATGTTAGGTTTATTGAACTAATGCCTATTGGAGTAGGTAAAGTTCATAAAGGATTAAGTAATGAAGAAATAAGAGGAATAATTAAATCTAATTTTAATGGCATAGATGAAATAGGCAAGGATAAAAAAGGTGGACCAGCAAAGTACATAAAACTAGAAAATTCTTTAGGTAAAGTTGGTTTTATAAGTGCTATGAGCAATTGCTTCTGTGAAGAGTGTAATAGAATTAGAGTTACACCAGAAGGGTTCTTAAAGCAATGTCTTCACTTTGATTATGGAGTAGATTTAAGAGATAAGATAAGAGCTGGAGTATCCGATAAAGAACTTCAAGATATTATAGAAAATACAATTTATAATAAGCCAGAAAAACATTTATTTGATAAAAATGATAAAGATAAAGAATTAAGATTTATGAATCAAATTGGAGGATAAGAGTATGAATAAAATTATAGCTTTATGTACAAGTAAGGAAAAAGGAACTTCAAAAACAATGGTGGATGAAGTTAATCTAATAGAGGATTTTGGAATAGAAGGAGATGCTCATGCTGGAAAATGGCATAGACAAGTAAGTCTTTTAGCATTTGAAAAAATCGAAGATTTTAGGAGTAAAGGTGCTAATGTTGACTTTGGAGCATTTGGAGAAAATTTAGTAGTATCAGGAATAGAATTAAATAAGTTACCAATAGGACAACAACTTCAAATAGGAGATGTACAATTAGAAGTGACTCAAATAGGTAAGAAGTGTCATGATAAATGTGCTATTTTCTATCAAGTAGGACAATGCATAATGCCTACTAATGGTATCTTTACTAAGGTATTAAAAGGTGGGAAAATTAAGGTTGATGATGAGGTTGTTTTATTAGAAATGGTTGAGAAAACCTTTAGTATTTAGGCTAAAGTACCAACGTATATTTGCTCCCTTTCACAGAACAAAGTGAATATATAACGGAGCAAAGCGAACAGATAACTATTTAATATTTTAATTATCAGACAAATCGACTAAAATATATACTTATATTTTAGTCGATTTTCTTAGCATTATAATAAATTTTTTCTAAATCTTTCTTAGATAATAACCAATTTATCAATAAACCCATTATTATAATTCCAGGTAGATTAATAATAAATCGTGCCATTGTGAATTCAAATCCTAAGGCACTTATTTCAAATAATAATGTTGAGATTTTAGTAACGCACCAAGCATTCATAAATATTATTATATTGCTAAATTTTACGTTTTTTCTAAGTAGAACTAAGGTGAATGGGAATGCTGCATACATTGGTCCTGCTGCTATTGATCCTATTAGGATTGATATTATTATACCTGTTATTCCTGAGTTATCTCCCATGTACTTCATTAAAATTTCTTTAGGTACCCATATATCTACTAGTCCTAAAAGAATCATTATAGGGGGAAGTACTTGAAGCATTTGAATTAAATTATCAGATGCGCTTTCAAATATCTTGAATCCTATTGTATGATTTATAAATGTTATTATAATGCCACTTATTAAAGTAATTAAAAAAAATTTGTATCTTTTTAAAAATTTCTTCATCATAACAAACTCATCACCTTTCCAAGTAGTAAAGCTACTACAAATGAAAATATAAAGGCTATAAAATTTCGTAGAAAAGCTGCCTTCTTACCTATATATTTGGATTCTAAAGGGTACGTAACTACACCAACCATAGTTAAAGTTGATATTAATGCACCAACTTGAGCATATCCAGCACCATTTAATAAAAGCGAATTACCTGTTGAAAAGGCTACAAATGTTGGCATTATAGTTATAGAACCTACAACGGATGAAAGAGCAATTCCAAATATACCTGAATCATTTCCTATTATTTTTGATATAGTTTCTGTATTTATAATAGCTAAGATAAATCCTATAATAAGTACAATACTTAAGAATTGAGGCATTATAGCCTCGAAGGATTTCCAAGCTACCTTAAGAGCTGATTTTGTTTTTTCTCTACTTTTAATAGATGATATTATAAGTAGAATAAAAGCTAGTGTATAGAAAAATGCAGTCATTTAAACATCTCCAATGAGAATTAATTATTATATATAATATACGTTTAAATTTAATAATGATAATAATGAACAAATAAAACTTGCAAAAATGTAATGTTATAAAAAAGGTCAAAAGTAGCTAGAATAGATAGATTTAGTGGAAATGAACTAAAAATAGTCCATATATTATTACAAATATGTAATAATATAACAAGTAATATTAATATTACTGTAAGGTTATCTTACTATAATTAGAGTTATAGAATAGATAAAGTGAGGTGCACAAAATGAATAAAATATTAGTTAAATCAATTATTACAATGTTATCTTGTGTAATGGTTGTAGGATTACAAGGGTGTGGTTCTAAGGATGAAGCAAGTGAGGCCGAGGTAAATAGTAAGATAGCATGGTCCTTTAAGGTACAGGGAACAATTTCATCTTCTCCTGTAAGTTATGAAAACGATATTATATTTGGGAGCAATAATAAGAATTTATATTCTGTTGACTCAACTACGCATGAAGAAAAATGGACATTTGCAAGTGATAGTTCAATTGATACAACACCAATTGTTGATGGAGATTCAATAATATTTACAAATCAAACAAGTTGTTATGCAGTAGATGCGAAAAGTGGACAAGAACTTTGGAAATATGCTAGTGGAGCAAGTGAAACAAAGAAGGTTGACCAATGGGATATACATGCCCCATCTCCTATTCTTTATAAAGATTTAGTTATTTTTCCAAGTCAAAGTGGAACCATTTATGCTATTAATAAGGGTGATGGATCACTTGCATGGGAATATGCAGCACCAGGAGTTTCAGAAATTAGATCAACACCATCAATTCAAGAAAACAAAATGAGTTTTGGTGATATTAAAGGTAATTGTTATGTTATTGATTTAGATACTCAAAGTACTATAATGCAAAAAAGTTTAGGAACTAATATAGTTACTTCTTCATTAATATATAAAGACTATGTTTATTTTGCAGGTAGAGATACTAAGATAGTAGCATATAATTTAAATGATGGAAGTGAGAAATGGTCACATACAGATTCAATGGGATCTTGGTACACTGCTGATATAATTGCAAAAGATGATGTAATTTATGTTGGTGGATCTGATAATTTAAAATTACAAGCATTTAATTATGAAAGTGGAGATAATGTTGTAAATTACTTAAGTAAATCAAACATATTCTCAAAGCCAGTTATTGTAGACAATATTGTTTATTTAACTAGTGGAAATGCGTATTCACGTAAATCAGGTAATGTTTTAGCTTTTGATATAAATGACAGTTCAAATAAAGTGCTAGAGTGTACTTTTAAAGAGGCAATATTCTCTTCACCATTAGTACTTAATGATATTGTGTATTTTGGATGTTTAGATGGAAATCTTTATGCAGTAAATCCTAAAGCTGAATAAAAAGTTATATAGTAATAAAAAAGTAATTTTACCTCTCTATAATGAAAATTATAAGGGAGGTATTTTTTTTATGAAAATAATAAATTTGAAAAATATTAACAAAGAATATACAAAGGGTGAAGTTAAGTTTAGGGCTTTGAATGATATTAACCTTGAGGTTGAAATGGGTGAGTTTGTCGCAATCATTGGGCCAAGTGGATCAGGGAAGACTACACTTTTAAATATAATATGTGGAATTGATAAACAAAGTTCAGGTGAAGTAATTATTAATGATACTAATATAACTAATATTGATAGTGATGAAAGTGCAGTTTTTAGAAGAAGAAATATTGGTTTTGTGTATCAAAGCTTTAATCTATTACCAATTTTAACAGCTGAAGAAAATATAATGCTTCCACTTTGGCTTGAAGGTAAAGCTCTTGATAGCGAGTACTATAAAAAGATAATTGATGTGTTAGGAATTAAAGATAGATTAAATCATCACCCATCTCAATTATCTGGAGGAGAACAACAAAGAGTTTCAATTGCTAGAGCATTAATTAATAAACCATCAATAATTTTAGCTGATGAACCAACAGGAAATCTTGATAGTGAAAATTCTAAAGAAATACTAGAACTATTAAGGTACTCAGCAAATAAGTTCAGCCAAACACTCATAATAATAACACATGATTTGAGTGTAGCGAAAAAGGCAGATAGAATTATTGAATTAAGAGATGGTTCTATAAGTGGAGGAGCAGAAAATGTATAGGGGAATTGCTAATAAAGTGATGAAAAAAGATAAGAAGATGACTATGCTAAATATCATTTCAGTGGCAATAGCTATGATTTTATTTACTAATATAATATATATCTATATCACTAAAAGTGAATTTCAAGCAGAAAGTCGCAGGGAAAGTGTTGGTGATTATAGTGTAGTATTCCATAATGCAGATAAAGAATTAGCAAATAATTTAATTAATTCTGTTGAAGTTAAAAATTTTGGAATTGGTGAAATAAATAGTATGCCTGATTTAATGCTTATAAAATTAAGTAATGAACTTGAAGATATGCTTAAAAGCACAATTACTCCAATAGAAGGAGGAATGCCACAAAATGAAAATGAAGTAATACTTGATAATGCAGCATTATATAAAAGTGATAAAAAAGTTGGAGATACAATAAACCTTAATGGAAAAGAATATGTTATTGTAGGCAGTATTCAAAATACTCCATTTTTAAATATGGGAAAGATTGCTTTAACGAAAGGGAGCCAAGAGATTAAAGCTGATACAAAGTATGAAGTTTATTTAACATTTAAAGATGAGAAAAATCAAAAAGATGAAATAATTAAGCTTGCAGAAAGAAATAATTTAACAGTAGATAACGATGGAACTTCATTAAGTTTTAATACACCGTATATTGAATCATTTCAAGGTATAACATCAAGTACAGAAGTAGCAGTAAACTTAGTATTACTTTTGGTAGTCATAATTAGTTTAATAGTAGTTATATACAATTCATTTAATATGTCTATTTCGGGGAGAGTTAAAAATCTTGGTATTATTGCTTCATTAGGGGCAACATCTAATCAAATTAGGAAAATAATTTATAGAGAGGCTCTTTGGATTGGAGTTATAGGTAGTATTATAGGGGCAGTAGGTTCTATAATAACTATGGTTATTTTTACTAATATAGTAGGTAGTAAAATTGAAGGGTTTAGCAATATAAATATAAACTTAAATTTAATAATGTTTATTAAAATTAGTTGTATGAGTGCTATTTTAACTTTAATTACTGTATTTATTTCGGTATTAAGACCTGCAAGGTTAGCCAGTAAAATCTCACCAGTAACAGCTGTATCAGGAATAGGTATATCAATAAAAGATAATTTAACAATTAAAACACCTATGTTTGTTAAGTCTATTTTTGGTGATATAGGTGTGTTAGCTTATAAAAATATTAAGAGATATAAGGGCAGATTTAGATTTAATATAGTCTCATTAAGTTTAACTATAATATTAGCAATGATATTTGTGACTTTCGTTGAATCAGCAAGACAGAATGGTGAGTTTGATATAAGGGAAAGTTTCTATCAAACACAGATATATGGAAATATTAGTGATGAGGATCTTGAAGTTCTGAAAAATATGGATGATGTAAAAATGTATAGTACTAAAAGTGTAGGTGGATCAATAATACCTTTAGAAAAAAATCAGTTTTCAGAGGAATATATTAATAGTATTTTTGGTAAAATTGATAAAGTTGAAGATACAAAATATTATAGAGGATACTCGGATATTTTTACTTATAATGATCTTGCATTAGAAATGCTTACTGAAAACTTAATTGAAGGCACTACTGATCCTAGAGAGCTTGAACAGAATGGAATCATAGTTATTGATCAAAGAGATGGGATAAGAACTACAACATTTAATATTGGAGATACTGTAAGAATTCCAAAGTTAAGTTATTATGGGGGAGATTCTAAAGATTTAAATTTTCATAATGAGGTTATGTCAACAATAGCTAATGAAGATTTTTATCAGTTCAAGGTCATTGGTATAGTTAGTGAGACAATAGATAAGTCTTATTTTAATGATTTTGGGGTTATTGTTTCAAATAGTGCTTTTGAGAACCTTGATACTATTAATAAAAATACAAGTATGTATTTAAAGTTTGATACTATTGAACAAGATAAAGGGATTTATGATAAAATAGGTAAAAAAATAATAGCATCTGGCGGTGTATACTATAGTAAATATCAAGAGCAGGAGTTGATGGATAAAAGATTAATATCAATAAATACTATTGGGTATTCATTTATTGGGATGATAGCTTTGATATCTTTAGTAAATATAATTAATACAGCGGCAGTAAATATACTATCAAGAAAAAGGGAAATTGCAATACTTAAATCATTAGGTATGACAACAAAAGATGTAAAAAAGATGATTTTAGTAGAGAATTTAATTTTAGCATTTTGGTCAATGATTATTGGTGGAATAGTAGGCGCAATGATTAGTGTTGGTATGATATCAAGATTTAATGATTTAATGGAAGCGCCAGTAGTTATGCCTATATTTAAGCTTTTGATAATTCCATTCCTTTGTTTAGCTACACTTTTAATAATTTATATTGTAAATATGAACAGATGGAGTAAGGTAGATATTAAAGAGACTTTAGCAGAAAACTAGAAATAATCACCCTCAGGGAATATATTTACAAAAATATACTCTGAGGGTAGAATTATTGTAAGAGGTGTGTTTATGAATATACTATTAATTGAAGATGATGTGGCTGTTGGAAGTAGTTTTCAATATGCTTTAAATAGAAAAGGAAATAATGTAGATTGGGCTAAGAATCTTAATGATGGAGAAAAGTTTTTAAGCTTTAAGAAATATGATGTTGTTTTATTAGATATTATGTTACCTGATGGAAATGGACTAGATTTTTGCAACAAGATAAGAGCATTTGTACAAGCTCCTATTATATTTGTAACTGCATGTGATGATGAAGGCGATATAATAAATGGCTTAGAGATTGGTGGAGATGATTATATAACTAAACCAATTAGAATAAATGAGCTTATTGCTAGGATTAATGCAGTTGTTAGAAGAGGAAATATGACAATTAAAAAATCAGATGAGAATCAAATAAAAACAGGTGATATTAAGATTTTTTATAAAGAATATAAGGCCTATATAGAAAATGAAGAAATTCAATTAACACCAATGGAATTTAAGTTAATTATGCACTTGATAAGTAACCATAAACAAGTAGTTACAAAGGAGCAACTTCTTGAAAAAATATGGGATGTTAAAGGGAGTTTTATAGATGCAAACTCTTTAAATGTTTATGTTAAGAGGTTAAGAGAAAAGATCGAGGAAGATGCAAAGAATCCTAGATATATAAAAACTGTAAGAGGTATAGGGTACAGGTGGGGGGAAGATGTTTATGAAGCTTAATATACTTTTAAGAAATAAAGAAATAAGGATAGTATCCTTATTTTTTTTAGCTTGGACATTGTTATTATCTTTAGCTGGAATACTACTTATAAATATAAATGCAGAAGAGGCTAATAAGTCATATATAAATGGGAATTTAGTTCTAGCTAAAAGGATTATAGAATTAGATAGTGGATTTGAATCAGAGGTTATACGTAGTCTTTTAACTTCGCCAACAGAAGAGGAAATATCAGATAGTAAAAATGTTTTAGCTAATTATGGATTTAGTGAAGATATGGATGGTAAATATAGTTTGATATTAAGCAATACAGCAAATAAATTTATAGGTTCATTTCTAATAATAATTATTATTGGTGGGATAGTTTATTTTTTAGTTTCAGTAAGGTTATTAAAAAATGTATTTACTAGTATATCAAAAATATCTAATGTTGCGGAAGCTGTAGTGCTTGGAAATTATGATGTAAAGATTGATTTTATAAATGAAGATGGGGAGATATCAAAAATATCTTATCAAATTGAGAGTATGATTAAAAGATTAAAAAGTATAATAGAAGAACTAGATAGTGAAAGGCAGAATCTTAAAAATTCTATCTCTGATATATCGCATCAACTAAGGACTCCACTTGCAGCTTTAGTAATGAATAATAGCATAATAGAGGATGATGAAGAAATACAGATAACAGATGTAAGAAAATTAACCAATAAGTCATCATATCAGTTAGAAAGAATGGCATGGCTTATTGAAAATTTATTAAAAATGGCAAGGTTTGATGCTGGGGTTATAAAGATGAAAAAGAAAGAAGTTGAAATTGGTAAATCTATTAATGAAGCTATAAAAGTTCTTAATAGTAAGATTAATGAAAAAGATATTAAATTAAATTTTAATGGTGATAAATATACTATTATTAATCATGATAAAGCATGGACAACAGAGGCAATAGTTAATATAGTAAAGAATGCTATAGAGCATACAGATAGTGGTGGAAAAGTAGAGATTGATGTTCACGCTAGTGAATTGATGCTTCAAATTAAAATTAGTGATAATGGTCATGGGATAAAGGAAGAGGATTTAGATAAGATATTTACAAGATATTATAAAGGAGAAGATAGTAAAAATCCAACTAGTATTGGGATTGGATTAGCTCTTTCTAAGAAAATAATTGAAGAGCAAGGGGGAAGTATATCAGTGAATAGTACACTAAATGTAGGTACAAAGTTCACAATAACTTTCTTAAAGTTAATAGTTTAACTTACGTAATACCCTTTTGTGTGATTTTCATTTAATAGATTTAGAAAAAGGATTAAAGGGAGAATTTAAGTTTGAAGGACCTAATTTGAAGATAAAGTTTACTTATATAATTTCATGGATTGGATAAGGTGTATAATTAGAATAATAAAAATGAATTTGGGGTGTACAATATGAGAAGAAATAGAATTGCTTATTTTACTATAACTATATTTGTAATGATTTTAGGACTAGTTTCAAGAAGAGTTTCAGGACTACCAAGTTTTATAGAATCATATTCAGGAGATACTCTATGGGCTTTGATGATGTTTTTAATGTTTGCATTTATTTTTAACAAGAAATCAACATCAAGCATAGCTGTTTATGCAATTTTATTTTCATATGCAATAGAATTAAGTCAGCTATATCATGCACCTTGGATAGATTCTATAAGAAGTACAACTATTGGGGCTTTAGTATTAGGATTTGGATTCTTATGGAGTGACATTATTTGTTATACGGTTGGAATAGCTATAGCTGTAGTATTAGATAAAGTAGTGAATAGATAATTAAAAATGTGAGGATTTAACAAAAATTCCATGAAAATATTTACATTAATAGTATAGATATACTAAAATAGAGATATGACTTTTTAGGGGGACAAATAGTATGAGTATATTATTGGTAGAAGATGATAGTTCTTTAAATAGAGGGATAACATTTGCTTTAGGGAAAGAGGGGTTAGATGTTAAGTCGGTTGATACACTCTCTAGAGCGAGAGAAATACTTAGTGATGAACAAGTAGAATTGATTATTTTAGATGTGAATTTACCTGATGGAAATGGGTTTGATTTTTGTATGGAGATTAGAGGAAAATCTAATATTCCAATTATATTTTTAACAGCACAAAGTACAGAGCTTGAGATTACAAATGGACTTGATATGGGGGCAGATGATTATATTACAAAGCCTTTTAGTGTTAGAGAGTTAATATCAAGAGTAAATGCTTTGTTAAGAAGAATAAGCAGTAAAGGATCAACAGGTAATATTGTTTCGAAAGATATTACTCTAAATGAATCGGCTATGAAGATAGAAAAAGGTGGAGTAGAATTATTTTTAAGTAAAAAGGAGCTTATGCTTGTTCAATATTTTATGAATAATCCACAGCAGATACTAAGTAAGAATCAGATACTTGCAGCACTTTGGGACAATGAACTAGATTTTGTTGATGAGAACGTAGTACCTGTAAATATAAAAAGATTAAGAGAAAAACTTGAGGATAATCCTAAAAAACCTGAGTATGTTCAAAATATAAGGGGACTTGGATACATATGGGCACAAGGATGTGTCAGAAGATGAGTATAGATGGATTGTTTAAAGATAAGTTTTTAAATAGAAATATATTACTTGGATTACTTGCTATTATAGGTGTATTAGCTGCAAGTATATTTTATATTAATGATAAACTTGAAGAATATCAATCAAAAGAAATTATTAGATATGCCAATATAATTGGAGCTATAGAAGCAAATATTGGGGGAGAAAAAGAAGTTGTATCATATATTATTGATGATGAATTAAATCAATCTTATGTAGAGTCAGGATTAGAACACTTAGGCAAATACGGATATTTTGAAAATATGGGTGTTGATAACAAGTGGATTGGAACTTCATTCATTGGGGTAAGATATTCAATGATATTTATGTCTATTATGTTTGTAATTGCTGTAATTATAATTGGATGGCTAATTATATATAATTTATTATATAAAGTTAATAAGGTTAGTGAAGGTTTAAGGGAATTATCTTATGGAAAAGAGTTTATTAAACTTGAAGATAAGGAAGAGGGAGCTATTGCATTACTTTATCATAGATATAATATGACAGCAGTTAGAATGAATAAGTGGATAGCGGAGCTTGAATTAGAAAGAAATCTAATAAAAGAACTATTAAATGACTTATCTCATCAGTTAAAAACTCCAATTGCATCAATAAAAATGAATACAGAGTTAATACTAGATGGATATACAGATGAGGTTGAGGCAAAACAGTTTTTAGAAAATAATACTGAGAATATAGAAAGAATGCAGTGGATAACAGAAGGTTTAATACAATTATCTAGGTTAGAAGCTCATTGTATTAAATTAAATAAGAAAGATAGTGATTTAAAGAAAACATTATTAAGCGCCATCAATAGTACATATGGAAAGGCAATTTCTAAAGGAATACATATTAATGTTGAAAGTATGGAGGAAAGTATAATTTCTCATGATGAAAGATGGACAACAGAAGCCATAATAAATGTTATAGATAATGCTATTAAATATAGTAAAGAAAATGATGATATTAATATTGCACTAAAAAGTAATGAGTGGAAAAGTGAAGTTATAATTGAAGACTTTGGTTATGGAATTAAAAAAGAAGATATAGAGAATGTATTTAAAAGATTTTATCGTAGCTTTGATAGTATGGTACAAGCTGAAGAGGGATCAGGCATTGGTTTATATTTAAGTAAGAAGATTATAGAAGATCAAGATGGTAGTATAAAGGTTCAAAGTAAATTAGGTTGTGGTAGTAAATTTACTATAACATTATACAAACACATAATAGATTAATAAAATAACAACTAAAATAACAAAACTGTTATTTTAGTTGTTATTTTCTTGTTATTTAAAGAGTTTATATTAAGAGTATAGAGTTCGGTTTAGAACAAATAGATTAGTTAATGGAGGAGTTTGAAAATGGAAATGTTAAAAACTATAGGAATAAGAAAGTCATATGGAGAAGGAGATAGCAAGGTAAATGCTGTTGATGGAATAGATATAAGAATTAACAAAGGGGAATTTGTTACAATAGTAGGAACTTCTGGTTCAGGAAAAAGTACATTATTACATATGATTGGTGGATTAGATTATCCTACATCAGGAAAAGTTATGATTGATGGACAAGATATTTTTGCATTAAAGAAAGAAGCATTAAGTATTTTTAGAAGAAGAAATATAGGTTTCATATTTCAGGGGTTTAACTTAGTGCCAGTATTAACTGTATATGAAAATATAGTTTTAGCAATAAGAGCAGATGGGTGTACTGTAGATAAGGAGTTCATTAAAGAAATAATGACAACCTTAAACATTTGGGATAAGAAAGATAGATATCCAAATCAATTATCAGGTGGCCAGCAACAAAGAGTTGCAATTGCAAGAGCACTTTCAACTAGACCAGCTATTGTACTAGCTGATGAGCCAACAGGAAACCTTGATAGTAAAAATACTGAAGAAGTTATGCACCTACTAAAAAGCTGTGCTAAAAAATATGACCAAACATTAGTATTAATAACTCATAATGATGAAATTGCACATCAAGGTGACAGGGTTATAAGAATTGAAGACGGAAAAGTGAAAATGAAATAGATAATTTAAAGAGAGGAGAATGTAACTTATGGAAAAGCAATTAGCATTTGAATATATAAAAAGTAGAAAAAAGAAAAATATAATAGCGCTAATAACAATTATGTTAGTAACTACATTTTTAACAGCAGTTTGTTTATATGGATATAGTTATAATATGATGACTAAAAATAAATTCATCAGTGCAGAAGGAAGTTATCATGGAACTATTGTAGATGTTAAAAGTGAAGATTTTAGCAAGATAGAAAAGCATGCAACAGTTAAAAGTTATGGGGAAATAATGCCTGTATATGCAGAAAATAATGATTCAGAAGATATTTATTATGACTATTACGATAAAATATCTCTTGGGTATTATGACTTAGAGGTAACTGAAGGCACTTATCCAAGTGGAGAGTTTGAAGTAGCCATTGATAGATTATATGGAGAAAAGTATAACAAAAAAGTTGGAGATACAATTACTGTTTTAAACAAGAATTTCAAGGTAGTCGGACTAATTGATAACTTAAAGTACACAAGATTGGATGAGAAAGTATATCAAGTCTATATGAGTGAAAGCTTTGCTAAAAGTACGGGAGCTGAAAGCTTAGCTTTAGTTGAATTAAGTGATATTGGTAATTATGAACAAGATTTCGAAAGTATCGCCAAGTTACTTTCACTAAGTAATGAAGCTGTAGTTTATAACGAGACCAGAATAGCAATTGATAATGGTGGTCTTTTAGAAATAGTACCATTCTTAGCAATAGGCTTATTAATTGCATTGTCTGCATTCTTTATAATATACAATATATTCTACATAGTTTTAGGTGAAAGAATGAAAACTATAGGATTATTATTAACAGTAGGAATTACAGAAAAGCAAATTAGAAAAATAGTTTTATATGAAGCTATATTCCTAGCATTAATTGCTATTCCAGTTGGAGTTTTAGTAGGAACTATAGCAACAAAAGTATTGATAAGTAACTTATATATAAATGGAGATTTAAGATTTTTAATGAATCCAATAATATTACCTGCAGTTGTAGTTTTAACGTTATTAACAGTGTTATTATCTGTAATATTACCAGCAATTAAGGTGTCTAAATTATCGCCAATAGAAGCTAGCAGATATGTTGAAGCTTCAAAAACGCCAAAGAAAAAGAGAAAAGAATCAAAGAATTTCTTTACAGATTTAGCTAAAGTGAATGTTTGGAGAAATAAGAAGGCGGCAGTTATAACAACAATATCAATGGTACTATCTATAACATTGTTTATTGTTTCAGCAGCTATATTAAAAAGTATGAGTATAGAAAACCTTGCAAAAGAATCATTCATTTCTAATGTACAAGTTGATTTAGAATATATGGATGTTTATGAAGGCAACTATATTACATCAGATATTATTGATCCCATAAAGGCTATTTCAGGAGTTAAGGGAGTAACAGGGTTAAAGGTTATTTCAAAAGAGGGGTTAGATAATAGAAATGAACCTATAATCGGTATTACTGATGAAGTAATCAAAAAGGCACAAGAAAGAATAGTAGATGGAAGCATTGATGTTACTGAGTTTAAAAAAGGTGAATCGGCAATAGTTCCACAAATGCATAAACACAGTATATATAAAGTTGGAGATTATATTGAAGTTAAAGATGAAAATGGAAATATGCAAAAAATAAAAGTAGTAGCAGTAATTGAAGAACCAGTAGTACAATTAGGTGCATCACCAAGTGTTGTTTATGTTTATAATGAGTCAAATTTATTTAATAAAGACTCAAAGTTTATAAAGGTATTAGTAGATGTAAAAGAAGATGATTGTAGAGCAGTTAGTACTAAAATAGAATCAATTACAAGTAAGTACAAAAATATTAAACAACCTCAAAATTATTTAGATACTTATGATGTTTTAAAGGAAGAAAAACAAGGGATTGAAACATTAGGATATATTATTGTTGGAGTTATAGCATTAATAGGAATGATGAACTTTGTAAATTCAACATTATCAGGAATAATGGCTAGAAGAAAAGAATTAGGAACACTTAGGGCTGTTGGTATAACAGATAATGAAATAAAAGGTATATTAATAAAAGAAGGACTATATCAAATCGGAGTAGCATTAACGATAGGAGTTATACTAGGTAACATACTAGCATTTGCTTCAGTATATATTTACAAGAACTTTATGGGAGCAACATTTGCAATATATACAGTTCCTGTTATTGAGACAATAGTATGTATAGTAGTTATAGTAGCTTTATTAGCAATAGTAACAAGAGTAGCTATAAATAAAATAACTAAAGATTCTGTAGTAGAACAAATCAGATTTGATGATTAAATAGATTTTATTGGATATATTTTAAAACAATAATAATAATATATTAGTATTCAAAAAGTGGACAATTTTAATTGTCCACTTTTTCATATGATTACTCCTTTACTTTATAAGGTTTATAGTTTCTTTGGAGAGTTCATAGTAGTAAGTATTAGTGAAACTTATATATTGTCCTCTTGATAAATTAGTATTTATATATGTTCCATCTGCAAGAACTAAGCTCATGAAAATATCAGTGTTTGAAGTGACTTCACCATTAAAGTATTCATTACCTAGGTTATTTACATTTAATGCAGGAGAGCTAGAGATATCTTCAATTAATTGATTTATTATAGTCGTATCTGTTATTGTCTTTATAATTACAGGGGTTGATTCAGAGTTAGCATTATATTCATATGTCCAATACTTCAATTCTTTAATGCCACCAGCTGATTTGAATATTTCGTTCATTTCTTCACCAGTGAGTGATTTATTTTCATCTTTAAAGCTGCTAAGTGTATAACTTGTAAGTTCTCCATTATAATCAAGAATTATCTTGAAATTAGAACTAAGTCCGTTATACTCATACAGTTTACCGCCAACGCCAACTGTAGCTGCAAAGTTTTTATAATCATCTTGAGTGCTATTCATTGTAATCTTGTGATTTAGGGTGCCAAGTTCCTTACCTTTTTTATCTTTAAGATTTATATTAGATAATTCAACTTCACTTAATTGATCTGCAAGATAAATGGAATCATTGTATACAAATATATTAGCCATACAAGCTTCAGCATAATCATCTGTATTGTTATAAATATCTTCAGTAGAATCGGCTTTAGAAATTTCATTTTGAGATGAATTTTCAGCTTCGCTTATTGAATTGTATTTATCTTGAGAAATTTGATTTTTATTTAATGAAGTATAACTAATTCCTAAAGTTAAAATAATTGCAAAGCTTGCAGCTATAGCACCATATTTTTTAAAATTAGATTTCTTTCTTCCATTAAGTATTGAGTTTTTAGTTTTAGTTTTTAATTTATTATCAATTTCAATTTTATTAAAAATATCTTTGTATTGATTGTTACTCATAATTAAATCCTCCTTCAAGCTTGTTTTTAAGTAATTCTCTTGCTCTAAAGAGATGAGTTTTAACAGTGGACGGCTTTATGTTTAATATTTCTGATATTTCATTAACTGAGTAATCTTCATAGTAATAAAGATGAATTACTGTTCTATATTTCTTTTGAAGTTCCATAACTTCATAATAAAGTAGCTCATCTTCCTTTTTATCAAAATAAATATCATCCTTAAGCTCAGAGCGTTTTTTATACCATGAAGAGGAAAAGAGTTTCTTGCTGCAATTTATAGTAACTCTAATAAGCCAAGCTTTTAAATGTTGATCACTTTCAAAGCTTATATCTTTTTCTACTATTCTAATAAAGACTTCTTGATAAACATCTTCAGCATCAGCTTTATGCTTAGTTTGGTTTAGAGCTAATTTATATACCATATCAGAATATTGATCTACTATATTAATAGCTTTATCTTTCCTACGTAGGGTTTCTTTTTCCACTCTTTCACATCCTTTCACTATAAATACCTTTCAAAGATCTATTTGGTTTCAAAAAATAAAAAATATAATATGATAATACAACTTTTTCATTAACATGAAAATTTTACTGGTAAATAATATTTGTGTTAATTTATTATTAAGAGAGAGATTCTACATTTAATAACGACTATATAGTGAAAGTACTTTTAGATAGAATAAGGAGAAGAGAATGGTTAATAATGATAATTTGGTCCAGGAGTTAAAAAAGCATAATATTCAAGCATTAGATTTTTTAGTAGATAATTACTCCAGTCTTGTATTTAAAATTGCATATTCAGTTCTTCATAACAGAGAATTAAGTGAAGAATGTGTGAATGATGTATTTTTAAAGGTGTGGAATGGAATAAAGAGCTTTAAAAGCAGTGATGATAGATTTAAAAAGTGGATAATGGTAACAGCAAAGTACACAGCAATAGATACCTTAAGAAAAGAAGTTAAACATGGTAAGAATATTTCTTTAGATAACCTCGTAGTTGAGAATATACAAGATTCTAAGCAGGAATATGTAAGTTTTGAAACTAATGATTTATTAATTGGTGGAATTAATAAAATGGATAAGACAAGTAAAGAGATATTTATGAGAAGATTTTTCATAGGTGAAAAGATTAAAGATATTGGGACAAGCATGGGCATTAGTGAAGCTTCTATAAGTAATAGATTATTACGAGGAAAAAAGAAGCTTCAGTTAATGTTTAAGGGGGAAGAGATATAATGAAAAAGTTTGAAAAAATTGAAATAGACGAAAAGGATTTTGATTATATAAAAGAGGACTTAACTGAAATAGATAAAGAAAAAATGAAAAGAATGATAAGAGGAAAAATAAAAGAACAACAGCAATCTAAAAAAATCAAAAAATCAATTGCAGCATCGATAACATTTTTATTGTTTCTAGGAATAACATCCACACCAGCGATAGCTAGTAATATCCCTTTTATAGATGGAATTTATAAAAACTTAGGGTTTTATAATGAGTACTTAGATTATACTGATTGTATTGGGAAAAGTGTTGAGGAAAATGGAATTAAAATAACGGTAGATAACATTGTAGGTACTAAGTATAAATTTATAGTATCAATTAAGATAGAATCAGAAGAAAAGTTATCAGATGAATTTAATAGAGGATTGTTTGTTACTGCAAGTGTTGGAGATGAACCTTGTAATTCATCTAAATCAACAAATAGTTATCCTAATGAAAATACAATTATGAAAGTAATAGAAATAGATAATTACTCAGGATTTTCAAAAAGAGATGTGATAAAAATAAATGTAAAATCAGGAGGGTTCATAGATACGTCATTAAGCTTTGCAGTAGATTTTACTAAATCATTTGAACAGAAATTTGAGGAGAAGGTTAATAAAGATATAGAGTGTATATCAGGAACAGTTAAAAATATTGAGTCTAATATTATAGGGACAACAATTAAAATAGAAAGCAATAAAGTTATAGAAGAAGGAGAATTATTACCTAAGTTATTATTAAAGATAGACGATAAGGTATTTATTTCAGATCAATGGGCAAAAGAAGGAAAAGATATAAGATATGAATTTAGAGGTGCAACATACCCTATAGTAGAAGGGTATACTAATATAAGCATAATACCATTAACATCTGAATTGACAATGGAAGAACGTTGGGGAGTAGAATCAATAAATAAAGTAATCGAAAATGAATTAGGAATAACCTATGATAAGTTTATAGAATTTAATGATGGAACTACAGGTGAAGTGTACAAAATTGAGAGAAAAGAAGATATAGTCAGGATATATTATAAGGGTGAAACTGAAAAACATAGTATCCTTTTAGCTTCAGGATTAGCGTTGTGGAAAGATCAAGAAGATGGATATAAACCATACTATGGGACATTAGATAAAGATCCAAATGAAAGTTTAGGATATGTAGCAGAGTTTACGGGTGTTAATGAAGAGGAAAAACTTATGTCTGTAATTGATAAAAATATATCTGTTTTAGATAAATATAAATTTGAAGATGAAATAAAAATTAAATAACGAAAGTAAAATAAGTAATGGGGTGTATATCTTAATGAATCCCTTTTCTTATGGTAAATAGTTAAAAAAATTAGAAAGATAGAGTAGATGCATATATATTATTTAGAGCGCTTTAATCTAGGGGGAATATATTATGAAATTAAATTATTTAAAAGCAACTAAAATATTCAACGGGATAACTATACCCAATTTTAAGGTTCAAATTTTGATACATATGTTCACAAAATTATTTATGCAAGGTGTTCAAATATTGGAATTTTAGTGTTCAAAATTTGACCCCTAATAATAACTTTATAAATAATATATTTTATAATAATAAAAAAGGGTGAGATAAAGTAGTAATGTATTATTAAGAGATGGAGTAAAAAATTTATACTGTTAAAATTAGTAATATGTTATAATAAACTTAAAAATTTAGTGAATAATGTGGTAGGTGTAAATAAGATTATGGATAAGCTTAAATTAAGTAAAAAATATAAATCCTTTAGTTATTTGAATAAAGGATTGAGTGATTTAGAATTAATAGAATGCATTAATATATATAAAGAAAATGTGATGAAGTATGACTTTAAGTTTTATGAATTATTTGCATCTAATAATATTGAAGGTAATAGAATGACAATAGCAGAAACAAAAGTAGTTTTAGAAAAAGGAACTGTTGAAGCTAGAGTTAAGGATGTAGTTGAAGCTTTGAATTTAGAGAAAGTTATGAAAAAATATGAAAAGATAGATTCACTTTCAATGAAAAGTGTATTAGATATTCATAAGTTGATAACTAATTTAGTTGTAGAGGATGAAGAGTGGGTAGGAGAATTAAGAACTGGTAATGTTTCAATAACAAATTCATTACACAATCCACCTAAGTTTGAATTAGTTAAAGATTTATTAGAGAAATCAATAGAAAAATTCAATTCGTCTAATAAAGAGATAGAAGATATATTTAAGCTTAAGTTGGAATTTGTAGAGATTCATCCTTTCTTTGATGGGAATGGAAGAACATCTAGAATAATTCAAAATGGCTTGTTAAGTAATATAGATATGCCTAGATTAATAATTAGACCTCAAGATAAGCAATATTATTATAAGGCATTAGAAGATGCTACAGTATATGGAGATAGAAAGGGCTGGATAAGATTTTCTCTTGAGTATATATTATTTATGTGCGTTAATGGGATAGAGTTTATTAAAGAAATACGATAAATGTTATATTAGATTGGATTGGAGAAAACATAATGGATAAAAATATGGATATGATGAAGAAAATCATTGAAGCTAAGAAAAACAATGGTGCTGGATCAAATAATAAGAGAGCAACAAAGAATATTGGAAGTACATCAAAAGGTGTTAAAGTTAACAATGGTGGAGGTCTTTTTAGTAAGTAAAATATTGCTAATAAAATAAAAATAAAATCTTTTAAATATAACTTGCATATAAATAATATGCGTGTTACACTAGGTGAGTAGTAAAAATACTACGAATTAAAAAAGTTTCTAAAACAGATAATATTTCGACTATTTAGTTAGAAGATTATTAATCAGCAATAGAATCTTTAATTATTAGGAGGAATATATTATGACAGATAAGACTTTAACATGCAGAGATTGCGGAGCAGAATTCGTATTCACAACTGGAGAACAAGAATTCTACAAAGAAAAAGGATTCGATAACGAACCTACTAGATGTATCGCTTGTAGAAGAGCTAAGAAAGAACAAAACAGAAGATAGTTTCTGTTAAATAGGCTGTAAGGTTTAACCTTATAGCTTTTTTTATGTTCAAAAAAATATTAAAAGTATAAATTAATGAATTAAAAATAGGTAGATATAATGGATTATTTATATAACTATGTATTAATGTAATGTAGAGCCAGTATGAAACTATATAAATATAGGGTTTATAATTTAATATTAAAAAAATAGTAAAAAATATTTAAAAAATTAAAAAAGTTGTTGAAACATTAAAACATATGTGTTATTATAAATGAGTAGCAGAAAGCTACGAATTAAAAAGTTTCTAAAAATGATGTTTCTCCTTTATTAGAGAATGGAATCAGAATAGAACTTTAATTATTAGGAGGAATATATTATGACAGATAAGACTTTAACATGCAGAGATTGCGGAGCAGAATTCGTATTCACAACTGGAGAACAAGAATTCTACAAAGAAAAAGGATTCGATAACGAACCTACTAGATGTATCGCTTGTAGAAGAGCTAAGAAAGAACAAAACAGAAGATAGTTTCTGTTAAATAGGCTGTAAGGTTTAACCTTACAGCTTTTTTTTATTTGGTTCAAATTTATAGTAATTTTAAAATGATAATAATTTTGAGTTGAGTATTAAAATAAAGTTAACAACCAATCTATTTAATACATCACATGATTTTTAAGTTACCTACACTATTTGAAAAAATAATATTAGAATTTTATTTTTAATTAAAGAAATAGGTTGTATTAGCTTAGCATATGTGTTATTATAAATGAGTAGCAGAAAGCTACAAATTAAAAAGTTTCTAAAAATGATGTTTCTCCTTTATTAGAGAATGGAATCAGAATAGAACTTTAATTATTAGGAGGAATATATTATGACAGATAAGACTTTAACATGCAGAGATTGCGGAGCAGAATTCGTATTCACAACTGGGGAGCAAGAATTCTACAAAGAAAAAGGATTCGATAACGAACCAACTAGATGTCTTCCATGCAGAAGAGCTAAGAAAGAACAAAACAGAAGATAGTATTCTGTTAGATAGAGACTGTAAGGTTTTACCTTACAGTCTTTTTTTGATTTAATTTTAAAATGGTCCTAAAAAGAAAATGACCTTTGTCGCTATAACTAAGGACTAGGAATGGGTGAATTTTTAAATTATTATTATCATATAGAAGTACTGGTTGGCAATATGTGAAGATGAATAAAAAATGATATTCAAGGGAATATTAATACTCGTTGGGAAATATAAAGCAAAGAGTAGTTTATTTACAAATAAACTAGAATAATGAGTTTGTTAGTAGATAGTTATTTCAAGCAGCATGTTGTACAGAAGAAGAAACGGAGGGTAATAATATTGTTAAGAAGTCTAAGATATAAGGTTCTAAAGTTACTAAAAGGAAAACATTTAATTTAGTATAGTTAAGTGAAAAGCCTATCGGTAATAAAGTGAAGTTTAAATAGTTAGAACCAATAACATTTAATATAATTTATTTAAAGTATATTATAGGTAAAAAAGAAAATTATTAATAAAGAGATCCATATCAATAATCTACATATATAAACTTAAAGGCTTTATATATGTAGATTATTGAAGGGATTTCTTTTTATTTATAAAAAAAATTAAAAAAGTAATTAGAAGAGTATGGACAAATGGCAATTATATCCATATAATAAACCTATGACCATAAAGTGTTTTAGAGTCATAGAGTTTGGAGGTGTTGAAATGGGAAAAGCTTTTACTGATGAGGAAAAGATGATTATCCATAATAAATTAATTAAAGTTGGGCTAGATGATATATCAAAATATGGGTTCAAAAAGACTTCTATTGATGATATAGCAAAGAAGGTTGGAATTTCAAAAGGAGCATTTTATAAATTTTTTCCATCGAAAGAGGTGTTTTTCTTTACAGCGTTAGAGTCTTTAGAAAAGGATATTAAGGCTGAGGCTATAAAAATAATACCTAGATCAACAACAAATTTAAGAGAAGATTTAGTTAATAACTTTTGTGATTATATGAATGACATAAAGGTCCATAAGTTTGTTTTACTACTACATTGTGATGATTTAGAGACTATATGTCGTGCATTGCCAGATGGAGCAATGGAGAAGCATATGAATAAGGATAATGATGATATCTTGGATATTATAAAACCTTTGGAAGATTTAGTAGATGTGAAAAAATTAGATTTAGATTTTATTAGTGGAATGCTTAGAGTGTTATTTTTAACAATAACACATGAAGCACAAATTGGGGAAGGTGTTATTAATAAAGTTATTAGAGCACAAGTTGAAATAGTTGTAGATAATATTTTAAAGGAGTGATGAAAAGTGATAAGTATTAAGGGGGCAAACAAGCATTATGGAGAAGGGGAAAGTATATTCTATGCTTTAAAAGATGCAAGTATTGAAATTAAGAAAGAGGAAATAGTTGTTATTCTAGGACCATCAGGTTCAGGTAAATCAACACTTCTAAATATCCTTGGAGGGATTGATAGAGTAGATAGTGGTGAAGTTATTGTAGATGGAACAGATATATCAAAAATTTCTGATAAGGAACTTACGACATATAGAGCTGATAAAATAGGATTCGTTTTTCAGTTTTACAATTTAATTCCGAACTTAACTATTGAAGAAAATATAGAGGTAGTATCAGATATATCAAAAGAACCACTAGATTTAGATTATGTATTAGAGGCAGTTGGAATATTAGAGCAAAAAGGGAAATTCCCAAAGCAGCTAAGTGGGGGACAACAACAAAGAGTTGCTATAGCAAGAGCATTAGTTAAAAATCCTCAGATTTTATTATGTGATGAGCCAACGGGAGCATTAGACTATGCAAGTTCTAAAGAAATTTTATCTCTTCTAAAGGAGGTAAATGAAAAGTTTAAAACTACTATTATATTAATAACTCACAATAGTTCTATAGCTCAAATGGCTAATAGAATCATAACGTTAAAAAGCGGTGAAATTAGATCAAATAAAGTCAATGAAAATGTAATCTCTCCAGAAGGAGTTGATTGGTAATGGTTATAAACAAAAAGATAACTCGAAATATGAAGGAACATAAGTCTACATTTATAGTAGCAATTGTTCTTTTGATACTATCGACAATGTTATTTACTATGTTTTGGACAGGTGGACTACAAGTTACGGAATCAATAGATAAATATAAGCTTGATCATAATGTAGAAGATGTGTACTTTACAACGGCAATACCTATTGAAGATAAGAAAAAGTTAGAGCATGACTTTGATTTAAAGATAGAGGAAATGCAGTGGAAAGATTTTAAGGTTTTAGATGATGTAACTTTAAGGATATATAAAGATAGAAGGGATATAAACTTAAAACAGATTATAGATGGTGAAGATTTAAATGAAACAATGGATTTAGTGGTAAATACTGAGTTCTATAATCAACAAAATTTAGAGTATGGTGATATAGTAGATATTGGTGATATAGAGTTAAGGTTAGTTGGGAAAAGTGTTAGTCCAGACTATATTTATATGTTGGAAAATGATACTTCAGTTTTTACAAATAAGGAAACTTTTGCAGTAGGATTTATCTCTGAAAAAGATTTTGATAAGATAAGTAATTCCAATAAAGGATATTCAGTTAAATTTAATAAAGATAATAGAGAAGAATTTAAAGAATATATTAAAGAAAACAATCTACTACTAAGTTATGTTAATGGTGATGAAAATTCAAAGATAGTAGCTATAGATGGAGATTTAAAAGGAATGTTTTCATTAGGACAGTATATACCAGTTGTAGTTATGTTAATGGTAAGTATACTTATTTCAATAGTATTGTGGAGGCTTATTAAAGGTGAATTAAAAGAGTTAGGTACACTTTATGCATTAGGTTATACAAAGGATAAATTAGTTAAGCATTATATGATTTATCCAACATTTGTAGCTATAGTAGGATCAACAATATCTCAGGTGCCAGCAGTATTATTATCGTCGTTGATAACAGAAATTCTAGCAGTTGAGTATTCGTTACCTATTATTGAAATATTACCCAATATTGTAGTGTTAATGACTTCGATAATACTTCCTATTTTGATTATAATACCTGTAAATTACATTGTAATTAATAAAGTATTAAAACATTCAGCAGTTGATCTGATGAAGGGAAAAATTAAGGAAGAGGGTCCAAGTTTCTTAGAGAAAAGAATTCCAATGAAAAAGCTTTCATTTATCACTAGGTTTAAAATAAAAGATATTGCAAGAAATATCGGTAGAACTATTTTAATGTTAATTAGTATTATCTTTGCATCAATGCTTATATTCTTAGTTTTAATTATGACGGATTCTATGAATGGCATTATTGAGAAAGGGTATAAAGAGTCTTATAAATTCAAAAATCTTTATATATTATCTAATATAAGTGATAAGGAAGTTGATGGGGAAAAGTTCTTTACCATTCCAGTTAAATGCAATGATAAAAATGGTGGAGAGGTACTATTCAACTTAGATGGAAGAGATAAAAATACAAAACTTTTAAAATTGGTTGATAGTAAAGAAAATGAGTTAAGCTTTGAAGAGAATATAATAACAAGTTCTTTAGCAAAAAAACTTGGAGTTAGAGAAGGGGATGAAATAAAAGTTAAGAGTGATATAGATGATTCAGAGGTAACAGTAAAAATAGATAAAATAGCAAAAAGTTACTTTGGAGATACAGTATATATCCCATTAGAAACTTTATATAAAGAAACAAAGATACCTGATGGAAGCTATATAGGTGTAATATCAGATAAGGATATTACTTTTACTGAAGGTGAAGTAACTAGTATGACTAGTAAAGACGCAATGCTAACAGGTGTTAAAGCTTTAATTGCACCATTAAATGGTATGATGATTTTGATTGGGGTAATTGCAGCACTTATAGGAATGGCAATGATATATGTAATTACATCAATGGTAATAGATGAGAATAAAATTAATATATCAATGTTTAAAATAATGGGATATCAAAATGAAAAGCTAACTAAAATTATTTTAAACACAAATGATTTTATAGTATTGATAGGATTCTTAATATCAATACCATTTAGTAAATATGCAGTTGGGATGCTTTTTGCAGAAGTAACTAAAAATTTAGACTTCTCAATTGAGCCAGAAATGACAGCAAATACTATAACTATAGTATTTATAGTATTGATGACTGTATATTGGCTATCAAAGAGGTTAGCTCGTAGAAAAGTATTGAAGATAAGTATGGATGAAGTTCTTAAAAATGGAAGAGAGTAGAGTTGTTATGAAAAATGGAGGGGCTGTATTATATTTTGATACAGCCTAATTCATTGGGGTTATGTAGAAGTGCTTGAGTTATTTGTAATGAATGGGGTATAGTGGTAAAATTAAATTGCATAACATTACATTCACAAAAGGGGTGGCTGAGAAGTGTATACAGTTGGACAAGTCTCTAAATTATTAGGTGTATCAAGAGATACATTAAAGTTTTATGAGGAGAAAGGATTAGTACAACCAGAGCAAGATGAGGAAAATGGGTATAGAAAATATAATGTTTTAGATGTACATAATGTGCTATCAGTTAATTTTTATAGAGAGATAGATTTAGAAATAAAACAAATTCAAGAAATAAAAAATAGTAATAGTATTGATGATATAGAATCAATTTTAATTAAACAAGAAAAGAAATTGAAAGAAGAGCTAGAATATAAAAAACTACTTTTAAATCGTATAAAATCTCTTAAGGAAGATTGTAAAAGAATTAAAGAAAATCTTAATAAATTTACTATTAGAGAAATGAATCCTATGGAAATAGTTGAAGAAATTGAAGATTCAGATACAATTGGAAAACTAGCATCTCTTCAGGGTAAACCTTTTAGTTTGAAAAAGGCAGTAACTTTAACTGGTCTAACACGTATTATTAATTTTACAAATGAAGGTTCAATAGAAGATAGGTTTGTAGTTTGTAGAAAAATAAATAAAAGAGAAAAGAATATTAAAGGTGAAGTAATATCACATGAGAAGTGTTTGTATATAGTAATAGAAGATAAAACAACAAAAAATGATGAGGATATGGATAATCAAATAGGTGAATTAATAATTGGAACAGCTATGAAAATGGGAGTAGAGCTTGTTGGAGTTTCGTATGCTAACATGTTAGTAAGTTCTTATGAAGATGGACATAGTCGTATGTATTTAGAAATATATACTCCAATGAAATAATAACAATAATATAAAAGGATACTATGAATTTAAGTATATATGAAAGTTTGATGTATGGCTAAAGGGCTAATTATCTTTAGTAGGAAAGTAAAATGAAAAACTTTTGATAATAGGGATGTCTAAAAAATGATGTATCATTTTTAGGCATCCTTATTAATTTAAAAAGCATTATAAAAGAGTACTATGGTTTTTATGGGAAATAGATTTTAGAAACAACTTAGTTGGAGATTAGTTTAAGTAAAATTTTATAGGTTATTGTTAAGTTAAAAGTAGATTCAAAATGGAAATAATAGTAAAATTAAACTCTATGATATAAATAGGAAAAATTTTAAAAAAAAGTATTGACCTAGGAGTTACTCCTACCTTTAAACTATAAATATAGTAAGAAAATAATTAATAATTTATATAGGGAGAGAGAAAGAATGAGTTTATTAGAAGTAGTTAATCTAAAGAAAAAATACAGTGATGCAGAAGTAGTAAAGGGAATTTCATTTAAGGTTGAAGAGGGGGAAATCCTTGGTTTTTTAGGACCTAATGGAGCTGGTAAGAGTACAACAATTAATATACTTTCAACAGCACTTAAATCTACAAATGGTCAAATTAAGTTTATGGATAAAGATATTTTGAAAAATAAGCGTGAATATAAAGGAAAGCTGGGAATAGTACCACAAAGCTTAGCAATCTTTGAAAACTTACCAGCTATAGAAAATGTAAAATATTTTGCATGTTTTTATGGACTTAAGGGTGAGGAGTTAATAAAGAAATGTGAAGAAGCTTTAGACATGGTTGGTCTTTTAGATAGAGCTAAAGATTTACCTAAAACATATTCAGGTGGAATGAAGAGAAGATTAAATATTGCTTGTGCATTAGCACATAGTCCAAAACTTTTAATACTTGATGAACCGACTGTAGGTATAGATCCTCAATCAAGAAACCATATTTTAGAATCAATCAAGAAATTAAGAGATAGAGGAACAACAGTTATTTATACAACTCACTATATGGAAGAAGTTGAGGCTATATGTGATAGAGCTCTTATTATTGATAAAGGACAAATAATAGCAGAAGGAACACTTGAAAGCTTAAAATCAAGCCTTGAAGAAAGTACAATATACAATATTTCAGCAGATGGTATAGAGGATATAGATAAAGAAGAAATTAAATCTATCAAAGGTGTTAGTAGAGTAGAATTTAAAGATGGATTAAGAGTAAGTACTTTAAAAGAATCTAATAATCTAGATAAAATTATCTTAAAGCTTATAGCTAATAAGGTTCAAATAAAAAATATAGTTACAGAAGAACAAAACCTAGAGACTATATTCTTAAATCTAACAGGTAGAACTTTAAGGGATTAGGGTGGAGAATAATGAATTTAATAAATATGATAAAATTTGAATTTAAATTAATGGCAAAAACAAAAGTAATGATACTTTCATACTTTATATATCCAGTATTATTAACATTAATCATTGGTTATTTAACACAAAGTAGTTTTGGAACTGAGATATCTTCATATGAATTCTATTCAATAAGTATGATGATTTTTATGTTCTCAGGTGCAGGACTAGCAAGTGCTTATAATTTTATAGATAAGCCAATTAAAGAAGGTAATTTAAGGTTGATGTTTGCCCCAATAAAAACATCCTCAATATACTTATCACAAATAATATGTGGAACTATATTCTCAAGTATTGCAGTAGCTTTTAGCATGATAGTTTTTAAGTATATATTAAACGTAAATTATAATGGTAGTGAATTAGTAGTATTTCTAGCATTTGTAACCTTATCATTCTTTTCAAGTGCATTAGGTGTTTTCTTCTGTACAATAACAGATAATATGATGACAATAAACATGATATTTAACTTTGTTCAAGCAATATTATGCTTACTTGGAGGTGCATTTGTATCTATAGAAGCCTTTGGTGATATTCCAGCATTCATAGCAAAATTATCACCTGTAAAGTGGATAATGGATGGAATATTAAATAGCATGTATGACAATAATAACTTCCTGATTTCAATAATAATCGTGGTAAATGTGATTTTAGGAATTATACTTGTTGGGGTTTGCAAAAGAACATTCAAAACTGAGAAATATCTATAGGAGGAGAGCAATATGAGGAATATATTATTAGTAATAAAAAACAATTTATATAGACTTAGTAGAGAAACAATGATTTTAATTATGATATTTGTTGTAATGCCTGTTATAGTTTATCTTGGTGTTTACTTTAATGAAATGGATGGAATAAAAGGTAAGATAGCTGTAGTTGGAGCAACAATTCAGCAAGAGGAAGTAATTACTAAGTCCATGGGAGAAAATGATAATATCACTTTGAAATTCATGGATGAAAGTCCTACAAATACAGATCTTATAAAAGGAATATACTTAGCAGAAATAAATTTAGAAGAGACCCAGCCTAAAGTAATAAGCTTTGGAAAAGAAGAAATAAAAAAATCATTAGAAGCAGGACTAAAAGGTGAAACATATGAAGCGCCAGCTGATACAGCAACAGTAGAAGGAAAGATAATAGGTTTTTTAACAATGTTCCTATTCTTTGGATCAATGATGATAATGGACTTTTTCTTAACAGATAGAGAAAACAAAGTTTACTCAAGAGTTTTACTAGGAACCTTATCATATTATGAATATATAATAGGTCAACTTATATATTCAGTAATAGCATTAACAACACCAACAATAATAATATCCATGGTAGTAATAAAAGTATTAGCAGTAGAACTAAGCATAAGCCTTGGACTATTTGCAATGTTAATACTACTAATGGGAGTGCTAGCAACAAGCTTTGCAATACTAGTTTCAACACTACTAAAAGATAAAGTAGCAGCCTCAATGGGCGGTTCAGCAATAACAATGATAACATGCCTACTAGGTGGTTGCTTAGTAAACATAGTAGATACAAATAAAATCATGAGCTTCATCAGAGGATTCATACCACAAAAAAGACTAATAGACCTAGCAAATAACTTCAATAATGAAGACTTAGCAGTACTATTAGTAATGATAATAGCATTTATATTAATTAGTATAATTGTAGGTAAAAGACAATATGAAAATGGAGATTTTGTTTAGAATATAATTTATATAACTGAAAATATAGATGGGGGGTAATGTAGTAGTTACCTCCCATATGTATTACTATTTTAAAAGATCATTATATTATCAAAAAATTCAGAAAAGTATAGAAAAATGTTTTTTAATTGTGTTATAATTATTTTAGGGAAAATAATCCATAAGTTAATTATATGAAATGTAAACGCATACAAGTTGAAGGGGGATAATTATGAGAAATGATGAGAAGTTAATGGTAACAGAAATTAATGAGGATAATACAACAGTAGAAAAATCAAATGAAGTAGATGAAAAAGCATTAATTAAAGAATATGAAGATATATTAGGATATTAAGAATAAAAAATAATAGTTTTTACTAATTCAATGTAAAATCAAATCCACGATATTAATATTGTGGATTTTTATTTTTATGAATAATAAAAACTGAAAATTAGGATTAATTTATTTGAAATAGATATAGAACCAGAATTAGGAGCGGTTGCAGTAAATGAGATGATGAAAGTTATGTTTGGATTTTCTATGACAGTAAATGAATTAGTAATACTAAGCATTGTGACTAGTTTTATTTTTTTATGTTTAAAATGGTATAATTATAAATAAAAACATTGGAGTACATAATGCAAATTAATAGATTGTTTGAAATAATATATATTTTATTAGAAAAAAAGATAATTACTGCAGGAGAGTTAGCAGAACGTTTTAATGTATCTGTAAGAACTATATATAGGGATATTGAAAACTTATCTTCAGTTGGTGTGCCTGTTTATATGAGTAAGGGAAAAGGTGGAGGAATATCAATTTTACCCGATTTTATTTTAAATAAGGCTGTGCTTACTCAAGAAGAGAAGCAAGATATTTTATCTTCAATAAGAGCTGTATGTGCAGTTAGTTTAAATAATGAAGAGCAAATAAAAACACTTAATAAGTTAAATAATATTTTAGGTGAAAATAATTCAGATTGGATTGAAGTGGATTTCTCAAATTGGGAGAACGGAGAGAAGGAGAAGTATGTCTTTGACAGTATTAAATATTCAATTTTAAATAAGAATATTTTAGTATTTGATTATTTTAGTAGTAAACATGAGGGGTTAAAGAGAACTGTATGTCCATTAAAACTATATTTTAAGGGGCAGAGTTGGTACTTATATGGTTTTTGTAAGTTAAGAAATGATTATAGATTTTTTAAACTTACTAGAATTAAAAACATTGTTATAAGTGATGAAAATTTTGAGATGAAGTGTCCAGAGAAAATCTTTAACGATGACAATGTATCAAAAAATAGCTGTGTGCAAGTAAAATTACGAATTTCTAAAAGTATGGCATATAGGGTTTATGATGAATTTGAAGATGTAGAGGAATTAGAGGATGGAGATTTTGTAACTAGTATGTGCTACCCAATGGGAGAATGGCTTTATAGTTATATTTATACATTTGGTGAATATGCAGAAGTATTAGAGCCGGTAGAACTGAGGAATCAAATGAAATCAAAAATAAAAAGAATGTTAGAATCTTATTTATAATATGACAGGCTTATGTCATATTATATTCAGTATAATGACCTTATCAAATATATGGAGGTTGTTAAATATGAATTATGAAATTGTAGAATTAAAAGAAAAATTAGTTGTTGGGATTAATGCAATGACCGGTAATGATGAGTCAGATATGGGGGCAATCATTGGAGGTCTTTGGAATGAGTTATATGAAGGGGGAGCTAATAACAATATTAAGAATAAGGTTAATGAATATGCTATTGGTTTATATTCTGATTATAAAGATAATAAGTATGAAGTAACTGTTGGAAATGAAGTATCTAAGGTTGATAATAATGAATATGTAGTTAAGGTTATTCCTGCTGGTAAGTATGCAAAGTTTTCAATAACTGGACATATGCAAAGAGCTGTGGCAGAATCCTGGGGTGAAATTTGGAATATGAATTTAGATAGGACTTATGTAGCAGATTTTGAGGAGTATCTTAATTCAGATTATGAAAATGCAAATATTGATATTTATATATCAATAAAATAAGTTGTAAGGGAGTTACGAGGTATGCACAAAGTTCAAGTAAAGGGGATATTATCATCTAGTAATGGAATTAATATTTATAGAGGTTGTACACATGGATGCATATATTGTGACTCCCGAAGTATTTGTTATGGTATGAATCATTTATTCGAGGATATAGAAGTTAAAGAAAATGCAGCTGAGTTATTAGAAGTAGCTATAAAAAAGAAAAGGAAAAAGTGTATGATAGGTACTGGTGCTATGAGTGATCCATATATGCACCTTGAAGAAGAATTAGGAAATACAAGAAAGTGCTTGCAAGTTATTGAAAGGTATGGATTTGGTGTATCTATTTTAACTAAGTCAACAAGGATATTGAATGATAGTGATTTATTAATAAGTATAAACGATAAAGCAAAGTGTGTAGTTCAAGTTACATTAACAACTCATGATGAAAACTTATGTAAGATAATAGAGCCAAATGTATCTACAACAAAGGAAAGAGTAAACATGCTGAAAAAGTTTAGGGATATAGGCATACCAACAGTGGTTTGGTTATGTCCATTTTTACCTTTTATAAACGATACAGAGGAAAATATAAAAGAATTAATGAATTATTGTATTGAGGCCAAGGTTAAAGGAATAGTTCTATTTGGTATTGGAGTTACTTTAAGAGAAGGTAATCGAGAGTATTTTTATAAACAATTAGATATACATTTTCCAGGGTTAAAAGAAATGTATATCAAGAAGTATGGAAATAGCTATAATCTTGTTAGTGATAATCACTATAAGCTTATGGAGATAATAACTGATACATGTAGAAAAAATAGTATTATGTGTGATATAAAAGAAGTTTTTGATTATTTAAGGACTTTTGATGAAAAAAACAAAGAGGAACAAGTAGAGTTTGATATATAAAGTTTTTAGTATGTAATAATATTCAAATTCAAATTCATAATTACAGATTAAATACACATTGAATTCATTTTTAATAAAGACAGGTTATGTAACATAGGTTATGTGATAACGATGCAATATAATCGAAGGGAAGGGAAAAAAATGAATTTTATATTTCGAGCATTTAAGAGTTTGAAGGAGAGAATAGGAAGAACCATAATAATATTTGCAGTTATGCTTACTGTTTGTATTGTTACATTATCAAGTTTTAGTATTAAATCAGCTACAGAGACAGCAGCTATATTAGCAAGACAAAAACTAGGGGCACAGGTTTCATTAACTGTAGATAGGGAAAAGGTGATGAAAACTCAGCAATTAGAAACTCAAAATAGTGGAGGAGAACCAGGTAGGTTTAAAATTACTTCAAATCCTATTCCATTAGAGTATTTAGAAGAGTTAAAAACATCTAGTTATATTACAGAATATTCATTAACTAGTAGTACTGGAGTTAACTTAGATGGTTTAACTGCAGTGGGGGTAGAAGAAACAACAACGACTACAAGTGATAAAACAAATAGCATGATAGGTAACATGCCAGGTGGCAATAAAAGCCCTATGGGTAATCAAGGTGATGTTACTTTATATGGAATTAATAGCTTTGAAAGTGATAGTTCAGTTATTTCAGGTGACAATACTTTAGTTGATGGGAGAGAATTAGAAGCAGAAGATTTAGGAAGTAATGTTGTTATGTTAGAAGAAACATTTGCAAGTGAAAATTCTTTAGTAGTAGGAAGTAAATTAAATTTAGTTAATACTTCAGATGAAACATCAATAATTGAGGTTGAGGTAGTTGGGATTTATAAGTCAACAACTGAAGTAGATGAAATGGCTCAAAGAATGACAGCTATGTTACCATACAATAAAATTTATGCACCTTATACTTTAGTAGGTTCATTTAAAGGTGAGGAATACGCAAGTGCAGTAGATAACATGATATTTTATATTAATGATCCAGCTAATGTTGAAGCATTTGTTGAAGAAGGTCAAAATACATCAATAGATTTTAATACATTTAAATTAGATGCAAATGATCAAGCTTATGAAGCAATGATAGGACCTGTTGAGAATGTAGCATCATTTTCAAACACTACATTAATATTAGTAACTCTATTTGGTGGAGTGATACTTGCCTTAATCATAATGTTATCAATTAAAGATAGAACAAATGAAATTGGAATACTTATGTCATTAGGTGAGAAGAGATCCAAGATAATTTCTCAATTAATTGTAGAAGTAATATTAGTATTGACTCTATCAATTGGAGTATCAGCAGTACTAGGTAATACAATAAGTGATGTGGTAGGAAATAAACTTGTACAAAATGAAATATCAACTCAAGAGGAGGAAAGTACAGGTATGCCAGGTATGAATCAAGGCCAAAATAGAGAACCTGGTAAATTTAATCAATCAAATATGGCAGCAACAAATGTAGAAGTTATTGATGAATTAGATATTAGTATGAGTGGTAGTGACTTTGGGAAAATGGCAACAATATCATTTGTATTAGCAATAATAGCAACACTTATACCATCAATAGCGATAATGAGGTTAAATCCTAAAACAATATTAAGTAAGCATAACTAGGAGGTAATAAAATGGCTAAGATTTTGAGTTTTAATAATGTAACATATTCATATGATGGAAATAACAATATATTAGAAGACATCGATGTATCTTTTGAAGAAAATAAGTTTTACACAGTAATTGGACAATCAGGTTCAGGAAAAACAACTTTTTTATCAATTGCATCAGGATTGGATAAAGCAACTTCTGGAGAGATGACATATAAAGATAAAAGTATTAGATCTATAGGCTTAGAACAATATAGAAATAAGTATGTATCAATTATCTTCCAAGGATATAACTTACTTAATTATATGACTGCTTTAGAGAATGTAACTTCAGCTATGTCTATAAAAGGAATAAAAAGTGAAGATAATAAAGAAAAAGCATTAAATATATTAAAAAAAGTTGGTTTCACAGAAGAACAAACGAAACAAAAAGTTTTAACATTAAGTGGAGGACAACAACAAAGAGTTGCAATAGCGAGAGCTTTATGTTGTGAAAATGATTTGATTATAGCAGATGAACCAACAGGGAATTTAGATGAAAAAACATCAAATGAGATAATTAAGCTATTTAAATATATAGTTGTTAATGATGGCAAGACTGTAATTATGGTAACGCATAATAAAGAGATAGCTTTAGAATCTGATGAAATATATGTAGTGAAAAATAAAAAGCTAGTTAAAATGCCTAATAAAAATAAGAAAGAAGTAATCTAGTTCTAAAGGTTGTTGCAAACTAAAATAGTTAGCGATAGCCTTTTTATTTTAGGTGATTATAAGTGAAGTTTATGTGAATTTCATTTTGTTTTACTAGAATTATGATAATATTATTAACATAAGAAAATTTTCAAGTTGATTTTTAGGAGATTGGTTATGAATGAAAGAATTTTAGTTGTTGAAGATGATTTGCAAATACAGGAATTAATCGTTGAATTTTTATCTTCACAAGATTATATAGTAGATACTGCATCTGATGGTGTGGAAGGATATGAGAAGTTTAAGAGTGAAAGCTATGATTTAGTGATTTTAGATGTTATGATGCCAAGACTTGATGGATATGGCTTATGTAAAATGATTAAAAGAGTAGATGAAAATGTAGGGATTATATTTTTAACTGCTTTAGGTGATGAGGCAAGTGAGGTTAAAGGGTTTGAACTTCAGGGAGATGATTATATATCTAAACCATTTTCTTTTAACATACTAATTAAGAGGGTTGAAGCTGTTTTAAGAAGAAAGAAAAAGGAAGTTGAAGATACGGAAATTCTAGAATTTGAAACCTTAAAATTAGATTCCAAAACATTTAAGTCATTTGTAAATAAAGAAGAGGTAGAGTTTACTTTAAAGGAGTTTAACATACTAAAGCTTATGATTATGAGTTACCCTATCGTAGTATCAAGGGAATTATTAATAGAGAAAATATGGGGATATGACTACTATGGAGACACTAGAGTAATAGATGCTCACATGAAAAATATACGTAAGAAAATAAAGAAAGATTACATTAAGACAGTAAAGGGTGTAGGATATGTACTTGAAAAATAAATGGAATGATATGGGCATTAAACCTAAGGTTTTTATTAGTAGTGCAGTAATAATAACAATATCATTTATGCTTCTATATATGTGTATATACTTATTTATGCCAAGGGTTTATGAGACATATAGAGTAAGTAAAATAAGTAGTAATATATCAGCTTTAGAAAAGAAATTAGGTGAAGATGAAAAGGTTAATCTTGAGGAAGTATTAGATGAATTTTCATATGATAACAATTTAGAATTGATATTGGCAGAGAATAGTGAGAGTGGGTATGCTAAAAATGTAGTGTATACATCTATGAAGGGAGGTATTAAAAATACAAATAAGATACCCTTAAAATCCCCATTTGATGAGGAAGTAGAATATAAAAATGGCATTAGGATTGTAAAAGGAATGCCTCAAAATAGAGAAGGAAGCTTAAATATTGAAAAAACATTATATGTTAAGAGTTTACATGGTGAATATACTATGGCTGCTCATGTTGCTGTGAGCCCAGCTACAGAAGTTAGAACTGTAGTTGCATTGTTTTTCCCATTTGCTATAGTAGCAATACTATTAATAGCTTTGATTATATCAATGTTTTATGCCAGATCAATTAGTAAACCATTAATAAAGATAAATGATGTAGCTAAGAAAATTGCAGGGTTAGATTTTGATGATGTAATTGAAGTTAAGAGTAATGATGAGATAGGTCAATTGTCTAATAGCATTAATTTAATGAATAAAAATGTAAAGGAATCATTTGATAGAATGGCAGAAGAAATAGAGAGAGAAAGAGCTCTAGAAAAGGAAAGAAAGGAATTTATAGCAACTATTTCACATGAGTTAAAGTCCCCTATAACTGTAATTAGTGGTCAGTTAGAGGGGATGATGTACAACATAGGAAAATATAAAGATAGAGATAAATACTTAAAGGAATCTTATGAAGTAACTCAAAATATGAAGGACCTTGTACAAGAAATCCTTTATCTAAGTGAAAGAAGCAATATAGATTATAAATTTAATTTAAAAGAAGTAAATATTTCTGATTTAATTATAAAAGTAAGAAATGAATTGATATTCTTTATAGAAGATAAAAAAATAAACTTAGAAATAGATGTAGAATGTGACGTTATTGTAATGGCAGAGGAAAAACTAATTAAGAAAGTTATTATGAATATAATTAAAAATGCTGTTACTCATTCTCCAGAAAATGAAAAGATAATTATTAAGCTTAAGGATAGAGTATTTACTGTAGAAAATATGGGGGTAACTATTTCTGAGAAGGACATAAATGAGTTATTTAATGCTTTTTATAGGGTTGATAAATCAAGAAATAGAAAAACAGGGGGATCAGGCTTAGGTCTATATATAGTGAAAACAATATTAGATAAGCATGAAGGCTTTAAATATAATATTCGTTCAAAGAAAAATTCAGTAATATTTAAGATTGAGTTTTGAAAAGTTATAATTAACTTATATGAATCCATAATAATATTTCATAAGTATTATTGTGGATTTTTGTTAGTTATAACAACTTCTTTAGTATATAAATTATTTAATCAACTAACTTACAATAATATTTAGATTAGTATCATGGTAGGTTAGTTCTAAAGGGTTATAATAATTAAATGTATATGATATTATGTAAATATCAAGATTGAAAAGTAAAGGTGATAAAATGAAGATAAGAGTACCAGAGTATTTTAAGGATTTTAAATGTATAGCATCAGAGTGTGAAGATACATGTTGTGCTGGATGGGGAATTGTTATTGATGAAGAAACAAATAGCAAGTACCAAAAGGTTGAAGGTGAGTTTGGAGATAGATTAAAAAATGAGATTGTTCATGATGCTGGTGAAAACATTTTTGTTTTAAAAGGCAATAATTGTCCATTTTTAAATGAGAATAAAATGTGTGATATTTATAGTGAACTTGGAGAAGATAGTCTTTGTTATACATGTAGACAGTATCCAAGATATATTGAAGATTTTGATGGTCTACAAGAAATGGGAATATCACTATCATGTCCAGAAGCTGCAAGAATGATATTAAGAGATTCTAAAAAAGCAGAATTTGAATTAAGTGAAAATGATGAGACAAATGATTTATTTAGTGACCTTAATGAGGAATTATTTAAAGAACTTATAGAGTGTAGAGAGATAGTTCTAGGTATATTACAAAATCGTAGTATAGACTTATCTAAAAGAGCTTCTGTAGTACTTCAATTTGTTAATGAGATCCAAGAAAAGATAGATTCAGAAATTATAGAAGATATAAAATCTGTTAAAGAGAAATATCAAGAAAGTGATTTTATAGAAAAAACTATAAAGAATCTAGATAAGTACAAAGATAATGAAAGTGATAAATATAATAACATATATGAGTACTTTAAAGTGTTTAAGGATTTAAGGCATATAAATCCAAATGATCCACTAGGGTTAAATGATGCATTAAGATATTTTTGGCAAAGTGAAGATGATGAAGAACTTTATTTAATTAAGCATAAACAGTTTAATGATTATTATAAAGATAATATGTACAAATTTGAAAATCTATTAGTTTACTTTGTATTTAGATATTTTATGAAAGCTATGTTTGATTATGATGTATCTGCTAAAATAAAGATATCAATAGTGAGCTTTTTAATGATTAAGGAATTAGCAGTAGTGAGATTTATAGAAAATGGTGAATTTACTGAAGAGGATATGGTAGATATAAGCCATACATATTCTAAAGATATTGAACATTTAGAAGAGAATATAGAAACATTAGAAGACGTTTTTGAAACAAGTGAAGTATTTGAAGTAAATAAAATTCTAGTTACATTAATGAACTAAGTAGTAATATTATAACGATAATCATTTTGATGGTGGTTGTGATTCAAATTGTGATTGTGGATGTGATGACTAAAGTAACAATAAGTGGAGGGGAAGTACTATGAATAAAAGTATAGATGCAAGAGGACAAACTTGTCCTATGCCAGTGATAATGGCAAAAAAAGAGATTGAAGCAGGTGGAAAGTTTTTCACAGTTTCAGTAGATAATAAAATAGCAGTAGAAAACCTTAAAAAGTTTGCAAACAGCCAAGGATTCCAGTCTAAGGTAGTAGACGTTAATGGAGATTTTGAAGTAATGTTTTCAAATGGATGTGAAGAGTGTGAAGAAATTATTGCAAAGGTAGAAGGAAAAAAACCACTTGGAGATTGGTGTATTTTTGTAAATAAAAGTACATTAGGAGTAGGTGACGAAAAGCTAGGACATTCTTTAATGAAGATGTTTTTCTATACACTATCAGAAGGAACAGATTTTCCTAAGGCAATATTATTTATGAATGATGGAGTAAAGGTACCAACTTTGAATGAACAAGCTGCAGATCATTTAAAAGAGTTAGAAGAAGCTGGCGTGGAACTATTAATATGTGGAGCATGTCTTGATTTCTATAAACTTTCAGATGAAGTTAAAGTAGGAACTGTAAGCAATATGTACCATATAGTTGATATGATGAAATCAGCTAGCAAAGTAATCACTTTATAATAAGATAAGTAGTAAGAGCAAAAGCCATGATGATATATTATTTGTATCATCATGGCTTTCATATTTTTAGCAAAACTTTATTTTATAATAATTGAAAAATCATTCTTATCAGTAACTTGACCTATAATTCTAGTCCATGGGTTATGAAGTTCCATTCTTGATAAATATTCTTTAGCATCTTTTTCTGGCATAGATAAAAGCAATCCACCAGATGTTTGAGGATCAAGAAGTACGTCTTGAATCTCTTGAGAAATGTTTTGAGAACATTTAAAGTAATCTTTTAAATATTCTAGGTTATTATACATTCCCTCTGGAATAATACCCATTTTTGCATATTCTAAAGCTTTTGATAATATTGGCATAGAACCACTAAATAATTCTATACTTTTATTACTTCCACTAGCTAGTTCATAACCATGGCCAAGTAGACTAAAGCCTGTTATATCAGTACATGCATTTACCGTTAAATCCTTTAGTGATTCTTTAGCATATTTATTTAATGTAGTCATTACATTAGTAACGTCTCTTATTTCTTCAGAAGTTAAAAGCTCTGCTTTTGTAGCAGTATTTAATATTCCAATACCAAGAGGCTTAGTTAAGACAAGTACGTCACCTGTTTTAGCATTACTATTAGTAAGTATTTCTTTAGGATGAGCAAAACCAGTAACACAAAGACCATACTTAGGTGTTGGATCTGAGATAGTATGTCCTCCAGCAACAATAGCACCTGCTTCTTGAATTTTACTATATCCACCAGATAATATATCTCCCATTATTGATGGATCTAAGCAAGATGGAAAGCATAATAAATTCATTGCAAGAGTTGGGTCCGCCCCCATGGCATATATATCACTTAATGCGTTTGCAGCTGCAATTTGTCCAAATGTATATGGATCATCAACCATAGGTGGGAAAAAATCTACTGTTTGAACAATTACTTTGTCATCACTTACTTTGTAAACGCAAGCGTCATCTTTTTTATCAAAACCAACTAATAGATTAGAATCGTGAAATTTAGGTAAGTTTTGTAAAACAGAATCTAAAACGCTAGGACCTATCTTAGAAGCACATCCTGATGATTTAGTAAGTGCAGTTAATTTTACATTAGTATTCATATTTATATTCTCCTTACTTTATATTGTGTACTGACTTGTACACAGACGTAATTTATATTTACAATGTTAACTTATGATTTTAAAGTATAAGAATAATGTTATCATCTTATATGAATCATTATAAAGGTAATAGATTTAAATAAATAGTATAAATTTCAATTAAAGAATATATTTTCATATATTATAAAGATAAGCATTTATTTATTGTCGGATGTTAGATATAATCTACAGTAATATGAATTATATCTAAATAAAGATATAGAAGGGTTGAAAAATGAAGAAATTAAGCATAACAAATGATTTTAAGAGTATTGTACTAAATGATATAAAGTTGATAGATGTCCGTGCTCCAATTGAATATGAAAAGGGAGCCATGATAAATTCTATAAATTTACCTATATTAACAAATGAAGAGCGTCATATTATTGGTATTTGTTATAAAGAAAAAGGTAATGAAGAGGCTACTAAGCTTGGATATGAAATTGTATCTAATAAGATTAAGGAAGACAGAGTAAATTCTTGGGCTGAGTATTGTAATGCAAATACTGACGCTATGATTTATTGTTTTAGAGGTGGCTCACGTTCTACTATAGCTCAAAGATGGATATATGAAGCTACAGGAAAGGATGTTGTGAAGCTTGATGGAGGATATAAGGCATTCCGTAATTATCTAATTGACTCACTAGAGCCAGAAAATATAACTGCAAAGCCTATAGTACTTACTGGATATACAGGTTCAGGAAAGACTGAAATTTTAAAGCTGATAGATAATTCGATTGATTTAGAAGGCATAGCAAATCATAGAGGGTCAACGTTTGGGCACTTTATTACTCCGCAACCAACACAAATAAATTTTGAAAATGATTTAGCTTATAAGGTTATTAGGCATAAAGAAGAGAAATATAGATACATGGTTATTGAGGATGAAAGTAAAAGTATAGGGAGAAACTTTATACCAAAAAACTTTTATAACCATTGTCAAAAAGGTGATGTAGTTTTTGTAGAAGCTACAATAGATGAAAGAGTAGATAACATATTAAAGGATTATGTAGTAAATGCACAAAAGGAGCATATTGAATTTTATAATGACAAAGAGGCGGGGATGACTTCTTGGTATAATGATATGTTAGCTAGCATGGAAAGAGTTAGAGGAAGGGTTGGAGGAGATAGAATTAAAGTTTTAATAGATGAATTCAATTTAGCTTATGAATGTCAAAGAGAAAGTAATAGCTTTGATGCACATAAAAAATGGATAGAGCTATTTTTAACTAAGTACTATGATCCTATGTACAAACATTCAATTGAAAAAGCGTCTAGAAATATAATATTTAAAGGTAATACAGATGAAGTATTACAATATTTAAAAAGTCTAGAAAAGTAATATATATTAAAAGGAAAATGGAAGCTATTAATATTTTAGCTCCCATTTTCCTTTTTTGTATATATAGTATCCGTAAATACAAATTATTAAATTACTAAAACTCATAGAGAACCATATTCCAACTGAACCTATGTCTGTGAAATATTTAAATAATAAAATCATTGGTAAACGAACAAGCCATAGTCGTCCTATTTCCATATTCATAGAGTATTTGGTTTTACCTGAGCCTTGGAATATTCCTTGTAGAATACTAAAGAGGCCCATAAGTGGCATTGAGAATAAAATATAATTAAGATATGTAATACCTTCCTCTATAACCTTCATATCATCCTTAGATTGCATAAAGAAATTAATAACAGTTTCATTATTTACTAAAAGAATAATTGAACCAATAATAGTAATTGTAATAGTAATTATTGAAGCTTTTTTAAATGCTTCTTTAACCCTAGATATTTGTCCACTACCTAAGTTTTGACCTGTTACTGTTACAAGTGCTGAGCCAAACCCCATTGCAGGTTGAGTAATAAGTGATGTTATTCTATTTACCATTCCAAAGGCAGCTAAGGTACTTGTACCATAAGATGCAATAGAACCTGTTAATACCATAAATCCTAGCGCTGATCCAGATTGACCAATAGAAGCTGGTAAAGCAATTTTAATTATCTTTTTTATTATGTGAAAATCAAATTTAAAGTTTTTAAAGCATGGCTTTAAAGGAGATTTACTTCTTTTTAATATAATAAATGCCATAATACATAATATTACTTTTGATAATAATGTAGCATAAGCAGCACCTGCAATTCCTAAATCAAAAGTAAAAATAAAAATTGGATCTAGGATTATATTAGCTATAGCACTAATTGCACTTAAAATTGTAGGTAACATTGTATTTCCTTGCGCAACCATTATTGAGTTAAAAACAAAATAATAGAATGTGAAAGGCATACATAATAAAGTTATGCTAAGATAGATATTACTATAATAAGCTAAATCTCCAGTTGCTCCCATGCATTTTACAATGAAAGGTGTTAAAAGAACACCGAAAAATGTAAATACAATTGCAGCTAAGATTGAAACAGCAAATAGTTGAGTAGAGTAGTTACTAGTATCTTTCAACTTATTTCTTCCAATTAATCTAGAAAGTAAAGCTGTACCAGCAATAGAAATTCCAGTACCTATTGAAATAAATAAAAAGTCTACAGGCCATACAAATGATGTAGCTGCAAACTCAACAGAGCCTATAATACTTACCCAAAAACTATCTGCAAGATTATAAAAGCATTGTATAAAATTGTTAATCATAATGGGTATTGCAAGTGTAATTAATACCTTATAAATATCCCCAGAAAGTATAAGGTCTTTTCTTTTTTGTACGTCCATAAAATTGCCCCCTTTAGTACATATAGTACCATTATATACTAAAAATGGACAAAATACAGATGGTATTGCCATAATACTAATACTTGGTAATTGGAGGTAGCGATAAAAATAGAGATTGTAGTTTTATGTTGTGGTATAAAATGGTAGAATGATATATGGATTACTATAAATAAAATATGTATAGTAAGTTATAGAGAAATAGAGGATGTTTTATTATGAAAAAAACAACTACATGGTTACTTTTAATAATGTCTTTATTTGCTATAGGTTCTTTTGTAGAATCAGAAATGACAAATGATATGAAAATGATAAATATAATATTAATAATGCTTATTCTTATACTTCATGTTTTAGGTGAATTAACAAAGATTAAATCGATGTATATAAGTGTAATGGAAGTAAGTTTACTAACAATGGCATTTTGTTTTGGATTTAAAGGCTTTGAATATATTTTACCTATTATATTTTTTAATATATTAGGTGAAAAGATAGGATTATATAGTTTTTTACTAGGTAATTTTTTTCTTAGTGTAATTATAATTGGTGATAATTATTTTAACTTAGGAATTTATAATGTTATAGTATCTATGTACCTTTATGAGCTTAAAGATCAGTATCATAAAAATAGTGAGTTGAAAGAAGTTAGTAGAGGACAGCGGCATGAACAAAACCTACTAGAGGAGAGGCTTTATAATCTAGAAAAATGCTTAGAGCAAAATAGTATTATGTCAAGCCTAAAGGAGAGAAATTTCATTGCACAAAAACTTCATGATTATCTAGGTCATAGAATTACTAGCGCAGTAATGCAACTAGAAGTTACAAAGGAGACTATGGAGTCAAGCCCTGAATTAAGTAAAAAGTATTTAGTTTCTGCTATTGATAATTTAAGGCAGGGCATGGAGGAAATACGAGGTGTTTTAAAGAATTTTAAGCCTATAGATAAAATGATAGGAATAGAAGAGATAAAGGAGTTATTACTAAACTTTCAATATACAACAGGTATAAAGGTACATTTAAATACAGAAGGCGATACTAGTAAAATTCATTTAAAGATATGGATGGCAATTGAGGAAAATTTAAAAGAAGCTTTAACAAATGCTACTAAGTATTCAAAAGCAACAGAAGTTACTATTTCAATATTTGTATATCACAAGTTTATTAGAGTTCATATACAGGATAATGGAATTGGTATAGAAAATAAAATTAGTAAAAGCTTGGGGTTAAGAGGAATGGAAGAGAGAATTTTAAACCTAGGTGGTAGAATAGAGTTTTATGATGATAATGGATTTAATATAAATATGATTATAAATTTGGGGGACTAAAATGACAGTAAGAATTGTAATATGTGACGATGATAGTTTAATTAGAGAAAGCCTTAAAATATTATTACCTCTAAAAGGTGATATTGAAGTTGTTGGAGAAGCATCTAACGGTAGAGAGTGTATAGATATTTGCTTAAACAAAGAAATTGACGTTGCGTTAATTGATATTAGAATGCCTATTTTAAATGGCGTTGAGGCAGTTAGAGAAATAGTAGATAAAAGTAAGACCAAGTGTCTTGTTTTAACAACATTCGATGAAGAGGATTATATTAATGAAGCATTAAGCTATGGAGCGAAAGGCTACATATTAAAAAACAACTCTCCAGAACAAATAGCAAACTCAGTAATATCAGTGCATAATAATACCATAGTAATGAATGAAAACATATTAGCTAAAATTAAGTCTAAAGATGAAGAACCTAAAATTACTAAGTTTGAATTCACTGAAAGAGAAGTAGACATAATCATTGCTATAAGTGAAGGCTTAAGTAATAAGGAAATAAGCAAAAAACTATTCATATCTGAAGGAACAATAAGAAATTATATAACTAATATATTAGATAAAACAGATTTAGAACATAGAACAGCTATCGCGGTAAATTATCTTAAGGGAAATTTATAGAATATGACAAATGTAATGTATAAAAGGTGATATTTCTAACTAATGGAATATCATCTTTTTCTATATAATGAAAATATAAATTAAAAGAGAGGCGTGATTATATGAATATTTTAGAAGTAAACAAGATTTATAAAGATTATGGAAATTTTGTAGCAGTTGATGGAATAGATTTAAAAGTTAAAGAAAAACAAATTTATGGAATACTAGGTCCTAATGGAGCTGGTAAAAGTACATTAATTAGTATGATTTGTGGTCTTATAAACAAAACAAATGGTGAAGTAATTTATGAAGGTAAAACAAAGAAGGTTAGAGATTGGAAGAAAAATATTGGTATAGTACCACAAGATTTTGCTATATATTTTGATTTAACAGCGGAAGAAAATATTAGCTTTTTCTGCTCACTTTATGGATTTAAAGGTGATGAATTAAAAAGAAGAACTGATAAAACTTTAGAGTTTGTAGGGCTTACAGATGTAAGAAAAAAGAAGGCATCTGAGTTCTCAGGTGGTATGAAGAGGAGACTTAATATAGGTTGTGCAATTGCTCACTCACCAAAGCTTATAATAATGGATGAGCCAACAGTAGGAATTGACCCACAATCAAGAAATCACATTTTAGAATCAGTACTAAAACTTAGAGATGAAGGTTCTACTATAATTTATACATCACACTACATGCAAGAAGTTGATGATATTTGTGATGAAATATCAATAGTAGATAAAGGTAGAATCATAGCAACTGGTACAAGTGATGAACTTAAAAATCTAGTTGGAGATAAAAAGATATTTAATATTTCGCTATCAAAGAAGGTACATGGACTTGAAGATAAATTAAATGTTATCTCTGGTGTAGAAAAGGTTGTAGTAACAGGTAATGACTATAAGATAGCTACTTTAAAGAGTTCAAATCTTATTGCAACTTTAGTTCAAGAAATAACTCAAAGTGGTGGTGATATTCATAATATTCTAAATGAAGAGCCAAGCCTTGAGACAGTATTCCTTGCCTTAACAGGTAAGACTTTAAGGGAGTAGGTGACTAATATGTTTTTAGCCATGTTAAAAAAAGAATTTACCCAGTTTGTTAGAAGTAAAAGTAATGTGTTAATGATGTTTGTTTTCCCAATACTTTTAATAACAACATTAAGTGTTGGTTTAAAAGATTTAATGAATAGTAATATTGATATTTTCGGTAATGATGGAGAGTCTTCAACTGTTTATTATACTGTTGAAAATGATAAATATAAAGAAGGTTTCTTAAGCTTTCAAGAAGGTGTTTCAGATACAGTTAGTATAAAGTTTGAAGAAGTAAAGAGTTTAGATGATGTTCGTGAGAAAGTTGATAATTATGATGCAATAGCACATATTACTGCAACAGAAGATGGATTTAATTATTATTCATCAAGTAAAGGTGAAAAAACATCTTCTGAAATATTTAGAAGTATATTTGATAGTGTATTAAATGAATATGCAGTGTACAGCACTATTGGTGAATATAATCCTCAGGCTTTTGCAAAGTTAGTTGAAAATAAATATGATGAGTATGTTTCTAAACAAGGAGTAGATGATCTTAGAAATGTAACCTCTGCTGAGTATTATACATTTGCAGAACTAGCACTTATTATATTTTATGTAGCTCAACTTGTAGCAGAGAGTGTTTATAATGAAAATAGATTAACTACATTAAATAGGCTAAGACTTTCTAGTATTAGTGAGGGAGCAATGCTATCTGCAAAGGTAATTTTAGGTTTTGTTATAGCAACAATTCAAACGATTTTAGTTTATTTCTACTCCAGTATGGTATTAGATGTAAATTGGGGAGAGCATACGATTAAGTTTATAGTATTATTTTTAGTATTTGGATTATTCTCTGCAATAGTAGGGGCAGTAATTGGTCTTATGGCTAAAAAAGAAACATCTGCACTTTCTAATTTAAATGTAATTACATTTGTAATATGTGCATTAGGTGGTTGTTATACACCAATGCAAATGGTAGTAAGTATGCCTATACTTAATAAATTAATGTATTTAAGTCCAATATATTGGATCAATACAGCAACAAGTACTATGATTTGTGGAGTTGAAAGCAATGCATATCTAATTGCAATAATGGTACCTGTAGTTTTATCACTTATATGTGTTGGAGTATATTTTGTAATGTTTAAGAGAAGGGAGAAGATGGCTAATGTTTAATATAATGAAAAATGCAGCAAGAATACTGCTTAAGAGAAAAAGCTTTATTATTTCATCATTTTTAATGCCTGTAGCTTTAATTTTCTTATTTGCTCTTATGTATGCAGGTAATTCAAAGTTAAAAATAGGTGTAATAAATAATGATAAAGGTGAATTTGGAAAAGTTATTGAAGAGAGATTAGAAAGCGTTGAGATAGAAGTAGTTGAGCTTGAAAAAGATGTGAATTATGAAACTAAATTAGTTTTTCATGAAGTTGAAATGGTAATTAATATAGAAGAGGACTTCACAGAAAAATTGCTAAAAGGTGAGAAATCAGACATAAAGGTAAGCTCTATTAGCAATGGGGATATGGAACCAACAATAATGGCAGTAATGGAAAATGAAACACAAAGTCTTGCTAAGCTATGCAATAACATAGATGTTAATGAAAGTAATATAGATGATGTTATTAAAACATTTAATGAATCTAAACCAGCTTTTGAATTTAATGAAGTTGAAGTTGCACAAGGTAGTATAAACGATAACTTAGGAATAATAATATATTTAATATTTATAGTAGCAGGAATGAGTTGTAGTTTCTTAGTTGAAGATTCAAGAGGTAAAACAAAAGATAGAATTTTAATGGGTAATGTAAAAGAAAAAGACTATTATGGTGGATTAGGCTTGGTGTTTGTTATTCTTACAAGTATTCCGGTTATTGAGTACTATGTAGTTAATGAGCTAATTGGAACTAAATTTGGTTTTGAAAACCACATACTTCTTCCAATATTAATGTTCTTTATGGTTTTAGTTGCAGTAGCATTTAATATAATGCTTTCATCAATTATAAAAAAGAAGAATGTAATGAATTTAGTAAACTCAGCATTTATGATACCAATGTTTATGCTTAGTGGATCATTCTGGCCATTTGAAGTTATGAGTGATAGTTTACAAAAGGTTGGTAATACATTGCCACCAAGATGGCTTTACCTAGCTATAGAAAATTTACAAGCAGGAAAAGATATAGGAAGTATAATACCTATGGTACTTGGATTATTAGCATTTGCAGTATTACTATTCCTACTAAGCATTTTCTTTACAAAGCATAAAATTGTTTTAGTAAAAGAAGATTAGAAATTACAAAACGAGGCGAATTGCCTCGTTTTTTTTGTCCAGTAAATTAAAATTATTAAAGTTTTTTGAAGAGTGTTGTTGTTTGTGACATTACGTCATATATTATTTTTTATAATTAAAGTTTTAATTAAGAATTAAATAATAGGATGGTTAAAATCTATATAAGTCTATATAATATAAAATAAGATTGAAGATATATAAGTCACAGGATATGAGGTAATAATGATAGAAAGAAATACTAAGTTAATGAATAGAAAAAAACAACGAATTAAAATAAGTAATATGTATGACCTTCAAGTTGCTTTAAATAATGAAGGTTATGATATAAGTAAATTTGATGAAGAAAACTTTATAGAGAGTTTAAGTAAATATTTTAAGATAAATACTAATGTAATAAAAAGGTTATATAGTTGTATTAATAATACTGATGTTACATATAGGGCTGACAATGTTGAAGACTTATTAGATTATGTAGAAAAAATGATGTTATTTGAAGATGAACATAGAAATCTATGTAATAAAATTAAAAAAGTTAAAATGTTACATATAGATAGGATTGAGTACGATAGAGTTCCAAGTTCTCAAGATGATGTGGATGATATTGTAAAAGCTATAAGTGAAATCAAACCTACGATATCTAAAAGAATAAGTGAAGAAGAGAAATCTAGATTAGAGTTTTTAGAAGAAGAAATAGAAAAGGATTATCTCTATGCAAAGGATATTGAGCTACTTAAAAGGGTTATTCTTTGTGAAAATGATAAGGTTAATGAAAGTTATAATGAAGAAACTAAAGTTAGAACATTAACTATAGAAATACCAGCGGTAATAAATGACCATTATATTAAGGCTAAGAAAGGATCTGTAGAGTATCACCAGTACTTAACTAACAATGTAAAAAGAATGGAACGTTTAATTAGGAACTTAGATGAATATATGTTATTAGATGGAGATATGGAGGATACATATAAAATAAATCAGAGTGATGCATTGCAAGATTCTATTAATATTGCAGTTGCTGTATTTAATAATAAAGAGTTTAAGGCAGTTAGTGGTAGTGATGAAGTAGAAAATTATTGTCCTGCACCACAAGAAGGAAATGCTGTTTTTAAAAGTAGTAAAGTTAATAAGCTTGGAAAGCTTGGTATAGGTTACAACAGAGTTAATGATAGTGAAAAAAAGATATTTGAAGTAATACATAAGCGAATAGAAGATAAAGAATTAAAAGATGTAGGTGAACTTATTTTATTTAGTAAGTGGGAACCATGTCCGAGCTGTTATTATGTAATTAGTCAATTTTCTAAAAAACATCCAAATATAAATATTCAAGTGAAGTTTGATAAAAAGTATGGTGAATAACAGCTCATTCATCAGTTTTTAAAAGCCCATTAGTCTTTTTACATTATTGCAGTTTTCTTTATTTGTAAGCATTTCTAGAAGGATAAAGGCAACGTCAAAAGCAGTAGATGGATTGTAGGAAGTTATGATGTTTTTATCTACAACTATTGCCTTGTCTTTAACAATATTAACATTATATTTTGATAGTTCTTTTTGGCGTATTCCATCATTTAAGTTATAGGTTGTAGCATTTCGTCCTTTTAATACACCACTTTTTCCAATAGGTAATGAGCCAACACATATAGATGCAATTATTTTCCCAGCTTTATCAAATTCTCTAATTATATTTAAAAATTCATCAGAGTAAGCATCATCATAGAATCCAGCCTCCTCAAATCCACCAGGAATTGAAAGTGCATCAAATTCGTTGATATCAACATCACTAAGTTGCATTTCAGGAGTTACTGTAAAATTAAAAGTACATTTTAGTTTCTTTCTTTTTCCAACAGTCACTAAATCGGTTGTTCCATCCCCATCTAATTTATTCCATCCTATAACATCAGTAAAAACACTTGCTTCAACAGCTTCAAAGCCATCTGCAAGAAGTAATAATACTCTTTTCATAATTCAACACCCCTTATAATTATTTAATTGAGTTATAACTTGGTTCAAGTATATCATTGGCTATATAATCAGTAAAATTGAAATAAATGAAGTAAACAATCGGAATATTTGATACTATATAAATAGATAAAATATGGTTAGGGGGGCGGATAATGTGGAAATAAGATATTTACAAACATTTCTTACAATAGTTGAGGTTGGTGGATTTACTAAGGCAGCTGATAAATTAGGATATGCTCAATCTACAATAACATCACATATTCAAATATTAGAAGGTGAGTTAGACGTAGTTTTATTTGATAGGTTAGGAAAGAAAATAGTTTTAACAAGTGAAGGAAAGTCATTGTTACCATATGCAAAAGAAATGTTAAGACTTTATAGAGAAATAAAGAGTATAAAAGCTGATGAGAATAATGTTTCAGGAGATTTGATTTTAGGAGCAGGGGAATCGCTATCTGTATATAGATTAGGTGCCATATTAAAGGAATATAAACAGAAGTATCCAAATGTGAATATTATTCTTAATAACTCAACATGTAGTGACTTAAGAAGTAAATTACATAGTGGTGAGGTAGACATAATATTTACTATAGAACCACAAATTATAGATAAAGACTTGATAGTAAATAAGTTAAAAGATGAGTCAATAGTATTCGTTGGAACAAGGAATTCTAGTTTAGACTTTGAATCAGTTAATTTACAACAACAAAGCGTATTATTAACTGAAAAAGGGTGTGCTTTTAGAGAAAACTTCGAAAACTACTTGAAGCATAATAACATAAAGTTCTCAAATACATTAGAGTTATCAAGTATAGAAGTAATAAAGAATTGTGCAATGAATGGTATAGGAGTTACATTATTACCTTATTATGTGGTTGAAAAAGAAGTAAAAGAAGATAAGCTTAAGATGACAAAGATAGATAAATCCTATGATAAATTTAATACTCAACTTGCTTATCACAAGAATAAAAACATATCAATAGCTATGCAGAAATTAATAGAAATTACATTAAAGCATGCTTTGGAATGGTAAAATACAATTACTTTTACATGTTGAATTCATAAATCAATTAACAAAGGCGTTTAGGATTATCATGAATCCACGGATTTTACCGTGGATTTCATTAAATTGAAAATATATTAATTATATTATCACTTAAAATAAGAGTTAATAATGATATTTTTGATATAAAATATAGATCTTAAACATTAATATGATATCCATATAAGTATACATTTAGAAGAACAGAATCAGTTGTAGTTAATATATCTACATCTCTAGAGTCTAGTTGTTTAAAACCTTGAGAATCATAAAAACCATAATTACAGTTACTATCAGTGTAAAGATAAAGATTAGAAACTGAATTATCCTTCATATATGCCATCAAGTTACTAACTAATTGCTTTCCTACACCAAGACCTTGGCATTCATTTGAGACAATAAATAAGTCAATGCAACCTTGGAAATCATTTTTTCTATTTTTTATTAGTTCATCGTATGATTTAGATATTTTCAAATATTCCTTAAGGTGTTCTCTATCTTTTTTTGATTCAAAGAGAAAAGAAAATATTATGAAGGCTGACATTAAATTATGATTTATGGAGTTAAATATACTTTTATTATTTTTTGAACTACCAAGTATTATTCCAATAACATTTCCATCCTTAACAGCAACAGAACTAAAGGTTTTAGAAGCTAAGCAAGATCTTAAGTAAATAGTAAGACATTTATCAAGCATTTTAGGATTTTTAATATATCCTTCAAATTTAAAAGCTTTATTAATAAGGGTTTTAATAGTAGCATAATCATTTTTATGCACTTTTCTATAAGTAATATTATTCATATTTTTAAAATTCCTTTCATTTAGTATATAATTAATATAAAGTGTACTCTAAGGGGAGTGTCAATAAAAAACTTAAGGAAGTGAAATCATATGGAAAAGCTATTTTCTATAGGGGAAGTTTCTAAAATAAAAAATATAACAATAAAGGCATTAAGATATTATCAGAAGGTAGGGATTCTAATTCCTAAGCATATAGATTCATCAACTGGATATAGGTATTATTCACTAGAACAATTTATTCATATTGATATTATAAGAGGCTGTAGAGAACTAGGCACTAGTATAATAGAACTTCAAGAATTATTTAAAGAAAGTGATACAGATAAATTAATTAATTTCATGAAAATAAAGAGAATTGAAGCAGAAGAGACTATAAAAAAGATGAAGAGTATTATTAATAATATAGATAGTTTAAGTGATGCGGTATCCTATTCTAAAGAGCTTTTAAATGATAAAGAGGTTAACAAAAAGTTTATTGAGAAGAGGTATATTGCAACAGTGCCTTGTAATGAAATAGGAAATCTTAAAGAACTTATTTACTATTCAAATTTAGAAAAGATAATGGAAGAACAAGGATTAAAACCAAAGATTGAGGGTGGGATAATGTACATGCTTGATTCTAATAATAATTTCAAAGAGATAAAAGTATTTAACGTTGTAGAGGTTAAAGATGAAAGTGTTAGTGAATATATCCAGGTATTGAATGAAGGTATGTATTTAACAGTTAATTATACAAAAGAAAATGAAAAAGAACAAACAGAGAAATTACACAAGTATATTAAAGAAAATAGTATAAGTGTTAAAATGTATATTGAAGTAGATCTGTTTAATGATATATTTTCTACTGACTCATATAGTAGTCAAATCCAAGCATATATAGGCAGAAGTACATAGTAACTTTTTAAAATTAAACTTGAAAAAGTATATTATTGATCCAAGGAAGAGGGGAATACAAAGGTATGAGTGAAAAGTATATAAATAAGAAGGTAGTTATTATTATAGTTTCAATAGTTACTGTAATACTAATTGCAGGAGTATTTTATTTTAATGAACCATCACAAGTTAATGATAATGTTAATAAGGATAAAGTTGTTCAAGAGGAAACTAAAAATAATGAGACGATGTTAAAAATGCTCAGTTCAATTGCTGGTGTGCAAGCAAAGAATGTTGAGATAATTAATAACCCAGTAGGATTTAAAGGAGAACTGTTTGCTCCAAAAGAATCTATAGTTAATGGTGTAGATTACTTTTTAAAAAATACTGAAAACACAAAGATGGAAGATGTTAAGATTGAGATTGGTGATGGATTTGTAAGTGTTTTTGTTAATTATAAAGTTACAAAAAATATAAAAACATCTATTGAAGTAAAAGTAAATCCAAGTCTAAATGAAAATGAAGATTTAGTAATTAATATCAATGAAGTAAGGTTTTTAGATTTGAAAATAGCAGATTGGATTGTTAATTTAGCTTTAGATAGCTTTGCAGAGGATTGGTTCCCAGAAGATTTTAAAGTAGAATATAATAAAGGGAATGTAGTAATATTAAAGGAAAACTTTAACGGTGTGTATCTAAAAGATATTAAAGTCGAAGAAAGTGGACTTAATATCAATGCTATCATAGATTTAGAGAAGATAAGTAAATAATCAGGGAGGTTATATTATGTTAGGAATAGCATTAGAAGGTGGAGGAGCAAAAGGTGCTTTTCATATTGGTGCAGTTAAAGCGCTTATTGAAAATGGATATGAGATTGATGGAGCTGTAGGCACATCAATAGGTGCTTTCAATGCAGCACTTATAAGTCAAAATGATTTTGAAAAAGCTTATGATTTTTGGATTAATATTGAACCATCAAGTTTATTTAATATAGAAGATGAGTATATGGAGAATATAGTTAAAAACGGAATAACCAAGGAGTCCATTAAGTATTTATCAGGTAAAACAAAAGCGATTATTGGTAATCGTGGTATAGATAATAGTAGGTTAAGAGAAGTAGTAGATACTATTATTTGTGAAGATAAAATTAGAGAGTCTAGTTTGGATTTTGGGCTTGTAACAGTATCAATGTCTGATCTTAAACCTTTAGAATTATGTAAGGAAAATATTCCTAATGGTAAAATTAATGACTATATTATGGCAAGTGCTAACCATCCAGTTTTTAGAGTAGAGCCTATTGATAATAAATATTATATTGATGGAGGCGTGTACAATAATTGCCCTGTAAATCTGCTTATTGAAAAGGGATATACAGATATAATTGCAGTAAGAACATCTCAAAAAGATACTTTTAAGAGATTAAAAAGCACTGAGGCTAATATAATCAATATCACACCATCAGAAGACTTAGGAAGTATGATAATTTTTGATAATGATTTAATAAGACGAAATATAGAACTTGGATATTATGATACCATCAGATATATTAAGGGTTTAAAAGGTAAGAGATATTATATTGAAGCTGCTGATGAGAATGTATTCTTTAGCATAATAAATAATATTCCTGATGACGTAATATTTAATATAGGTAAATTATTTAAATTATCGGATATGGATAGCAAAAGAATGCTATTTGAAAGAATTATTCCAACTATAGCAGAGCTTCTAAACTTATCCAAAATGGCAACATACCAGGATATATTTATTGAATTAATGGAAGTGATTGCAAAAGAAAGAAATGTAGAAAAATTCAAGGTTTACACCATAAATACATTTATAGATGCAATAGAAGAAACATTGCCAATAGAGGCTTATGAGAATAGAAAACATAAGCATTTACTTAATTTGAAAAAGATAGCAACAGAATTATTAGGTGCCAATATGTTAGATGAAGTAGCATATGTTATCTTAGATACAGTTGATTTAGATATGTTTAAAATTTAGCGATAGCGAAATTAATACATATGAGTTGTTTAAAAAAGTATAAATAGGAATAAAATTACTGTAAAATGATTATGTAATCAATTTACAGTAATTTTTTTATTGGGGGTATAGTCGTGTTTAAGATTATGGTTGTTGAGGATGATCAAGCTCTTAGAAGTAATATAGTGAAATTTTTAGAAGGCAAGGAATTTGAATTATTTGAAGTTAATGATTTTAAAAATGTTAAAGGTTATTTTGATAGAGTAAATCCAGATTTGATTTTATTAGATGTTAATCTTCCGTATGATGATGGATTTTATATTTGTGGAGCAATTAGAAGGAAATCAAAGATTCCAATAATTTTTATATCAGCAAGAAGTAGAGAGCTTGAGCAAGTGATGGGCATAGAACTTGGAGCTGACGATTATATAACTAAACCATTTTCACTTGAGATATTATCGGCAAAAATAAAAGGAATATTAAGAAGATGTTATGGTGAAAAGTCAGAAGACAATGATGTTTATGGATTAAAATTAGATGAAAGTTCATTTAAGCTTTCATATGGAAAAGAATCAAAAGAGTTAAGTAAAAATGAGTTTAAATTATTGAAGAAGTTTTTAGAAAATAAAGACGTAGTCCTTTCAAGGGAGGAACTACTAGCTGAATTATGGGATGATACAACATTTATTGATGATAATACATTGACTGTCAATGTAACAAGGGCAAAGAATATACTGTTAAGCTTTGAACTTAAAGATCTCATAAAGACTAAACGTGGAGTTGGATATATTTTTGATACAACAACTTTAAGAGGTGAATAGTAATATGATATTTAGATTTTTAAAGGATCAAATAGGATACATTATTACCTATATTATTAGCTTTTCACTTGTACTACTATTCTATACATTATCTACTGAACATACTATAGAGATAATCTATCCTTTAAGTATATGTATTTTTGTCCTTAGTATATTTTTAGTAGTGAAATTTATTAGATATGCTGATTTTAATGGAAGGCTTAAAAAGTGTAATGGTAAGAATGCTAATATCACATCATATTATACTGAAGAGCAAAAGGAAGTTATTAGAGTTATTAACTCAATTGAGCAATATTATATTGATGAAGTAAATACTATAAAAAGCAATAATCTTAAAAAGAATAAATTCATCTCTCAATGGATACATAATATGAAAACTCCTGTTTCAGTAATAGATTTAATTCTTCAGAGAATGAAGCTAGAGAAAGTTACATTAGAAGAATGCATTAATAATATAGGTGAAGAAAATACCAGGTTAGTAAATAATTTAGATCAAATACTAGATATATTTAGACTAGAAGAATTTAATAGGGATTACGTACCTGAGAAGGTAAAGTTATTTGATTTGGTAAAATCGGTGATTAATGATAAGAAAAATCAATTTGTATATAACAAGGTGTATCCTAAAGTGGATATAGCTGAGGATATAATTATTCTTACAGATTTAAAATGGAGCAAGGTAATGCTTGAGCAAATTATATCGAATTCTATAAAATATTCTTCAAATGAGAATGAAATAAAGAGTATATACTTTACAGTTTTTAAAGATAAGGACAAGATTAGATTAAGAATTAGAGATGAGGGGGTAGGAATACCTTCATATGATATTAATAGGATATTTGAGGCATTTTTCACAGGTGAGAATGGGAGGAAATTTAAGAATTCATCAGGTATAGGACTGTTTGTTACTAAAGAAATTTGTGAAAAACTAAATCATGAAATAAATGTAGTATCAGAGGTAGATCATGGGACAATAGTTGAAATAAGTTACCTTTCAATACTGTAAGCTTAAATTAGTTTATTCGATGTCTTAAAGGAAGGGCTTGGATTAAACTAAGAGTATAAGAAGTGGGAGGTAAATTACATGAGTGTATTAAAAGTAGAGAATATAATAAAAATATATAACAGTAAAGGTGCAAATAATTCAACTAAAGCCTTGAATGGAGTATCATTTTCTGTAGCACCAGGTGAATTTATTGGGATTATGGGACCTTCAGGAAGTGGTAAAACTTCATTACTTAATATCTTAAGTGGTATAAACAAACCAACATCAGGATGTGTACAGATTGATAATAAAAATATAAATAACATGAGTGAGGATGAGCTAGCATTATTCAGAAGGCAAAAGCTAGGATTTGTTTTTCAAGAGTTTAATTTATTAGATTCATTAACATTAAAAGAAAATATAATGTTACCTATGATTTTAGATAAAAAATCTAATAATGAAATGAATAATAAAGTAGATGAAGTGATGTCCACATTTGAAATTGATAAGATAGGAGAAAAATATCCATATGAGGTTTCAGGTGGACAAAAACAAAGAGCAGCAGTAAGTAGAGCAGTTGTAAATGAACCCGTTATCGTTTTTGCAGATGAGCCAACTGGTAATCTAGATTCAAAATCAGCTAATTCAGTAATGAAGCTATTTAAGAAAATGAATGATGAGTTAAATAGTACAGTATTAATGGTAACACATGATGCTCTTGCAGCAAGTTTTTGCAAGAAGATTATATTTATAAAAGATGGAACTATTAATATGCAGATAGCTAGTAATGGAAATAGAAAGGAGTTTTTTGATAAAATCCTAAATTGCCTTGCGGTAATAGGGGGCGAGAATAATGACATTTAAAGATGTAGCTATCAAAAACTTTAAAGCTAATATAAAGAGATACTTAATGTGTTTTTTATGTAGTAGCTTCTCAATTATGACCATATTTATGTACGCTACGGTGCTATTTAATGAAGATATTATCACTACTGATGGAAATGGAAATGGATTTGACCTTTTATTGTATATTTCAATGATTGCAGTAGTTGTATTTTCGATTTTCTTTATTAATTATGCAAATAATGCATTTATAAAATCAAGGTATAAGGAATTTGGAGTTATGATGACTTTAGGCATGAGTAAAAGTCATATTACAAAGCTTATATGTTTAGAAAATGTAATTATAATATTATCTTCATTAACAATTGGGATTTGTACAGGTTCAATCTTTTCAAGGTTATTTCAAATGGTTGTTATAGATATTTTGGGGCTAGAAGGAATTAATTATAGCATAGGATATAAAAGCTTTTTACTAACTATAGCTGTATTTTTACTTATATTCTTAGTTCAACTTGTTTTAACAATAATATCTATAAAGAAGTTTTCTATAGAAGAACTTATAAAGAAGGAAAGAGAGAATGAAGGTAGATTAAAGGCTAAACTTTTACCTGGGGTTATTGGCGTTACTGTAACGTTCTTATCAATGGCAGCATTAATATTTATCGGAAATAGTGATAAGTTAAGAGAGAATATGGCATTATCAATAGGAACGATTATAGTGATATTTATTGGGATCTATATAGTTATTTCATCACTGGGAATGTCATTTTTAGCATTAATCAGATCTATGCCAAAGGTGTATAACAAAAATATAATTGAAGTTACAAATTTAAATAAGAAGTTTAATTCACAAAAAAGAGTGATATTCATACTAACAATGTTAACAGCCCTTACTATATTTGCAATAGCACCACCATTATCTTTGATGAACGAAACTGCAACTGTTGTTGATTTAAATAAGTATGATTTAGAGATAGGAAGTATATTTGGATTAAATCAACTTGATGAAGAAAAAAATGAAGAGATAGCAAGGAAACATGATATCCAAATTGAGAAGAATAATAAGTTTGAGTTTATAGCTTTGAATTTTATAACAGATAAAGGTGGAACAGATATATCATCTAACAAGCCAATAATAAGTCAAAGTGAATATAATTTAAATAGTGATAAAAAGGTAGAAGTAAATGAAGGTGACGCAATTAATATTATAACTGGATGGTTACCTGATAATGGTGGAGTTGAAGTTGGTGACATTATTTACTTTAAGTATGGAAATGAGTCGATTGACTTTAACATTAAAGATACACTTAGAGCTCAATGGATCTGTAGTGATAGAATTTTACCAACAAGATCAGTTGTTGTTCTAAATGATAAGGATTATAACAAAATAAAAAATTCAACAGATAAATCAGCGGTTGGATACTGCTATCAATGGAAGTTATCAAAATGGAAAAATGAAGATGAATTTGTAGCTGAGGTAAAAGAAAACTTAGTAAATGAGCCAACAGATGGAGGTCAAGAATACCTTAGTTTTTCAGATATGTTCCTCTATATGTCAAAGCCAGATCTTTATAATGAAATGAAACAAGGATATAAGTTCTTTGTGTTTATATGTACAATAATGGGGATATTATTCTTTATTTCATCCGCAAGTGTATTATTCTTTAACCAATATGTAGAATTAGAAGAAAGTAAAAAGAGGTTTAATAAGCTTTATAAAATAGGCGTATTAAAGAAAGAAGTGAAGAAAATAGTCTCTAAAGAACTATTGGTAACATTTTTCACACCAGTATTTATAGGAAGCATATTAGCAACAGTTCTAATGAATTTCACAGCAAAGGTAATGGGGGGGGAGGATATGATTTCGGAGTTTATGAGTAGTTCAATGAAGGTTATGGCTATTTATATAATATTTCAAATTATATTCTATATATTTACAAGGAGAAGCTATATAAAAAAGATTTTAAATCAAGATTGATATGTAAGAGTAATAGCAAGGGACATATGTATAAGGGTAAAAATTAATAGGTAATAATAAAGTAAAGAGCTGGGATTATCCTAGCTCTTTAAATATATACACTGAAAATGAACGTATATAAGTTTTACTACATCTTCAGTTCTAAAATATTATTTATAACTTTCTTAAGTATTATAATGAGTTAATATAGGGTTGAGTGCAAACAAATTAGAACTATATGTAAAAATATACATGCAATGTATTGACAATATTTGGGTGGATGATTTAATATTAATACATAGAAGTTCTATGTAAGGGGTGTTTATATGTTGTCAAAAGATTTAGTTGCGGCATCATCAAAACCAATAGTACTATCTTTATTAGCAAATAAGGAAAGTTATGGTTATGAGATACTAAAGAATATTCAAGAATTATCTGATGAAGAAATAGTATGGAAAGAAGGTATGCTTTATCCAGTGTTAAAGAAGCTTTGTGAAAATGGATTAATAGAAGCAGAGTGGAAAAGTGTTGATGGTAGGAAGCGTAAATACTATAAAATAACCAAAGCAGGGTTAGAATCACTTAATGAAGAGAAAAAGCAATGGTCAGTTGTAAATAGAACATTAAATGCTATGTGGGGGAATAAAAGATGTTTAACTTAGAGAGCAGAATATCAATTTGGAAATCGGAATTTGCAAAAAGAGGAACATTAACGAATGATGATATTGATGAGCTTGAATCACATCTTTTAGATACAATTGATGAATTAGAAAACAAGGGGTACGCTTTAGAAGAGGCTTTTAATATGGCAATAGAAAAGCTTGGAACTGACGATTTATTAAGTGAGGAGTATAAAAAGGTAAATGCAAGATTATCACTGTTTCAAAAAGTTACTTATGGAATAATTGGATTTATTGGATTAAATTTTATATTTAGAATAACTGATATAATTATGTTGATGATTGGAAGCTTGTTTGCAGATAAAATAATGGCATTAAAACCTATCAATATACCTATTATCAGCAATATAGTGAGGTCGCAAGTTCCATACTATAATACTAATTTATTCGTATTCATATTGATAATAACTATAATATTAAATATTATGTCACTAGGTATAATATTATCTAATAAGAAGAGTATAATATCAGCATTTATAGAAGGAGTAGAGAGAAAAAAAGATAATAAAATTTATTATAGTATTTTATTATTAGCTATTCCGATTATGATGTACTTATTACCAAACATTATTGAAGTTATTTTAATAAATAATATCAATTGTTCATTTGATATTTTAAGCATAATGAATTTCACTTATATACCAATGAACATAGTTATTTTAATTGGATTTGTAATAGAGGTATCAAAAAATGCTAGAGATAACAAGTATAAATTAACCATATTAAGTGGGTACTTGGGCGTGAATGTGTTGTTTATGATTTTACCAAGGTTATATATTTTATCAATGGAAAAATTATTAGGTATGGGTATTATAACTACACTAGTTACATACTTAGCAATAATTATAGTAGCTGCCTATCTTTTCATTAATAGCAAATCTAGAAAAAATATGAAAGGTTTTTCATTATCTAGTAAAAAAAGATTTATTATTGGATTAGTTATTTTAGTAGCATTAGTTTCTTGTGAGTTTATAATGGTTAAAATTGCTGTTAGCATGGATGTTAGCCTTTATGGAGAAATATGCTATGTAGTCAATTTATTGCAAGTGATGGCTATCCACATTATACCCTGTGCATGTTATTTATCTTTATTGATAAAAACAAAATTTAGTAATACAAATAAGCAAAATGCATAATAAATAGAAAATCATAAAAATTGACATTAATCAACAGTGGAATCCAAAATGCAATTAATATAAAGGTCTAATATTAAAAATAAGAAAAGGTACAATGAACTTTTATGAATAGTTCATTGTACCTTTTTATATAGCTAATTGCATATACTGTAAGTAATAATGTTTTAGGAGTGTATAAGTGAGTTCAGATAAAAAGAGTAAAAAATCATTAGCAAATGGTAAAAAGAGATACTATCAAGAAAAGTTATATCCAGCTTTAAGAAATACAAGAGATGGAGAGGTTTATGGGTATGTAAATGAAAAAGGAAAGTGGGATATTGAGCCTAAATTCAAATCAGCATATGATTTTAATGGAGCTGGTTCAGCAATAGTTCAGGTAGAAGATAAGTACGGCTTGATAAATACAAAGGGAGAATATATAGTTATACCTATTTATGATAATATAAATCAGTTTCAAGAGATGAGAGCAGTTTTCGTAATTCGTGGTATTATGGGGGTTATGAATGAGAAGGGTAATATATTAACTAAAAGAAAGTATGACTTCATTGGAGATTATAATGAAGGTAAGGCTGTTGTTGGTATAAGCAGTGATAATGGTGATTATAAATATGGATATATAGACTTAGATGGTGAGGAGGTAATATCCCCTAAATTTATTTCTGCAAATAACTTTAATGAAGGAGTTGCATTAGTTAAGGAAAAAGGCAAGCCATTTAGTTTGATTGATGCAAATGGAAAAGTTATTGGAACTTATAATTATGAATATGTATCTCAATATGGGGATGGATCAATGGTGTTTTCTGAATTATCAGGTGGTCCATATGGGTATATAAATAGTAAAGGTGAAGTTATTATAAAACCAATATATAAAGAAGCTGAGGGGTTTAAGGATAAGGTAGCTGTAGTTAGTGTATCTGAAAATTATAATGGACCATATGGATTAATTGATTTGACAGGAAAATATATTTATCAACCTATTTATAGTGATATAAAGATACTAGGTGAAGGTATGAATGCACTTGGAATGTCACTTGGAGAAGATAAAAATATCAGTAGAAGTATATATGCAATAGCTGATACCGTAGGCAATAAGCTAACGGATTTTAAGTATTTAGTAGTTGGTGATTATTCAGATGGGATAACATATGCATCAGATAATACGAGTACATTTTTTATTAATAAACTAGGGAATGTAGTTAAAAATTTACCTAAAGTAAATGGTAGCGGTGAACTTTTAATTAAAGGAAATATTATTTATGCTAATATTGACTATTCTCCATATTACTTAGATAAGTCGGGTAAAGTGATATACAAGCCAAATGATGTTATTATACTTGATAAAGAGTATAGTGTAAAAAAGGTGAAATATAAACCCAATATAAATTACTTAATTTATAATCCAGAAGTAAATGGAGTTATAGATAAAAAGGTAGAGGGCGAAATAAACAATAAACTGAAAGAAATTTCTTACTTCAATCCATATGTAGAAGAAGATCATCCAAAGGATATAATTATAAAGCAAGAGGATGTTTTAGATTTTAACTACTATGGAAACTTTGAAGTTAAGTACTTTAAGAAGGATTTATTAATTCTAGATATTATGGGATACTACTATCCTATAGGGGCAGCACATGGAATGCCAACTAAACACACACCAAGTATAGATTTAGTAACAGGTAAATTCTATACTTTAGGTGACTTATTTATGGGGGGAGTTTACTGGCTTGGAGAGTTAAATAAAATAATTAAGAATATGATAGAAACAGATAAACAGTATTCATATGTTTTTGAGGATAGCTTTAAAAGTATAAAATCTGATCAAGATTTTTATATAGATGATAGCAATTTGTATATATATTTTTCACCATATGATATAGGACCATATTCAGCAGGGTTTATTACATTTAAGATACCATTTTCAGAAATGCAAGGTATGATAAATAAAAGTGGAGAATTTTACAAATCATTTCATTAATTTATTTTAGTGTCTAATATAATGATAATATTGTATTAAGTTAGAATTTAAATTGAATATAAAGTAAGCATGACATCTTTGGAAGAGTTGATATAATCCTAAGATACCATGCTTATTTTATTTATATATTTTATTAATTATAGTATTGATTTTTTCTTCATTTAAATAGGGATTATACAATTTTAAATAGAGTATTAAATTTTCTTTTTGAAGGATTATTGGGGAAGGTTTAGATGGTTCTATAATTAATTTATTATCTATATTTAATGTTAAAAGATTGCTACAAGGATTACTTTTAACAAAAGATAGTTTATTATATAGCTCAGAAAAATATTTTATATCATTTATTTTATCTCTATTAAAACAGATGAAATAAAGTAGTGAAAAACTTTTATCAGTATTTTTATGGGATATAATTAATTTTTTTGATAGCTTATTAATTTCGTTGTGGTATTTATCAAGTAGCTCTTTTCTAGATTCTAGCTTATCTTTATGATATAAAAGTGTTTCTGAAGCCAGGGATTTAGATAGATTTCTAATTCTCTCTAGCTTATTGTGATTAATATCAATAGCAACTAGATTAAGTGTACTTTTTGAAATTACTATTTTTAATATTTTATTTGGGTCATCTGAATTAAATAAGGGAATAAGTTCACTAAATTTCATTCCACTAAGAGGACCACTATTAATATATGTTAAAACATTCTTTACTATATTTTCTTTATCCTTTCCTAATTCATAGAGCAATTCCATTGAGTTGAGATTACAAACATCTAGAGTTAATATATCAATATTGATTTTGGTGGATTTTTTTAGATTTTTTAAAGCTAATCCCATTTCATAAAGTCCCATTGTATATATTTTTTCACTACACAAGTCTGAGAGAACAGTTGCTACAAACCCATGACCAGATATTACTACCATATACTTTTCAGCAGGGAATTTTTTTGTTCCCCATTCAATGAAGTTACCTAAAGCCTTGTAGTTAGACATGTTTAAGACATCAAAGCTTTCCTCAAGATTCAGAATTCTATCAATAAGTGAATACCTTCTAACTCCAGTCCATTCTTCTTTATATGAAAAATCAGATTGTCTAATTAAATTAACTAAATTTATTGGAGCCTTTCCAATTTGGATGATAACATTAATATCTTCATAATTATTATTACTTATTATATCTAGAAAGGTGTTTTCCATTTCAATTCCTAAATCATTATTTCCATTTAAATAGAAAAAAATCGTCCATAACTTTTTCTTCATAATTAATATCTGCCTTATAAATTTAATCTTATAATATTATAGGTTTGCAAGTAATAGTTTAGTACTTTCTTTAATAATAATAGTTGAAAATTTTGCAAATATTTATTTGTAGGGTTTGAGTAATGGGAATATTTAAATAACAATAGTGTTGACAAAGTAATATTATGAATATATTATTAGTGTAATAGTAAAAGCTTTGAAGAGAAAGAGTAGAATTAATAGCGTTTTAAAGAGAGGTCCCGGTTGCTGAAAGGGCTAAACAAGTTGATTTGAATACGTCTCTGAGCAGCACTCCGAAAGATAACAACCAGTAGGCAGATGTCGGACCGCACCCGTTATAGTGCTAGAGTATAACCCAAATTATATTAATTTTTGGAGTACTTGAAGAGGTTATTATCGTGAGGTAATAATAAAGTTAGGTGGTAACACGTGAGTAATGCTTTCGTCCTATTGTAGGACGAGGGCTTTTTTTGTATTTAAAAATAACTGCGCAGTATTTATAAATGTAAAATTGAAAATTAAAAAGTGGAGGAATTAATAATGAAAAATATAGATGAACAAATTAAGATAATAATGAAGGGTATAGATGAAGTAATAGGACTAGAAGACTTAAAGAAGAAATTAGAAAAAAAGAGTGAGTTAGTGGTAAAGCTAGGATTAGATCCAAGTGCACCAGATATTCATTTAGGGCATACTGTTGTTCTTAGAAAGCTTAAGCAAATTCAAGATTTAGGACATAAGGTTGTAATTATAATTGGTGATTTTACTGGGAAAATAGGTGATCCAACTGGTAAATCACAAGCTAGAAAAGCTTTAACTACAGAGCAAGTTTTAGAAAATGCTAAGACTTACGAAACACAAATATTCAAGGTCTTAGATAAGGAAAAAACAGAAGTAAGATTTAATAGCGAATGGTTAAGTAAAATGAACTTTGAGGATGTAATAAGATTAGGTTCGAAAACTACAGTAGCTAGAATGCTAGAAAGAGACGATTTTAAAAAGAGATACGAAAATCAACTGCCAATATCAGTTCATGAATTCTTTTACCCTTTAATGCAAGGATTTGATTCGGTTGAAATAAAGGCTGATATTGAAATTGGAGGAACTGATCAAAGATTTAATGTTTTAATGGGAAGAATGCTTCAAAAAGAATTTAACCAAGAACCTCAAGCAACAATATTTATGCCGTTATTAGAAGGTTTAGATGGAGTAAATAAAATGAGTAAAAGCTTAGGTAATTACATTGGTATAGATGAAGAGGCCAGCATTATGTTTGAAAAAACAATGACTATTCCAGATAGTTTAATAATAAAATACTTTGAATTAGTAACAGATATTCACCCAGATGAAGTTGAAACAATTAAGAAGTCCCTTGAAGAAGACAAGGTTAATCCAAGAGATATAAAGCTTCAATTAGCAAGAGAAGTAGTTAGGTTATACAATAGTAATGAAGAAGTAATACAAGCTGAGGAACGATTTAAACAAGTATTTCAAAAGAAAGAGATTCCTGATGACATAAAGACTGTTGAAGTATCAGATAAAGATTTTAATTTATCAGAAATCATAGTTAATAATGGATTAGTAAAAAGTAAAAATGAATTTAGAAGATTACTAACTCAAGGTGGAGTTAAGATAAATGGGAATAAGTTAACGAATATTGAAGTTTTAGAAGTAACATCTGAAATAATAGTACAAATAGGTAAAAAGACTTTCATAAAGATAGTAAGGAAATAGTATTTTAAAAATATAAGTAATTTAAGTATAAGATAAAAGGGTTAAGTGAAATAATTTAAAAAGGTAAAAGCACTCAAGAACTAAGTGAAAAACTTGGCATATCAGAAGTAGCGATAACAAAGGCTTCAAAGTTACTAAAAGAAGGTAATCTAGTGTTAAAGCAAAGAAAGGGTAACTATAGTATATATTGAACTAATAATATAGAAATTGATTATTTACCATATAAAATATATGAGTATTTAATGTAGATAAAATGATAATTTTAAGGTCGGCATTTTGCCGACCTTTTTCTATGGGGGAATTTAAGAGTGTATATTACGCTTATAGTTAAAAAAGTGTAATATACCATAATAAATAATCATGATAATAGCTACATAACATTCAATATATTTAAAGTAATCATTTTGTAAGCCTAGAATAAAGAAAGTACAACAACAGATTGTAAGAGTTATGATAGAAGCAATAATCAATTTTTTATTAGCACTTGATACACCATAGCCTGTTGTAAACAAAAGTATTCCAATAATAGGTGTAAGTGGTGTGGTCATGCTTGCCTTAAAGAGTAAACTTAACCATAGAACAAATGGAATCAAACCTAAAATCATTAATGGTTTAGAGTTATTCTTAAACATGTGATTACCCCCTTATAATTATGTATTTTACATATATATACATTATAATAGTAACTAAGGTGAATTGATATGTGGAATAATTAAGAATTAATTACTTTTAAATTATTTTATATTTTATGATAGAAATAGAGAATTATAAGCGAAATAGTAAGTATAAGAGCTCTTGTGAAAGGAGAAATGTAGCTATGGATGAAACCATTGTGAAGTTAATAAAAAATAGAGATGAGAAGGGTATTGAATTGCTCATTAATGAATATGCACCATTAATCAAGGCTATTGTAAAGAAACATCTATATAACCTTAGTCAATATCACGAGGAATGTATTAATGATGTTTATCTTGGTGTATGGAATAACATAGATGGGTTTGATAAGGATAAAAACATTCTAAAGAATTGGGTGGCAGCTATTACGAAATATAAAGCTATTGATTATAAAAGAAGGTACTTAAAGGATCTTAGTCAATTAGATATTTCTGAAATTGCGATTGAAGGAAATAGTAAGTTAGAAGAGTCTATATTAAAGAAAGAATTAGATGAGGAAATAGAAGAATTACTTAGTGCATTATCACCTATGGATAGAGATATGTTTATTAGGCTTTTTGTAGAAGAATATTCACCACAAGAAGTTAGTGAAGAATTTAATATTAAACCATCAGTTTTATATAACAGAATATCCAGAGGAAAAAGTAAAATAAGAGGTTTATTTTCAAGGGCATAAGGAGGATTAAGAATGAAAAAAGAGTATGAGTTATTAAATAATGTAGAGATTGACCTTTCAGAATATAAAGAAGAAACTATGGACGAGCTTGAAAAGAAGAGGATGTTTAAGAAGTTTAAAAACTCAAAGAAGAAAAGAGTATTAAATAAAAAAGTAGTAGCAGTTGCTGTAGTATTATTTTTAACTATAAATATTGGTATGCACAGTGAGGTTGTATCAGCAGCTATGGATGAGTTTAAGAACAATGTATCTAGCTTTTTAGGAATTAGAAATAATGAAAATTATAGTTCAGAAATAGGGGAAACTATAAAGTCAGGTGATGTTGAGATAGCATTAAATGAATTCTTTACAGATAACAGCAGAATAGTAATCAATATGGATATTAATAAAGATATTAATACACTTATGGAAGAAAAAATAAATTTAATTCCAGATTTATACGTAAATGGTTATAAAGTAGATATAAAAAGTGGAGATGAAAATAATAGCAAGTATGGATATTCAATGAGACCTAAAGATGAAAATGATACATTTAAGGCTACTAGTATAGTTATAAGTATAGAGCCGGAAGGATTAAATTTAACTGAAAAGGCGGATGTGAAATTAGTATTTAGTAATATTGCAAAGGTAAATGGGATAGAGGAAGATAAGTTTACTTATGCTTTTGAATTTGATATAAATAACTATAAAAATGATACCAAAGTCTTAGATGTAAATAAGAAGATTGAAGTTGAAGAAAATAAATTAGAAGTGAACCAAGTGATTATTGCACCAGATAGAGTAACTTTAGTAGGAAGTGAAGATGGATTTGCCGCATGGGAAAGTACAGAAAAAACAAAGTATCATTATGATATAATAGATCAAAATGGTGAAGCGGCTCCACTTAAAGCATCCATAAGAGATGGTGCTTATTTCTACAATGGCGAAAAGAGAATAACTAGTATTAAAATAATTCCATATACATATGATGAGATTGAAACAAGTACGACAGCACTAGAATGGGATGGAAGAACTAAGTATATACTAGAAGATAAAATAATAGAAATAAACTTACAATAGAACTAAGTCATAAATATGATTTTAATACAAATTAAAAGAAAAGGTAGATAGGGCTAAATTATAGCTGTATCTACCTTTTTAATATAAAGATAATGAAATAACTAAGCATATATTTATATTATGAAAAGATATTGTTTTAAAATATACAAATATACATTATAATGAAAACAAAGCACAATTTGGAGAAAATGGTCGAAAAGTAATTATACTGTTGTGGGTAAGGATAGAGGTGACAGTTATGCATGGAATATTAAAGTTATTTATGAAAAATATTAATTTGCCAATGTGGATTAAGGATTTGGATGGTAAATTTGTTTATATAAATAAGTTATATGCTGATTTACATAATAAAAAAGAATGTGAAATTATAGGTAAGAAAAATGATATTTTATTTGAAGAACATATTTGTCATAAATTTGATGATGATATAAAAAGGGTGATAGAGTCTAGAGCAGTATCTACTGAAATTATGAATACAGTAACAGGATTTAGACAATGTACACTGATTCCTCTTATTAATGAAGAAGATAAGGTTGTTGCTGTTGCAGGAATGGTTGGTTTAGTAACCGAAGATGGGAAATTAAAAGAAAAAGAATTTGAAATTATGATGCAAAAGAATTTAACTAGGCAAATAATAGATATATTACCTGGTGTAATTTTTTATAAAGATATAAACGGAAAGTACGTTTATGCTAATAAAGAATGTATAGATTTTTATGCTGAAAGAGGCGTAGATAATATATTTGGTAAAACTGATTTCGATATTAATCCTGATAAAAAAATTGTTGAAAAATTTATAAGGGATGATAGAACTATAATTGAAACAAAAGAACCAATTTACAATGAGGTTACATTAAAAGGTAAGAATGGAAAAGATAATTTTAGAGAAGTGAGTAAGATGCCACTTTTAGATAGTTATGGGAATGTAACAGGGATAGTAGGAAGGTCTTTAGATATAACAGAGAGAAAATTATATCAAGAGAAACTTGAATATTTAAGTTATACAGATATTTTAACAGGAGCTAAAAATAGAACATGTTTTGAAAAGATGCAAAGAGAGTTTTCTAAAGCTGAGTTTATGCCACTAGGTGTAATCATGGGAGATGCAAATGGATTAAAGTTAATTAATGATACATTTGGGCATAATGAAGGAGATAAACTTTTAATACAAATAACTGATGTTTTAAAATTAGTCTGTTATGGCATTGGAGAAGTATTTAGGTTTGGTGGGGATGAGTTTGTTATACTTATTCCTAATGCAACATCAAAGTATTGTGAAAAGATTATTGTTGATATTCTTGATAAGTGTGAAACGTATGACAATAATTTATTTAATATAAGTATTTCATTAGGTTCATCTATAAAAAAGGATATAAATAATGATGTATATGAAGTTTTAAAGGAAGCAGAAGACAAAGTATATAGAAAAAAGCTTCTCCAAAATAAGAGTATTAAAAGCTCAATATTAAATTCATTGAAAATAGGATTAGGTGTTAGAAGTGGAGAAACAGAGGAACATACTTCAAGAGTATCAATTAATGCAGCTAAAGTTGGAGAAAAAATTGGTCTTGAGATGTCAGAAATAGATGAACTTAGAATAGCAGCAGATCTCCATGATATAGGGAAGATTGGAATTAGCCAAGAAATTCTGTTGAAAGAAGGTCCATTAACTAATGAGGAATATGAGATAATGAAAACTCACTCTGAAAAAGGTTATAGAATAATAAAAGCATCTAGTGAGCTTAAGAGTGTATCAGAAAGTGTTTTATATCATCATGAAAGATATGATGGAAAAGGATATCCGATGGGGATTAAGGGCGAGGAAATACCACTATTAGCAAGAATAATAACTGTATGTGACTCTTACGATGTAATGACTAATGATAGAGTTTATAAGAAGGCTATGAGTAAAGAAAAAGCATTTGATGAATTAAGAAGATGTTCAGGTACACAATTCGATCCTAATATAGTAGAACTTTTTATTAGTTTAAATAGTGGAAAGTAGTAAAGATAATAGGTAAGTAAATTATAGAATTTATTATATAGAGATTATAGGCAATGAAAAAAGTTTTGAGTGAACTTATTTCATTGCCTATTTTTATTAAAGGAAAATAATTTTCCAACGATAATAAGTATGAGGAAATATAAAGAATTTTGTCGAACTTTAAATGATGTTTAAAAATATAATTTACGAAAGGAAGTGAAGGTGAAATGAAAAAAATAATAGCATCAATTATTTTACTATCAATGCTTGCGTTGCCAATGAATGCATTTGCATTAGGTAAAGATGTATTATCTACAGATAATGATCCAATAAGTACAACAGATATAATTACTGGTAAATTAGAAGTGGATATTAACTTTAAAATGCCTATTAAGAATACTAGTAAAGAAAGTACGAAGTTAAATTTAGTACTAAAAAGTAAAACTGATGAAGTTAGCTTAGAATTAGGTAGTGATAAGTCTATTGAAGAATCAGAAGCAATAATTAATGGTAATACCATTAATTACACAGTTAAAAAGCTAAATGAAAAAAGAGGGCTAACAAGTATAGGTGACACACATGTGTATTATTACAATATTGAATTTAATAACCTACCTTTAGGAAATTACAATATTGAATTACTTGGTGCAGGGTTTAATAATGTTGTAGAAAAGAATATCCAAGTTAAGGATTATTCTCAAAGAGTTATTATGAATAATAATGAGGTATTGTTATTTGGTGACTTTGATAATGATGATAAGGTTGACGAGAGTGATTATAATAATATATTAGAAAATATGGATACAACTGATGAAAACCTTATTACTGAGTATGATCTTAATAGAGATGGAGTAGTGGATATATTAGATTTACATTATGTTCATCAAAATGTATCTAAGAGTAAATCAAGTGCAAATATTATTAATACTGATGCAATATTAAATCCATCAACTATAGAATTAGAGAAAAAAGAAGGACAAGAAATTGTAGGTGAGGTAAAAGACCTTATTAATGATGAAGGTGTACTTCAAATTTCGTCAGTAGATGAAACTAACAATAAAGTAGATATAACTCCAGAGACTCCTGTAGAAGTAACTATGAAGTTAGATAAAACTGTTGAAATGGAGCAAATAATAATTAAATCACCTGTAGATGGTAGTGGACCTGCAAGTGGAGAAGTTGTTTTATTTGATGAGAGTGGTATTGAAGTTTCTAGAAATGATTTTGGAGCTGTAGGATTTAGAAAAGCAGTTAAATCTAATGCTGGAACAATTAAAATAGATTTAGGAAAACAAGTTGCTGTAAAAAAGATAACTATTGTAGTTAAAGAAACAACTAAAGATCCTAAATTAGCTGAAATAGCGAAAGTGGAATTTTTAAATAACGTATATGATGAAATTCCAGAACCAGAATTAAATATACCAACAATTAAAAAAGTTGAACCTGATAATGAATTACTTAAATTATCATGGAATCATGAAGCTAATGTAACAGGTTATGAAATAGTTTGTAAAGCTTTGAAAGATGGTAAAGAAGAAATAAGACAAACTACTAGTAACACAATCGAATTTAAAGATTTAAAGAACTACGAGGAATATGAGCTGCGTATTAAATCTATAAATGGAGATTGGTCAAGTGATTTTTCAGCTCCAATAATAGGAGTACCAAAGCCTCAAGAAAAACCAACAGCACCAGAAGGTATATCTGTTGAAGGACTATATAAAGGAATTAAAATTAGCTGGAAGAAGAATGATATGGCAATAGGTCAAAATCTTTACTACAGAAAAGCTAATTCAGATGAAGAATACACAGAAATTAAAAGTATTGTAGATACAAGCCATGTAGTTTCAGGATTGGAAAATGAAACTACATATGAAGTGTATCTAACTGCTTATAATGAAATAGGTACAAGTAATAAATCTAATGTTTATACAGGAAAGACTCTGTCAATAGACCCACCAATATCTCCAAATTACAATCTTATAAATACTGCTAAGAATATTGGAGAATTAACTAATCATATTGTAGACGTTGATTATGTCAAAGGTGTGACAGAGGAGAATTACCCAAGTGGGAAGATTGGTGTCGTAGATAATGACTACTCAACATACTGGTACTTAAATGACTGGGATGCAGGTGTTTACTCAAAGAGAGGTCCTATTATAACATTCGATGATGAGTACACAATTGATACTATTGCATTAATTCCAAGACAAGAACCAGGATACAATATTCCATACCAAGCTAATATTGGTGTATGGGATGAAGTAAGTCAAAAGTGGACATATAACCAAGCTAGAATTACTAGTAAAAATAATAATGGGGCGTATGTATTACTTCAATTAGATGAACCAATAAAATCTAATAAGATTCAAATTAATCCTAGTGTTTATGGTGGAAATAAAGTTAGTATATCAGAACTTAAGATATATAATTATGACAGCATAGAGAATGATATTAAGAACTTATTTAAAGATGATCTTCAAGTTGAGATTAAAGATTCAGTTACTCAAACTGTAATTGATGAATTAAGAACAAGATTAAATACTGTAGATAGCATAAGTGGTGAATATCACTGGAATAAAACAGTATTAGAAAAAGAATTAAAACTTGCTGAAGATATATTAAATGATAAAGGACTATCACAAGAGATATTTACAGTAGAGCAAAATATAACTAACGGAACATTTAATCAAGGGATGGGAAATGACTATCAGGCTCTTGGATACTCAGTTAGAACAGGAGAAGAGATAGTTGTTTATGTAGGTACTAAGGGAAACATACTTCCAGAATTAATATTTACGCAATACTATGGTGAAAGTGGAAAGTTTGCAAAAACAGTGAAGCTTCAAAAAGGTAGAAATGTAATTGAAGTTCCAAAGATTCATGATTTAGATGTTGAAAAGGGTGGAAGCATGTATGTTAGGTACCCAAATAAATCAATATCAAATAATGAAATCAAGGTACGTGTAAGTGGCGGAACTAAGATTCCACATCTTAATCTTTATAATTCTATAAATGATGAAACACTGATTAATGAAGTTAAGGATTCTATTAGAAGCTATATTGATGAACTTAAAAAGTATGTAGATGAGCTAGAAGGTATGTATCCATTCTTTAAAAATAAAAGTCAAAATAAGTATAAGTTTGATAAAGAGACAAGTGTATTAAATACAACTGATATTGAACTTCAAAAAGTTACTTTAAATCTTCCTGCAACGGAGATTTTAAAAGGAATAACAACAGGATTGGATAATGAAGAGGAGCAAGTAGAAAGAGTATATCAAACATTGCTTGCTTGGGAACAAATGATGGATATTACTTTTGCAAAGAAAGGTATCTTAGGAACAGATATAGAACCAAGAAGTAGAATGAATATTAAATACCAAAGAATGTTTGGAAAAGCATTTATGTATGCTTCAAATAACCATGTTGGTATTGGATTCAATTCATCAGCACCTTTAATGCAAGGAAAGCCATATACATTTAATGAAGATGGTACATTAAAGGAAAGTGGAGAGCTATTTGGATGGGGAATATCTCATGAAATAGGTCATGTTACAGATAAACCAAAGGGTACTTACTCAGAGACTACTAATAATATGTTAGCTCTAATAGTACAAACTTTTGATGATAAAGCAAAATCAAGATTAGAAGATAGCGACATATATGAAAAGATGTATGAAAAAGTTACATCTAACACAGTAGCGTTACCTTCAAATGTATTTGTTTCACTAGGTATGTTCTGGCAATTACATTTAGCTTATGAAGATAATCATACATATGAAATGTTATGGAACAATGATAGCTACTATGGAAGATTAAACAAGGCTTATAGAGAAATGCCTTCAGAAATGGCATCTTTACATAAGGATCAGATACTTGTAAGACTTGCATCAGATGTAGCAGAAAAAGACTTAACAGATTTCTTCTACAAATGGGGAATTAGACCTACAGAAGAGACGTATGAATATGTTAAAGCTAAAGGATATGAAAAAGAAATAAGGCAAATTCAATACTTAAATGATGAAGCTAGAAGACAAAGATTATCAGGGGTTAAACCTATGAGTAGTGATACTAAAGTCGAAGCTACTTTTGATAAGTATTCTGATGGAGATTATGTTAAAGATTCTAAATCAATAGTATTAAACCTTGGAACAACAGGTGATGAGGAAAAGATATTAGGTTATGAAATTTATAGAAACGGTGTTCCAGTAGGATTTACTACTGAAAATACATTTACAGACATAATTGGAGCATCAAATAATAGAGTATTTAATTATGAAGTAGTTGCTTATGATTACTTATTAAATACTACTGAAAAAGAAAATATAGGTTCATTAAAGATTTCTCATGATGGAAGTATAAGCAAAACTGCTTGGTCAGTAAATACAAATACATTAAATGATGAGGATAAGAATAATGGAATGGACACAACTGGACCAGTTATGAATCCTTCAATAAACAAGGCTATAGATAATAAACTAGACACTGTTTATGTAGGTGGAAAAGATGGTAAGCTTACTCCAGAAATTATTATTGAAATGAATGAAGTAAGCCCAATTGTAGGTATTAAATATGCAACTAACGATATTAAAGATGTTGGTACAATTGAAAATTACGAAGTACATGTAAGTAATGATGGTGAAAATTGGACACTAGCTAATAGCGGAAAGTTTGATTTTGGAAATCATGGAAATGATAACAATACAGCTACAGTTTACTTTAACCAGCAAGATTCAGAAGGTGGAAGACAACTTTGGACATATGAAGCATCATATGTAAAACTAGTTGCAAAAGGAATGTCTACTATATTAGTAGCTGAACTTGATGTGTTAGCACCCCCAGGAGATAATATAGATATAGAAACCGTAGGTAAGCTAAAATCAGATTATGAATATGCAGAAGGTCAAAGTATACCTGCTGGTTCAGTAATTATCACTGGTGAATATAGAGGTAACCCAGCTTATAATATCCCTGTATTAAAAGATGTAAATGGATATGTAATTAGCTCTGAAACTATCTTACTTGCAGAAATTCCGGTAAATGCTCACATAGGTGAAATAAGTAGTGGAACATGGATTTCATGGATTCCTGAGGCTGAAATTTCTAAGTTAACAAATAAAGTTATGGCTGAGTTGTATAGAGTAAATGATGCAATAACATTAGAAGGACAAAGACTTGTAAGTGATAGTATGTATGTTGAAGTTCCTAAAGTGTTACCAGAAATAGAATTTACAAAAGGAGAATAACATATGAAGAATTTATTTAAATCAATATGTTTTCTAATTGTATTTATGCTTGGTACTTCAATAGAGTCAAATGCAACTGAAAACATTGTATTAAATCGTAATTTTACAAATGGAGATAGTGTTGAAGTATCAGTAGATAATGTAAACTCAATAGTTACTTCATTTCAATTAAGTTTAAAACTTCAAGGTGATGTTAAGTTGAATACTATAGTTTGGGATGATCAAATTAAGAATGAGGCAAAGGCAAACTATAAATACAATACTACTGAAAATGTAGTTGATATATATGTAACATCAAAGCTTAATTTAGTTAATGAAAAAGGTTCATTAGTAATTGGAACCTTAAAAGTTGAAGGACCTAAAAAGGGAAGTTTTAATGTTCTTCCAAATACTGATAAAGTAAATGGTGCAATGAAATTAGTTTCTAACACACATAAGGAAACTGTGGTTTCTAAAATAACTGTTATAGAAAAACCAGAGGATGGTTCAGGTTCAGGAAATGGTTCGGATAATAACGAGAATAATGGACCAAACACAGGAAATAATGGTGTTGAAAATAATGTAGGAGCAACAACTGGTGGAAGTAGTACAAACACTACAAGTAAACCAGATAGTTCAAATACGACCAATTCAGAAGAAAAAGAATCAGAAGATACATCAAATACAAATGAAAATGGAGATGTAGAAAATGAGATTCTTTCTGGTGAAAAAGATGAACATGAGAATCAAACTAATGAGAATGATGAGCTAGGAAAAGAGGAGTCATATTCAAAAAGTATGTTTATATATGTATTCCTAGCGATTACGATTACAGTGGTTGTAGGTTCAGGTATATACTTAAAAACTAAAAAATAATTATAGAAAAATCATATTTAAATAAGATTATCAATAATATTTATTAAAGATTACGAAGATATAGATGATATATCATCAGGAATATTTCAAACAGAGTAATAAATAGGGTGTGGAATAGAGAATTGAAAAAAAGCATTGTTTAAAGCTTAAAAACTTTAAACAATGCTTTTTTGTTTTAATATTTAATAAAAAGAAAATAATGTATATTGAAGTCTATATTACTAGAAAATACATAAGCAATGAAATATAATTATATAACTTGCAACTTTTACATAAGTTGGATTGTCTAATTAGTGTGAAGAGTAATTGTACAATGAAATATATGTTATGACATAAGTAAAAGAGGGGTAGGGTAGTGTTTATGGAAAAAGCAATTTTTATTCCATGGAAAAAAGGAAAAGAACATAATAGTGAAATAGATTATGTGAAAAAAGCTATAAAAGGTGACGAAGATGCTTTCGTTGAAGCTATGAAGGTTCATAAAGTTTCTCTTTATAAAGTGGCTTTCAGCTATGTTAAAGAAGAACAAAAAGCTTTAGATATTTTACATGAAAGTACTTATAAAGGTCTACTAGCTGTAACAAAGCTTAAAAATCCAGAGTTTTTTAAAACTTGGATAACTAGGATATTAATAAATACAGCAATAAACTATAGCAAAAAAGATAGTAAAACTGTTTATTTAGATGACGATAGTGGATTGGTTTTCAAAGATGAATCACTACCAATAGAAGAAAAAATAGATTTATATAATGCTATTGATAACCTTAGGGACAAGTACAAGACAGTAATTATCCTAAAGTATTTTGAGAATATGTCTATTGATCAAATTTCAAATATTATGGACATACCATCAAATACAGTAAAAAGTCATCTTAGACGTGCAAAGGAAGCATTAGGAGAAAGTTTAAGGGAGGATTATTTAAATGAATAAAAAATACGATGATATAAAAATACCTAATAATATAGATTCAATAATTGAAGATGGTGCTAAAAAAGCATCAATATTAAAAAGAAAAAAGAGTAGAAAAAGAGGAATGTCAATTGCAGCTGCATTAGCAGTATTTATGATAGTTGGAGTTACAGCAAAACCAGCACTTGCAGGTGATATACCAGTATTAAGTGACTTGTATATTGCACTTGGATTCACTGAAGACTACTTACCAGTAACTAAATATGTAGGTAAATCAGTAGAAGGTGATGGAATTAAGGTTACTGTAGATAATATTGCAGCAACAAATCAAATCATAAAAATGACCGTAAAAATAGAATCGGAAGCTGGGATATTTGAGTTACCATCAGATTATGGTGTGCATGTAACGGCAGAAGTAAATGGAATGAGTGTAGGTTCAGGTGGTGGATCATATAATGTTGATAAAAATACACAAGTAAGAGTATTAGATTTAATGACTATGGATGGATTTCCATCAAATGGAACTATAAAATTAAATATATCTAGCGAAGAATACGATATTGATGAATCTTTAGAATTTAAAGTAGATTTTACAGATTCAATGAAGGCTAACTATAAAAGAAATGTTATTATGGAGAAATCATGTGATGGGAACAATGTATATAGTTTAGAAGCTACAGGAATTGGAACAATGTTAGAATTAGAAACTTATAAAGGGGATACTGATAGTGTTATTTTAAAAATTGATGATAGAGTATATTATTGGACTGGACCATCAATAGGTGATGAAGAAAAATCATATATGTTTTTTGATGAAGTCTTAAAAGAAGATGTTGAAAAAGCTAAAGATATATCAGTTATAATAAGAAAAGATGTTGTAGTTCAAGGTGTTGGAATAGATAGCTGGCCAGAACAAACAGAACAAGAGAAAAAAGCTCAAGAAGAAAAATTAAAAGAAGCAAATATAAAATACGAGGAAGAACAAAGAATATATAATGAAGCATATTCAAAGCTACAAAAAGCGAATAAAGATAATATATCATATGTAACTGAAATACAATCTAAAACTGGAGAAATAGTATATTTATCAAATATTGAAAGAAAAGAAAATAAGATAACAGTTGCAATAGATGGACAAAATAAGAGCGATGCATTAAGTGTAGCTATAAATATGTATTTAGATTATGAAGATGATTCTTTATATGAAGGAAGAATGATATTAAGAGAAACAAGTACAGGATATGTACTGGAATATGATAAAGTAAAGGATGAGAATGTAGTCTTACGTGCAGGTAATATATTACTTGGTGATAGTGTAGTTACTGAAGAAATAAAGCTTATATTAAAATAGATAAGTAAATAATGAAGGCAATAAAATAATAAGTATTAGCAAGAAAAGAGCTGTTTTATATGGCTCTTTTTTGTTTTTATAATTTTATTGTGTGTAATAGTTATCATCATTTATATTGCATTGATTAGATGAAAAGATTGATTGTAATAAATCTAAACTAAAAAAATAATTTAAAAATATTTTTGAGAATTTATTGACATTTTGGGATTAAATGGATACTATGATATCATAGTAATTCCTATTAAACATATGTGTTTAGTAGGAATTGAAGAAGGGGGAGAAATTAATGAAAAAATTTAAAGCAATAAGTTTAGGTCTTGCAACAACATTATTAATTGGGGGATTAATTGGATGCGGTAATTCAAAGGTGAATGAGGATAAAAAGGAAAAAGTTGAACTTTTAAATGTATCTTATGATCCTACTAGAGAACTATATGAAAATTATAATAAAAGTTTTGCAAAGTATTGGAAAGATAAAACTGGGCAAGAGGTTGTAATTAATCAGTCTCATGGAGGTTCAGGAAAGCAAGGAAGAGCTGTAATTGAAGGATTAAAGGCAGATGTGGTTACTCTTGCATTAGCTTATGATATTGATGAAATTAGCAATTCAGGGCTTATAAATAAAGATTGGCAAAGTAAGTTTAAGGATAATAGCTCACCTTATACATCAACAATAGTTTTTTTAGTTAGAAAGGGAAACCCAAAAAACATTAAGGATTGGGATGACTTAACAAAAGAAGGTACTTCAATAATAACACCTAATCCAAAGACTTCAGGAGGAGCAAGGTGGAACTATCTTGCAGCATGGGCTTATGGATTAGATAAGTTAAATGGAGATGAAACTAAAACTAAAGAGTTTGTTTCTAGCATTTATAAAAATGTAGAAGTACTTGATTCTGGTGCTAGAGGTGCTACAACAACATTTGCTGAAAGAGGAATTGGAGATGTATTAATTGCTTGGGAGAATGAAGCTTATCTATCAATAAATGAGTTAGGTAAAGATAAATTTGATATTGTTTATCCTTCATTAAGTATTTTGGCAGAACCACCAGTTTCAGTAGTTGATAAGGTGGCAGAGGAAAAGGGAACAAGAGAAGTAGCAGAAGCTTATTTAGATTACCTATATAGCAAAGAAGGTCAGGAGATAGCAGCTCAAAATTATTATCGACCAAGAGATCTAGAAATATCAGAGAAGTATAAAGATTCATTTCCAAGTTTGAAGCTAGTTACTGTTGATGAGGTCTTTGGTGGATGGACTAAAGCACAGCAAAAGCACTTTAAAGATGGAGGAGTATTTGATGAAATCTATGTTCCATCAAACTAAAAAAGTAATACCAGGGTTCAAAATGAGCCTTGGATTCACCTTAACATATTTAAGTCTTATAGTACTAATTCCACTATCAACAATAGTAGTTAAGGCCGGGAATATGGGATTTGATAGTTTTTTTGAAACTATTTTAGATCAAAGAGTAATAGCATCCTTTTTAGTAAGTTTTGGTTGTGCTTTCATAGCAGCTATTATAAATGCTTTTTTTGGACTTATATTAGCTTGGGTACTTGTGAGATATAAATTTCCATTTAAAAGATTTGTTGATGGAATAATAGATTTACCATTTGCACTTCCAACAGCTGTTGCAGGTATAGCGTTAACAACACTTTACTCTGAAAATGGATGGATAGGAAAGGTTTTATACTCAATAGGAATAAAATCATCATTTTCAACAGTAGGAATAACAATTGCTCTTATTTTTATAGGAATACCTTTTGTTGTTAGAACAATTCAACCTGTTTTGGAAGAATTAGATCCACAGTATGAAGAAGCAGCAACAATGCTTGGAGCAAGTAAGCTTAGGATATTTATAAAAGTAATATTACCTAGTATAGCAGCTCCTTTATTAACTGGATTTGGATTAGCATTTGCAAGAGGTGTTGGTGAATATGGAAGTGTAGTTTTCATAGCTGGGAACATGCCAATGAAAACTGAAATAGCACCACTTTTAATTATGAGTAAGCTAGAACAATACAATTACGATGGAGCCACTGCAATAGCATTAGTTATGCTTATATTTTCATTCTTAATGTTATTGATTTTAAATTTAATACAGCATAGAGCTAGTAAGTATGGGGAGGGATAAATCATATGGGAAAAGAGAGTAAGAAAACAAAATATATATTGATTTCAACTAGTTTAATATTTTTGATAGTGATGTTACTTTTCCCACTGACATTAATACTAGTAGAAGCTTTGAAAAAAGGAATAGATGCATATTTTAAAGCAGTTACAGATAATTATACTTTCAAAGCACTTAACTTTACTATTTTGGCTACCTTGATAGCAACTATATTAAATACGATTTTTGGAGTTATAGCAGCTTGGGCAATAACTAAGTTTGATTTTAAAGGCAAAAATTTCTTGACTACACTTATAGATTTACCATTTGCAATATCACCTGTAATAGCAGGACTTATATTTATTTTAGCATTTGGTAGAGATGGTCTTTTTGAATCATTAATAACTAAACTTGATGTGCAGATAGTTTTTGCTTTGCCAGGTGTTATATTGGCAACAGTATTTGTAACATTTCCTTTTGTAGCAAGAGAAGTTATACCTCTTATGCATGCTCAAGGAAAATCGGAAGAAGAGGCAGCTGCATTAATGGGAGCTAGTGGATTTAGGATATTTAGAAAGGTAACTTTTCCAAATATTAAATGGGGATTAGTTTATGGAGTAATATTATGTGCAGCTAGGGCAATGGGGGAGTTTGGAGCAGTATCAGTAGTTTCAGGTCATATCAGAGGACAAACTAATACACTTCCATTACATGTAGAAATTTTATATAGTGAATATCAATTTTCAGCAGCGTTTGCAGTTGCATCAATACTTGTAATATTAGCAGTAATCATATTGGTTTTAAGGAATCTAATTGAATTAAAGATGAAAAAGGGGGCTTAGAGATGTACGTAGAGTTAAGAAATATAAATAAATCATTTGGTAACTTCAAAGCATCAAATAATGTTAGTTTTGGAATTGAAGAAGGAAAACTAGTTGGACTTCTTGGGCCAAGTGGAAGTGGTAAAACTACCATTTTAAGAATGATAGCAGGTCTTGAAGTACCAGATGAAGGTGAGATATTTATAGATGGAGTAAAAGTAAATAATGTGGCACCAGGAAAAAGAGGAATTGGGTTTGTGTTTCAAAACTATGCATTATTTCGGCATATGACTGTATTTGAAAATATTGCTTTTGGACTAAAACTTCAAAAACAAAGTAATGAAGAGATAAATAATAGAGTTCAATATTTAGTAGAGCTAATAGGTCTTAAAGGATTAGAAAAAAGATATCCAAAACAACTCTCAGGAGGTCAAAAGCAAAGGGTTGCTTTTGCTAGAGCATTAGCACCCAATCCTAAATTACTATTATTAGATGAACCTTTTGCAGCTGTTGATGCCAAGGTAAGAAAAGAGTTAAGAACTTGGCTAAAGGAGATGATAAATACTCTTAAAATTACAAGTATATTTGTAACTCATGATCAAGAAGAAGCTGTTGAGGTAGCAGATGAAATTATAGTAACTAATAGTGGACAAATAGAGCAAAAGGGAAGTCCAGTAGAAATATACAAAAATCCAAAATCTCCTTTTGTAGCACAATTTATTGGTGAAACAAGTATTATTGAAGATTCAAAAGTAGTAAAAGGTTTTGAAGAAGAGTTGAGGGGAGCTAAGGCAATTATAAGACCAGAGTTTGTTGAAATAGTAAATAATCTAAATGATTTAAATGTACCATCAGCATCTCAGGAAGGTGTAATAATCGCTGAATATTTTAGAGGTAGCAATATATTATTAAAAATTAAAGTTGGGGACATTATTGTACCAGGGTATAGAACTTTAGAACAAGCACCATTAAAAGAAGGTGAGAAGGTACATGTTCTAATTCATAGACTTTATATATTTAATAATTCCAAGGCAGAAATGGTAGAAAATAAACTAAAGGTAGATGCAATGCCTATCTACATCTAATTTAAGGGAAGAAATTTAGTTTATAAAAGGTGAGGGGATTTAAAGTGGAGTTAAAAATATTATCTACAGATATTTTAATTATTGGAGGTGGAGCAGCTGGCTGTTATGGAGCACTAACTATTGCAGAAAACTCTAATTCAAGTGTTATTGTCTTAGAAAAAGCTAATATAAAGAGAAGTGGATGTTTAGCAGCTGGGGTAAATGCACTTAATGCTTATATAGTAAAAGGAAAAACTCCAGAAGATTATGTTGAGTATGCAAGATGGGATGCAGATGAAATTGTTAGAGATGATTTATTACTATCTATGGCTGAAGGATTAAACGAGGCAACACATAAATTAGAAGAGTTAGGCTTAGTAATATTGAAGGATGAGAATGGTGAATATATAGCTCGTGGAAATAGAAATATAAAGATAAATGGAGAAAATATAAAGACTATCTTATCAGATTCAATTAAAGATAAAGAGAATATTAAAATTATGAATCATGTAAATGTAATTGATTATATTGTTAAGGATAATGAAATTAAAGGTGCTTATGGAGTTTCTGTAAATAAAGAAGAATTATATTTGATAAATGCTAAAGCTGTAATATGTGCAACTGGTGGGGCTTCAGGAATTTACAAACCAAACAATCCAGGCTTCTCAAGGCACAAAATGTGGTATAGCCCTTTCAATACTGGTGCTGGATATGCTATGGGAATTAGAGCAGGAGCAGAAATGACAACTTTTGAAATGAGGTTTATAGCACTAAGATGCAAGGATACAATTGCACCAACAGGAACTATAGCACAAGGTATTAAAGCTGAACAAATAAATTCAAAAGGTGAAGAATACGGAAGTAAATATGGAAATAGAACTTCAGAAAGATTGTATGGAACAGTGAAGGAATCTATAGAAGGAAGAGGCCCATGTTACCTTAAAACATCTGGAATTAGTAAACAGGAAGAAGAAGATCTTGTTAAAGCTTATTTCAATATGGCACCTAGTCAAAGTTTGCGTTGGATTGAATCAGGACGTGGACCAAGTATTCAAGATACAGAGATTGAAGGTACTGAGCCATATATTGTTGGAGGGCATACAGCTAGTGGTTATTGGATAGATAATTCAAGGGAAACTACTATAAAAGGACTTTTTGCAGCAGGAGATGTGGCAGGAGGATGTCCACAAAAGTATGTAACAGGATCATTAGTTGAAGGTGAGATAGCTGCATTATCAGCTATTAGGCATATTGGAAATAAAGAAAATCAGGAGTTTTCAGTAGAAAGTTCAAAGAGAATATTAAATGAAATTGAAAGTTTAATTGGTGAAACTCAAGGCTTGTATAGTATTCAAGATTTAGAGGAAGCTATGCAAAAAGTAATGGATTGTTATGCAGGGGGGATAAGCAGTAATTATGGATATAATGAAAAAAGTCTATCAATAGCAACTATTAAAATAGATGAAATAATAAAGTTAACTAAGAATTTAAAGGCTAAGGACTCAAGGGAATTATTATCTTTATTTGAACTAAAGGACAGACTAATAATATCAAAGGTATTAATAGCTCATCTTAATGCAAGAAAGGAAACAAGATGGCATTCCTTTGGAGAAAATTTAGACTATCCAGATAAGGATATTAAGTATCTAAAGTATATAAATTCAAAAACTATTGATGGGGAAATTAAAATTATTAACAGAGATATAGTAAAGAGGGGAGAGATTTATGAGCATAAAAATTAATAGTGATAAGTGTATTGGATGTACAAAATGCAAAGAGACTTGTCCAGGTAACCTTATTTATATGGATGAAAATAATAAAGCATATATTAAATTTCCAAAGGATTGCTGGGGGTGTACATCATGTATAAAAGAGTGTGGTGTACAAGCGATAGATTTCTTTATTGGTTCTGATATAGGGGGACTTGGAAGTGTCTGTTATACAAATAATAATGAATCTATATTGGAGTGGGTAGTAGTAGATTCAGAAGGAAAAGAAACAGTAACTAAAATTAATAAGAATAATGCAAATGCGTATTAAAGGGGGAAGTTATTATGGATCATTTAGATAGATTAGAAGCAGAAAGTATTTATATTTTAAGGGAAGCATATAAAAAGCTAGGGAAATTAGGAATGTTATGGTCAATAGGAAAAGATTCAACAGTACTTTTATGGTTAGCGAAAAAGGCATTTTTTGGTCATTGCCCATTTCCATTTATTCATGTTGATACAACTTATAAAATACCAGAAATGATTGCATATAGGGATAGAGTTGCTAAAGAGATGAATTTAGATTTGATAGTTCATACAAATAAGGAGGCTATTGCATTAGGCATGGGACCAAATCAAGGGAGAATAGTATGCTGCAAGGCACTTAAAACAGAAGGTCTTCAACAAGTAGTTAGCACATATGGCTTTGAAGGATTAATAGTTGGGGTAAGGCGTGATGAAGAAGGGTCTAGATCTAAAGAAAGAGTATTTAGTGAAAGAAACAAGGATTATGCTTGGGATTATTCAAATCAACCTCCAGAATTATGGGATCAATTTAAAACAGATTTTCCTAAAGGGAATCACATAAGAGTTCATCCACTTTTAGCTTGGAACGAGATAGATATTTGGGAGTATATAAAAAGAGAAAATATTCCTATAATTGATTTATATTTTGCAAAGGATGGGAGAAGATATAGAAGTTTAGGTTGCGCACCATGCACAGGGACTATTGAGTCTACTGCTTCAAATATAGATGAAATAATAGAAGAGTTAAAGATAACAACTACAAGTGAGAGAGCAGGTAGAGCACAAGATAAAGAGGATTCTTATGCAATGCAAAAGCTTCGTAAAGATGGATATATGTAAATATGCTTATACCAAAATATAGAGGTATTTAAGTATTAGGTTATTGAGATATTTTGAAATGTAAGGAGGAGTTTTTAATGGATAATAACAAGGAATTAATAAAGATAGTAGTTGTTGGACATGTTGACCATGGTAAGTCTACTGTTATAGGAAGACTTTTATATGATACAAATTCGCTGCAAGAAGGTGTAATAGAAAAGGCTAGAAAGATAGCTAAGGACACTGGGAAACCCTTTGAGTATGCATATCTTTTAGATGCATTTGAAGAGGAACAAAAACAAGGAATAACAATAGATACTACTCAAATTCAATTTAATACAAAGAAGAGAGAGTATGTAATTATTGATGCACCAGGTCATAAGGAATTCTTGAAAAATATGATATCAGGAGCAGCAAATGCAGAAGCAGCATTACTAGTTATAGATGTAAAAGAGGGAGTGCAAGAACAGTCTAAAAGACATGCTTATATACTTTCACTTTTAGGTATAAAAAAGGTTTATGTTGTAGTTAATAAAATGGATTTAGTAGATTACTCACAAGATGTATTTAATAAAGTAAAGAAGGAAATGGGAGAGTTTTTAAGTGATTTAGGTGTTTATCCTTTAAGTTACATTCCAGTATCAGCTTTTAATGGAGAAAATATTTTAAATCCATCAGATAAGATGAAGTGGTTTAATGGAGATTCTATAATATCAGCAATAGATTCATTTGAAAAAGAAAAGGGAGCAGATAAAAAGCCATTAAGATTCCCAATTCAAGATGTTTACAAATTTGATGATAGAAGAATAATTGCAGGAAGAATAGAAGCAGGTTCATTAAGTGTTGGAGATGAGATAGTAATTTATCCAGAAGGAAAGAAAACAAAGGTGAAATCTATTGAAGGCTGGGAAGTTTCAGAGGAAAAGAAAACAGTAAGAGCTGGAGAATCAATAGGAATAACTGTAGAAGATGAGTTTTTTAATAAAAGAGGAGAGATGATAACAAAAGAAATTGATAGCCCAATTGTATCTAATAGATTTAAAGCAAGTATATTTTGGATGGGAAAAGAAGATTTGATTTTAGATAAAAAGTATAAAATTAAGCTTACAACTGAAGAAACAGAAGGCGAAATAGAAGAGATAGTTAAAGTAATAGATGCATCAAATTTAGAAAGCAATGAAAAAGCTAATAAGATATCTATAAATGATGTTGCAGAAGTTATAATAAAAACAAAAAATAAGATAGTTTTTGATAGGTTTAATGAAAGTTCAATAACTGGTAGATTTGTAGTTGTTGATGGGTATGATGTTGCTGGTGGAGGAATAATCATAAAAAATGAAGCAAAAACTGAAAAGTATAACAGCATATTTAAAGGGGCAGAGTTAGAAGCTAGAGCAGAAATATTTGATGAGATTTACTATAATGTTAATAGCTATGATATAGAAAAATCAAGGATTCATGATTCTTTATATTCATTAGGAGATCAAATACCATTAGAAGGCCTAAGCTATAAATATCCTGAATACTTTGATGTACTAGTATTACGAGATAAGGTTGCAGTCATTGTTAGAGAGGGTAAGGTAAATAAAATAATATCGTTGAAAGATTATGTTTATACAGGTAGAGATGTTATTAATGGGAGAGGCTTTGGAATAAATATTAAGTCTAATAGGGATATAGAAAAACTAATGAAGGATTATTTAGAAATTGGTGAAGATAAAATACAATATGCTGATTTTTCAAATAAATGGTTCAATATTATAAAATATAGAAAAATTATTTTTAGTTAATGTTTAGAAGTTAGTGATATAGTGGTATATAGTAATAATATTAGTTTTAATTTAATAGAAGTAAAACAAGGATTGAAAAATTCAGAGCACAAATTTAATTTTGTACGAATATAAGGAGATGTTACTATGATACTAAATGCCATTTTAATTTTTATTCTTCAAATTATATATGTTCCGCTACTAACTTTAAGAACAACTCTAGTTGTAAAAGGTGAACGTACAAAGGCTGCATTAATATCATTATTAGAGGCTATTGTATACATTATTAGCTTAGGAATCGTGTTTTCAGATTTGAAAAATATAGCAAATATAATAGCTTATGTAATAGGGTATGGTCTAGGTATATATATTGGCGGGATTATAGAAGAAAAGCTAGCAATTGGATATAAGCGTGTTGATATAAGTTTAATAAATCAAAACCTTGAATTAGTCCAATGTATTAGAGATAGAAAGTTTGGTGTAACTAGTTTTACTGGAAGGGGAATAAACAACGAAGAAAGGCATAGGTTAGAAATAATATCTCCAAGGGCACGTGAAAAGGGCTTAATAGAACTTGTAATTAAATATGAACCTACTGCGTTTATTGTGTCATATGACTTAACACAATTCAAAGGCGGTTATATAAAGAAGCAGTTAAAAAAATAAATTGTATTATATAATAGAAAGCTATTCAAAATAATAGTCATGTATCAATATTATTAAATAATTTTGATGCATGACTATTTAATTAAGGAATTTTTAGAATTCCATGATTATAGAAGTGTATTATTGCATTTTAGTTAAGTTTGTAGAGTAATTTATAAAATTTCTAGTATTTCAATAGTGTAGTTTTCACCTGGAGCTTCAACTTCAACTATATCTCCAACAGTTTTACCTGATAACGCTATACCCAAATCAGATTCAATGCTTACGCACATGTTTATAAGATCAACATCCATAGTAGTTACAAGTGTTACAATTTCCTCTTCATCATCTTCAACAAATTTAACTCTAGCCTTACTATTTATGCCTAAAACTGAGTTATCTTTTTCATCTTCTATAATAATTGCTGTATTAATCATAGTCATTAGATACTGTATTCTATTATCATTTTCTCTATAATTTCTACAAGCTTCTTTGTACTCAGCATTTTCTGATCTATCCCCATGAGCAGCAGCTTCTAGTTTTTCCTTAGCTATTTCAGCTCTTTTAACTGTCAGTCTATATTCCATTTCTTCTTTTAGTTTATCTATATTTGCTTGTGTTAGTCTATTATTCATTAAACTAAACCTCCCCTGAAATCATTATGTTAATATTATATAGCATATTTAGAAAAATGAAAGATACATATGTAATTTATATCATTATCTCTAAGTTGAAAAAATATTAAGAATTACATTGTGGACTTGTAATTTCATAATTATCATTTATGTTTTTTTCTCCCCACTCACACATTAATTCTAGTAGTGGTAGTAATGATTCACCTTTTTTTGTTATGGTATATTCAACTTTTGGAGGGACAACAGCATATACTTTTCTACTTATTAACCCATCTTTTTCAAGCTCTCTAAGTTGATTTGTTAGTGTTTTTTGAGAGATAGTATTTATAAAGGACATTATTTCTCCAAACCTCTTTGTTCCATTTTCAATTAGATAATATATAATTAATGGCTTCCACTTACCACCTATAGCAAGCAATGTTACTTCCATTTCACAAGTTACTTTTATTTTAGTCATTTAATCAATCCTTTTTATCTTATAGTTACCTTTAGTACACTAAGAGTAAATAATGTGCGTACTTGTAGTAATTTAATAAAGTGTTAAAATTACTTTTATCAGTATTATAACATAGATTATTAAATTGATTTATGATTTTTGGAGGTACATATTATGAAGAAATTAGTAGTAGTTACAGGAGCAAGTTCAGGAATTGGAAGTAAGATAGCAGAAACAATGAGTGCACAGGGACATCCTGTTTTACTATTATCTAGAAGGCTTAAACCTATGGAAGCTTTAAACCTACCTAATACATTATGCAAATCAGTAGATGTTACAGATATAGAGGGAATGAGAGAAGCTATTATAGAAGCAGAAGAAAAGTTTGGGAAGGTTGATCTACTTGTAAATTGTGCAGGTATTATGCTTTTAGGGCATCCAGAGACTCAAGAATATAGCGAGTGGGATAAAATGATTGATGTTAATATTAAAGGTATTTTGACCGGTACAAATATTGTATTAAAAGATATGGTTGATAGAAATACAGGAACTATTATAAATATAAGTTCAATAGCAGGAAGAAAGACTTTTAATAATCATGCTGTTTATTGTGGAACTAAGTTTGCTGTTCATGCAATTACAGAAAATATTAGAAAAGAAGTTTCAGGTAGTGATGTTAGAATGATTACAATTGCACCTGGTGTTGTAGAAACTCCATTGTTAAGCCATACAACAAATGATGAAATTATAAGCGGATATAACGAATGGAAAAAGACAATAGAAGCAGGTCTTGAGCCACAAAAGATAGCTGATTGTGTAGCTTTTGCATATAATCAACCTCAAGATGTATGCATTAGAGAAATTGTTATTGCAAAAACTAGACAAGATGATTAATAGGTGGAATCGATAAAAAGATGAGTTATAAAACTTCGTAAAATTTTTGGGATGAACAAATGTATTAACCTAAAAGTATTGGTTAGAATTGAAGCAGGGATAGTGTCAAAGTTATTTAATAATTTTGATACTATCTTTTCAATTTTATAAGGAAGAATTCATATTCTATTTAAGTAAGGCGTTTTATTAGGTTTTAGTGATAAAATATATAGTAAAGTTATCTTAGTTTTATTATAAAAGAAGGTTGATTTATGATGAGTGAAGGAATAATATTTGCCACAATTACGATGGGGATATTAGGATTTGCTAAAAGGGATTTCACAGTACTTACTATTAGGAAATTAGTTGGATTATGGGGAATATACATGGTACTAAGCATACTAGCTTTTATTTGTGGTATAAATAATTATTTGGGTATAATTATAAATTTAATTACAATATTTTCTGTAATATATATATTTGTATCAGAATATGAAGAGCAGATATATTATCCTTTAGTTATGTATTATATGTATATGCAGATAAATCAAATTTCCATAGGGGAGCTACCTTTAAGGCTTGGGGTAACAAGTATGGGTGTTCTTATAATGGTTTTGATATTATTTATAATTCAAAAGAGAAAAGATAATTACACTGAAAGTATAATCGTAGTTATAGAAAACATACTTGAGAATAAGAAAGTAGATAATATTATAAGTAATATTTCAAAGACTATTTATAGAAAAAGAAAAGGGAATTATTATATAACAACTGGAGATAGGAAAGTAATAAATATTATTTTTGCACTTGAAAGGTTAAGTAAAGTACAAGATGACCAATTAGAGACTAGATTAATTCAAATTAAGAATTATATTAATGGATATACAGAGGAACTTAAGATTATTAGTGATATAGATGATAACTCTAGAATATATAATTTCATTGTTAAAAACATTCATGAGTTAGAAGTTTTAGATAAAAGAAAAAAGAATGAATTCAAATATAATTGGAGTAAAGCTGATTTATTTTCAATAAAAGAAATATTAAAAAGGAATTTCAACGGAAAATCATTAAAGTTTACTTTTGCATTTAAAATGTCAGTTGGATTATCTATATTAAATTTTATTACAAATTATGTTGGAGTAGTAAAGTTTAGTTGGGTTATGATAACTGTAATGGTATTACTACAGCCATATTTTGAAGATACTTTAGTTAAAGGTATTAATAGATTTAAAGGTGCAAGTATTGGTTGCGTAATATTTGGGATATTATTCAATATGTTTCAATCAAATAGTATAAGAGTATTTATAATTATAGTAGCTTCATTAATTTATATTAAAGTAGATGAATATTATAAAAAACAAATTTTTATGACATTCATAACTGTTGGAACAGCAGCATTTACTTTGGATGTTAATATGCTTATACCTAGAAGAATATTATTTATAGGAATTGGGATTGTAATTGCGTATCTTATAGAATCAATTGTATTTCCGTATAAAAAAGAAACAGGAGAAAAGGAACTTAAAAGTAAGCTTAATGAGGATTTAGGCTTAATCAAAATTGAAGAATTAAAATCTGTAACAGGTGATGAAAATCTTGAAAATTTGAGGTGCTTAGTGTTAAGAGCGATAATGCTAAGTAATAAACTTGGAAATGATGCAAGAGATGATATTTTAAATGAGTGTTGTGAAATCAGTGGGAAGGTATTAAGAAAATATATATAAGTAAAGTCTTGAGCAGCTCCCACTACTGTAAGTTGGACGAAAATTTCAATCCACTGTTTGAAAGAATGGGAAGGGAAATTAGTAGGGTGAAGATAAGTCAGGAAACCTGCCTTGTAGTAAAAAAATCAAAATCTTTGGGAATGAATATTAAGGAGGAGTAACAATGTCAAAAACAACAATTGTGGGTTATCCTAGAATAGAAGAAACAAAGGCTAGTCTGTTAAATATGGTTAAGGTTGCTAAAGAAATTAGAGAAGAATAAATAGTAGGGTTAGTATCAAAAAAATGATACTAACCCTATTTTACTATAAAAAGCAAATTATAGTATTTAGTATATTAAAACTAATATTTAAAAGGATATATTATCAGGGTCAATTCCTGTTCCAACACAACCTTTGATATTACTGATTCTATTCATATCTTCTTTAGATAATTCAAAATCAAACACTTCTAAGTTTTCTTTAATTCTGCTTGGTGTAACTGATTTTGGTAGTGGAAGAATTCCATTTTGTATATGCCAACGTAATGTTACTTGTGCAATTGACTTATTATATTTATTAGCTATTTCTTGCATTTCTTCAACTGTAAAAATCTTACCTCTTGATAGTGGGCCCCAGGCTTCAACTAAAATATTATTTTCTTTGCAGAATGAAACTGTATCTTCTTGATTATGGCTTGGGTGCAATTCAATTTGATTTATCATAGGCGTAATAGTAGCCTTTTCTATTAGTGGTTTAAGATGATGCGGTTTAAAATTACTTACACCAATAGATTTAATTTTACCTTCTTTATAAAGTTTTTCCATAGCTCTCCATGTGTCGTAAGTGGATTGTTCCCAATCTTCTTTATGAGTAGCTGGAATTGGCCAATGTATTAAATATAAATCTAAATAGTCTAAATCTAAATCTTTTAGGGATTTTTTAAAGGCAGTAATAGTATTTTCATAACCTTGATCAGAATTCCAAACCTTACTAGTAACAAAAATATCTTCTCTTTTAATCCCAGATTTTTTAATAGCAAGTCCAATACTTTCTTCATTTGCATATCTAGTTGCAGTATCGATGTGACGATAGCCTACCTTTAAAGCTTCTACAACAGAGTTTAAAGTTTCTTCTCCATCTTTTACTTCAAATGTACCAAATCCTATACATGGAATTTTATAACCATTGTTTAATGTATAAGTAGAATTTATGTTTATCATATAGTTCATCCTTTCTTTTGTTAAAGTATATACAAATATTTTCTATGTTTTACCATGAAAAGTCAAATTGATGATTCAATAAGAAGAAATATTTAATTGATTTTTAGGGTATTAACGTAAATGTGAATATTGTACTTGATTCAAAGTTAGTATAGTGTGATAATAATATGCAAATGATAATCGAAATCAAGGGAGAAAATATGAATAAGTTTAAAAGTATGGAAGTATTTATAATGGTTGCAATAGGACTATTAATAGGACAGGTAACTATTATAGGAGAATATTCAGAATATATGATAATGCCAGCATTAATAATTATGTTATCATTATTGTTTATTCAGATTCCAATTAATGAGATAGGTAAATCATTTAGAAATACTAAATTTACTATATCTGCTATAATGATAAATTTTGTTTGGACACCAATTATAGTATCTATAATAGGAAAGTTATTTTTATCAAACAATGTGGAGCTGTTAATAGGATTTGTAATGTTAATGGTAACACCATGTACAGACTGGTACTTAATATTCACAGAAAGAGCTAAGGGGAATGTGGCTTTAGGAGCATCACTATTACCATTAAATTTTATATTACAACTTGTATTACTACCAGTATATGTTTTTATTATAGTAGGATCAGGGGTAAGTATGGAGATAGGAAGTATTGTATTTGATATAGCTTTAACTTTATTAATACCAATCATAAGTACCATAGTATTTAAAAAGCTTTTAGTATCAAAGTTTGGAAAAGAAAACTTTGAAGAAAAAATACTATCAAAGTTAAATAATTTTCAAGGGTATTTTTTAAACATAGCAATAATAGCAATGTTTGCATCACAAGGAGAAATACTATTAGCAAATCCACAAGTATTATTTAAACTTTTAATACCTGTATTACTATTCTTTATAATAAACTTTATATTTGTTCAATCTGTAAGTAGAAGATTAAATCTTAATTATCCTGATAGTGCAGCTTTAACATTAACTACATTAGCAAGAAATTCACCAGTTGCAATTGCAATAGCATTTGTGACATTTCCAGATAGGGAGTTGATATCTCTAGCACTTATAATAGGACCATTAATTGAATTACCAGTACTGTATTTAGTTTCTAAGATTTTAATAGCTAAAAGTAGTGGTAACGTGTTTAAGAAAATAAAGTGTGTAATATAATAAGCTTGAGAACAATGTATAAAGTTATGATATAATTACTTAATATGAAAAAGGTAAGGAGTGAAGAATATGCCAGTGTATGGACTAGATGAAAGAATCATTTTTCCAAAGTCTGAGCTTGCAGAAGAAGATGGATTACTTGCTGTTGGTGGAGACTTATCTTTAGAGAGATTAGTCTTAGCTTATGAAAATGGGATATTCCCTTGGTATAATGAAGAAGATCCAATCTTATGGTGGTGTCCAAAGGAAAGATATATTATAAGACCAGAGAATATAAAAATTTCAAAGTCCATGAAGAGGCTACTTAACAAACATGATTTTGAAGTTTCTTATGATAAGAACTTTGAAGCGGTAATAAGTAATTGTAAAGAAATTCGTGAAAATGCAGAGGGAACATGGATAACTAATGATATAAAAGAAGCATATATAAATTTATTTAATAATGGTTTAGCGGGAAGTGTTGAAGTTACCCAAAATGGAGAGTTAGTCGGTGGGATTTATGGCGTTAAGCTTGGAAAATGCTTCTTTGGTGAAAGTATGTTTTCTAAGATACCAAGTGGATCAAAAATAGCATTAATTTATCTAGCTAAAAAGTTAAAAGAAGAAGGCTTTGTATTTATAGATTGCCAATTCCACACACCTCATCTTGAGTCTATGGGTGGGGAGTATATTTCTTGGGAAGAGTATAGAGGTTACTTAGATAAGTATTCAAAGTGAAAGGATTTTCCTACTCAGTGGAAAATGTTATAGGGCAACCTAAGGTTGCTTTGTAAGTTCAGTGATAAAATTACTTCACAATTTACTTTGAATTTAAAATAAATGGAGATACATTAAAATGATTTATTGTTTTAATGTATCTCCATTTTTCTATATATTATGTTTTATTATTTTGATAGTTTTTGTAAAACTAATCCTTTACTTCTGATGCAAGTGCATTCTCTTGCTTCCTCAGTGTGTAGACATTGGTATTTTATTGATTGAGGTGCTTGTACCTCATTAATTTCTTTTTCTTTAGTATCTTTAGTATTCATTAGTACACATCCTTTTTCTTTATATTATATATCTATTAATAATTATTATCAATAGATAAAATATAAGTAAGCTGGTTGTACAATAATATTGATATTATTAAAAGTATAGAGAAATTAACTAATGCTATATGTGAAAAAATACCATTAAATTCAATATTATGTTAAAATTATAGTAATATATCGTAAAAAATAATTGAATAAAATAGTGGGGTGAAATTTTGAAGAAAGGCAAAATATTAGTTTTCACAAAAAGTCTGTTTGTATTATTTATAATATGTACAATAGTCTCTTTTATTATTGTCTATAACAATATAGATAGTAGAATAGCTTTTAATTTCTTAATTGCATATTTAGCATTATCATTTTTTATGCTTGTATATGTTCCTACGATGATTATTGTAAAGTCAAGAAATTTAACTTGGATTGATGTAAGGAAAAGAATTGTGAAATTATGTGTAGTATTTATTACTTTTTCAAGTTCAAGCTATATATTTGATTTAGTATTTAGAAGTTCTAATATAGATTTAGTTAGAAACTTAACTATAGCATTAGGTTTATCAGTGGGACTTTCATTTATAGATATAATACTTTTAAAGAAAAAATAAGTTACTTAGCATGGGAGGATATTATGGAAATAATAAAATTGGTTTTACCAAACAAAGAATTTAAGAAAGAAATAGAAGCTTATAAAGAGGACTTTATCATTAATAATGATAGCATGGATGGTACTGCAGGTTTACAAAATGTAGATGATTTAGATGAGTGGTTTGCTGCACTAAGAGATAATGCTAGTGAAGATACAGTAAGACCAGGTCTTGTTCCAGCATCAACATATTTAGCAGTAAGAATATCAGACGGACAAGTTGTTGGGATGATAGATATTCGTCATAGATTAAATGACTATTTATTAAAATTTGGTGGGCATATTGGGTATAGTGTTAGGAAGTCAGAACGTAGAAAAGGATATGCAACAGAAATGCTGAAATTGGCTTTGGAGAAATGTAAGGACATTAATATAGATAGAATTTTGATTACTTGTAACAAGAGTAATATTGGGTCGGCTAAGACTATTATTTCTAATGGTGGAGTTTTAGAAAATGAAATCTATGATTCAGGAAAGATAACACAAAGATATTGGATTATTTATTAATCATGGAATTTTTGCAGATGAGTTTAATACTTTGGTAGATGTCATGAATGGGGGAAGTATTTGGCTTATGATGGATTGGGTTAGGCTGGGGGGCTGTAGTTATTTGTATTTTATCTGGTATTAATTTATTTAGTAAGGAACAAGTGTAGTTTAAAGGAGAAGGAATTCAGGTGATTAAGCAAAATTTAAAAATACAAAACATCCCTAGTATTTTATGGGGTGATAAATCAGATAAATTATTTGTAGTAGTACATGGAAATATGTCTAATAAGCAAGATGATGCAATTGTTATATTTTCAGAAGAAGCAATAAAGTTAGGATATCAAGTACTTAGTTTTGACTTGCCTGAGCATGGGGAACGTACTAATGAAAACTATCAATGTAATGTTAAAAATTGTGTAAAGGATCTTGAAACTATTATGAACTATGCAAAAGAAATATCAAGTAATATAAATCTATTTGCTTGTAGTATGGGGGCATACTTTAGTTTACTTGCATACAAAAATCAAGTATTAAATCAATGCATGTTTTTATCTCCAGTAGTTAATATGCAGAGAATTATTGATAATATGATGAACTGGTTTAAAATAAGTGAAAATATGCTTGAAAAAGAAAAAGAGATTTCGACACCTATAGGACAAACTCTTTATTGGGATTATTATTGCTATGTAAAGGAAAATCCTGTAACTACTTGGGATAAGCAAACATCAATTCTTTATGGTGCACAAGATAATTTATGTGAATTTGATGTAGTATCTTCATTTGTGAAAGAGTTTAATTGTGATTTAGAAGTGATTGAAGGTGGAGAGCATTACTTCCATACTGAAGATCAATTACAAGTTTTAAGAATCTGGTTACAAAAACATATGATGAATTAAATCACTAGTTAAAGTGTTGAGAGGTGATGTATATGGTGGATATTAAAATTGAGTTGCTTGAAGTATCAGATTCTGAGGAGTTATTGATTTTTGAAATTTCAAATAGGGAGTTTTTTGAGAGAACATGCTTATCAAGAGGTGATAGTTACTACGATATAGATAATTTTAATAAAATAATAAGTGAATTAGTTAAGGAACAGGAAGCTGGGTTAGTTTATATGTATCTTATTAAAGATATGAATGGAACAATTGTAGGTAGAGTAAATCTTGTAGATGTTATAAGAGGAAACTTTAATAAGGCTGAAATAGGCTACAGAATTGCGCAAGAATATCAGGGAAAAGGTTATGGGACAAGAGCAGTAAAACTTGCTGTAGATGAGGCAAGAAAAATACATAATTTACATAGAATTGAAGCTGGTGTATCACCTGATAATATTGGGTCACAAGTAGTATTAATTAAAAATGGGTTTAATGTTGTAGGTAGATTTAATAAATACATTTTCCAAGGTGGAAAATGGCATGATAACTTAAATTTTGAGTTATTACTTGATTAAATTATGTGATATATATTATAAAGTGAAAAATACAAGGTATAAAAGGGAGTGGATTTTATGAAAAAGAATGCTAAAATAATTAGTTTTGGTATTGTTATAGCTGTTGTAGTTATTGGTATGGTTATATTTATGACAGGTAGTGCAGAGAGTTTTAATGAGTTGGTTTTAACAAATATCGATAAGTCTAATATTAGTTCTATTGAGGTTAGTAGATCTTCAGATAATCATGAGAGAATTACAGAAGATAAGGAAACTATTAATGGGATTATAAAAGACTTAGAGTCACTTCAGATAAAGAAATCTGAAAACATAAAGGAAAGCAATGGAGAAGTATATTGGATAAAAATAAAAATAGATAGTGAGCAAAAGATTGGTATAGTTTTATCAGAAAATCATGTATCAATACAAGATGGTAGTAAAAATGCTACAGATACTTATAAAGTTACTGATGGATATAATGTGAATACAATAGAAGGATTATTTAAATAGAAAATAACAGGATTAAGTATATTAATAGGAATTACTGATGTAAAGATTAGTATATTAATGTAGGTGGTGATTAATAAAGGTGAAGAAGTGTTTGAATATAAGTGAGGCAACTATAGATGATATTGATACAATTAAATATATTGTAGATACTACAATAAAGGATATTTACCCACATTATTATCCTAAGGGAGTTGTTGAATTCTTTTTGAATCATCATTCAGTAGAGAATATTGAAAAGTCTATTTGTAATGAAATAGTTCTAGTATTTAAAGATGAGCATGAAATTATTGGGACAAGCACTATCCATGAAAATGAAATTTGTAGGTTATTTGTATTGCCACAGTATCAAGGTTATGGATATGGTACAAAGATTATGGATTACCTAGAAAGTAGGATAAAAGAAAAATATTCAGAAGTTAAATTAGACTCATCATTACCTGCTTATGATTTATACATAAAACGTGGATATGAAGCTACAAATAACAATAAAATAATAACTTTTTATGATGATGTACTTTTGTATAGTGAGATGGTTAAGAAGTTATAAAGGAGTGAGTTTATGAATAAATTTGAGAAGGCGTTTGATAGTTATGGTGAAATATTAATGGAGGGGGCTTTGGCTGAGCGTCTTAAGAGAGAATATAATATTTCTATAAATGATGATGTAGCTTTAGCTTCAATAATATACAGTCAAGAATCAAGTGAAATCTTGAAAAGGTTATTTGGTGAGTATATAAAGATAGCGAATAAGTATAATCTGCCTATCATGATAACAACTCCAACTAGAAGAGCCAATAAAGAGAGAGTCTTAAGTTCACAATATAATAAAAGTATCATTGAAGATAATGTAATGTTTTTAAATGGAATAAGAGAAAGTTTTAATAGTGAGATTTACATTGGTGGACTTATGGGGTGCAGAGGTGATGCATATAAGGCTGATGAGGGATTAGGTATTGATGAATCACTAGATTTTCATTTTTGGCAAGCTAAATTATTTAAAGATGCAAATGTAGATTTTTTATATGCAGGTATTATGCCAACTATTGATGAGTCCATTGGGATGGCAAAAGCTATGGAGAAGACAGGATTGCCTTATATAATAAGTTTTATGATAAGAGAAGATGGTAAGTTAATAGATGGTACAACTATCAATGATGCTATTGTTAGAATAGATAAAGAAACTGAAAATTGTCCAATATGTTATATGACAAACTGTATTCATCCGGATATAGTCTACAATGCATTATCACAGCCTTTTAATAAAACTAAAATAGTGAAGAGGAGATTTAGAGGGATTCAAGCAAATGCAGCATGTTTATCTCCAGAAGAACTTGATAATTCATGCAATCTAATATCATCAGATCCAAGTAGTTTAGCTGTTAGTATGATGGAACTACACAAGGAGTTTAGTTTTAAAATATTCGGTGGATGTTGTGGTACTAATGAAAGATATATTGAAGAAATAGCTAAAGAAATTAGTTTAGTTAATAATAACTAGTAAGGGGGAGTATTTATGAGTAAAATGGCATTAGTAATAGTTGATTGTCAAAGGGGATTAATTGATTCAAATCCATATAAAAAAGAGGAAACTGTTAAAAATATTAAGGACTTAATTGCTGCATCAAGAGATAAGAATATAGAAGTTATCTATGTTAGACATGATGGTGGCGAAGGCGATGATTTAGAAATGGGAACTGATAATTGGCAGATATATAAAGACATAGAACCAAAGTTTGGAGATATGATTTTTGAGAAGTCATATAACAGTGCTTTTAGGGAGACAGGATTAAAAGCTTACCTTGATAGTAAAAAAATTAAGAAGTTGATTTTAGTAGGACTACAAACAGAATACTGCTTTGATACTACATGTAAAGTAGCTTTTGAATATGGATATGAAATTATAGTGCCAGAAGATGCTAATACTACGTTTGATTGTGGAGATATACATGCTAAGGATATTCATGAATATTACAATCATAAAATCTGGAAGAGTAGGTTTGCAAATGTAATAGAAACTAAAGATGTAATAAAAGATGAACTTAAAGTGAATCAATTTGGATTTGAAATGAAACATCAATGTAATGAATAATTTGGATATATCGTTCAATAGGAAGATTAAGATAGAAAGGAGTTGGGATATTATGAAGAAAATATTATCTATAATATTACCCAGTATAATAATTCTTGCAATAACGTTTTTTTCGAGGGATGAAAAAAATATTTTGATAGGATTATTTTTATTATTTCCAATTATATTTATAATACAAGGGTTAATATATTCCGATGTAGAAAACGAGTTAATAATAGGGTTCATTTTATCATCTGTTACATTTATAATGGCGATTACTTTATGGTATAACATGGGTAGTTGTATTGAATTATTAGTGATTTATAATATATTAGGGATTATAAGTCATGCTATTAAAAATAAAATAACTTATAGAAAGAAGTAATTAAAAGTATTTGAATAAAAAATATTTAGGCTTATTAATAACTTTGATAGGGATAGTAGGATGAATAAATGTTAATGGTAACGCTAAGCTTTATATATTTAAATATAAATAAAAACAAGGTAGTCGTAATTTGGCTATCTTGTTTTTATTTTAGTGATAATAGTATTGTAATGAAGAAATGTATTTTATAGCAACTGAAAATCAAGATGATAAGTAAAATATATAACTAATTTAAAATAATCTATTGACAATTGTAAATAAGTAGAATAATATAAACACATAAGGTTCATTGAGAATCATTATCATTATCAATTATTGAGGGGCTGGGGAAATGAAAATAATTTATTGGAGTGGAACAGGAAACACTGAAACAATAGCAAAGTTAATAGCAAAGGGGATTACAAATCAAGGCTTAGATACACAGGTAATAAATATTTCTGAAAGTTCAGTAGAGAACATTAAAGATGAATTTGTTATACTAGGGTGTCCTTCTATGGGAAACGAAGAATTAGAAGAGTGTGAGTTCGTACCATTTTTAGAATCTGTTCAAGATCAATTGATAAATAAAAGAGTATTTTTATTTGGATCTTATGGCTGGGGTGATGGAGAATGGATGCGGACTTGGGAAGAAAATATGAGTAGTATGGGTATTGATATTCCATTAGATCCATTAATTATTAATGGATTACCAGAAGGTGAAGATGAGGACTCTTGTATAAAATATGGTGAAGAAATTGCTAAATTAATTAAGTAATGGAGGTTGTAATGATGGCTGAGAAAATAGGTGCTTTTTATAAATTATTAAATACTATGGAGGGTAAAGAATATATAGAAACCTTTTTATTGTATAATGTAGCTTTAATTAGTGCTAAGGTTAAACCATCAATTACATTAAACCTTTGTAAGTTAAACCCTAAAAATGTTTTTAATTTATGGAATAAGCATGGGGAAGAATATTTAAAAACATTAAATTTAGATTATATAGAACTAAGAGAATCAAATAAATCATTAATTATTTTAATTTATGATAAAAACTTACTAGAAAAGAGTATTAAAGATAAAGCAAATCAAGAGTTTTTACTAACTATTGGGTATAAAAATAATCTAGAGGTTATAGAGGCGTTAGAAACATTAAAGAGTAGATATCAAGAATATAATTGTCCTCATGAGCTAGGAGTATTCCTTGGATACCCAATAGAAGATGTTAAAGATTTTATGAATTGTGCTAGTAAGAAGTGCTTAACTTGTGGATACTGGAAAGTATATAATAGTGAGCAAAAAGCTAAGAAAGTTTTTCAATTATTTGATAGTATTAAGACATTTACAGCTCATAATATTATCATAGGTGAGAAAAGTTCAGAATTAGCATTCATACTTGCAAACAACTTTAAGCAGGTACAAATCGAAGTATAGGCATTTATAAGTAAATACCAATATTAAAACAATTAAACAAACTTTAATAGTTATATAATTCATTTTTCAGCGGAATGAATTTTATATAAATTTCTTAATCAAAATAAACAGATATATAATTCATTTTTTCTGTGAGATGAATTTATATATAAATTTTTCAACTTAAAACAAACGAATAAATCAGAAATCTCTCTAACAATTATTTAAATTATACAACTTTAGTTACTATTCGCATTAGTTAAGGTTTATAGTTTAAAAGGATAAAGAAGGCAGTCTTATTAAGACTGTCTTTTTTGTTTAGTAATAACTTAAAGGTAGGTATTTAACAAAAAAAGCGCAAAACAAAATGATAATAATTATCAATAGCATTGACAATCATTATCAATTAGAATATACTGAATTTATAGTAATGATTTACAAATAATAAATTATAAGGGAGTGAGGAAATGGCTTTAGCTATGATGTCATTAGGAGAAACAAGAACAATTTCAGACTTTAAAGGAAAAGATGATATGAAACGTCATTTGCAGAATCTAGGTTTTATAAGAGGAGAAAAAGTTCAAGTTGTAGGAGAAAATCAAAGTGGACTTATCTTAGTTGTTAAAGGTGTAAGATTAGCTTTAAATAGAGGCTTAGCTGCATTAATTATTGTTAATTAATAGAAATGAGGAGGTAATACAAATGACATTAAGAGAATTAGTACCTGGTGAAGTTGGAACTATTATATCAGTTGGACAAAAAGGTCCAGTTAGAAGAAGACTTATGGATATGGGAGTTACACCTGGCGTTGATGTAAAGATAATTAAGGTTGCTCCATTAGGTGATCCAATTGAAATAAATATAAGAGGATATGAATTAAGCCTAAGAAAAGATGAAGCTGAGCAAATAGAAGTTGAAAATAAATAATCTTAAATTTAAGTATTTAGTTGGGGGACTAAATTTTTATTAGTGAATTACCCTAATTTGGGGAGTTTTAGAGAATGGAGTTAGCTAAGCTAACTATTAGGAGGAATATAAAATGACTTATACAATAGCACTTGCAGGGAATCCAAACTGCGGTAAAACAACACTTTTTAATGAATTAACTGGTTCTAAACAACATGTAGGGAACTGGCCGGGCGTAACTGTAGATAAGAAAGATGGTGTATATAAGAAGAATAAGAATAAGAATATTAATATAATGGACTTGCCAGGTACTTATTCTTTATCACCATATTCCGCAGAGGAAATTATAGCAAGAGATTATATAGTACAAGATAAGCCAGATGTAGTTATTAATATTGTAGATGGTACAAGTATTGAAAGAAATCTTTATTTAACAGTTCAGATACTTGAAACTAAGATTCCTATGGTAATAGCTATGAATATGATGGACGAGGTTGAAGCAAATGGAGATAACATTGATTGCAATAAACTTTCAAAAATTCTTGGAGTTCCAGTAATACCGATAGTTGCAAGATTAGGAAAAGGTATTAATAAATTGATGGAAAGTGCAGAAGAAGTAGCAAAAACAAAAAGTAAGTCAGCTGATATCCAAGTGTTTGATGATGTTATCTTATCTGCAGTTAAATCAGTGAAAGAAGTACTTGTAGATTTGGATGATCCAGAAAAAGAGTGGAAAGCAATTAAGTTAGTAGAAGGTGATGAAATTGTAGAGAAGTCTATTTCTACTGATCAAAAGAATGCTATAGATAAGATTATTAAAGTTGCAGAGGTGAAATGTGGAAATGATACTGAAGCTCAAATTGCAGATTTAAGATATAAATATATAGATAAGGTGGTAAAAGCTGCTGTTAAAAAATCTAAGCGTGGACATGTAGAAACTAGATCAGATAAATTAGATAAGATATTAACAAATCGTATTTTAGCATTACCTATATTTGCAGGCATTATGTATGTTTTATTTGCATGTACATTTAGTGAAAACTTCTTGTTTGTTGAAGGGTTACAAAGTCCTGGAGTGTGGCTTGCTGGTGTAGTAGAACAAGCTTGGGGGTATTTTGGAACTATGGTTCAAGGTCTTGTTTCAAATGCATCTCCTTGGCTACAATCACTAGTTAATGATGGGATTATAGCAGGCATAGGTGCTGTAATTGGATTTATTCCATTAGTATTAGTATTATACTTATTAATTTCATTCTTAGAAGATAGTGGATACATGGCGCGTGTTGCTTTTGTTATGGATAGGATTTTCCGTAGATTTGGTTTGTCAGGACGTTCATTTATACCTCTTTTAATGGGATTTGGATGTGGTGTTCCAGCTATTATGGCAACAAGAACATTAGATTCAGAAAAGGATCGTAAAATTACTACAATAATAACTGGTTTTATGCCATGTGGTGCTAAGTTACCTATTTTCGCAATGTTTGTTGCAACTTTCTTTGCAGATAGTAACAAAACTCTTGTTACATATTCACTTTATATGGTTAGTATAGTAGTGGCAATTATAGTTTCATTATTATTAAATAAATTTGTTTATAAATCGCAAGCATCTAATTTTGTTATGGAACTACCTCAATATCGCGTTCCTACAGCAAAAAGTATAGGGATTCATGCCTTTGAAAAAGTAAAAGGATTTGCCATTAAGGCTGGTACAATTATATTTATATCAACTATATTAATTTGGGGATTATCAAACTTTAATTTTGATTCATTTAATGGTGTAAATAAGTCAAGTAATGAAGATGAAAGTATTATGTGTGATATGAATGATAGTTTCTTAGCATCTGCTGGAAATGTAATTGCACCTATTTTTAAGCCATTAGGCTTTGGTGAATGGAGACCTACAGTAGGTATAGCAACTGGTTGGGTTGCAAAAGAAATGGTAGTAGTAACTTTTGCACAATTATACGATGAAGATGTAACACCTGAATACTTAGAGGCTTTCTTCACAGAATATGAGTCAGATGATTTAGAGAAAATGGGATTTGAAGGTGGAATATATGATGAAGAAATAGCAGCAGATATATATGCTGAAGGGATACTATTTGAAGGTGAAGATGAAAATGCTCTTTCTCATATGAAAGATGATATTCCAACTAAGTCAGCAGCATATGCTTATATGGTATTTAACCTTCTTTGTATGCCATGTTTTGCAGCAGTTGGAGCTATGAAAAGAGAATTGAAATCATGGAAATTAACAGGTGCAGCAGTTGGAGTTCAAATGATTACAGCTTATGTAGTAGCGTTACTTGTTAATGTAATTGGAGGATTATTTATTTAAGTTAGCAATTACGTAAGGAGGAATAGCTATGGTAGATTTTATAATAATTTTAGTTATCGGTATATGTGTAGGACTTGCAGTATTTTATAATATATCAAATAAGAAAAAAGGTAAGTCCAGCTGTGGTTGCAATTGTAATGAGTGTAACTTGACTGGATGTAACAAACTAGAATATAGAAAAATAGATATTAAATAAAATTATTAGAAATGAGTAAAGTCATAAAAAAAGGTGAAGTTAATTCACCTTTTTTTAGTTTATTCCAACTGTAGTGCTTCTACGTTCCATTAAAACAACATCTAGCCACTCTGAATTGTTCATTTTTGCTATCTTTTCTCTAATTCCGGATATATTGAAACCACATCTTTTATGTAGTGAAATACTTTCAGTATTTTTTGCTATTATTCCTGATTGAAGAGTCCAAAATCCAGCTTTTTCTGAACGAATAATTAATTCATTAAGAAGAGTTGTACCTACACCAATATCCCTGTATTTTTCAGATATGTAAATACTTACTTCTGCAACCCCGGCATAGACACATCTACTAGAAGTTGGGCTTAAGGCTGTCCAACCTAGAATTGTATCATTGGATATTGCAACTAATCTACAAGTTTTAATATGACTATTATTCCACTCATTCCAAGTGGGAACGGTAGATTGGAATGTTGCTTTATTAGTCTTGATTCCTTCAAGGTAAATTTGAGAGACCTGTTCCCAATGTGATTCAGACATTTCCTCTATAATATAGTTCATCATTAATTCCTCCACAATAGTATTATCAATATTTTACCATATGAAGTAATATCTAGCTAGAAATTACTGTAAATTAAAGATGCATATTCTTATACAGGAATATATACAGAAATGAGGAAATTTTTATTAAGTGTGGATGGATAGTTTGTACACTTAATATTAAGTTATATATAATAGTTTAAAATTAATTGTAAACCTGAATGAAATATTAAGTATACAATCCTGGGGGATATATGCTATATTATACCTAAAAATAGTAAGTAATGTAATTTAAGAATAAAAGGGGTAAGTATAATGATTAAGCATATTAAGGACAAGGTTATTGGTGGATATAAGATAAATAAAGAGGAAGCATTAATGCTAATTGAAGAAGAACTAGAAGAATTATGTGAATCAGCTAATGAGATAAGAGAACATTTTTGTCAGAATAACTTTGATCTATGTACTATTATCAATGGAAAAAGTGGGAGATGTTCAGAAAACTGCAAGTTTTGTGCACAATCAAGTTATTATAACACTGCTTCAGAGGTATATAGTCTTATGGAGAGTAAAGAAATTCTAAAAGATGCTAAATATAATAATAGCAAAGGTATTTTAAGATATTCTATTGTAACTTCAGGTAAAAGACTTAGTCAAAATGAAGTAAAGTTAGTTTGTGAAAGGTATAAAATGATAAATTCTGAAACGTCACTTTCACTTTGTGCATCACATGGTCTTTTAGATTATGAAGATTTTATTATGCTAAAGAAATCCGGTGTTACTAGATATCATAATAATTTGGAAACATCACGCAATAATTTTGAAAATATTTGTACAACTCATACTTATGATGATAAGATAGATACTTTAAAAGCAGCTCAAAAAGCTGGACTAGATATTTGTAGCGGTGGAATTATAGGACTTGGAGAGAGCATGGAAGATAGAATTGACATGGCATTCGACCTTAGAAGTATATCTGTTAAGTCTATTCCTATAAATATTCTTAACCCTATAAAAGGAACTCCATTTGAAAGTATTAAGTGTTTAGCTATAGAAGATGTAAGAAGAGTTGTAGCTATTTATAGATTTATATTACCAGATGCAGCGCTAAGATTAGCTGGAGGAAGGATTTTAGTAAAAGATAGTATGGAAGAAATATTCAAATCAGGAGCTAATGCAGTAATATCTGGGGATATGCTAACTACGATGGGAGTAGGGATAGATACTGATATATCTATGATTAACAAGCTAGGTTTTAAGATAAATAGAATATAAGAATGATTTTATAGAATCGTATTAGGGATTATAGTTCTTGTAAATTTCTATATTATTAAATAGTAAGAATAGTGATAAGCTCTCTTTATAGTATACAGTTAAAATACTAAAACTGTAATTATAGAGAGAGCATTTTATTTATCTAATCAAACTTGATAACATCTCTACAGATGATGCTTCTTGGTGATTAAAAAATGAACTTTCTTTTTTATCCAAAGTAGAAATTTTATTCATATCTTCATCATTTAAATTAAAATTGAAAATGTCAATATTCTGTAACATTCTTTCTTTACTCACTGTTTTTGATAATGGAACAATTCCTCTTTGAAGTAGCCACCTTAAAATAACTTGTGTTACTGATTTATTATACTTGTCTCCAATTATTTTTAAAGTAGGATTATCAAATATTCCATTTCGGCCTTCAGCAAAGGGAGCCCAAGCTTGTAGTTGTATTCCATACTTGCTATTAAACTTTTGTGATATTAATTGTTGATGAAATGGATTAATTTCAATTTGGTTTACTGCTGGTGTTATTTCATTAAATAAAGCTAAATCAACTAAACGATCTGGATAAAAGTTCGACACACCAATTGATTTAATTTTTCCCTCTTTATATAAATCCTCCATAGCTCTATAAGTCCCATAATAATCATTTAATGGTTGATGTATTAATACTAAATCCAAATAAGTTAATTTCATTTTATTTAAGGAAGATTCGATAGATTCTTTTGCTTTATCATATCCGCCATTACTAATCCATACTTTAGTTGTAATAAATAGATCATCCCTAGGCACCGATGATTTAGCGATTGCTTCTCCAACAGCTTCTTCATTCCCATAAGATTGTGCTGTATCAATTAAGCGATATCCAGCATCAATTGCATCTATTACAACCTTAATACATTCTTCTTTATCTGTGATTTGAAAAACTCCAAATCCAACTGAGGGCATTTTCACACCATTATTTAAAATTACATAATCCATTTTATTCTCTCCTTTATTTTTATTATGTTGTATTTTATAATAATGTTACCAGTAGGTAGCCACTACCGAGCAAGAAGTTTTTATTTAGGAGGTAAATTTATGTGCACAACAAAAGAAGTATGTGAACAAGTTGGAATATCTTATGAGACATTAAAATTTTATTGTAAAGAGGGATTAGTACCAAATGTAAAAAGAGATAAAAATAACTATCGAATTTTTGACGAAAAAAATATAGCATGGTTAAATGGATTGCAACGTTTAAGAAAGTGCGGTATGAGCATTAAAGATATGAAATTGTATATGAATTATTGTTTAGAAGGTTCTTCTACAATTCCTCAAAGAAAAGAGATGCTTGATAAATCAAAAAAATCTTTACTAAAAAAAGTCAGCGAACTTAATGAGTGTATTAATTTTCTTGACAATAAACAATCTTTTTACGATGATGTGTTAGCTGGTAATATAGAATATATAAGTAATTTAATTGATGCACAAAATCATTCTGAATAAAGATAAATATTTGATTTAAAGTTATGAGCTTAAAGTTAATCTACATTTTGAAGGGAAAATTGAACTAGTTGAGAAAAATGTTTTTGTTTTTGTTGTTGACAAATATTTACTTCGAGCATAGAATGATAATATACTTCGTGATAAGAACTAATTAAAGGAGATGAAATATGAGTAAGGATATAAATTCATTTTATGAAGATCAATTTTATCAGTATTTAGATGAATTAAAATTTCTGTTTTTTCCAGACAAGTGGGATACAAATCTTTTAGATTATTCTAAGAATGAATTATTAGCTATTACGTTTATTTATAGACAAGGAAATGTTAATATGAGCGAGATAGCTGAATATTTAGGAGCTCCTTTAAATACGGTTTCTGGTGTAATTAATAGATTAGAGAAAAAGATTATTGTACAAAGAATAAGAGATTCAAAGGATAAGCGTATAGTTAATATTTCTTTAACAGAAGAGGGAATTAACTTATTTAATAAAGAAAAGAAGGAGATAATATTTTATTTCCAAAAGATATATAATTCACTTTCAGAAGAAGAAATAGCTACAGTAATGAGTGTATTTACAAAAGTAATGAGAGTTCTTAAAGAAGGCACGGGAAAAGAATCAATTGAAGAAAAGAAAGTTAAGAGAATTAAGAAGATAGTAATAGAATAGCTTAGGTGACTAAGCTGTTTTTTAAAACAAATACTTCGAGTAACGAACTAATATGTTCGTATCAAGAAGGATCAAATAAAAAAGTATGGGTTTGTGAAGTTTGAAAGGAGTGGTATTTATGGCAAGAATAATTATATTTACAGGTAAAGGCGGAGTTGGTAAGTCAAGTATTGCATCAGCACACGCTATTAAGGCTGCAAAGGATGGGCTCAAAACTTTAATAGTAAGTACAGATATGGCTCATAATTTAGGTGATATTTTCATGGTTGATCTTAAATCAGAACCTATAGAAGTTAAGGAGAATTTAGATGTACTAGAAATTGATCCAAACTATGAATTAGAGAATCAATACAATAATATTTCAGCTGCAATGTCAACTTTAATACCTAGTATTGTTGGAGAAAGTGCAGATACAATTAAGGATATTGCAATGTTTCCAGGTTGTGAAGAGTTACTATCTTTAATTAAGATTAAAGATTTATATGAAGAGAGTAAATACGATTTAATCATAGTTGATTGTGCTCCAACAGGTGAGACATTAGCACTTTTAAAATTCCCAGAGTTACTTTCATGGTATATGGAAAAGCTATTCCCTATTGAGAGAGTGGCACTTAAAGTATTAAGACCAATATCAAAATTAGCATTTAAAATTGAACTCCCAGATAAAGCAGCAATGAATGATGTTGAGAAATTATATGATAATCTTTTTAAGCTACAAGAATTACTAAAGAATAGAGAAATTTGTAGTGTAAGACTTGTAACTATTCCTGAAAAGATGGTGGTGGAAGAAACAAAGAGAAGCTATATGTATCTAAATCTATACAACTTTAATGTTGATGGTATTTATATAAATAGAATAATTCCAAATGAAGTTCAAAATACGTTTTTCAATGAATGGAAGACTATACAAGGTAATTATTTAGAGGAGATTAAAAATGTTTTTTGTGATATACCAACATTTAAAATCAAATGGTATGACAGTGATTTAAATGGAGTGGAGTACCTTAATAAGATAGCTCGGGATTCACTTAATGATAAAGATATTTTTAAAGTATTAAAGAAGACTGAAAATGAAATTTTTAAGAAGTTAGAAGCTGGATATTCACTAAGTGTTTTTGTACCATTTGCTGATAAAACTGAATTTGATTTATTTGAAAGTGATACAGAAGTAATTATTAAAATAGGGAACTTTAAGAGAAATATCCCACTTCCAGATGTAGTTAGAAGATATCAAGTAGTTTCTGCAAAATTAGAAGATGGAAAGCTAAATATTATCTTTGGTTAAAGAGGTGTGATTATGAATAAAGAATTTATGAAAAAGATGCTTAAAGCAAAAAGAATGGAATATGAAGCTTTAAAGGAAATAATGCCTGAGTCTATGGTAAGTAGAATTTCTGCATTTGAAGAAGAGGCAGTGAGTATGTTTAAAGATATAGCAATTGAGTTAATAAAAGATGATATAGATGAAAAGAAATCATCAGAACCAATTAAAAAAGTAAAGAAAATTGGAATTGAATAAGGGGTGGATTTAATGAGAATTATTTTATATACAGGTAAAGGTGGAGTAGGAAAAACAAGTATTGCAGCAGCTACAGCTTGTAAAATTGCTGAAAGTGGTAACAAGGTATTGATTATGAGTACTGATGAAGCTCATAGCCTTGGAGATTCATTTAATATAAAATTAGGTAATAACCCTGTTATGATAGCTGATAATTTATACGCTATGGAGATAGATGCAGTTGAAGAAAATGAAAAAATGTGGGGTAGCTTAAAGGGGTATTTAAAGGATTTAATTACTTTAAAATCAGAAGCTAGTATTGAGAGCGAAGAGTTATTAGTGTTTCCAGGTTTTCAAGAATTAATGTCTCTTATAAAGATGAAAGAGTATGAAGATAAGGGTGAGTATGATGTTTTAATAGTAGACTGTGCACCAACAGGTGAAACTATGAGCCTTTTAAAATTCCCAGATTTATTTAAGGTATTTATGGAGAAGATATTCCCCCTAAAGAAAAAATCTGCAAAGTTTTTAGGGCCAGTAATTGAAAAAACTACAAAGATACCAATGCCAAAGGAAGATACTTTTGATGATATAGAAAGACTTTATGAAAAGATAGATGATCTTCATAAGCTAATGCTAGATAAGGAAAAAGTAAGTATAAGAATTGTAACAACACCAGAGAAGATTGTAGTGAGAGAAGCAAAAAGAAGTTTTTCTTTCTTACATTTATTTGATTACAATGTTGATGCTATTATAATAAATAAGATATTCCCAGAGGAATCAATAAAGGGATATTTTGAAAAGTGGGAGGCAAAACAAAGAGAAGGAATTGAAGAGGTATATGAAAGCTTTAAGGATTTACCTATTTTTGAACTTGAGTTAATGCATTCCGAATTAAGAGAATATGAATGCTTAAAGGTTGTATCAGAAAAGATTTATAATGGAATTAACCCAGAAGATATATTATTTAATGAAAAGATATTTGAAATTACTAAGGATGGAGAAAGATATATATATTCATTAAATATACCTACAGTTTATAAGAATGATTTAGATTTAATGCAAAATGGTGATGAACTTATTATTGCTATTAAAAATGAGAGAAGATCATTAGTATTACCACAAAAACTTCAGAGTAAGAATCTAGTTGGAGCTAAGTATGAGAATAGTAAATTAAATATATTTTTTGAGTAGATAAATACGTTCTATTACTATGATATTTATTAGTAAAAGATAATTATAATCCATGCATCCATTGTTAGGATAAGAAGATTATGGTATTATAATTGTAGAAATATGTATTTTTAATTACTAATGAGGGGGCGAATTATATGGCAATATCATATAATGAGATTAATTTTAATAACTTAATAGGAAAAGTAGGGACTTGTTGTTTAACTGAAGATGTATGTGGAACTTGTAAGAAAAGTGACTGCTTAATTGGATATTCAAAAGAATGTGTATCAGGTTGTTTAAGAAACAAGGTTGCATATGTTATGGATGGACAAGAGAGAATTCCTTTAGCTGATGGTAAGATTTACGAAAAAGAAGATTTAGTAGATGCGATATCAGATACACTAATACAATGTAAAAGTTGTAAAGAAGAGCATTTTGATAATTGTATAATTAATGTACTAAGAAATTGTTATGAAGTTTTATTATTTGGGGATATTAAGGAATTTAAGGGAAGTACATTCCTATATCTTACTCAAGTTAAAGAAAATAATGAAGCTTTAGCTACTGAGATTTTCCAAAGAATATCTGAGAATGTTTAGTATAATAGAATTTTGAATGGGGATGTATCAAATGATTTATAGTTTGATATATCCCCATTTGATATTATAATAAATACTAATAATTTCATTAAAAATATATTTATACATTATTAGAGAGCAAGAGTATATATAAATTTTAGATATAAGAGAAATTATCATTAAATATGGTTATACTTTAAGCATATTATACACCTATTGTTTAAAGTATGCTTAAATAAAGATAATCAATTTAGTCCCAACATTCTTTTTGCTTTCTATTAAAATATAGCCATCATGTGCTTTGACTATATCGTGAGCTATGGCCATTCCAAGACCAGATCCTTCTGTAACCTCAGATGTGTTTGTTCCTCTAAAGTATCTTTTAAAGATATGTTTTAAGTCTTCTTTATTTATACCAATGCCGTTATCTTCGATTGTTATTTTTACTTTATTAATTGTAATTCTAGATACTGTTACTTTAATATCTACATTGTAGTTATTATGGACAAAGGCATTTACTATAAGGTTCATAAATACTCTCTTCATTAAGCTTTCATCAAGTGATTTTAGTATTTCTTTATCATAAAGTTTATAGCTTATTGTACCTTTGCTGTATTTTTCATCATTTGATATATCTATTATTACATGTCTTATCAATGAAATTATATTTACTTGTTTTTTATTAGGGACGAAATTATTATCCTTTAATCTTGATGATAAGTTTAAATCATCTACAAGGTTCTTTATATAATCTGCTTTGTTAATAATTATATTTGAATATTTTACTCTTGCTTCATCGCTTATGTAAGCTTCTTCAAGAGAAAGTATTTCTGCATTTCCACGTATTGAAGTTAGTGGAGTTTTTATATCATGGGATATATTTGCAGTCCATTCTTTACGCATATTATCTAGCTTTTCACGTTCTAATTCATTATTATAGAGTCTATTTGATAGTACATTTAAACTATGTCTCACATCAGAATATATCCCTTTTCCAACTCTTCCATTTTCATAATTGCCCTTTGATAGAGCAGTTATTCTATCTACAATATCTTTTATTGGCTTAGTAATATGGATTAGGTAAATACAGCTTACTACAAGAATTAATATAATTATGATTGCTACAAATAAAGGTAGGTTATGTGCCTTTAATAATTGAGTTTTATCATAAGTAAACATTACTCTCTCTATATTGTTAGGGCTGAAAAATAGAAGAGAAGTATAGGTATTAGTATTTAAATTTGTATCATTTAAAAATAAAGTGTATTCATTACTATCATAAGCGTGTATTAAATCAGTATTTGTATATTCAGTTTTAGAAGACTTTGGCTTGTTGTAGCTATAGACTTCTTTATTATCACTATCTAATATTTGAAGTTTGATTTTATCTTTTGAAAGAAGGGATAAACCTTCATTATCTACATAAATTTCATTTTTATCATCTAAATGAATATAGTTTTTGAAGTTATTTACAAATTCATTTGGATAGGAGCCGGAGTCAAAGCTATATTTTATACTAGACACATAAATACATACAGCAAATAATGAAAGTAGTAATACAGAAATAAATATTATAAAGTGTTTAACACGTAACTTTTCAAACATTTTAAACTCCTTTCATTTTGTAGCCAAGTCCAATTACCGTAGTTATATATTTTGGGTTTGATGGATCAGCTTCTATTTTCATTCTTAGTTTTCGAATATGAACTGTTATTGTATTATCATAACCAAAGAAATCTTCTCCCCAAACTTCGTTGCAAATCATTTCTTTGCTTAAAATCCTATTAGGGTTATTTACTAAGTATAAAAGTAGCTTTAGCTCTTTAGCTGTAAAGTCTAATAGTTCACCATTTTTATAGACATTTCCTTTATCTGCATCTATCTCTATATCATCAAATTTAATTGATTTATTCTCAATATTATTTATGTTGTTAAACGCTTTAAGACGAGCCTTAATTCTAAATGCAACTTCCTTGGCACTAAATGGTTTAGTTATGTAGTCATCAGCACCTAATGCAAATCCTAATAACCTATCAATCTCTTCAGTTTTTGCAGAGATAAATAGAATTGGAACTTCACTGTGAAGTCTCATTTCTTTAAAAACATCATAGCCTGTAGTATCAGGTAGCATTATATCTAATAAAACAATGTCTGGTCTTATTTTTACAAATGTTTCTACACCTTCCTTTCCTGTGTTTGCAGTGTATATATTATTAAAACCTTCAATTGTTAAAACAGTTTTTAAGATATCTATTATTTCATTTTCGTCATCAACAATTAAAATTTTATATTTATCAAATATGTTATTCATTTGTACCATCCTTTAATTCTTTTAGGAAGATTATATCACATCTATTTTGTCCAATACTTTTATAAAAAATTATTTAAGATGGATTTAAGATGGTGTTTATTTAGATTAAATGTGAAGGGATTAAACTAAGACCTGTAAGACAAAGTAAGATTTGCACTTTAAGTTTATATTTTAATAACTGGAAAGTTTTAATTAGTAGACAAGTAATTATTATACTACTTAAAAGTTAATAGTATTAAGAAAAAATAGAAAAGTATGGTACATATTAATCATAAGAAAAGGTGAGGTAAGAAATATGAAAAACAACTTAAAAATAGCTTGGAGATTTATTAAGTCTAATAAAGCTCAAACTACATTAATTGCACTAGGAATTGCACTAGGAGTTACAGTTCAATTATTTTTAGGATTATTAATTAATAACTTAAATGATAATTTACTAGACAAAACAATAGGTAGCTCATCACAAATAACTATAACATCTAAAAATGAGGATAAGATTATTACTGATTATAATGAAATTATTAATGATATAAAATCAAATGAAGAGGAAAAAATCACAAATATTATGGGAGTATTAGATAATCCTGTAATTGTAGATAATAGAGGAGTTAACAAGTCTATTTTAATTAGAGGAATGGAGTATTCTGAAAGTAATGATATTTATGGAATTACTGAAAATATAATGGAAGGAGCATTTCCAACTAGCGAAAATGGAGTTCTTGTAGGTAAAGGTGTTAGTGAAGAATTAGGATTAAAGATAAATGATGAGTTTGAAATTCAATCTCCAGGGGTACAGGCTAAAACAGTAGTTGTTTCTGGAATTATTGATTTAAAGGTTAAGAATTTAAATAGTACATGGGTTATAACATCACTTGATTCAGCAGAAAAATTATTTAATCAAGAAGGAAAAGTAACTTCTGTAGAAATGCAAATAGATAAGAATTACATATTTGATGCAGATGAAATTACAGCTAGTATTGCATCATATACACCAGAAAGTTTAGAAATGACAAATTGGAAAAATGATAATGAAAGCTTATTAGATGCATTAACTGGACAAAAGGCATCAAGTTTAACTATCCAAGTATTTATTACTATATCTGTAACTATGAGTATTGCAGGGGTTTTAGCTATATCAGTATTACAAAAATCAAAGCAAATTGGTATTTTAAAAGCTATGGGAATTAAAGATAAAAGTGCTGCATCTATCTTTGTGTTGCAAGGGTTAATATTTGGAGTAATTGGAGCTGTTGCAGGAACTGTGCTAGGAGTTACATTCTTTAAGATATTCACCGTAGCTGTGAAAACAGCAGATGGAAGTCCATTAGTGCCAGGAAATATGTATTATGGATTTATTGCAATAAGCTTATGTATATCAATACTTGCATCAGTTTTAGCCTCAATATTGGCTGCTAAAAACTCATTAAAATTAGATCCTATTGATATAATCAGAAATAACTAGGAGGATGAAAAAATGAAAGCATTAGAATTAAGAAATGTAACTAAAATTTATGGAGATAAAATAAAAACAAAGGCATTAAATGAAACAAGCCTTCAAATAAAAGAAGGAGAATTTGTTTCAATAATAGGACAAAGTGGAAGTGGAAAAAGTACACTTTTAAATATAATGGGAACATTATCTAGTGCAAGTGAAGGTGAAGTGCTTATAAATAACATTAGAGTAGATAAAATGAGCAAAAATGATCTTGCAGAAGTTAGAAATAGAGAACTTGGATTTATATTTCAGTTCCATTACCTATTACCTGAATTCACAGTATTAGAAAATGTATTAATGCCATACTCAATTTCAGGACAAAAGATAGATAAGAGTATATTAGCTAGAGCAAATGAGTTGTTAGATTTAGTAGGACTTAGCAAGGTTAAAAATAATATGGCAACAAATCTTTCAGGTGGACAACAACAAAGAGCTGCAATAGCAAGAGCTTTAATAAATAATCCTAAAATAGTATTAGCAGATGAACCAACAGGAAACTTAGATTCTAATACTACTAATGATATATACAATTTATTAAGAGATATAAATAAAAAGTATAATACTACATTTGTGATAATCACTCATGACAATAGGATTGCAGAGAAAGCTGATAGGATTATTGAGGTTTTAGATGGTGATGTTGTTAGAGATATTGCTGTTTAGGGTTAAAGACTTTCTGTATCTTAGCTTAATAACACAATAAAAAATTAAAAATTGAGGAGAAGTATGAAAATGGTTTGTAATTTTTATACTTCTCCTTTTTGTGTTTCTAAAATTAGAAAAACATCGAAAATCATAGAAATAGCTACTTTGATCAAGATGAAAATTAACGCACTATAACATGGAGAGGTGAAAAGAAATAGTTAAGGTAAAATATAGAATATTTATTTGAAATATATTTTATATGAATAGTATTTAAATGTAATGAATAAGAATTTATTTAAAATTCCACAAGATATTTCGACAAAATAATAGATTTTATGACAAGCAAGGTCTATAATGAAAATATTAAATTAATTTTAAATACATTTTGATTTAAGTGTATTTTATGATAAGAGAGGGAAAATATGAAGAGAGTATTAAGTATTATAATGGTGTTATTTTGTTTAATAACGGTATCATGTTGGAATTCTTCAACTACGAGTAAGGTACCATATGAAGAAGATGGTATAGGTTATTATACTAAACTAGATGATAAATATTTCAATTTTTTTGATGGAGAAGATTGGAACAGGGAGTTTGTAAAAGGTGTTAATATGGGAGTTGCAAAGCCTGGGTATTTTCCTGGGGAACTTGCTATTACTAAGAAGGAATATTTAAGATGGTTTAATCAGATTGGTGAAATGAATGCAAATACTATAAGGGTTTATACTATTCAGCAGCCTGTCTTTTATGAAGCATTATTAGAATATAATGAAAAAGCAGAAAAACCACTTTATTTAATGCATGGTGTTTGGGTAAATGAGGAGGATATAGTTACTATATTAAATGCTTATGATTCAACAATAAAGGATACTTTAAAATCAGATGTTAAGGATTTAATTGATATTCTTCATGGAAATGCTGAAATACAAAAAAAACAAGGGCACGCTAGTGGTGTTTATAAAAGTGATGTGTCTAAGTATGTTACTGGATTGATTCTTGGAATTGAATGGGATCCTGTTTTAGTAACTAATACAGATGAAGTTAATAGTACTAAAACTAATTATAAAGGAGATTATTTATATACTGAAAATGCTTCTCCTTTTGAAAGCTTTTTATGTGAGATAGGAGACCTAGCAATTTCATATGAAACTGAAAATTACAATATGCAAGTTCCAATAAGTTTTTCAAATTGGGTTACAACAGATATGTTGTCACATCCAAATGAACCTTTAGAAAAGGAAGATATGGCAAGTGTAAATACTGAGCATATTAAACATAATAATAAGTTTAAACCTGGGTTATTTGCATCGTATCATATTTATCCTTACTATCCTGATTTTATGAATTATGAACATGGATATGTTGAGTTTGTTGATGAGGATGGAAATGTAAATACATATAAGGCTTATTTAAATGACTTGATTAAGGAACATACAGTACCTGTAATAGTTGCTGAGTTTGGTGTTCCAGCATCAAGAGGTATTACTCATAGAAATATTTATACAGGATTTAACCAAGGTTTTATAGATGAGAAAACACAAGGAGAAATGGATAAGTCAATGTTACAAGATATTTATGACACTGGGTATGCTGGTGGATTAGTATTTACATGGCAAGATGAGTGGTTTAAGAGGACATGGAACAATATGGATTATGATATTCCAGATAGAAGAGCTTATTGGTCTAATACTCAAACAAATGAGCAACAGTTTGGACTTTTAGCTTTTGATCCAGGTGATAAAGAAAGCACATGCTATGTTGATGGAGCTATTAATGAATGGAAAAGAAGAACTCCATTGGTAGAAAATGAAAAAATATCATTATATACAAATTATGATGAAAAGTATCTATATATAATGCTTAAAGCAAAGGATGAAAATATTGATTTGTCAAATGAAAGATTAGTTATTCCATTTGATATTACAAATAAATCTGGAAGCAATATTTATGAAAATGTAAATTTAAATAAAGAAGCTGATTTTGTTGTAGACATTAATGGTACATCAGATTCAAAAATGAAGGTGCATAGTTATTACGATGTATTTAATTTTTCATATGGAAAGGAGTTAGGGTTTATACCACTAAATCCAGTAAATGAAATAAAGGATTCTAATACTTTTAATCCAATTTATGTTTGTTTAAATAAGGAATTATTGTTACCAGCGGATAATAAGAAAATTCCATTTGAAAGTTTTGAAACAGGGAAATTAAATCATGGTAATGCTAATCCTAAAAGTGAAGATTATAATTCATTATCAGATTTTATGATAAATAAAAATGTAATGGAGATGAAGATTCCATGGCAACTTTTAAATGTAATGGACCCATCTCAAAAAAAGGTAATGGATGATTTTTATGAAAAGGGAATAGTGCCAATGGAAGTAGAGGACATAAGTATTGGAGTTTATTCTTTAGAAAATAATGACCAGTTTAATTTAGAAATGATATCATATTCATGGCATAAATGGGATCAGCCTATTTATCATGAGAGATTGAAACCTTCATATTACATTATGAAAGAAACTATGGAGAAGATAGGGAAAGATATTAAGTAGGGAGAATGGTTTATAGTAATTAAGAAAAAGGAGTACAAAAGATGAAGGAGAAATATATTTTAAAATACTTTCTTAATGCTAAGCATTATGTGTTTTTTAATGGGGAGAAGTCAATAATACATCCCCATAATTGGCAATTAGAATTGAATATAATACTAAATAATAATGAGATTTTAAGTTATCAATTAATAGATGGATATATAGAAGATATACTTGAGCAATTTGATGGAAAAGTATTAAATGACCATTCTCAATTTATGGGAAAAGAAGCAACTACTGAAGAATTAGGTAGAGTTCTTTGGAAGATTATATCTGAAAAGCTTAAATCAATGGAATGTTACTTAGAAATATTAAAAATATCTGAAAATGCGTCGAGAACATTTGCAATAGAGAGGGAATAGTATGGATTTTCATATAAATTTAGTAGAGTTAACTCCATATATTGCAGTAATATTTTGGGCTTATGCTTATTATAAGCTTAAAAGTAATGAAATTAATACTTTTGCATTTCTACTAGGGAGTGTTGGACTTTTCACAATTGGAATATTTGGATTTAGAGATGTTTTACAAGAAATTATGGTATCAATTCAAATGTGGATATTATCATTATTTGAAAATGTATTTTATAATTTAGATATTTATTATAAAAATTCCATGATATTAATTAAGACACAGAGTTTAGTAAAGGTAATAGAATTAAATTATGAATGTAGTGGCTTAATTGAAGGTCTTGTATTTTCAAGTATAATTCTTTTTTATCCAATAAAAAGCAAAAAGACAAAATTTATTAAAATCCTTATTGGTAATGTAGTGATAATTCTAGCAAATGTGCTTAGAATATTACTTATGATTATAGCAGCTATGTATTTTAGTATAGAGACATTTGATATGGTGCACCTTATTATTGGGAAGTTACTTTTCTATGGAATAGTTATTATACTTTATTATAAAGTTTTAACCATGTATCACATTGCACAATATAAGGAGGGATAGGAATGGAATATGAGTTTTTAGGGCAAGTAGTATATCTTGGGATATGGTTGTTTATTCCTACTGTATTTGATGTTGGACTTGGATTATTTAGGGCATTAAGAGTTATTGGTTTAAATATGTTTAAAAGAAAAAAGGGAAAGGAAGAACTTGTATTTAGCCCTTTAGTGTCTATAGTTATACCAATTTATAATTCTGAAAAAACACTTAAAAGATGCATTGAGTCCATAGTAAATCAAACATATGACTTAAAAAAGATAGAAGTTATTTTAGTTGATAATGGAAGTTCTGATAATAGTTATGAAGTTTTTCAACAAATTCAGATGATGTATAGCAATTTAAAAATATGGTGGTACAAAAGTGGAAAAGGTAAAGCAAAGGCATTGAATTCAGGCATATACTATGCAAATGGTGAGTATATAGTAAATATAGATAGTGATGGATATTTATCAGATGTTGCTATTGAAGCATTTGTTAGAAAGTTTGAAGAAAATACTGAAATTAGTGCGATGACAGGTAGTGTAATTATAGATCATAATTTAATCAAGGAATCAAAAGGTTTCTTTCATAGATTACTAATTAAGTGTGAATTTATGGAGTACTTAGAAGTGTTTTTTATTGGTAGAAATAATCAGAGTTTAAGTAACAATATATTTACTATGGCAGGTGCAATTTCAGCAATAAGGAAAGATATAGCAGCTAAGTCACAAATGTACAACCATACCACTTTAGGTGAAGATGCACATATGACGCAACAGATACTTTCAATTCAAGGTGGGAAGATTGCTTATTGTAAAGAGGCTTGTTTTTTTACAGAGCCAATTGATGATCTTGATAAGCTATGTATTCAAAGAGATAGATGGCAAAGGGGCGCATTAGAAGTTGCAGGACTATTTTCGGAAAAAAAGAATTCTAGTATAATAAAAATGCTCATAAGTGATCATGCTATGACATTTCCTAAATTAATATGGACTTTTGGAATGTTTTATTTAGGAGTAATAGGCTTTCCAATAGTAACACTTATATTAGTAAATATAATTTTGTATGTAGCTTACTCAGTAGTATCGTTATTAGCTATAATAGCTTCGGCTTTTTTACTTGGTGATTTAAAAGAAGTAAGAAAATATACACTTTGTCATGTTTTAATGTTTACGCTTATGCCATTATATAGATTATTGATAGTATTCTTTAGAATTAATGGAATAATTAATTCACTTTCTTCAGAGTCAAAGTGGAGTGGAAGAGGTTTTAAAGAAGAGATAAAGCTAGGGTTTAAAGCTATATTTAGCATAAAAAAACTTGAGGATAAAAGTATTAAGGAGCAAAAATAAAATGAGTAGTATAAAAAGAACATTACTTATAGCATTAGGATTAGTTGTAATATTTAAACCAATAATACCTAAAGCGGATGAGATAGATGAAGTTGCAAATGAATATAATGAAGTGATTTCAGAAGAAAAAGACGAATTCAAAAGAGTATTTCACGAATCATTTACTGAAGAGATAGAAGCTGTTGAAGTAAATTCGGATATTAAATTAGATGGGAAAATGAATGATTGGACAAACATTCCATATATTCAAGACAATGATAAGTATGGGCCACATAATGGTGAGAACTTTACAGGATTTCGATACTATGTAGATAAATCTGATAGTGTTGATGGAAAACCATATTTATATTTAAACGTTGGGTTAGAAAAAGCTAAGATAACTCATATAAGAATATGGGGAGTTAAAAATAAAGATACTTTTAATAAATTTTTAAATACATACGAAAATCCAGTTAACTCAAGTCAAAATACGTTGATTTCAATGTTAGAAAATGATAAAGCTGGAGTATTCGCTTATAGTGCTAACATAGAAAAATTAACATCTTCAGAACCATATAGAGTACAAGTATTAAATCATAATGCAAGTTACTTTAAAGAGCAAGGTTATTGGGCAACTACAGATAATGGTGGACTTGAAGCAGAGTTTAGAGTTCCTTTAGATGGATTAGTTGGAGATGACGGGAGCTTAAATTTCGACTTAGTATTAGGAACAGACCTTTATAATTATCCTACAGCTGATTTTATGATTGCATCATTAGCTAGTGGATCTACTGGTCCTATGATTGCTGTTGTATTAGGAGTTTTAGGAGTTGTTTTTGTTGTTAGAAAGATGAGGGGCTAAAGTATTTTCCTTTTGGCGTGGAAAATGCGAAAGTCAAAGCTGTGCTTTTACTAAAGTGTGCTGTGCACGTGAAAGTGTAGGCAGAGCCTACGTAGATGAGAGAAATCTACGGATTTATTAAAATTGTAATTCGCTGGAGTAAACCTATGGTTTACTCCAGCGTTTTTTATTTATAATAAGTCAGGTATTGATGGCATTAGTAATATTAGTGCAATGTATATCCAAAATGTTACTGCTGAAAATAATATGAAAATTATTCTTAGCTTTGTTGGATGTATATTATAGTATTCTGAAAGTCCACCACATACACCAGTGAAGACTTTATTCCTATTAGATTTATATATAGTATTAGTCATTTTACTCTCCTACATAAATATATTGTACACTTTATCGTTCTTGATATATAGTGCTTTTGAACATACCTATCCATATGTATATGGTAATTATATACAGGGGGTGGTGAGTAGTCAATGAGGTAGACATTATTTAGATTTCTACTTTTTAAAATACTAATTTATTAATGATAGATAATAGATAATAGGTGAGAGTGTGGTAGTGTTGAATAATATAGTAAAAATGGATATAATTTAACGGTAATAATATGTTAATTAGTATTGAATCTCTAAAACAGAAGGTATTATGAGACAAGCTTTTTATAGAGGTGGAAAATTTTATGATAAAATCATCATGGGAATATTAAAAGAAGAGTGGAATAGTTAAAATATATTTATATAGAATCAATTAAAAGGATGGTGTAGGGGGATGGAGAAGAAATACATATTATTTGATTTAGATGGAACAATTACAGATCCAAAGCTAGGGATAACTAAGTCTGTTAAATATGCATTAAATAAGTTTAATATTGAGGTAGATAATCTAGATAGTTTATGCAAATTTATAGGACCACCACTTAAAGATTCATTTATTGATTTCTATGGGTTCACTGAGGAAAAGGCAGAGGACGCTATTAAGTATTATAGAGAGTATTTCTCAGTGTATGGACTTTATGAGAATTTTGTTTATGAGAACTTAGAATCAATGCTAATTCAATTAAACGAACAAGGAAAGAGTCTCATTATTGCAACATCCAAACCTGCCGTATTTGCTGAGAAGATTCTTGAACATTTTGGGTTAATGAAGTATTTCGATTTTGTTGGTGGAAGTAATTTAGATGGAACAAGAGTAAATAAAAATGAGGTTATATTACATGCTTTAAGTAAAAATAACATAGAGAATCTTTCAGAAGTTATTATGATTGGTGATAGAAAGCATGATATATTAGGAGCTAAGAGCGTAGGGATAGAATCTATAGGTGTTTTATATGGCTATGGTGATTATGATGAATTAAATAGTAATGGAGCTGATTATATTGTAGAGAGTGTAAGAGAATTAGCATCATTACTATTAATATAAATTTCGAATAAAAACATAGTTATTTTAAATAGGCAAAATGAAGTAGATAAATTTGTAGAAAGTTTATAGTATTAAAATTAAGTTATATTGGATAAAATTATTATATAGAAAATTAAGAAACTAATTAAGGGGGCGAAAATATGATAGAAAAGAAATTAAAAATGAGTCTATTAAAAGAAACTTATGGAGTATGTAGATTAAATAGTAATGAAACAATTCCTAATTGGGGAATTAATGGTGAAGTTTATTCAATTACCAAAACTAAAGATGAATTATCTATTGTATGTGAAGAGGAGAATATTCCTTCAGATGTAAAGTGTGAAAGATCGTGGAGAGTACTGAAAATAGAAGGTCCATTGGATTTTTCATTAGTGGGCATATTAGCTAAGATTAGTACGTTAATGGCTGATAACAGTATAAGCATTTTTGCAATTTCTACATATGATACAGACTATATACTTATAAAAGAAAAGGACATTGAAAAAGCTATAGAAGCATTACAGGATGACATATATGATGTTTTAGAATAGTAGGTATTTGTAAGCCATAAACAGTAGTGTTTATGGCTTATATATTTATTTGATAAATAAGTATGGGCTTGAGTATTCGGAAGTGTTGGAATAAAATGTATTTAAGGGATAGGTATAGAATCAGAAGAATAATAGATAAGGGAGATAGAAAATGGGGAGACAGGTTGAGTTTAAGGGTGTTAAATATAGTTATGAATTTGAATATAGGGATAATGATATACTTAGAAAAAGTTTTAATAGTCTAGCTGCAAAGACATTTGATATTGATTTTGAAGAGTGGTACAAGGGTGGTTATTGGGGCAATGGGTATATACCACATTCGTTAGTGTTAGATAATGTTATAGTTGCAAATGTTTCAGTTAGTATAATGTATTTTAAGATTTTTGGTAAAAAGAAGAAATATATTCAGCTTGGTACTGTTATGACAGAAAGTGATTACAGGGGGGCTGGATTAAGTAGATTCCTTATGGAAGAAGTTTTAAAAGAATGGGAAGATAAATGTGATTTAATTTATTTATTTGCAAATGATAGTGTTCTTGATTTTTATCCTAGGTTTGGATTTAAAGAGACTACTGAGTATGAATGTTCACTTGTAGATATTAAGAAAAGTGCAAGTAATAGCAAGCGTGTTAGAAAGATAGATATGTCTAATGATAATGATATTATAACTTTTAAGAACATAATAAATAACTCAAAAGAGTTTTCACCCGTTGCAGTGTTAGATAATACATCAGTGATAATGTTTTATTGTACATCTTTTATGAAGGAAAATGTATATTATATCGAAGAGGATGAAACTATAGTTATTGCTAGTTATGATGATACAGCATTGAATATACAGGAGATTTTCAGTTTTAAAGAAGTTGAACTTAACTCCATTATTGAAAAGATGATTATTAATGATGTAGACAAAGTGATTCTTGGTTTTACACCATTTGATAAATCTGGATATAAAGAGAGTATCTTAAGAGAAAATGATACTACACTTTTTGTTAAGGAAGGAAAAATTAATCCATTTAAGATAAATAAGCTAAGATTCCCTGAATTATCACATACTTAAAAATATAAAGTAACGAGTGTTTACCTAACAATAATATGTAAAATGATTGTAATTAATATTATTGGTGATATAATTAAGTTATTATTTGACTAATTAGTCAGTTAGGTGGGATATTATGAATAAAACCAAAAGTGCGATTTTTGAATCAGCAGTAAAGGTGTTTTCAAATTATGGCTATACTGGCGCTACAATGGATGAGATAGTTAATGTTGCAGGTGTAGCAAAGGGCTCCTTGTATTATCATTTTAAAAGCAAGGAAGAGTTATTTAACTTTATTATTGAAGAAGGTATTAATCTAATCAGTGAAGAAGTTAATGAAGCAACTAAAGATATTGATAATCCTTTAGAAAGAATTGAAACAGTAGCAAGAGTACAACTAAAATATGTTTATGATCATAAGGACTTTATTAAGGTTATTATGAGTCAAATTTGGGGTAGTGAAGATAGAAATAATATTATAAGAACGAAAGTTAAAGTTCTTTTGGATCAAAGTAAAAACAATTTTGAAAGAGCAATTAATGAGGGATATATAGAAAATAATGATCCTATTTTTTCAAGTTATTCATTTTTAGGAATGTTATTCTCGTCTGCCCTTTATGAACTTCTTAATGAAGATGATTACGATTATGATAAAGTAGTAGATAAATTTATGACTCATTTACAGTATGGAATTAAAGTAAGATAATATCAGTAGAAAAGAGGTTAATACCCGTTTGGGTGTTAACCTCTTTTTCGATATAAATTTCATGAAAATAATGTTAAGATTGGGTTAAATTAAATTTTGTATTGACTGTTCGGTACAAAAAGAGTATAACTGTAATATATTGTACTGACTACTCAGTACAATAATTTTTTACAGAAGGTGATAATATGAAGTTTTTAAAAATTGCAGGAAAGGATTTAAGGGCTATAAGAAAAAATAAGTTTGTAGCTATAAGCATTGTGGCAATATTAGTTGTACCAATGTTGTACTCATTACTTTATTTAGATGCATTTTGGGATCCTTATGCAAAACTCGCGGATGTACCTGTTGCTGTAGTTAATAATGATACTGGAGCAAAATTAGATGGTGACGACGTTAATTACGGGAGTGATATCATTGATGAACTAAAAGGAAACTCTGAAATAGGGTGGAAATTTACGAATGAAAATGATGCGTTAGATGGACTTAATGGGGACAAATACTATGCAGTAGTTAAAATCCCAAAGAACTTCTCAAGTGATGTAATAGCAGCTAAGGAGAGTGCCCCTAAGGTTGCCGATATTACATTTACATGCAACGATAAGAAAAATTTCTTAGCATCACAAATTAACTCAAAAGTACAATCAGAACTAAAGGAAAGTATTACTGCAACAATAGCTAATAATTATGTTACAGTAGCTTTTGACAATTTGTACAAAGCAAAAGATGGAATGGTAGCAGCCGCAGATGGAAGTACACAAATAAAAGATGGACTTACTGAATTAAATGGCAAAATTCCAGAAATGACAGATGGTGTTAATCAATTATTAGAAGGATCTAATACATTAACAGATGCACAAAAGACTTTAAATGGTGGAATTAATACTTTAAATGGAGGAACTCATACATTAAATGGTGGAGCAGCATCATTAAATAGTGGAACAAACGATTTAAATAGTGGAGTTTCAACACTTAAAGGGAAAGTCCCAGAGCTTTCAAATGGGGTTAATAGCCTTGCAGATGGAAGTGGAAAATTATTCAATTCATATACAGGTCAAATACTACCAGGTATTAACGATGTGAATAATGGACTAAACACACTAAATTCAAAGTTAATCCAAGGTAAAAGTGACGCAGGTTTACTTTACAATGGGGCAACTAATATAGAACAAAAAACACCATTATTAATCAATGGTGCAAATGAATTAAAATCACATGATAAAGCAATTACTGATGGATATTCAAAGTTGATTGTTGGTGGAAGTCAAGTAAATGATGGAGTGAATCAAGTAGTCTTAGGATCTCAATTTACAAATAAAGAAATTGAAAATGTGGGGAATAGCATAAATGAAATGATAAAGGCTAACCCAGAATTAGCAAATGATCCTAATATGAAAAATATTATTGAAAGCCTTAGTGCATTAAATAGTAAAAAGGCTGATATGCAAACAGGGCTTAATTCCCTTAGTAATGGAAGTGCACAATTAAATGCTGGAATTAATGATTTCAACGAAAAAGCATTAAAACCATATATGAGTGGAACTAATAACCTAGCAGATAGTACAATTCAATATGCGAATGGTTCAAATCAAGTAGCTCAAGGTTCAAAACAATTAATAGGAAATGTATCACAAGCAACTGATGCAGTAGGTCAATTAAGCGAAGGCACTAATAAATTATATAGCGGAATGACACTTACTAATAAACAGGGATTTGGATATGGACTAGCTTCAGTTAAACAGGGAAGTGAAATGTTAAACAGCAAAATTCCTGAATTAAATAGTGGAATTAATCAGCTATCTGTAGGTAGTGGCCAATTAAATGATGGATCAAAAGCATTACTAAGTGGGTCAAATCAATTAGTATCAGGTGCTAATGATTTACAAAATGGTTCTACAGCAATACTTGATGGACAAGTTAAGCTGAATAATGGAATAACTGATTTACATTCACAATTGCCACAGTTGTCATCTGGAGTAAGTAAGCTTCATGACGGATCTGTTGAATTAAGTGATAAGCTTAATGATGGAGCTAATGAAATGAATAATGGACTTATAAACTCTTCAGATGTTATGGGTGATTTTGTATCAAAACCTATGAACTTAGAAGCAAATCCAATAAACCCAGTACCAAACTATGGAACAGGATTTGCACCATATTTCATTCCTTTATCTTTATGGATTGGAGCAATTATGATGTTCTTTGTAATAAAGGTAAATGTTGATGAAGAAGAAAAAGATGCAAGTAAATTTAGTAAGGTATTAGGTAAATTTGTTACATTTGGAACAGTTGGAATACTTCAAGCATTATTAGTAAGTTTTGTAGTAGTTGTATTTTTAGGATTACAACCAACTAGTATGGTTGCATTTGTAGGAACTAATATTATCCTATCACTTGTATTTGTAGGAATAGTACAATGTTTAATATTATTACTTGGAGATGCAGGAAGACTATTAGCGATAGTATTCTTAATACTTCAATTAACAGGATGCGCAGGTACTTTCCCATTAGAAGTAGTACCAAGTTTCTTTAAGGTATTAAATCCATTTATGCCATTTACTTATGCAGTACAGGCATTAAGAGAAGTAATATCAGCAACAAGTATAAATTATACTGTTATAATGAAAGACTTTGCAATCCTAGGAGTATTCTTAGTTGCATTCTTAGGTATATGTACTATATTTAGAGACAAGGGAGAAAAACTTGTTGAAAAAATGGAAGCAATAAAAGCTAAATAATAGAAATGAAATTAACCCTTACAAAATTTAATTTGTAAGGGTTAATTTTTATCAAAAAAGGATTAAAAGAAATAAACTTTGGAATTTTTGATAGTGAAAGTGAAGATCTAAATCCCAAAAATACAAAAGTATATGAAACATTCTTTGTACCGTCCGTATGGTGGAGAATCTATACATTTGAATATATTACAAATTAAAATATATCTATTAATATACAAAATACATTGGAATTAATAAATAGTACGAGTTTTTCCTGAAATGAGACGAACATTCATGATGTTTTTGTAATAAAATATACAAACAGTAAATAAGTGGTTTGTTATAAAATTACTTTATGGAGGATTAGAGATGAAAGTGAATTTGCAAAAAATGATTTCCAGTCTTTCATACTCAGATGAACTGGATGATTTAGATTCATTTAATCAATTTAATATAAGTGGAAGCTTAATATTTAGAAAAATAATATGTAAACCTATATATATTAAAAATAGGAAATATATCATAAAAACTTTAGCTGAAATTTGTAAAGTAGAGCCTACTTATCCTGATATGAATATTTTATCAACTAAGATTATTGGCACAATAGAAGGTACTTCTCTGGAAGGACAGCACTTAACAGGGAAAAAATTAATAATAGTAGGCGAGTTGAATCTGAACTTAATAATAACTTATGATATAGGATGTAAGAAGTTTAAAAGAGATATAAGGAATATTACAATTCCATTTAATACATTTATAGTAATAGCAAAAGATACAGATGAACTAGCTAATATAAATTTAAAATATTTAATAGAGGATGTAACAGCTATACTAATAAGTGAAGAAAGGATATTAGTAAGTATAAGTCTCTTAATGCAATATTTAGACAAATGTTAAAAATATGGGGGATTTGATGAGAGTAATAAATGAGTGTAGGGTAGATTACCGATATAGGTTAGGAACGGATAGCCCTATAATTAGAAAAACAATAGATAGTAATATGGTATATACAGAGATTATAAAGGACGTATTATTAGTTGAAAAGTCTGTAAATAAAAAATGTGTAAACACTCTGGAGATTTTAACTTACGAAATAATAATATCTAATATAAGTTATGGGAAAGTGAAGAATATTTTCTTTAGAGATATTTTAGAAAAACACCTAATGTTTATAAAAAATTCAGTGGAAATTAATGGTGAAAGTAAAAGATGCTTAAACGTATATAAAGGTTTTTTTATAAGGGATTTATTAGTTAGGGATGAAGAGATAATAACATTTAAGGTTTTAGCGATGAATAAAAATAAGTGTAGCATAATAGAGAACCATGCTACTGTAGAATTTGACCATATATATAATATAGAAGAATGCCCTAAAAGGCGTGAAAAAGATAGCAATAAAGTTTTATCAAAATGTGAAAATAATCTATTCAAGCAGATCAACTTATTAAATTATATATATATACCAAATACTGTTCAAAAGATAAAAGGTATAAAATACAAAATAGAAATTTTAGAAACAAAATTGTTAAGTTTAAAAACCTCTGAGTTATGTAGACTTTTAGTTATTGGCAAGATAGAATATCAAACAATTTATAATTTAGATGGAATTAATAAAATATATGAAGATTGTGAAGGGTTTTCTACATGTATGTTAGTTCCTATTGGTGCAAATTATACAGAAAAAGTAGATATTAAAGGATACGTTGAATATATATCAGCTCATAAAATTAACGATAGTATTATGGCAATAAATATAGATTTATTACTACAATATTAAAAACATTGATTATATTGAATAATCAATGTTTTTTTATTAGAAATTATAATAATGATAATTATTTAAGATTATCATTATATTTAGATATTTTAAGAAAATTTTAAAATGGATCAGGATCTATATTTAAAACTGTACTTTGTGGATACGGGCTAGTTTTAGATGCGGCAGTAACAATAAAATCATACCTAACACCTAATGATCCAGATAGTGGGATAGAAGCTAATAGTTTTATAGTTTTATTAGTTCCAGGTGATAAATTAGTCATAGATGGTAAATTCCCTTGATATAAAGTATTGCTTTGTATGTCAGCAACTTTTACATCATCTATATAAAGACTATAAGGAATAGCTACTGGTTGTATTGTTAAAGTAAAATCATCATATCCCCCACCAATATTAGTAAAATAATCTATAATGGTTGCAGTATCACCAGGTGCTGTAACTATAAATTGAGTAGTGTCATTTATTTGATATATAGGGTTAGGTTTTAATAGAACACCAGCTGGTAAAATTGATGTTAATACATTGCTAGTTTCACCACCATAAACTTTAGTTGAAGAAATATCATTATAATAAGAAATTGCAGTTGCTTGTGTAGGTATAGAGGTACCAGCTCGTAAAGTAGATTGTGGTAATACAGTAAATGTTATATAACCAGAATACAAAGAATCTAGTTGAGGTATAGATATAACTAATTTTTTTAAGGTTGAATTAAATGTTGCAGTACATAAACTTGAATTATCTATTGAAGAAAAAATAAAATTATTATTCAAAGGTATTTCGATGGTTCCATTTACAAGTTTGATAGCACTATTGTTCTGGAACATTAAAGTAAATTGCATTATAGAATTTGTATTTATAGTAGCATTTGAGCTATAAATAGTTGAGTTTGTTTTATCTTTTGCACTTAGATTCATTACTATATTTGGATGATTTATTGTTAAAAGTAAAGTTTTAGTTATAGTTGTATAACTGGCATTTTGAACTTTCTGATATAAACATTGCATAGTATTAGTTTGAGTAGAGGTTGTAGTGTTTAAAATTTTAGTAGCATTACTAATTTTTGCTACAGTAGTATAGGTTAATATTTGTATTGATGAACGAGCATCAACTATTGATTCTGTTGCAAAGGTAATAATATTGGATGAAATTGTTGGATTAGTTTGGATATCATTTTTATATGAAGGACCAAGATAAGTTTGCCCACCACTTGGTAAAGTATCTTTTATATAAAGGTTATATGCTATTGTACCTTGCGGAATCGTAGCTGTGAGGATATAGCTTACTGGATATCCAACTTTTAAAACGTTAGCAACATTAGTTTTACTTAAAGTTATAGCCAAAGATGACAAACTTACAGAAGCACTTTTATTTAAATTGGTATATTGAAAATTAGAATCACTTGCATTATACACTTGAGAGTAGGGGTTGGTATTACTAGCTGTTGTAGTAATAGTAACTCCGGGTGATAAAATTGCACTTATAGTAACATTATAATTTAAGGTTATGGAGCTGCCAGGAGATAGTTTATGAATATTTATAATTATACTATCACTTTGAACTATAGGTGAATCATAAATAGCACTTCCAGTAATTTGAATACTACTTGAATTAATAGTAGACCAACTAGGTGTTAATGTATCTGTAAGTGTAAAGTCAAAAGCATCTGTTTCAGTACCTAAATTGCTAGAATTGCTTAAAGTAACTGTATAAGTGTAGATTTCATTAGCTTGAATAGCATTTTTATTAGGTCCAGCAACTGTTTTAGTCAAAGTTAAATTTGGAGATCCTATATTGACATTAACTTGTGTTCTATTACTATAGGCAGTACCATAGGTGTTTATACCTTTTAATTTCATTAAGTTAGAATTTTGTCCACTTCCACCTAAAGAGGCAATAGCTACTTTGAAGTTAATAGTAGCTGTAGATAACCCAGGAATATCTCCATAATTAAAATCAACTCCATGTGGACTAATTAAGCTAGGTGAAGTTACAGGTACAACACCTGTATAAATATAAGTTAAAGTATCAATAGGGGTTGCAGCTAATGGGAAGAAGTCATCTATATAAACTTGTTTTTGAATAGCTTTTAAAGTTGAGGCACTATAGCTTAGTTTATATTCTGCAAGGTCACCAGGTGCAAGAGCATTTATAGTTTTAGCAGTTCCATTTTTATAATATCCTTTGATAAATTGCTTAGTTATGGTCCCGATATTTATACTAGATGAAACATTTGATGAATCTGTTACTTGAGTTAAATTTTCTACAAGAGTACCTAATATATCTGTTGCAGCTAGAAAAGGATCTGAAGCAACTATTGGTAAATTTACAAATTCACTATCAAACTTATAGTAATAATAACTATTTATTTTACTGCTAATAGTAACTGTTTTAGTAGAGTTTGGATTTGCTTGTGTAAAGTTATAGGTTAGATAATATCCATTATGAGTAGAGTTATTTACGACAGAAGTTGGATTTGATGAACTTGAAATATACAATATACCATCAGGTAAAAGATAATGAACGACAATATCTTTAATTGTATAATATTGACCAACTCTGTATACATAAGAATAAGTTACGTTATTTTGAACATCTACAATTTGACTGTTTATAGAAGCTGTTATTATTAAATCCATAGCAGAAAAAGTAAAATTACTATTAAAAGAAGAGGTTATAAGTTGATCTGCTGATGTCATATTAATAGCAATATTAAGGTTAGTACCATGTACTATTAAGGCGCCTAGATTGTTATTATACCTGTTAAAAACAGCATAGCTAAATATTAAGGTAGTATTGCTATTTATAGAAAGAGATATATTTCCAAAGTAAAGTTGAGTATATATAACATTATTTATACTAACTAATGTTATAATCGGTGATAAAAGATTTGATGCATCAGTTCCGGAAGTTGTAATGTTTCCAATATATCTAATTCCATCTTGTAACAATATAGATATATTTACTAAAGAGGTAGAAGTTGAATTATTATAAAATTTACAAGTTGCAGTATTAACTTGAGTATAGTCATTTAAAGAAATAGAAGTTCCAGCACCCTTTAATACTTTACTAGAAGTTGTTATTGAACTTGAAAATCTAGTAGTTACATAGCTCATATAGATTTGTTGAGTAATTACTTGATTTAAAGCATCATAGCTTCCTCTTGGCATAGTATCTACTTGGCAACTTACGGATACTGAAGAGAAAGTGTAACCAAATGGGATAACAGTCCCATTTTTAAATTTGGTTCCGCATTTAACAGTAATTGTAAACTTATAATTAATCTCCATAGGAGCAAGGTCTTTTATATTAATCCAAGAATAGGTAATGCTATTATCAGCATTAGTTATACTTGTAGTTTGGGTTAATGTAGCAGATGATAATGTCATACCATCAGGTAATGTTAAAAAAAGTGTTAGATTATAAAATCTTTGAATTGAACTTAAATTTTTAATGCTAATATCAAAAGAAGAAGTATTGCCTACTAATATAGGTAAGTTTTGAGTATTTGCTATAGTCATACTAAGAGGATTTGACGGCATAATATACCTCCATATATTTTTACTTATAATAATTAACATATAAAAAAAACTATAATATAGTTACTTCAATTTACTACAAAAAAGTAATTAATTTGATATAAAAACATAATTATAGCAACAAAATATATAAGAGTTAATAATATATATTGATATGATTTTTAATAATCATAATATGTATAAAATAGGGAGGATAAAAGATGTCACTAACACCCAAATTTAGTGCAGTAGACAAGTCTGTATTAGTTTCAACTGGAAATAGTTTAGTTATATGTGGAAGTTCTACCGCGGTAGAAAATAATACATCTGACATGATAAAGATAACGGGCGATTCAACTAGAGATTGGACTCAAGCTGGAAGTAGTGCAACTTTGAATATTTTAACAAGTAGTACTATTTTATATGCAGAACTTGTTTGGTATTCTACAGTAAAAAGCAATGTTCAGGGAGCTTTAGACTTAAGAAGTATACAAGATAATGCAATAACTTTTAAAACTTCACAAGGGACGTATCAAATTACACCAACTTATACGGATAGCTATACTGCACCATCAGGAAGCATAGATAGGTATAGAGCTGCAGATATAACAACTTATGTCCAAGCATCTATGACAGGAAGCTATTCAGTATCTAATGTGCCTATAAGTATGCCAAGTACAGGGTTAAGTAATACAAGAGCAGGTTGGACTTTAGTAGTTATATATAGAAATGATCAATTAAAGCCACAAAAAATTCTATATAGTTCAGGAATTTCGGTAGCAACACCATCAACACCATTACAATCAACCCTTTCAGGATTTACGACTAGTTCAGATTCAACTCTTTTAAAAGGAAGTTTGTTTTTATCTTGTGCAAATGGAGAACCTTTAAATGGAGAAGAATATCTATATGCAGGACCTTCATTTGCTCAACTTAGCAATGTAGGAAATACGGTAAATAGTCCAAATCCAAATCCAGGAACAACCCCAAATAATCCGGGAAATAGCTTTTTCTCAGGTGCAATTAATATAGCTGATCCATTAAATTCTAATAATGGTCTTTTAAATATAAATGGAACTAATGGAACTAATAATAATGATGGATTTGTACCTACTCAAACTGTAGGAGATAGAAATAAGTGGGATATAACAAATGTAGATATTTCAAAAACATTAGTTCCCAATCAAACATTATTAGCAGGGGAGATAACCGAAGGTGTAGTTGGAGATGGTATTCAACTAGTGGCATTAGGTGCACAAGTTTTAGTAAAGGCTCCAAATATTACAGTAACATTAGAAACTTATGATATAGATGGAGATGGAGAATATAACGTACAAGTAGGTGAACCTTTAGTTTATGCAATCCATATAAAAAACGATGGAGATGTAGATGCTAACAACGTTAATATATCAGCAGTTATAAATTCAGTAACTTCTTTTGTTGCGGGTTCTGTTACAGTAAATGGAGTATCTATTCCATCTGCAAATATAGTAAATGGAATTAATGTGGGGACAGTAAATGCGAGAGGAATAATAAATGTATTTTTCACAGTAAAGGTAAATTCAGTTCCAGTAGGTGGATTATTACATCAATTTGTAAACTATAATTATAGCTTTATCTCAGGAATTGATAATATAACTAACGTAGGAAAAACTAATACTATAGATATTATAGTACAAAGTGGATTATTATCAATAACAAAGTCAGCTTCTAAAACTACTATAGCATTAAATGATACAGTTAACTATACAATAGATATAAGCAATATAGGAACAGAACTTGCAAGAGAAGTGTTTTTTCAAGATAAAATAGATGCGAGTTCATCTTTTGTTATAGGAACTGTAGTTATTGATGGAATAGCTTATGCTGATTATAATCCAAGTGAAGGATTTTCATTATCTGATTTAGCAGTTGGTGAAAGTACTCAAATAGTATTTCAAAGTAAGGTGAATTCATTACCTCCATCCACAACGGTAAAGAATGTTAGTTTTGTAAGTTTTGGATATATTTACAATCAGTATGGATATTTAAAAGTAAAGACAATAACTAGCAATACAACTTCTATTCTTGTGCAATACGTAGAAGTAATAGGTGAGAGGTGTAATGATAATAATTATCCTAATATAGGGGATATAGTTAATTATACTTTGAGTTTAACTAATGTAGGGAATTTGCCAGCTGAGAATGTACAAGTTTTAGAAAGTCCAATAATAGGAGCATCCTTTGTAGCTGGAAGTGTTATGGTCAATGGAACAATTGCACCAACATTGAATCCATTTAATGGATTTATATTACAAAGTCCAATAGGGGCAGGTCAAACAACAACGGTTCAATATCAAGTTTTGATTAATAGTATAAATCCAGCAAATTTAATTGAAAATATTGCAACAGTACCGTTTAAATATCAAATGACAGACGGTGGAACTACTATTGATTCAGAAAAAGATTCTAATAAGGTAGATACAACTGCTAATTATGTATGTATGAATTTAGTTAAGAGTGTAGATAAAGCGTATGCTCTAATTGGAGATACCTTATACTATAGTGTTAAAGTAACTAATAATGGTAATATAGATGCAACTAATACAGTATTTGTTGATTCAATACAAGCTGAGGCAGCTTTTGTAGTAGGTTCAGTAGCGATAAATGGTATAGTATACCCAGCGTATAATCCAACACAAGGTTTTAGTCTTGGAACGATATGTTCAGGAGATGAAATATATGTTACCTTCCAAGTAAAGGTAAATACTTTACCGAGTCCGAATATTATTCATAACCAATCTGATTTAGTTTATAGTTATCAACCAGACCCAAATGGAAGTGTAACTACTAACACTTTAAATAGTAATACTGTTCAAACTATTATTAATAGAGCTCAATATACAATAGTTAAAAGTGTAAATAAAGAATATGCTCAAGTTGGAGATGCATTAGTTTACACAACTGTTATAAATAATACAGGAACAGTTCCTTTAACTAATATGAAGTTTGCTGATTATCTAGGAGTATTTTTAACATTCCAACAAGGAAGTTTATATATAGATGGAGAAAATTATCCAAATCTTGATCCATCTAATCAATTTCCAATTATAAATATGAATCCAGGCGATACTATGACTATAGTATTTGGAGCTGTAATTGCACAAAATCCACCAGTTGGATACATTCCGAATATTTCTGAGGTTATTATTAGTTATAAGCAAAATCCGGATAGTCCAATAATAACTAAAACAGCATATTCAAATGAAGTAATAACCTACGACCCTAATGCAACTTTAACTATCGTTAAGGCTGTAGATAAACCTTATGCAATTGTAGGAGATGTTTTAAATTATTCATTTACAGTTGCAAATTCAGGTAATACTGCTGCCATCAATACTTTATTTGCAGATTATCTTCAAGGGGAAATTTCTTTTGTATCTGGTTCTGTATCTATAAATGGAGCAAGTAGACCAGATTATAATCCAGAATCAGGATTTACTTTAGGAACTATACAATCAGGGCAAGTTATTACAATAGAATTTAAAGCAATTGTAGATAGCCTTCCAATTCCAAATACTGTAATAAATAATGCAACAACATCGTTTAGTTATTATGTAGATCCAACACAACAACCAATCACAAAAAATGTAACAAGTAATACTGTAACAACAGTAATTAATTCTTATTCTGCAACATTAGCAAAAGCTGTAGATAAAGCTTATGCTAAAGTTGGAGAAGTATTAGATTATACAGTTACACTAAATAATAGTGGAACTGTAACATTAAGCAATATTAATTTTACAGATATAATTCAAAGTGGAGGAACTTTTGTTTCAGGTTCTGTAATTGTTGATGGTGTAAGTATACCAAGTGCAGATCCTAATTCAGGATTTATTGTAGATGATGTTTTAGCTGGTGGTAGTACGGTTATAAGATTCCAATCAACAGTAACTAGTGTTCCAACACCACCACAAATTAATAATACTGGTAGTGTAACGTTTAAGTATAAGTTAATTCCAACTTCAGATTATATTAATGGTAGCTTAACTAGCAATACTGTTACTACTAATATTACAACTATGACAGTTACAAATACAAAAAGTGCAAGTAAAACTTATGCAACAGTTGGAGATACTATAACTTACTCTTCAGTAGTAACAAATAGTGGAAATACAAGTATAACTAATACTATGTTTTTAGATACAGTACCAAGTAGTACAACATTTGTAGCGGGATCTGTTAAAATAAACGGAATACCATATGCAAGCTATAATCCTAATACAGGATTTACTTTAGGTACCTTACAGGCGAGTACTGTAGCTACAGTAACTTTTGATGTAGTAGTTAATACTGTTCCAAGCAATGGATATATAACTAATACTTCTGTTATTAATTATCAATATAAAGTAGATCCAAATGGTAGTTATATTTCAGGAAGTACGACAAGTAATACTATTACAACCTATATTAATTTTGGTAATTTAACAGTGACTAAAGCAGCGGATAGAGATACTGCTAGAATATCTAATATTATAACCTATAATTTTGTTGTTACAAATACAGGGAATACTATATTAAAGAATTTGAATTTCACAGATTTAATTCAATCAGAGTCTTCATTTAATATAGGTTCAGTATATGTAAATGATATTAATATGGTAAATTATGATCCAAACAATGGATTTGGATTAAGTGATATTCCTATAGGTCAACAAACTTTAATAAGTTTTAAAGTAACTGCTAATTCAATACCAACAAATAATCAATTATTAAATACTGCAAATGTAGCTTATTCATATTATGTGGATCCTAATGGAACTCCAATAAGTAGCACGAAAAATTCTAATACAACTACTGTGTATGTTTATGATACTATATTATCTGTAAATAAAGAGGTAGATAAGCAAGCAGCTAAAATTGGAGATATATTAAACTTCTCAATATCAATAAGAAATGATGGTAATACTCCAGCACAACATGTAGTATTTACCGATTTAGTAGATTCTAATATATCATTTATTTCTGATTCTGTATATGTAAATGGTGTTCAAAAGGTAGGTTACAATCCTAATAATGGATTTAACCTTAGTGATATTCAAGAGGGAACAACAACTACAGTAACTTTTGAAGCAACAGTAATTACTAGACCTGCTAATAATATAGTTTATAACTTTGCAACTATTGATTATGACTATATTGTGGGTTCAGATGTTATTACAGCAAAAATGAACAGTAATATTACTCAGACTTATATTGCAGTTGGTGAATTAACTATTACTAATGCTGTAGATAAAGGTTATGCAACAGTTGGAGATGATTTGAATTATACAGTAATAGTAAAAAATACTGGTTCTGTAAACACTACAAATTTAAACTTTACAGATTTTACTCCACTATCAACTTCATTTATGATTGGAACAGTAGTTATTGATGGGGTTCCACAACCAACTTACAATCCAAATACAGGGTTTATATTAGGTGATTTAACACCAAGTCAATATCATACAATTACTTTTAGTCTTCATGTTGATTCTTTACCTGCAAGTGGTAAGGTAGAGACTACTGCAAATGTAGATTTCACTTATAAGTTAACACCAACAGATAATCCAATTACAACTACTGCTAATTCAAATACAGTAACTACGCTTATAAAGATTGGTCTTTTAACAGCTACTAAAGCAGTAGATAAGGCTTATGCAACAATAGGTGATACTTTAAATTATACAGTTACTTTAAATAATTCAGGCAATACAAGTTGTGTTAATTTATTATTTAAAGATACGATTCAATCAAATGCTTCTTTTGTATCGGGCTCTGTAAAGATTAATGGAGTAACTTATGGTGGATATAATCCAAATACAGGATTTAATATAGATGATATACCAGCTTATGGAAGTTTAGTAGTAACTTTTGCAGTAACGGTACAAACATTACCAACAGATTATGTTATCTATAATACTGCATCTGTAGACTATAAGTATTATATAGACCCAGCTAACCAACCAGTTTCTAAGTCAGCAACGAGTAATACAGTAACTACTGTAATAAATATAGGAATATTAACAGCTACTAAATCAGTTAGTAAAGCTTATGCTACTATAGGAGATACTGTAACTTATACTGTTGATATAGCTAATACTGGAAATACAATTGCTAAAAATGTAAACTTTAGAGATGTAGTTCCAACAGGTTTAACTTTTGTAGCAGCTTCAGTAGTTATTAATGGAGTTTCTTATCCGAGTTATAACCCATATGGAAGCTTCACATTAGGAAATATAAATCCAGGAGATTCTGTTGTAGTTAAGTTTGATACAACGGTAACATCATTACCAAATCCATCTTTAGTTAGTAATACAGCAAATATTACTTTTGCTTACAGAATAGATCCAAATGGAAGTGATATACCAGTTCAATTCAACTCAAATACAGTAACAACTCAAATTAATTTAGGACAATTAACTCTAAGTAAATTAGTAGATAAGCTTTATTGCACAAAAGGCGATGTATTAACTTATACAGTAACGGTAACAAATTCAGGGAATGTACCAGCAACTAATGTAATATTTACTGATGATTTACAATCTGATATAACTTTCAATACAGGTTCAGTAAAAGTTAATGGAACTACTCATTCAAGTTATGATCCTAATGTAGGATTTGATTTGGGAACAATGCAACCTTTAGATGTAGTAACAGTTGTATTTACCGCTACAGTTATTAATACCCCATCTCAAAGTTCAGTATTAAACTATGCAGTAGCAACTTTTAATTATAAGATTGATCCAAATGGACAAGAGTATAATAAATCTTATCAATCTAATACAGTATACACTATTATTATAATGCCTAATTTAACAACTACAGAAACTGTAGATAAGGCATATACAACATTACAAGATACTTTAAATTATAGTGTATTAGTAAAAAATGAAGGAAATACTACTATATCACAATTATTCTTTACAAATTTCTTATCAAATGGAGCACAATTTAAGGCTGGAACAGTAATTATAGATGGTGTAAGTTATCCAATGTATAATCCAATAGATGGATTTAACTTACCAAATGATCTCATATCAGGAGTAACAACCTTAGTTCAATTCCAAGCCATAGTAACTACGCTTCCAACACCACCACAAGTAACAGATTACTCAGTAGCAAATGGTGTATATTATATAGATCCACAAGGCCCAAGTTATCCGATAACAGCGACATCAAATACAGTGACTACACTTATAAATATAGGAAGTCTTACAAATACTAAAGTTGTAGATAAGTTATATGCAAAGGTGAATGATACTGTAACCTATACTTCAACAATAACAAACACAGGTAATGTTAATGCAACTGGATTGTTCTTTACAGATATGTTACAAACAGAATTAACTTATATATCTGGAACAGTAACTATAAATGGAGTATCATATCCATCATTCAATCCAACAGTTGGATTTAACTTATCGGATTTAGCTCCAACACAAACAGTAACAGTAATCTTTAATGCAAAAATAAATGCACTACCAACACCACCGTATGTAACTAATAATTCTTTAATTCAATTTAGTTATAAAATAGATCCAAATGGTTCTATAACAACTAAGACTCAAACAAGTAATACTGTAACAACAAATGTAGTTTTAGGTAAAATATTAGTAAATAAATATGTTGATAAGTCAATTGCAACTATAGGTGATGATATAACTTATACAATAGTATTAACTAATGTTGGAAATGTTATAGATAACAATGTGTTTTTCCAAGATACACCAAGTTTAGGTGCGACATTTAAATCAGGTACAGTAATGGTTAATAATGTTAGTCAACCAACCTATAATCCATCAACAGGATTTAGTTTAGGTGATTTAGGAATTGGTAATGTTGTAACTGTATCTTTTATAGTAACAGTAATATCAGTACCTGCAACAAATAAGGTAACAAATCAAGCAGTTATAAACTATCAATTTGTTGTGGATCCAAAACAACAACCATATAGTGATACAGCCTATTCAAATACCGTAACAACTAATATTGCTTATGGTAACTTAAGTGTTACTAAGGCTGTAAATAAACAATATGCTACAGTAGGAGAACAAATAACTTATACTATAACTATTGTGAATACAGGAAATATTAATGCTACAAATGTTGTATTTCTTGACCAAACACCAGCAAATTCAGTATATGTATTAGGTTCAGTAACTATAAATGGAGTATCTTATCCTGGATATAATCCATCAGCAGGATTTAATTTAAATACAATGGTACCAGGACAAATTATAACAGTAGTTTATAAAGTTCAAGTGGTACAATTATGCTAACAGAAAGATTAAGGGATAGTATTAATTAAATTTTAATACTATGTGATGTGAAGAGGAGGATTTTAAGTAAATCCTCCTCTTTGTGCGTAAAATTATAATTCAGTAAAAGTAAATTTATAATGTTCAAAATATTTAGAAATTATGTTATAATTTAGGAAAAAATGAGGAGGGGAATTTATGAGGGGTAATAAAAAACTGTATATAGGTATAGCTTGTGTTGCTGTATTGCTTTTAGTTTCTGGTGGTGTTGTTTTTCTTAATATGAATTCTGAAAAACCAGAGGATTTAATTACTAGTTATACAGAACTAATTAATGCTAAAGATTATGAGGGAATGTATGAATTAGTTAGTAGTGAAAGTAAGACAAGTATTACTAAAGAAGATTTTGTAGCAAGAAATAAGAATATATATGAGGTCATATGTGCAAATACTATAGTTGTAGATGTCACAGGTAAATCAAAGGATGATAAGGATACTATTAATTATGATACAACTATGAATACTGAAGCAGGAGAAATGAAGTTTGCTAATTCTGCTAAGGTAAAGAAAGAGGAAGACAAGTACAAATTAGTATGGGATAGCAAGTTAATATTCCCTGAATTAACTAATGATTCTAAGCTAAGAATTAATACTAATAAATCTAAAAGAGGAAGTATTTTAGATAGGAATGGTGAGGTATTAGCTAGTGATGGCGTTGCAGCTGAGGTTGGAATTGTTCCAGGTAAATTAGGTGAAAATAAAGAAGAATCTATTAAGCAAATTTCAGAAATATTAGAAACTACACCGGATATAGTAAATAGTAAATTAGGAGCAAGTTACGTAAAAGACGATATGTATATTCCAATAAAGACAATAGCTGCTGATGCAGAAGTAGAGGCTAAATTATTAGCTATACCTGGAATTATGATTAAAGATAAAGATGCAAGAATATACCCATTAGGTAAAGAGGCATCTCATTTAACAGGATATGTTCAAAATATTAATGCTGAAGAATTAGAAAGTAAAAAGGATCAAGAATATACTTCAGTTTCAGTAATTGGAAAAGCTGGTTTAGAATTATTATATGAAGACAAGCTTAGAGGAATTGATGGAGCTGAAATTTATATAACCGATAAAGATGGGAATAGAGGCGTTACCTTAGCTACAAAGGAAGCTAAAAATGGAGAAGACTTAAAATTAACTATTGATAAAGCTACTCAAGTTTCTTTATACAATGAAATTAAGGATGATAAAGGAGCGTCAGTTGCTATGAATCATCAAACTGGTGAATTACTAGCATTAGTTAGTGCTCCAGGATATGATCCAAATGATTTTGTGCTTGGAATGAGTGATAGTAAATGGAAAGCTTTAAATGAAGATGCAAACAAACCATTATATAATAGATTCCAAAGTGTAGTTTCACCAGGTTCTGTATTTAAACCAATAACAGCTGTAGTTGGTCTAGATAGTAATAGTATAAAAGCAGAGGATACTAAAGAAATAAGTGGATTGAAATGGCAAAAGGATAGTAGTTGGGGTGATTATTATGTTACAAGAGTAACTGATTATGGAACAAGTACAAACCTTTCAAATTCAATGATTTATTCAGATAATATCTACTTTGCTCAAGCTGCATTGGATATTGGAAAAGATAAGTTTACAACAGAATTAAATAAGTTAGGATTTGGTGAAAGTCTACCTTTAAAATATGAAATGAAAAAATCACAATATGCAACAGATGGAACTTTCAAAACAGAAGTTCAACTAGCAGATTCAGGATATGGGCAAGGTGAAGTACTTGTAAATCCAGTTCATTTAGCTAGTATATATTCATTATTTGTTAATGATGGAAGTATGGTTACACCATATTTAGAATATACAGATAGTAAAGAAGCAACGATGTGGAAGAAAGATGTAGTATCAAAAGAAGCTGCAAGCACTGTTTTAAATGACTTGATACAAGTAGTAGAAAATCCAAATGGAACAGCAAAAGAATGTAAAATTGATGGGTTAACAGTTGCAGGAAAAACAGGAACAGCAGAAGTTAAACTTACTCAAGATGATAAGACAGGAACTGAAATTGGATGGTTTGTAGGAATGAATACTAACAAAGATAGTAAGAGTATGTTAGTAGTTAGTATGGTTGATGATGTAAAAGATAGAGGAGGAAGCCATTACGTTACACCTAAAGTTAGAACTATACTAGAAAAAACAAAGTAAATGAATCTCATATAGTATATCAAATAAATAATTTTAAAGTTAACTTATGAGTATAGTAGTTGATAAGGTATCAAATAGGTGATACCTTATTTTTTTTATTTAATTTATGATGATAGATTGATTGTATAAATTAGGTTGCAATTGAGGTTATATCAAAAGATGGTGGAATCCAACTTTTATTAATTAGTGTTGACTCTACCCCTGCAGGAGGAATTATTGTATTAATAGAACAGATTATTTCAAGTGAGAGGAGAGCTGAATTATGAAAGATATTATTAAAGTAGAGAATCTAAAAAAGACTTTTAAGAATAAGGTTGCAGTAGATAATCTTTCTTTTGTTGTTAAGGCGGGAGAATGTTTTGGACTACTAGGTCATAATGGGGCAGGGAAATCTACAACTATAGACTGTGTACTTGGACTTAAAACTTTAGATGAAGGAAGTGCAAGAATTCTTGATATGGAACCTACCAAGGATAGAAAGAAACTATTTGAAAAAGTTGGAGTTCAGTTACAGAATTATTCGTTTAGAGATAAGATTAAAGTGTATGAACTATGTGAGGAGACGGCGGTGCTTTATAAAGATGTAGATGATTATAATAGACTGCTAAAGGATTTATCTTTAGATGAATTTAGGAATAAGTATGTATCTACATTATCTGGAGGTGAAAAGCAGAAACTGGCTATTTTGATTGCATTACTACCAAAGCCAGAGGTTATTTTCTTTGATGAAATTACTACAGGGCTAGACACAGCAACAAGAAGAGTTGTATGGAAACAGATTGGAGAACTTAAAAAGAAGGGGGTAACTTTATTACTAACTTCGCATTATATGGATGAAGTGGAAGCTTTATGTGATAGAATATGTATTATAAAGAATGGAAAAGAAGTAGTTACAGGAACTGTTGAAGAGGTTATTTCTTCTAGTCCTTGCACCAAAATGGAAGAAGCTTATCTATGGTATATGGGAGAGGAGATAGTATTATGAGAAAGTTATTGAAGCTAGTACAAATTGAAGGAAAGATAGCACTAAGAGGAATCGATTTATTATTTTTTGGAGTGATTATGCCTGTCTGTATTGCATTACTAATAGGTATGATTTGTGGAAATCAGCCTGCATTTGAAGGGGCAACACATTCATATATTGAAGAAAATTTACCAGCTATTATGACTGTTGGAATATGTGCAACTGCATTTATGGGAATTCCACTGGGAATTGCAGATTACAGGGATAAGAAGATTTTAAAGCATTACTTTGTTACACCTGTTAGCCCTACAATGATCCTTGCTACTCATGTTATTATTAATCTAATTACGGCCACAATATCTAGCTTGTTAGTTATTATTTCAATGAAGTTTTTCTTTAGATATGATATGGTTGGGAACGTCACTATGTTTACACTTTCATTTATCTTGGTAACAGGATCTATGTATGGAATAGGAATGTTAATTGCAAGTGTATGTAGAAATGTTAAAGATACGAACCTAGCATGTACAATTGTATATTTTCCAATGTTATTTTTATCTGGAGCAACTATTCCTTTCTCAATTTTACCAGAAGGATTACAAACGGTTGCAAGTATTCTTCCTTTAACTCAAGGTGTAAAACTTTTAAAGGGATATGCATTAGGAGTTCCTGATACAAATGTTGTAGTTTCACTTTTAATAATGATCATGACAATTGTTGTTACAGTACCACTGTCTATCAAATTATTTAAATGGGAGTGAGGAGGAGTAATTTATGTATGATTCAAATGAAAGTCAAAATGAAAAATCAATGACTAAGTACAGAATAGGTTTATTTTCACAGATGAATAGGGTGACAATAAAAGCACTTCGTCATTATGATGAAATAGGACTATTAAAACCATCATCTATTGATGAATTTACAGGATATAGATATTATACTTCAGCTCAATTACCTATACTTCATCAAATTTTATCTCTTCGTCAAATGGGATTGTCATTAGAGGAGATTAAAAAGGTTCAAAAAGGAGAAGTGGTAGAATCTTTATTAGCTAAGAAAAAGGTAGATATTTTAAGGAAAATTTCTGAAGAGACATTGAAATTATCACAAATAGAATATTACTTAAATAATAATAGTGCTGTGTATGATTGTAATGTTATTTTAAAGGAATTGCCTGAAACTATTGTGGCATCTATGAGAACCGTTGTTGGAAGTTACAAGGATTTATTTAGAATTCTACCTCCAATGGGGCGGGAGATGGAGAGGCTTGGCTGTGTTTGTGCAGTTCCTGAATACTGCTTCAATGTTTATCTTGATGGTGAGTATAAGGAATTTGATGTAGATGTTGAAGTTTGTGAAGCAGTAATAGAAATGAAGGAAGACTCGGATATGGTTAAGTTTAAGAAGATTGAGAAAGTTGAATTTGCAGCTTGCACACTTCATAAAGGACCATATAGTGAACTGCCTAAAGCTTATGCAGCTCTTATGCAATGGATGGAAGAAAATAGATTTGAGTTAATTGATAATCCAAGAGAATCCTACATTGATGGTATTTGGAATAAAGATTCTGAGTCAGAATGGTTAACTGAGATACAATTCCCAGTTAGAAAAATATAAGATAGAGATTAATAAAATAAGCCAGATTAGTTTGAAGAAATAAAGTGTTCCTGATTAATTAATAGGAGCATTTCAGAATTTACTAATCTGGTTTTTATGATTAATTTAGAATCACATCTTGATTATATAAGGAAGAAAGAGTATTTTATAAGTAATAAGATTAAAAAAACAAGTATTTTTATATTATGTTTAGCAATAATATTAAGAGGATATATTTGAGTTTAAAGAAAGAGGGGCAGAAAGAATGGTTGAAAAAAAAGAAGAGATTGGATTTACTTTGAAGGACATAAAAGATGCATATGAATCTAAATGGTTTATATTTAAAGAAAAGCAATTTTTGATAATAAAAGGTAAGGGATCTATTGAAATTCCTACTTTGAAAATATGTGAAGGCTTGGAAAGTAGTTTTGTGAATAAGATTGAAGTAGGAAATCTAAAAGGAGAATCTTATTATTCAGCTGAGATTATAGAGGAAGTTAAACTTCCAGATACTTTAGAGTGGACTGACTTAAGAGACGATAGATTCATTGGTAATAACGATATTTATTATGCAGGGATAAGAGCATATCAATTCTTATCGTGGGATAAGGCAAGTAAGTTTTGTGGAAAATGTGGTACTAGGACACATCATAAAGGTGATGAAATTGCAAAGAGATGTTCAAATTGCGGTTTTGTACAGTATCCAAGGATTTCGCCAGCTATTATTGTTGGGATAAAAAAAGGTAATGAGATATTACTTGCTCATAATGCTACATTCCCTAAAGATTTATATAGCGTAATTGCTGGCTTTGCAGAGCAGGGGGAAACATTAGAGCAAACAGTTATAAGAGAGATTTATGAAGAGGTTGGAATAAAAGTTAAGAACATTAAATACTTTGGTAGCTCACCATATTCTAGTGAAGATTCATTAATGATTGCTTATGTTGCAGAGTATGAAAGTGGTGAAATTAAGGTGGATAACAAGGAGATAGTTTCTGCAGGGTGGTATAATAAGGGCAATATGCCTCCTAAAATACCAACAAAACTAACTATTGCAAGAGCAATTATAGATCATTTATTAGACAACTAAAGAGGGTGAAGTATATATATAAGATTGGTGAGTTTTCTAAGCTAACAGGAGTTTCAGCTCGTATGCTTAGATATTTTGATACAGAAGAATTATTAAAGCCTAGTTTTATTAAATCAAACGGATATAGGTATTATACAGATAATGATTTTGAGGTAATTGATAAAATCAAAAAATTAAGAAGATATCATTTTTCATATAATGAAATAAAAAAGTTATTATGCAGTAAGTTAGAGATTGATAAGGATATATACTTAAAAAAGCTTGAAGAAATTAAGGATACAGCCTCTAATTATGATGAACTTATTTTTGAACTAGAAGAAATATCAGAGGTTAAAGATTCAAATAAATATGTAAATACTTATGAAGTGAATATTTCAAAAAGACAATCATTTATAGCTTTATGTAAAAAAGAAATAGTTGAAATTAACGACTTAGAGGTATTTATTGAAGGTAGATTTAAAGAAATAAGATTATCCAAAATGAAGTTAGCAGGAAGCTATTTTGTTAGGTTTATTGAAAATAACAAGATAGATAAAGAAAAATTACAAATTGAATATTGTCAACCTGTCATTGAATTTAAAGAATTTAAGGGATTTGAAACAAAGAAAGTAGAAGCTATGAACTGTATTAGCACTATTCATTATGGGGATTATGATTGCATAGAAAGTGCTTATGATTACTTATGTGAGTGGACAAGAGGTAATGGATATAAGATTCATGGTGATTTTGCTGAAAGATATTTTGTTGATAGTTCATTAACTTTATCTAATAATCAATTTATAACAGAGGTTTTTGTTCCAGTGTGTAAATAATAGTTGACCTTGACATTATGATAACCTTTATACTTAAGTTATTAAAAATTAAGGAGATTTATATGAAGAAAGCAATAATAAAGGTTTTAACTATTTCATTACTACTCACAGGAGGAACAATGGTGTCAGCAACGAATTATAATAAAGAAACTGATAGTAAAAGTTACTACATGCCTTTAGAAGATTCAGAACATGAAGGAACTTGGTTACAATGGCCACATGCGTATACATATGGGGAAAAGTATAAAAAGGATATACAAGATATTTGGGTTAAGATGACTAAGAGCTTAACTAAGGGGGAAAAGGTTCATATAGTTGCATATAATAATACTGAGAAAGAGAAGATTAAGTCATTATTAGTAGCAGAAGATGTTCATATGAATAATGTTGATTTCTATATTTACAAGACAGATGATGTTTGGATAAGGGATAATGGTCCTGTATTTGTATATGATGAAAGTGGGAAACAAGTTATATTAGATTGGGGATTTAATGGATGGGGTAAAAAGACTCCATATAAAAAATGTGATGATATACCTGAGAAGATAGGTAATGAACTCGGTGTAGAAAGAATTAATTTAGAAAATGTAGTCCTTGAAGGTGGAGCTATGGAACTTGATGGTAATGGAACATTCTTAGCTACTAAAAGTTCAATAATAAATAAAAATAGAAATCCAGGATTAAGTCAGTCGGAAATAGAAAATTATATAAAGAAATACTATGGAGCTAATAACTTCATATGGTTAGATGGTGTTGTAGGCATTGATATAACAGATTTTCACATAGATGGATTTGCTAAGTTCTATGATGAATGTACATTAATTACTTTAAATAAAAATGACTTAAGAGAATGGGGAGTAAGTAGAAAAGATACAAATACATTACTAAATGCAAAGGACTCAGAAGGACATGCATATGACAAAGTCTACATACCAATTACAAAGAACAATGTAAAATTGAAGAATGGTAAAAACTTAGGTTATCCAGGTTCATATATGAATTTCTATATTGGTAATGAAGTAGTTTTAGTACCAAATTACAATGATCCAAATGATAAAGTTGCTAATGAGATTATACAAGGACTTTATCCAGATAGAGAAGTTGTTGGAATAGATATTAGAGAGCTATATAAAGATGGTGGTATGATTCACTGCGTTACACAACAACAACCAATTGCTAATAAAAGTAATAATTAGAATATATATAATTTAAGGGACGTATAAATTGGTTTTATCATTTTATATGTCCCTTTGTTAGATATTAATATATTTATAAATTCTGACTTAATCGAATCATATCAATACTAGTTAAACGGAATCCGCATTTTTCCAATACCTTTTCCTTGGTATGATTCCATTACAGATACATTAACAAGCTCTACAGTAAAAGGTCTAGTATGTATTAATACATAGCAGCCAACAGTGATATCATTAATTATTGCTAAAAAACAATCGCCTCTTTTAGTATAATCACCAATTGCTTTAGTGCATGAATATGCTAATAAAAGTAGGTCTAATGGGATAGTTTCTCCAGTATGTAATTTTCTAATTGTTATATTATTCATAGTTTACTCTTTTATAATATTTTAATGGTTAATATTATAAAACATTCATCTTTACATCACCCTACCTAACTTATATAAGAGTATTATAGATTCACAAGAATATATTGTAAATAAATTAAGTGAAAAGTATAGTAATATGTCTTTCGTGTATCAAAAACTGTATGTCATGTAAAGTGTATTGTCATAAAAAAAATCTAGCAATATAATAAAATCAACCCAGGGGAAACAAATAGAACAAAAATAAAAATATATGGTATGAAATTCTAGGGAGGAATTAAAAATGGAAATGAAAAAATCAATGGTTAAAATGGATGGAACAAAAGTATTCAAGGTTTTAAATATAGCTTCAGCGATAGCACTTTTAGTAGCACTAGCTGATACAATTATGAATTATAGTAAATTACCAGAAAATGTACCAATGCACTTAAGCTTAAATGGACAGCTTGGAAATTACGCTTCAGATAAGGCTTTAATATTTACATTTATAGTATTAGGAATAATTGCTTTTATAGGAATGAGCATATATTCAAAATTCCCATCAAAAATGAACTATTCAGTTAAAATTACAGATGAAAATAGAGAAAGACAATATAAATTAGCATCTAAATTTATGAAGGTTATGAGCTTCGAAGTAGCATTTGGATTATCTTACTTTCAATTTGCATTAAACAGAGTTGTTATTGCAGGGGGAGACACTGTTGGACCTATATGCACATTATTTATATTGATTTTAGTAGGAAGTTCTATATATCACTTAGTGAGATCAACATCATTAAAATAAGTTGAAGATTTTAATAAGGTATAAACCTAATTATTTAGTTGAAATATAGGGTCTTTATGAAATACTTAGTTTCAAGTGTTTTAACTAAGTATCTATTATGAATAGATTGTCACTTAACTGGAAAAATTATATAATATTTCTGGTGGATAAAATAAATTTAGTTATGGAGAAGTGACGATGATTAGAATTGCAATTTGTGATGACCATAAGAATATTATAGAAGATATTCAAAAGTCTATTGAAAGTTACAAGGGAATTAACCATGAAATTGCCACTTTTAACTGTGGGGAAGATCTTTTAGAAGGTGGGAATAGGTATGATTTAATATTCCTAGATGTTGATATGACAGGTATTAATGGAATTGAGACTGCACGAAAGATAAGAGAATATGATAAAACTGTTAAGATAATTTATGTAACTAGCTATACTGACTATTTAAATATGGCTTTTAGTGTACATGCTTTTGGGTATTTAAACAAGCCAGTAAAAGAGGAGCAGATTCATGGACAGCTAAAAGAGGTACTTAGTTATTTAGCAGAAGAAAAGGTGGAAGAGGAAGTTTTAGAATTTATAACTTCTGAAGGCGTAGTTAGACTCAAATCAAGTGATATTTGCTTTTTTGAGTATATAAATAGAAAAGTAAAGCTTAAAACTTTAGATAAAAGCTACATTATAAAAGAAAAAATAACTACTATTGCAAACGACATGAGTAAGTATGGATTCTTTATGCCACATAAGAGTTTTACAGTAAATCTTTTGCACGTTAAATCAATAAAAGGTTATGACATATTTATGATGGATGGTAGCATGATTCCATTATCACAAAAGAAATCAACAGAGTTTAGAGATGAGTTTAATATGTTTTTAGATAAGCATATTTCAAAATAAGAATAAGGGGAGAAATAAGAATATGGATCAAAGCGTAATTTTAATAATCAACTGCTTACTTGGATTTTTCTCAACCTTTATAGTTTTTGATTTTATGAGTAAATTTGGAAGAATAATATATAGACCAAAGTATGTTTATGTTTTAAGTTATATTGCTATTACAGTTGTATTATTAATGATTGGAATGTTTATTCCAAGTGCATTGTTAAATGTTTTAGTAAGTCTGATTGGAACAGTTATTATAGGGCATTTTCTTTTTAATAATACAAAAATTTATATGATGTATTATGCAATGTTTATAGTTGTAATGACAGTGTTCCAGGTTGTAGTAAGTTTTGTTTATGGAATACTATGCTCAAGTGGGATGCTTAACTTTTTTAATACAAATGGAATGATAATAAGCTCTGCAATTGTTATTCAATTTGCTAACTTAAGTGCATCTAGATTGTTTGTAAATTGGTTTAAAGATAAGAGTATAAACAAGCTAAGTAATATTCAGTTATTTAATTTCTTAGTATTACCTATATTTAGTATATTTTATATTGTTACTTTAATGATGTATATGGAAACATTCGGTCAATTTAAAGATTCATTGCTGATAATTATAAATATAGCATCAATTATTGCTTTAAATATATTTATAACAAACATTTTTCAGTCAATATCTAAAAATAATGAGATGAAAAGCCAACTATCACTTTATGAACAACAAGCTAATATGCAACATGATTACTACAATAATTTAGAATCAAAATATCAAGATTCAAGAAAGCTTATACATGATATAAAAAATCATATCCAAACTATAGAAAGTTTATATGGTGTGAATAAAGGTGAAAAAGCAAGTTTTTACAAAGATGACTTGTACAGTATGTTTGGTAATCTAGAGCAGAAGATTTATACAGAAAATAAGGTATTAAACATAATTATAAATGATAAAATTAATAGAGCAAAGGAGTTTGGAATATACATAGATTGCAAAATAGGGGATGTAAATCTAGAGAAAATCAGAGATATAGATTTAACAACCATATTTGCAAATTTATTAGATAATGCTATAGATGAAGTAAAAGAATTTGATAAAGATAAGGTTATATTCTTAAAAGTAGATAAATTCAATGACTTTATAGTAGTAAATATAACAAATGCTCTAAGATCAAAACCAGTTAAAAATAAAGAAGACTTTAAATCAACAAAGAAAAATCATCAAGGTCTTGGACTTCAAAATGTAAAATTAGCTATAGAAAAATATGAAGGAACACTTAGAATTAACTTTGATGATGAGCATTTCAAAGTAAACATAGTAATTCCTACCAATTAATAATGGGGGTATAATAATGAAGAAAATTTATAGAGTAATAACAATAATGATGTTTGGATTAATGTTAGTAGGGTGTGGTGCGAAACCAGCAAGTAGTGATTTTAATGAAGAAGAATTGAAAAAAGCATCAGAAGAAATCATAAATTATTTCAACAATAAACAATACGAAGAAATAGCAAGTAGAGGCGATGAAACAATGAGTGCACCTGGTGTTGCAGAAAAACTTAAAGAGGTTTGGGATGTGGTTTATGACAAGCTAGGAGAGTTTAAGTCAATAACAAAAGTAGTAATCCAAGATGTTAATGGTGAAGCTCTAGTAACATCATTTACAAAGTACGAAAATGGTAAAGTAAATTTTGAAATTAGTTTCAACAAAGAAATGCAAATGACAGGAGTATATATAAAATAATTTAAAGAGAATACAATTGAATCTATATGATAGACACTTATAAAAGCGTGTTTATTTATATAGGTTCTTTTTTATACAATAGAAATTTACGATTTGTGAAACAAAATGATACAATTAGGTATTGTTATTGGTGTAAGGAGGTTTTAAAGTTATGGTTTCGAAACTGGAAAATAGGCTAGCAGAGATATATGAAGAAACAAATAAAGAAGTTTTAAGATATGTAACTACCAAATGTAAAAGCCCCAATGATATAGATGATTTGATGCAGAATATATATTTTAGTTTTTATAAAAGGCTAAAAAAGAAGGGTGATATGTATGAGGGAAATATAAAGTATCTTATAACAATAGCAAGACATGAAGTATTTAAACTTTATGGAATACTTAAGATGTCTCAGGATTTAATCCCTGTGTTCTCAAAACATAATGATGATGAATACGTATCTATTGAAAATGAAATAAAGACAGAAGATGTGAGTTATAATGTAGTTTTATGTAATGAAGTGTGGGAATATTTAAAAAGGCAAGATATATTAACTTTTAAGGTTTTTGTTCTTTACTTCAATAATGATATGAAAATTAAGGATATATCAAATGAGTTAAAAGTAAGTGAATCAACAGTGAAAAATAGATTATATAGAACTATAAAGGAAATAAGAAATAATTATAGTTGCGAAAGTGAGGTGAAGTGTTTTGAAAGAAGAGAAGTTCTTTAAGAAAACAGTTGAAGATAATATAGTAGACAAGGATAAAATACTAAGAAGTGCTGTATTAAAGTATAAACATAATGAACGTCCGATATATAAAAGAGTAGCATTTAAAGTTGCTACAACAATGCTAATGGCAGCTATATTTGTAATAGTAATTATATTTGGTAACCACATAGTTGGAAGCAATGACAATAATAAATTATCTGTGGTAGCATATGCAGCAGAAGGTGATGCATCTAGAGGACAATTAAAAATAGATGAGAATAATTGTATGTATTTTGATGATAAAGATGCAAAGTTTCAGATTGGGAAAATGTATATTGAGGAGCATGAATATACTTTGAATAATGGAGAAACAGGAGTGAGAAATAAGTTTCTTTATGAATCAAAGGGAGCACTATCTGTAAAGGGAGAAAATATTGAGAAGGTACAGTATACAACAGAACATGGGAATCTTTTTTATGAAAATACAAGAAGGTATGAAGAGTTTATAAACTCACCAGATTATATGAATATTGAGGTAATTGTTCCATTAGAAGAAGTAACAAGAATAAGAGGATATGTTGATAGTAAATCTGTAGAAGATGTGTTTATTGAAAGATGGAATAGTGGGGCATTATCAGAGTTTAGTAGTAAATATTTTGTAGGAGAAGATATTAATGATGTAATAAACGGAGAGGAATACTTCTTTGATTGGAATATATATAATAAAGATTTTATTAAAATATCATTAAGCGATAGCCTTCCAAGTGATGAAATATATATGAGTGGGAATTCAATTGAAGTATTAGTAAATGATAATATAGCATATAATTCACTAGGTGCGATGAGAGAAATAACAAGTGATAGTGAAATAAATTATACTAATTTACCTACAGATACAATAGAAATCAAAGTATATTATAAAGATGGAAATATTGAAATTAAAGTAATAGAAACATACTATGATAATGAAGGAAATCACTATGCTAAGTTGATTTCGTAGATAAATATACAGCTATACTAACACAAATGAAGTAAAGTAAGAAACGGCTTAACAAAATATACCATATAATTCTATAAGCAAGTATAATATAGATAAGGGATATTGTGGATATAAAATAAAAGGATAGGAGATGTAGTGTAGATGGGGAAGGTATTATTATTTATTTTCGATGAAATGACAGATTATGAGATTACATTTGTTACGCATCTTTTAAGAACAAGTGGCAATAAAGAAATAGTAACTATTTCGTATAATGACAAGGTGATTAAAGGTCGTTCGGAATTAGAATATAAACCTTCAAAAACTATTTATGAAGTAATGGATGAAGACGTAGAAGGTTTAATAATACCTGGTGGATGGTATGGGGAAACTGCGGCAGAGTTAATTGAACTAATTAAAGACTTAAACTCAAAAGGAAAGCTAATTGGAGCAATATGTGGTGCTGGAACTGTGTTTTTAGCAAAAGCAGGTGTTCTTGAAAATGTAAAATACACAACACCAGCTACAGAATGGACTGAAAAACATAGACAAGTATTTGGAGAGAATGATCCATTCCCACGTGAGAATTTCCTTGATAAAAGAGTAGTGAGAGATGGAAATATAATTACAGCAACTGGAATTGCATTTATTGATTTTACAATAGAAATATGTGATTGGTTTAACTTATTTGATGATGAAGATGATAAGCTGAATTTTTACAAAAGCATTGCAAATATACAATAAAGAATAATCCATATTATATAAAAAGATTATTAATTATGGTAAGCTAATTATAGAAAGGTAAGTGATAGTATGAACAATAAAATTTCTATAAATGGCGGATTTACAATAGCTTTAGAAATAAGTGATGATAAAAAATCAATGAATATAGTATTTCAAGATAATGAATTAACATTTGGAAATCTAGAAGCTTGGCTAAGTACAGATAGTTTAGCAAGAGAATCGATATTAGAATCAATAAATGATGAACTCCAAGCTGCAATGTATAGAGGATACAGCTTGGAGTCTTTAGGATTAAAACCAGGAATAAACCCTTTAATAGAAATTGGAATAGAAAATGTAGATTCATTAGAGACAAGTATAGTAAGCTCACCAATATTATCAAGCGAGACAATTAAAACAGCAGAGTATATATTGTCTGAAATAATAAATCTATAATAAACTTTAAAAACTCTTGAATTAGAAGTATATCTAATAAGGGAGTTTTTTTATTTTTATATATTTTACAATATAAACTCTTAGCTTTAAAATAAGACTAAAACTATAGAATAATACAACCATATGGAGAACCAGGAATATGGGAAAACTACGTTATTTGATTTGCTAAACAAGATGTAACTTTTAAGTCAGTACTTTTAGTGGGAATACATTATGTTAAATCTTTTAAGATTAAAAGAAGGCATGATGAAGAAGAAAAGTATAAGTCACCTTGGAATAGTAGAGATTGAGATACTGATGCTAAAATAATACTGTCAAAACACATTATTCTAAAGTTTAATTGAAAATCTAGAGAATAATATTGATTTATATGATTATATAAGACAAATAATAGTTGCAGAGAAATTAAAATATTCAATATAGATAATCTACTAGTAAAACTAGGCATAGACTATGGATATTTCAAAAATAGGGATGGGAAAGTACAAGTTTCAAATTAAATTTTCCTAGAAAGAATATATAATTATATGATCTCAAAGATGGAAAACAAATCATCTTTAATGGGTAAATACAACTTTAAAAATAATTTCATAACATCAGAAATGGATTAGATATTGTGAAAATATTAGAGGAATTTATGCTATATATGAAAGAAAACTATTCTAGTATAGATGAGAAATTTATTGAAAGAGAAGGCAGGTTAATATTCTTAGTATTTATCACACCAATAATAAATGGTACAGGATTTGCATTGAAAGAAGTCCAAGTATCAGATGAAAAAAGATTAGATATTGTTATAACATATAATAAATTTAAATATATAATTGAACTGAAAATCTGAAGAGGAGACTCTAGCTACGAAAGAGGAATAAATCAATTGAGTGAGTACCTTGACATTCATACTATGAATAAAGGAGATGTGGTTATATTCAATTTTAATAAGAGTAAAGAATACAAAATAGATAGTGTTGAAGTGAGTAATAAAGAAATAGTTAGTGTATTTATATAGAATAAAAAACACGTGAATCAGAAATTTTCTGGCTTAGGTGTTTTTTTGTATGGAACTAGACAAGGATATAGATATATATAGTCGGCATAAAGGTTTTAATATAAGATATTAAAATTATGAATATATGATGAAATGAGTTAGACTTATTATAAAAAATCTTGTTTTTAAGGGGTATTAACTTCAACATTAGAGATTTTAAAATAGAGGAGTGCAATTAAAAATATAAAATTAACATGTATAAAACAAATAGAGTTGGAAAGAATTATAATATAAAATATATTTTCATTAGAATTATGTTTAATTTAAAAAGGAGGAAATGATTATGAATTCTAAAAGTACTAAAGATGGTAATGGGTATGAGGTTGAAGTAAAGAAAACAAACTGTACTCAGATTAAGGTAAAATTTAAAAAGTAATAAAAGTTGTTTTTAAACTTAGATGTATGTTTAATATAAAGATTAACATTAACACATGGTGTAAACATATTTAGATAAAGATAGAAATATGTTACAATTGATAAAAGGGAGGGTTATTATGAAGGTTTATGAGGTAAGATTTAAAATATTTATGCTTGAAAACATTGAGCTTGAACGTATACAGGAGATTATTACTAATTTAATAGATAGTTCATTAGGGAAAGATGACGAGTTATTAAAGCTACATAAAACAAATGAATTTAAGAATTATTGTTTTGATTTTCCATATCCAATAGAAGCTGATAAAGTTTATAAGGCAAATAGTATTTATACAATAAGAATTAGGACTATTAGTTATGAACTAGCTAATCATTTTACAAACAATACAGTAAACGAATTCAACAATGAGATTAAAGGGTTAAAGGCAGAGATAAGAATTATCCCTAAGAAACATATAGAGAAGATATATTCCATTACTCCATTGATTATAAAAAATGAAAATGGGTATTGGAAGGGGAATATAACACTTGATGAATTTGAAAGAAGGTTAAGAGAAAATCTGATAAAGAAGTATAATACATTTAATTCGACTAAGATAGATGAGGATTTTGAATTATATTCTGGAATTGAATTTAAGAATAATAAGCCTATTGCAACTAAATATAAAAGTATAAGATTACTTGGAGACAAGGTGTCTTTAAATATAGCAGAAAATGAAGAAGCTCAAGAACTTGCTTATATGGTACTAGGAACAGGGATTGGGGAAGTAAATGCTAGAGGATATGGATTTGTTAATTTTAGATGGTTATAAGGGTGGTGATTTAGATGCTTAAAGAGTGTTTAGATGTATTTAAACAACAATTAGATAAAGATGGCGACAAGCTTATAATTGATAGCTATATACCAGCTGATGGAACATATGTGTTAGTAGAGTCAAATGATGATACATTTAAGATAACTGAGGTTGAAAATTTTAAACTTAATAGGGAAAATCCTTTTGACGATGGTAATGTAACAAAGAAAAAGCTTAGAGAGTTCGATTACAATAGTAAATTGATCGATATGAATAAACCTATAGATGGTAAAAAGATTATTCATAGTAATAACTACCTAGCATTTTTTATAAAAAAAGAAAGTTTATCTAATGGAAAGCTTACTAATGAAATTATTGATAATTACTATAATATTCTAGCTAATCCCTACATTAAATACACAAAACCTAAGGCAAAGAAAATTTATGAATCTGTTGAAGAAGAAATTGGTAGTGTAGATGTACAAATACTAGAATCTATTAGAAACTGGATTAAAGATAATATATTTGAGTTAGGAATTGAGATTAAAGGGAAGGATTATTTAAAGTTATTTTTCGATTTTCCTAGAGAAGAATATAGAAGAGAGGGTAAGCGATACTCAATACCTAATATCTATAATAGTAATGATTTTAATATTGTAGTAAGTGAAGAAATTTTAGGACTGCCTAATGATAATATGGGGCTAAATTCAAAAAAACCATATCTTGAAAATAAAACGAGGAAGGTTAGGGTTCCATATTTAATTGATAGTGAAGAAGTACTTTTACAAAGAAAGTTATTTGATTATTTAATGAACTTATCTTCTGTAGGGTTAAATAATGTATATATTGGCGATACAGTTATAGCTTGTAAAAATGGTGATACCATAGATAAAGACTTTAGTGGTAATTATCTAAGAATACAGAAGGGCAAAGAACTAGAAATTCATGATTATGACTGTGTACCATACTATAGTAAAGAACTTCCAAATACATTGATAGTTAAAAATATAGTAGGTATTAATTTAGATAGTTTTGAAACATCAATACCATATGATATGGAGATTAAAACACGTAAAAAGATGCAGCAAGTTATTGATGAAGGAATGTTTTCTAAATATCTAATAAATAACTACTTTACAGAAGCTAAAGATATGAAGTTTAAGGATTCGTCATTGAAGAAGAATTTACTTATTACAAGAGATTGTTTATTCAATTGGTTCTATAAGGGGATTGATAACGGTGTATACGGTGTGTTGAATAAAGTATCACTAGATATGGTTAAAGGATCAATAGAGAATGGATATACAACTAAAGCTTCACATCAATTTAATATAAGGTGGGCATTGAATAATTATTTTAAAGGAGGAATTGATATGGAAACATCAGTTAATGATGTGAAAGGGATTTTAAGAGAAAAGATAAATTCTAATAATACTGGAATTATAGAGAGTGATATAGAATATTATTTTGCTGTGGGTCAGCTTGTAAACTATTTTATAGGCATGAATAAAGGAAAGAAAAAGCCTCATTCATTGGCAAATCCTTTTATAAATGCAAGAAATAATGAGGTTATAAAAGAGAAACTAAGAGTTTTATATAAAAAGTATAATTATGAAATAGAAAGTTATTGGAAGAGGTTTAATAATTTATATGCGATGATACTTTCATACGATATAGATCAAAAAGTAGATCAAGATATGATACTAGCAGGATACTTACACAGTAACTTAGTAACTGAAAAGAATAAAGAGGAGGATTAATTATGGATAAGAGAGTTTATGGGGTAATAGGTATATCATCAAAGATGGCAAATTGGAATGCTGATTTCACAGGGTATCCAAAAACAACTTCAGCAGGAGATACTTTTGGAAGTGATAAGGCTTTGAAATACCCAATGAAAAAAATGTGGGATAATTCTGGGGAAAAGGTTCTTTATATTAAATCTATGAAGATATCACCTGATAAAAAGGGAGAGGTGCAATTAGTTCCAAGATCTTTGAAAGAAAGATATGAGTATCTTTTTAAGATTGAAAATTTAAAGGAATGTAAAGATAGTACTTCTGTTATTAAGAATCTTTTTACAGCCTTAGATGTAAAGAACTTTGGTGCAACTTTTGCTGAAGAGGGCAATAATATCTCAATTACTGGAGCAGTTCAGATTGGTCAAGGTTTTAACAAATATGCAGATTCTAATCCAGAAGAGCAACAAATACTTTCACCATTTAGGGATGCAAGTGAAAAGCCAAAGGATAAAGGAAAAGATAAAGAAGAGGCTAAAAACTCAACACTTGGAACTAAAATAGTTAGTAATGAAGCACATTATTTCTATCCATTTGTAGTTAATCCACTTGCATATAAGGAGTCTGTTGAACTAGGATTTACTGATGGTTATACTGAGTCAGATTATGCTAAGTTTAAGGAGGCTGCATTAGTTTCTGCTACTTCATTTGCAACCAATGCAAAGGTTGGATGTGAGAATGAATTTGCTTTGTTTGTTGAAACTGTAAATAATCTTTATTTACCAAATCTTTCAGAATATATTGTATTTGAAAAAGGTGAAGATAAAAATACGATAGAAATAAAATGTTCAGATCTACTTAATTCACTTAAAGAAAAGATTGTTAATATAGAGATATATTATAATCCATATACTACAGAAGTTAAGTCTGATATTGAAGGAGCAAATAAATACAATATATTTACTAAAGAAGAGGTGTAAAATATGAAAGTTTTGAAATTTACACTATCAGGTGAGACAGCATTTTTCAAGAAACCTGATGTAAACACATATTTATACTTTACCTATGGTAATGTTCATAAGGTAGCTTTGCTTGGTATATTTGGTGCTATTATAGGATATAGTGGATATAATCAACAAAAGAAACATGATGTATATCCAGAGTTTTATGATAAGTTAAAAGATGTAAAAATTGCTATTAGACCAAATGCTGAAAATGGATTTATACCAAAAAAGGTGCAAGTTTTTAACAATTCTATAGGTTATGCTTCACAGGAACAGGGTGGGAACTTGATAGTAAAAGAGCAATGGTTAGAAAAACCATCTTGGGATATATATATATTGATTAATTGTGAGGATTCAGAAAGAATAGCAAAATATATACTAAATAATGAATCTATTTATATGCCGTATTTAGGTAAAAATGATCATATTGCTAACATAACTAATGTAGAGTTATTTGAGAATATCAAAGTTTTAGATAGCATAACAAGAATAGATTGTTTATCACCAAAAGGAATATTTACTTACGAAACAGAAAATCAATTTAGTGCAAATAGATTTTTAAATGGCAATAATAAGGTTAAGGGTAAACCAAGATTTAAGTATGAGGAAAAGCTTCCTATCAAGTTAAATGATATCACTAATATGTATGAGTATGAAAGTTTTATTTACACAAATATGAAGGTGAGCAAAAATGAAGATGTTGATGTTTATTCAGTTAATAGTAAAAATATAATATTTTATTAGATAAATAGGAGGGGTAACCCTCCTTTAATTCTAGGAGGTTATATGTATAGTGAAGAGAAGCTGTTTTTAGAGATAGAGGGTGTTATAAAAGATGTATGTAAGTATCATGCACATACAAACAAAAGTGAAGGTGAAATTGATAATAAAAATGAAACACTAAAAGAACATACTGAATTATGTGTAAAGTACTTTAAGAAATTAATTAAAACTAAAAAATTAGAATCTATATTTTTAAATTTAGAAAATGAAATATTGTGTGATGCAAGTGATGCTGATAAAAAAATATTTAGAGAATTATTAGTAAACCTAATAGTATTTCATGATTTTGGAAAGATAAATCCAAGATTTCAGAGAGAAGTAATGGATAATAAAGTAGAAGGTGGAGCAGCTTTTTCTGCTATAGGGTCGCAACATTCTATTTTATCTTCAGTAATTTACATGGATTATTTTATGAATAAGGTTATGAATGCTGATGATTCTATTAAATTAGTAAAAGTGTTATTAATTAATGCACATATAATATCTAAGCATCATAGTGGACTTGATGATTTTAATAAGTTTATAAATTTATTTGCAGAAGATGAATCAGGTAAATATTGCATTGATATTCTTAAAAGTAATTATGCAAATGTTGGATTAAAAAGCTTTGAGATTGATAAGGATTTAATTCAGGAAGCGATAGAAGGTATAAAGGTAAATGAAATATATAGTGAAAATGAGAGTCTAGCTTGTTATACGTATGAAAGATTAATGTACTCACTATTAGTAGCTTGTGACTTTTATGCAACTTCAGAGTATATGAACGGATTTGAATTAAATGAATTTGGAGATATTAAAGAAATAGATGAAATTTATAATGTTTATAAAGAGACTGAGCTGTATAAATTAATAAGAGATTATGAGACTAATAAGTATGCAATTAGTAAAACCTTTGAGTGTGAAAAGGATATAAATGTTTTGAGGACGGAGATGTTTTTAGATGCTGAAAGGGAACTAGTAAAAAATTATAATGAGAATATCTACTTCTTAGAAGCACCAACAGGAAGTGGGAAAAGTAATGTTTCTATGAATTTAAGTTTCAAATTACTCGAAGATAATAGTACATTATTAAAGATATTTTACATTTATCCATTTAACACTCTTATAGAGCAAAATATTGAAGTCCTGTCAAAGACATTTGGAAAAAATAGTGATGTTTTAAAAAAGATAGCTGTAGTGAACTCTATAAGTCCTATTAAACTAGATAAAGAAAAGATGTCTGGATCAGATGATGAATGTGATGATTTCGAATACTACTCTAAAGCACTATTGAATAGACAGTTTTTAAACTATCCAATGGTATTAAGTACACATGTTACTTTGTTTAATACTATGTTTAATTCATCAAGGGAAGCATTATTTTCATTTCATCAATTAGTTAATAGTGTAGTAGTGTTAGATGAGATTCAGAGTTATAAGAATACAATTTGGACAGAGATAATAACATTCTTAAAAAAATTCGCAAAGTTATTAAATATGAAGATTATTATAATGTCAGCAACGCTGCCTAACCTAAATGCATTAACGGGTAAGGGGGAGGATACTATTCATCTAATTAAAAATAGAGTAAAGTATTTTGAAAATAATTTATTTAAAAATAGAGTTCAAGTAAATTATGATTTAGTAAGCTGTGATAATCAAAGAGAGATGCTATACAAACATGTTAAGGGGAAAAGTACTACAGGAAAGAGTATTTTGCTTGAGTTTATAAAGAAGGAAAGTGCTTATAGTTTTTATCGAGAATTAAAAGAAGATAGTGAAATAGATTGTGAAGTTTTACTTATGACAGGCGATGATAATAGTATTGAAAGAACTCGTATTCTTGATATAGTGAAAGAAACTAATAAGAAGAAGGAAGAGGAAAAGTTATATAAATCTGTGATATTAGTAGCTACTCAAGTTATAGAAGCTGGTGTAGATATTGATATGGAAATTGGCTATAAAGACTTATCAAAACTTGATAGTGATGAACAATTCCTTGGCAGGATAAATAGATCTTGTAAAAATCATGGTGAAGTGTATTTCTTTAATTTAGATGATGCTAAAGTGATTTATAAGAATGATGTGAGAATAAATTTAGAATTAACATTAATAAGTGAGGAAATGAAAGAAATATTATCAAACAAAGATTTTAATAGGTACTATGAACCTGTATTAGACCTAATTAAAACTGAAATTAATGGAGCTATTAATTCTAATAATTTAAATGATTTCTTCAAAGAGAAAGTTGGAGGATTATATTTAAAAGATATAGAAAATAGAATGAAGTTAATTGATGAAGACTCATGGAGTATGTCAATCTATTTATGTTCATGTATAACTGATAAAGAGGGTGAAATTATAAATGGAGAATTAGTTTGGGAAGATTATAAAAATCTTCTTAATGATAATAAAATGGATTATCCAGTGAAGCAAGTAAAGTTATCTTATTTACGAAGTAAGATGAACTATTTCATTTACCAAATTAAAAAGACAGATGACCTTATTTATAATGATAGAATTGGTGAATTATATTGTATTTATGATGGAGAGAAATATTTTAAAGATAATAAATTAGATAAAGAACAATTTCAAACACATATTGGTGAGGTTATTTAGTTTTAGAGGTGATAGTATTGGTAAATGGGACTTTAATGAATTATTATCATCATTGTAAAAGGCAATGTTATTTACATGGTAATAGGTTAAATCTTGAGGATAATAGTGAGAATGTAAAAATAGGAAAAGCAATCCATGAAGACAAAAAAGATAGGTCAGGAAATACTGAAATAGCTATTGATAACATAAAAATTGATAAGCTAACGGCAGAATATCTAACAGAGGTAAAGAAGTCTGATGCAGATATAGATGCTGCAAAATGGCAGTTGATTTATTATTTGAAGGTACTAAGGGATAAAGGAATAGTGCGAAAAGGTAAATTAGAATTTATAGAAAAGAATAAAACATCTCGAAAAATATATGTTTTTGAATTAACTCGAGAAATTGAAGAAGAATTAAAAATGTATGAAAAAGAGGTAGATGATCTTATTCAAGGTAATCATATACCAGATGTACTCAATAAGCCTAAATGCAAAAAATGTGCTTATTTTGAGTATTGTTATATATAGGAGGTTAAATGGGAAGTACTAGATATATTTCATCAATGGGTGAATTAACAAGGAAAGATAATTCACTGTGCTTTAGAAGAGATGGTAAGAATGTATATATACCAATTGAAAACACAAAAGAAATTTATTGTTTAAATGAAGTTACTATAAATACTAAGTTGCTAGATTTTTTATCTTCCAATAATGTTATAGTTCATTTTTTCAATTACTATGAAGGGTATAGTGGGACATATTATCCGAAGAACCAATATAATAGTGGTAAATTGTTGATCGGGCAGGTTAATACATTTACTAATGCAAGGCTAAATGTAGCAAAAGCCATTGTTTCAGGTATAGGTACAAATATCAAAGAACTTTTATATCATTACTATAAACATAATAAAAAAGAGGTAAAGGGAACTATTGATTGGATAAGCAAGGTATTTTATAAAAAGGTTGAAAAAACTACAAATGTCCAAGAGTTGATGGCAGTAGAAGGTGATGTTTGGCAAAGGTTTTATAGTGAATTCAAAAGCTTTTTACCAGAAGAGTTTGTAATGAATAAGAGAGTTAAAAGACCACCGGATAACCCTATAAATGCACTAATATCATTTGGTAACACATTACTATACACAAAAACCATATCTGCAATATATAGAACACATTTAGATCAAAGGATAAGTTATTTGCATGAACCATCAGAAGGTAGGTTTTCATTGAGCTTAGATATTAGTGAAGTATTTAAACCTGTAATAGTCTATAGAACAATATTCGATTTAGTAAATAATAAGAAATTGAAAGTAGAAAAACATTTCGATAAAAAGGTTAATTATTGCTTATTAAATGAAGAGGGAAGAAATATATTTATAACAGCTTTTGAAGAAAGATTAGAGTCAGTATTCATGCATCCAAAATTAAAAAGAAAAGTTAGCTACAGAACAGCACTTAAACTTGATTGTTATAAGCTTATAAAATATATAATGGAAGATAAAGAATTTATACCTTTTAGTTTGAAAGAAGGGATGTAATGAAAAAAAATATAAATTATAACTATGCATTTGTATTTTATGATGTAAAAGAAAATAGAGTAAACAAAGTATTTAAAGTATGTAAAAAGTATCTATCACATTTCCAAAAATCAGTTTTTAGAGGTGAGATGACACCATCAAAATTAATACTATTCAAAAAAGACTTGAATAAAATAATAGATAAAAAAGAAGATTTTATATGTATTATAAAACTTATGAATGATAACGTGTTTGGAGAAGAAATAGTAGGTATTAGCTCAAATAAGACCGGTGAAGATTTAATAATTTAAAATTACCAGCTAAAAAACAATAGAAATTTATCATATTCATTGTATTATAAAGGTTCTTAGAATACAAAATAATAAATTATTTAAATTATCAATTTACCTGGTAAAAAAGTATAAAAGTCTTACTATATCTGTGATTGAGAAATTATGATATAATAGAAATATACTATTTACAGTGGATTAACATTAACAAGAGTTGTATTTAAATGGTAATTTAACTAATTCATCAATTAAGTGTTCGTAGATTAACATTAACAAGAGTTGTATTTAAATGATGATAGAGAAAAAGACAGAAATATAGAAGGGTAGATTAACATTAACAAGAGTTGTATTTAAATGTAAGGATATACGATAAAACCGCCGAAAGAAATAAAGATTAACATTAACAAGAGTTGTATTTAAATTCTAAATGCCTTACCATAACAATTCCATAAGTTGCAGATTAACATTAACAAGAGTTGTATTTAAATTTTTGTTTTAAAGAGTATCTAGTATAGTAGGGTCTTGATTAACATTAACAAGAGTTGTATTTAAATTACATAACATACGAGTCATAACAATCGGATATTTTGATTAACATTAACAAGAGTTGTATTTAAATGATTTAAATCTAGAAAATAATATTAATGTTAAATAGATTAACATTAACAAGAGTTGTATTTAAATCAGAACTAGGTGAAAAGTTATCATATTACACAAAAGGATTAACATTAACAAGAGTTGTATTTAAATTTAAAAACACTCTCTTACTATTGTTAATGTTTTTAAGATTAACATTAACAAGAGTTGTATTTAAATTAGTCATAGGCTCCAGGAGTGAAGTTATTAAAGTTGATTAACATTAACAAGAGTTGTATTTAAATAATATATATATAATCCAATCAATAGGATTAAGAGAAGATTAACATTAACAAGAGTTGTATTTAAATAGCTACAAAATTATATAAAAAAGATTTTAAATCTTTGATTAACATTAACAAGAGTTGTATTTAAATAATATTGATCTATCTCTTTGTATGCCTAAATCACAAGATTAACATTAACAAGAGTTGTATTTAAATCAAAATTAGAACATATGTTTGTATATTTGCGTAGAGATTAACATTAACAAGAGTTGTATTTAAATAGCAGTTTGTGCATTTATGCCATTCGATTGTTCTTGGATTAACATTAACAAGAGTTGTATTTAAATAGCTACATGGGGCAACAACTGTAAACAAAGTTCCAAGATTAACATTAACAAGAGTTGTATTTAAATATTGTTAATTCTCTGTGATTTTTTCTACCAACTTTGGATTAACATTAACAAGAGTTGTATTTAAATTTATTTTTGAGAAGGGCTTTTTAGTTTTAAATAACGATTAACATTAACAAGAGTTGTATTTAAATATCCATCACAATGCAGGTGGTGGTGATAGAGCTGAAGATTAACATTAACAAGAGTTGTATTTAAATTCTAATAAGATTATAGCATCCCAGCTATTTGCAACCGATTAACATTAACAAGAGTTGTATTTAAATAGCGTTGCATTAAACCACTCTGCCATCTCTGTATATGATTAACATTAACAAGAGTTGTATTTAAATAGAAATTCAACAGTTCATATGCCATATTCTAGTGTTGATTAACATTAACAAGAGTTGTATTTAAATGTTTGTTAATCAAAACCTCATCCCCTTATAATAATTGATTAACATTAACAAGAGTTGTATTTAAATACAGGTTATAGATACTTATTTTTCAATCTATGTTATGATTAACATTAACAAGAGTTGTATTTAAATAAGAGAGGAAAAGAAAGCTGAAGTGGATAATGAAAGATTAACATTAACAAGAGTTGTATTTAAATACTCTCTCTTGAGTTGTTCTTTCTTCTAAGAGAGAGGATTAACATTAACAAGAGTTGTATTTAAATAAAAATTCTTTTGGATTATCTAATAGGTTTTTATCGATTAACATTAACAAGAGTTGTATTTAAATATGGATGGTGTTGATGGATATTGTGTGTTTGCTAGGATTAACATTAACAAGAGTTGTATTTAAATTTAAAAGGAACATTCTATGCAAGAGCTAAAGAAAGATTAACATTAACAAGAGTTGTATTTAAATCTAATATTATAAGTTATTTCGCGTAAATTGATACACGATTAACATTAACAAGAGTTGTATTTAAATAGCTTTGTCTCTGCTATCATAATATTATAATGTTTGATTAACATTAACAAGAGTTGTATTTAAATAAAGTTGGAAGGATTAAACGTAAAAAGATTACAGTGATTAACATTAACAAGAGTTGTATTTAAATAACTACTAAAAAGAAAACAAAATCTAATAAAAAATAGATTAACATTAACAAGAGTTGTATTTAAATTCTAGAGGCTGGAAGGTATAACCCTTCATTAAAGCTGATTAACATTAATAAGAGTTGTATTTAAATCGATCAAAATGAAAAATAAAACCAATATGGGTGCAGGATTAACATTAACAAGAGTTGTATTTAAATGGAATTTTTGGAGAAATAGTAAGTGTAGTAAAAGCAGATTAACATTAACAGGAGTTGTATTTAAATAAAGATTGACTTAGCAGATAAATAAAGTTAATTTGTACTTAAAAATAGAAAAGCAATAAATATTGAATAGAATGTTTGAAAAACTAATTTTATGTAGGATATAAACAAGTAAATATTATGGATCCAATAATAACAAAAGTGATTATTTTTAGAAAACATGAAATTTTGGTTGTGGTAAAATATTAATATTAAAGTAAGGGGGAGTATTTATGAATAAATATAATGTACACGCTGCATATTTTAGTCCAACTAATGGAACAAAAAGGGCAGTTAGTTTATTAGCAGAGTATTTAGATGATGAATATAAACTTATTGATTTAACAGATAAGAGTAAGAGAGATAAAAAGTTTAAGTTTTCAAATAATGAACTAGTTATAGTAGCATGTCCTGTATATGCTGGACAAATACCTATGATAGATGGACTATTTAAGAATCTAATTGGTGACAACACACCGTGTATAGTGATGGCTGCATATGGAAATCGTCATTATGATGATGCCGTGGCTCAAATGAAGTGTATATTAGAAAAGAATCATTTTAAGTGCATTGGTGCAATAGCTAGTATTATCCCTCATATTTATTCAAATAAACTTGGCGTTGGAAGACCAGATGTGGATGATATAAGGATAATAAAGTCTTTTGCAAATGAAATTAAGAAGAAGTTAGAAAATGAGAATTTTGATAATGTTGAAGTACCAGGAAATCCAAGTCCAAGTATTCTTCAAAATATTCCAGGTTGTAATATTCCTAAGTTTATGGATAAGAGCCTTTGTAATAGTTGTGAACTTTGTTCCAAGGAGTGTCCTGTAGGTGCGATAAATTCAGAAACAAACGAAATCGATAATACATTATGTATAAATTGTATGAAGTGTAGCTTTGTATGTAAAACTGAAGCTAGAAAATTTGACGATACAATGATAAGTGAATATTTAGAAGGAAATTATACAAAGAGAAGAGAAATTCAAGTATTTATTTAAAATAAGTATTTTTTATAAATTATAAAACACCTAAATCCGGTATTCTGATTTAGGTGTTTACTTATATATGCATAGTATAATTAAACACGATAAGGGAACGGTATGGTTTATTTTGTGTTTTTGATTATAAAATTCAAGCAACGGTTGATGAAAATGAGAGTAAAACTTTAGAAGAGAATCAAGCTAAAGAACAAAAAATAAGTAGTAGTTCTTTATATGAAGTAAATATTATTGAAAAGCAAACATCTGAGGTTCAATGTAACTGTGATCTTTATGATACTTTGAAAAAGTATAGATATGATAAAGCTAAGGAAGAAGGAAATAAACCATACTTCATTTTTAATAATAAGACATTAGATGATTTAATTGAAATTAATCCTAAAAGTAAAGATGAATTATTGAAGGTTCAAGGATTTGGACAAGTTAAGGTTGATAAATATGGAGATGACATTATAAGAATAATCTCATTACATGATGAAAGCAATAATGAAGAAATTCTTAATTAGCTTATATAAATAGTATCAAAATAGATGATAGTCCGATTTTGGTGCCTTTTTGATTTATAATTGAAGCTATGAGATATTTGAAGATAAAGAATTTAATATAGATTTTGGTTATCATATGAGGATAGCTGTAAAATAAAAAATAGTAGGTGATAAGGCTTTATAGACTTTATCATCTACTATTTTATTTAAAATCTTAATACCAATTATCATCATCATCAATGATATCATTAGTAGAACTATAATCATCAACACATGGCATATCGTTATAATCTTCTAAAGAAATATCACTTAGTTCTTCATCTCTAGTTATCCAATCATCATAGTATTCATGGTCATTTGGATCAAAATTCATATGCAGCTCTCCTTTTATATAAATACTAGTATAAGTATTAACTTTTAATTCAATAAATATACAATTATAAATTCAAAGCAGTAGCATAAGAGTCAGAAAAACTAGTCCATTGCATGTAGAATAAGTTATTGAACAATTAGGTTTATATTAACTTGTCTAGATATAGTTAATAATTTATGATAGTTTTATTAAAGAAAAATGTAGTAGACGCAACTAATCAGGATTTTTTTGCGTCTAATGATTGTAAGTAGGTTAACCGAAGAGAAAAAAATGGAGGAATATATGGATTTTTTAATAAAGAAAGCTATTAAAGGTGATTCGGAAGCTTTTATTGAACTTATCAATAAAAATGAACTTTCGATGTATAAGGCTGCTAAGGTGATTTTAAAGAATGAAGAGGATATTGGTGATGCCATTCAAGAAACTATTATGGCGGCATATAAGAGTATTGGCATATTAAAGGATACTAAGTATTTTAAAACTTGGCTAATGAGGATTTTAATTAATAAGTGTAATGATATCCATAGAAAAAATAAGAATCTTGTATTTATAGATGAATACAAAGAGAGTGTTTATACAGAAAAGTTTGATGAAAATTATGAATTTAAGGAAGCTTTTGATAAGTTATCAGATGACTATAAGATATCATTAAGTCTTTACTATGTTAGTGGTTTTAATTCAAGGGAAATTGCTGAGATTTTAAATGATAATGAAAATACTATTAAATCAAGGATTTCTAGAGGGAAAAAGCAACTTAAAAGTTTATTGTTAAATAGTAAAAATGGGGTGAATGAGAATGTGTAAGGATAATAAGAGTTTATATGATTTGTTTAATGAAGATGATAAAATACCGGATAGTATTAGAGCTAAAAAGGAAAATTCTTTTAATGAGATAAGAAAAATGGAAAATGATAAAAAGATGAATAATGGATTTTCGATAAAGAAAAAATTGATAGCATCGATAGCAGTATTTCTACTTATATTAGGGATCGGTACTCCTATAGCAGCACATATGAAGTGGAGGTTTTTAGATGGAAGAGATAAAGGTGTACAAGAAGCGATAGATAATAATTATGACCAAAATTTAGATGGTGTTTTTGCCAAGAGTAATGGTGTAACTTTGGAGTTAACTAACGTAATTACTGATCCAACTGTTATTGCACTAAGATTTAAGATAACTTCAGAAGAGAATATAAATAAAATTGGGCTTGATACAAATAAGAAGTGTAATATAGCATTTAATATAATTGATGATAGAGAAAGGGTAATACAAGGTTATGATAATATAGAGGGAATATATAGTGGGAAAGTTGAATCTGAAAGTGGTGAAATAATATGGTTAAGTTCTGGAGGAAGTGAAAGTTTAGATATGTCTAATGCAGATGAGGATATTCTATATTATGATTACATGATTACTTCAACGGAAGGTAATCTGAAGGATATAAAAGGATTAACTATAGAAACAGACAGTATTGGAGAACTAGTGGGTGAATGGAAACTTCAAGTAGAATTTGATAAAGAAATAAGTGGAAGTACAAATAGAGAATATGATGTAGTTAAGACAAGTGAAAAAATACAAGTTATACAAGCTAAGCAAATGGCAACAGGATTATTAGTTAAGTTTATAGTAAAAGGAGATGTAGATGAAAATATAGTTGCCAAAACAAAGATTGAGGATTCAGAAGGGAATTTATATGGGACAAATAGAGCTGCCACGCTTGGAACATTGAATGATGGAAATAATGAAGTTGAAATGATTTTTGAAACTAGTAAATTTAATGTTCTCGAGAGATTTAATTTAGTTATTGATGGGTTTGATGAAAAAGTGGAATTTAAACTTAAGTAGAATATGTAAAAACAGATAGCGAATTTAAAGCTATCTGTTTTGATATATTGCAGTATATATTTTAACTATTATCATTGTAGATGAATACGATATAATGTAAAATTATAGTATTATATGGGGGGGCTGGTTTTGTATAGTTATAATGAGGAATTATTAGGGGGAAATAGGAATAAATCTTGGTTTAGTTTTAACTTTATTATTTATGGAGTTAGTTTGATTTGTGCAATAAATTCGATTTTATATGGTGATCCAGCAAATGCTATATTTTTTATGTTATTTAGTGTTGTAGCGTATTTGATTAGTAAATATGAAAGATATCGTGAATCTACTCATAGCAAATTTAAATCAAAAAATTATACAGATGATATTGAGAAATTTAAGTTAAATGGAATTCCTATGGGAGCATTTTTAGAAGGGGAGTACATGCTGGTAAGGGGATTACTATTTACTCATGTTGATCATGAGGATTCATCTACACGTAATTATTTTGCTGAAAGAAAGATATACTATAAGGATATAAAAGGTTGTTACAAAGCATCACATAATTTATACTTTGTATTTAATGATAAATATAGCGGTAATAATAGATGTGAGAAATTATTTGTTTCTGATTTTTTTGATAATAGTAATGAATTATTAAAAGAAATTGAAAGTAGAATGATTACTAAAGAGTCAAATAAGAATGTATATAGATTAAGAAGACCACAATAATAGATTTGAAAGGTGTTAAACTAATTAAGTTAACACCTTTTTAATTATATTAAAGTCTCTTTTTAACACCATTCCAGATTGGTGCAAATAAGAAGCTTCTATCTGCATCAGATAGCATATTCTTAAAGTCTTTATGAGGTACTATGAATAAAAATGTATCTTTTTCAAAGTGTGGTCTTGAAAAGACATCTACATTTCCAACTACAGCTCTTGGATTATCACGCTTCAGTTCATCAAAAGGTATTCTAAATACTGAAGCACATCCTGATACCATAGGCATTATAACGTTATCATAATCAGTCTTGCGATAATTAAACAAATGAATTAAAGCAGAGAGTTGATCAGGATTAACTAATGAAATAACAAGGTCAGCTGAATCGCTATCTTCATACGGTTTTGTTAGTATAGCAGTATGCCCATTCATTACGTCTGTTGGTTGAGATAAAAGCATCTCTTCTGCAATATCAGTAGAACATTTAATGCGTTCTCCTGGAGGACAACCTTTTCCAGCACCTGTAGTTAAGAACATTCCAAATCCACCTGGGACATTTGGAAAACCATCTTTAAACCCGAAGCCGCGTATTGCGCCAGAACATGATTTCATTTCACTTGTAAAAACAATAGTTTTACCATTAAAAGATTCATTTAATATGCTAAGAGTACAACCAGCTTTAATTTCATCACTACAATTCATATCATTAATTCTTGAAACAGATATAACTTTATTATTTAGTTTAAGTAAATCAATAAAAGTTGAAAAATCCATAAAATCTAACCTCATAAAAATATATTTTGTAATCTATGTATATATTATCCTATAATTCTTGCATTAGGACAAGTGTTTGTTGTAAAATTATAGAATAATAGGTAGAATAAATAAAATTTATAAGCAAAATGTAAATTATACATAGATAAAATTAAAACTTAGGAGGAAGATAATGTTTGACTACTATCTACACGTTATTCCATCAGCATTGGTTGGCTATTGGATTATGCAGTTATTATGTAAAAAAATCAAATTAATTCAATGGATAAGTAAAGATAAGACAAGAATTATAATTAGTTTTTCTATATTAATAGTAGCTCTTTTATTGCTAGGTTGGGTTACTTTATCAGAAATATCTTTAGAAAATAATACATTTAATATTTACTTTGGATTTTTAATGGGTATAATTATATCGTTTGTGTTTAATGATAATTTTTCCAAAGATAGTGAGTGAAAAAGGGTATTAGGTTTAAAACAAATCATTTTTATTAAATTAATAATAAATTAAAAGCGTTGAATCAAGTTTTAAAATAATAAATTTTATAATTAATGACTAAGTCTTTTCTATAAAAATTGATTATTAATTTGATACAACGCTTTTTTATTTTAATAGTAACTTAAAGCTTTATAGTGACATAAAATAGTAACACTACTTGTGTAATTAAAATTGCAGGTAGGCCAATTGTAAACTTAATATGTTTAGTTTTATGTCTGAAAAATTGCATACCACCATAGATTCCAATTGAACCACCAATAATTGCAAGTAATAGTAATGACTGTTCACTTATTCTCCATTTATGATTAATTGCTCGTTTTTTATCAATATACATAGAAATAAATGAAACAAGGTTAATTCCAATTAAATAATATATAAAATACTCTAAAATTATAAACAACTCCTTTAGTTTTGAAAGTAGGTAATTCAGTTACACCATTCAGATTTTAAAACAGAATAATAATGTCTATCTACATATTTTCCATTCATGTAAAAGTAATCTCTTAAAGCTCCTTCATAGGTTAAGCCGCATTTTTCAATAACGCTTTGTGACTTAGGATTCCCGCTTTTATGGCATATTTGAACTTTATTAAAGTTTATTTTATTAAATGAAAAATCAATAATAGCCTTAGTTGCCTCAGTAGCATAACCATTCTTTTGGAACTCTCTACCTATGCAATATTCATATTCACAAAAATGATTTTTATTATCCACTAAGAAAATTGCAATTTGTCCAATACATTCATTAGTATCTTTAAGTGTAATAGCCCATCTGTAATAATCTTCTTTTTCGTATGAATTAATATACGTATTAAGCAATTCAGAAGTCTTTTCCTTAGTTTCATAAATAGGTTCACTATACCAAGATTGAACTAATTCATCACTTGCCCAGTTTTTAAAGACTGAATCAGCATCAGTTGAGTTAAACTTTCTTAGTATAAGTCTTTCAGTTTCTATTCTTTGTGTACCAATATGTGTTAACATAAAAATTACCTCCCCAAAATTCTTTGGATAATTATATCATAGAGTGCTGTTGGAATGAAATGTTTTAATGTATACTTAAAATTAAATACTAATCAAATGTTTATAAGTAGTACAGGGAGGGAAATATATTTATGATGTACTTATTAATGTTGTGATAATATAAGATAATTAGATAAATGTATTAGGAGATAGAAATGATTAATGTAAGATTATTGGGTACTGGTGGAGGAATGCCTATGCCAAATAGGAGTTTATCTGCCACTCTTTTAAGTTATAGAGGAAGAAAGATTTTAATAGATTGTGGAGAAGGAACACAAGTTAGTATGAGGATTGCGAATACTGGCTTTAAGGCTATTGATGTAATTTGTATTACACATGCACATGGTGATCATATAGTAGGACTTCCGGGTCTGCTTGCAACTATAGGTAATAGTGGAAGAACAGAGCCATTAGTTATAATAGGTCCAGAAGGAATTGAGCATATAGTAAACTGTTTAAGATGTATAGCATATTATTTACCATATGAGGTGTTTATAATAGAAAATCCTAAAAAAGTAGGTTTTAGGTTGATTGGGGAAACATTAAAAGTTGTAGATGAAAGAGAAGATATAAGCCTGACTACATTAAAATTAGACCACTCAGCAAGTTGTTTAGGATATAGCATATATGTAAAGAGAATTGCTAAATTCAATGTAAAAAAGGCAATAGAAAATAGTGTGCCAAAGTTATTGTGGAGTAAGTTGCAAAAATCTGATTATGTTATGTACGAAGGAAAACAATATACACAAGAAATGGTTTTAGGTGATGAAAGAAAGGGTATAAAGCTATCTTTAATTACAGACTCAAGACCTTTAGATATAATTCCAGAATTTATAAATGAAAGTGATTTATTTATTTGTGAAGGAACATATGGATCTAATCATGATATTGAAAAAGCAGTTAAAAATAAACATATGACATTTAATGAGGCAGCTACATTAGCAGCTAAAGGTAATGTTGATAAACTAGTTCTTACACATTTTAGTCCTGCTATGTTAGATGCAAATGAATATATAGAAAATGCAACAAAAGTATTTAAAAATACAATTATAGGTGAAGATAGAATGGAACTTGATATTAAATTTTCAGATGAATAATTAATAAAATAAAACTAATACAATGGGGGGAAGGGTCAATGTCAGGAGTACAACATAATACTGCATTAGCTCGCCTTACTAAAGAAAGATGTTATGAATTAGTTAATACGTATATGAAGTAGAAATGAGTATGAATATATAAAGTTTTTTAAAATCAAAGAGGGGATATATCAAAATGAAAATCATTTTGATATATCCCCTCGCTAATTTTGAAGAATAAGCAGTAAATATACTAATTATGTTCAAATCAACACTCAAGTGATGATTAACTTGATAATTAGCATTCTTTATTTATTTTTTCATCAAGTAAATTATTTATTCTTTTAAAGTAAGAGAATGCAAGTGGTATACAAGCAGCTACCCAAGCTATTGGGTCTGCCATGCATATTCCTAAATAACCAATATACTTTGGAAGTATAAATGCTGTTAAGCTTCTTGCTACTAGCTCATAGAACCCAGCCATCATTGGTATGAATGATTCTCCAATTCCTTGTAGTGCATTTCTGTATATAAAAATTAAACCAAGTGGTATAAAGAATAATCCTGCTATATTAAGGCATTGAGTCGCATAATTCATGATTGATTCATCAGGGTTATTCATGAATAGCATAACGAAGTATTTTCCAAATAGTATTAAGATAAGACCTGCTATTATGCTTGTAACAACTGATATTTTAGTACATTGTTTTACGCCTTCTTTTATACGCTTATAGTTCTTAGCTCCAAGGTTTTGAGCACAATATGTAGCCATTGTAACTCCAAATGTTATAGCAGGTTGCATAACTAGTTGTAGTGCTTTTGAAGCAGCAGTATATGCAGCGATAACAGATGAACCAAATACATTTAATGCACTTTGTACTATCATTATTCCAAGTGCAGTTATTGAAAATTGTAAAGCCATTGGAATACCAATTCTTAAGTGATTTTTAGAATATGTTTTACTTGCTTTAAAATCACCTTTTTTAAACTTTAAGATTGAGTATTTCTTATATGTATAAATTAAGCATAAAATACTTGATATACCTTGAGATATTATAGTAGCGTAAGCAACTCCAGCAACGCCCATATTGAAGTTAACTATGAAGACTATATCTAGTACAACATTTAAAATAGAAGCTATTATTAAGAAGTATAAAGGAGTTTTACTATCTCCAAGAGCTCTTAAAAAGCTTGAAAGCATATTGTAGAAGAATGTTGCAATTGTACCTGCATAGATAATTACTATATAAGTAGTAGCATCGGCAATAATGTTTTCAGGTGTATTCATTATACTAAGTACAGGCTTTGCAAATAATACACTTGCAATTGTTATTACTATAACTGAAATAATAGATAGTTTAATAGCACTTGCAACAGCAATTCTAAGACCATCCTCATCTTTAGCTCCAAATCTTTGGGAAACTAAAACACCAAAACCACTAGTTAATCCAATTACAAAACCATTAACTAGAAACACCATAGAACCAGTAGAACCAACAGCTGCAAGTGCATCTACACCCACAAACCTTCCTACTATTATAGTATCTACCATGCTATAAAATTGTTGAAAAATATTACCTATTAATAATGGTATTGAAAAATATAAAATAAGCTTAACTGGATTACCAGTTGTCATATCTTTTGTCATTTGATAATGTCCTCCTTAAATGTGTTATCTAATTAGTTAGGATAACATGATTTTGAGATAAAGTACAGATTTTTAAGCCAATAAAATTGCAATAAATTAGATGGTTTACTAGTAATGGTGGTTTAGTAATAAATAACGATAAATGTTTAGAAAATAATTGAAAAATTATATCAAAATAAATATATTATGTGGTATATTATTCTTTCTAAATAAAGTTAATAATTTAAATATCATAATAAAGGAGTGTTTAAAATGGAAGAATATATAGTAATTAAAGGTGCAAAAGAGAATAATCTTAAGAATATTTCATTAGAGATACCCAAGAGAAAAATAACTGTATTTACAGGTGTATCAGGTTCAGGTAAATCATCAATAGTATTTGAGACTATTGCAAAGGAAGCACAACGTCAATTAAATGAGACATTTAGTGCGTTTATTAGAAATTTTCTTCCTAAGTATGGGAATGTAAAGGCGGATCACATTGCAAATCTATCTACTCCAATTATAATTGATCAAAAGAGAATAGGTGGTAACTCAAGATCAACTTTAGGAACTATTACAGATATTAATTCATTCCTAAGAGCCTTGTATTCAAGGTGTGGAAGTACATATATTGGTAAGGCTAATATGTTTTCATTTAATGACATAGGTGGTATGTGCCCAGAGTGTGAAGGTCTAGGAAAGAAACTAACAGTAGATTTAGATATGATTCTTGATAAAACAAAGTCTTTAAATGAAGGCGCAATAACATTATCAGGTTTTGGCGTTGGTTCATGGCATTGGAAACTATTTACTGAATCAGGATTCTTTGATAACGATAAAAAGATTTGCGATTATTCTGAAGACGAGCTAGAGCAGTTTTTATATGGGGAGCCTGTAAAGGTACAAATATCTGATGTTGGCACAATGAATTTAACATATGAAGGTTTGATAGTTAAATTTAATAGATTATACCTAAAAAAAGATGGGGAACAATCTGAGGCAGCTAAGAAAAAGTTAAGCAAACTTCTTACTGAGGGAGAGTGTCAATCTTGTAATGGAAGAAGGCTAAATAGTAAGGTTTATGAATGTTTAATTAATGGGTACAATATTGCTGATTTAACTAGTATGCAGCTTGATAGGCTTGTTAATGTTATAGATCAAATAAATGAACCAGAAGCTAGGCCTTTAGTTAATGGGATAATAGAAAAGTTAAATAATATTATAGATATTGGTCTTGGCTATTTAACTTTAGACAGAGAAACATCTTCACTTTCAGGAGGAGAATCTCAACGTATTAAAATGGTTAAGCATCTAAATAGCAATCTTATAGATTTAATGTACATATTCGATGAACCAAGTATAGGGCTTCATCCAAGAGATGTAAATAAGCTAAATAATCTTTTAAGAAAGCTACGTGATAAAGGAAATACAGTAATTGTAGTAGAGCATGATCCAGATGTAATTAAGATAGCAGACCATATTGTAGATGTAGGACCACATGCAGGTAGACATGGTGGCAATATAATGTACCAAGGAAGCTATGACAGCTTGTTAACTTCAGGAACATTAACAGGAAATGCACTAAAAAAGAGCCTTCCAATAAAAGAAAATCCTAGAAGTTACACGGATACTTTAGAAGTTGATAATTGTAATAAAAACAACTTGAAAAATATATCAGTTACAATTCCTAAAGGTATTTTAACTGTAGTAACAGGTGTTGCAGGTTCAGGAAAAAGTACATTAATAAAGCACGAGTTTTTAAAGCAACATAAAGAAGCTGTTTTAATAGATCAAAGCCCAGTTGGAGGTAACTCTAGGTCAAACTTAGCAACTTATGGTGGAATAATGGACAATATAAGAAAAGCATTTGCAAAAGCTAATGAAGTAAATGCATCATTATTTAGCTATAACTCAGAAGGTGCTTGTGTAAATTGTAAGGGGAGTGGAGTTATAGAAACAAACCTTGCATTTATGGAAAATATAAAAACACCTTGTGATGTATGTGAAGGGAAAAGATTTAAGGCAGAAGTTTTAGAATATAAATTCCAAGATAAAAACATACTAGAGATTTTAGAAATGACAGTTTCAGAAGCAATGGAATTCTTTAAATTAAAGCCAATAAAAACAAAGCTTCAATCAATAGAAGAAATGGGTCTTGGTTACCTTTCATTAGGTCAAACATTAGATACACTATCAGGTGGAGAATGTCAAAGACTAAAACTAGCAAATGAATTACATAAAGAAAGTTCAATATATGTAATGGATGAGCCAACAACAGGGCTTCATATGTCAGACATAGAAAATTTTATAGGAATAGTGCAAAATATAGTAAATAACGGAAATACAGTGATAATAATAGAACATAATACAGATATAATAAAATCAGCAGATTGGATCATAGATTTAGGTCCAGATGGTGGAACAAATGGTGGAACAATAATCTTTGAAGGAAAACCAATGGATCTTTGCACTTGTAAAGAATCATTAACAGGGCAATTTATATCAAATTAATATAAGAAAAAAATTAAAGAATAAATAGGAAGTGGTATTGTGGAAATTTTAGTGTTAGGTGGGACAAGATTTTTTGGGAAGGTGTTAGTAACAAAGCTTATAGACAGGGGGCATAATGTTACTATTTCCACTAGGGGATTAACTAAAGATGATTATGGGAATATGGTTAATAGAATAGTTATAGATAGAGAAAATAAAGATAGCATTGAAAGTGCATTGAAAGGGAAAAGCTTTGATGTTATTTATGATAATATATGCTATTCACCAAATGCTGCAGATATATTATGTGATATAATTAAAGATAAAACTGAGAAATATATAGTAGTATCAAGTTCAGCTGTATATGACTTTAATAGAAATATTAAAGAAGAGGATTTTGATCCAAAACAACATATAATAAGGTATGGGGAAAGAGACGACTTTTCTTATGATGAAGGAAAAAGACAAACAGAGGCAGTAATATATCAAAACTATAGTATACCAACAATATCGGTGAGATTTCCAGTGGTAATTTCAGAAGACGATTATACAAAAAGATTATACTCATATGTTGAAGCAGTAATAAAAGAAGAAAGTTTAAATATAGATAACTTAGATTCAGAACAAAGTTTTATAAGTGCAAAAGATGCAGGAGAATTCTTAGCATGTTTATGTGATAAAGAATACGAAGGTCCAATAAATGCAGCTTGTGAGGGAAGTATTACGCTCAGAGAAATAATAAATTATATTGAAATATCGTCAAATAAACACGCGCAACTTAACTCAAGTGGAAAAAGTGGAGCATATAATGGAATATTAGATTGTAGTTTAGATACATCAAAAGCAAAGAATATAGGCTTTAAATTTAATTATGTGAATGAATATGTATTAGATTTGATTGACAAATATTTAAAGCAGTACTAATAAGAGAATGTTATTTGTAAAAAGTAAGGAGAGCTTATGGAATATAGAGAGATAAAAATATCAGATACAAAAGCTATGGCAGAGTTATTTGTTAAGTCATTTAATGCCGCACCTTGGAATGATAACTGGACTATTGAAACAGCATCAAAGAGGCTAGGTCAAATGATTAATACTGAAGATTCATATGGAATTTTAGCATATGAAGAAGATATGCTTTATGGAATGGTTTTGGGGTGTGAAGAGCAATATTATAATGGAATTATGTTTAACATAAAAGAGTTTTGTGTTAGTAATGATATGAGGAATAGTGGACTTGGTACCATAATAATAACTGAATTTGAAAAAAGATTAAAGGATAGAGATATAAAAGAAATTGTATTACTTACTTCGAGAGGAGCAGGCACAGAGGGCTTCTATAATAGAAGAGGATTTAAATCTTATGAGGGAATGGTTATGATGGGAAAAGAGATATAGATTAGGTTAATGGATATGAACAATTATTGTAGTAAAGGAGAGATAATATGGAATGTAATATAAAGGATATAACTATTAATTATAAAATAGTTGGTGAAGGTAAGCCAATGGTGATGTTACATGGTTATAGTATAGATCATAGAGTGTTAAGTGGATGTATGGAACCGATTTTATGTGAAATAGATGGATTTAAGAGAATTTATTTTGATTTACCAGGTATGGGGAACTCAACTACATCAGATTCGGTTACTAACTCTGATGTTATGCTTGATATTGTCATAGAATTTATTAATATGGTAATACCTAATGACAACTTCTTAATTGCAGCTGAATCATACGGTGGATATTTAGCTAGAGGACTTGTCTACAAGATGGCTAGTAGAGTTGATGGTATTTTAATGATTTGTCCTGTTATTATTGCAGAGAGAGATAAGAGAAACATCCCAGAACAAATTATGATAAAGAAGGATGAAGAAATATTAATGACACTATCACCAGAGGAGGCTAAAGATTTTAATTCATCTATTATACTTCAAAATAAAAAGACGTTTAATAGATATAATAAAGAAGTAAAGCCAGGATTGGATATTGCCAATAAAGAATTTATACATAAATTCCAAACAACTGGTTATGCTTACTCATTTGATGTAGATAAGATAAATATACAATTTGATAAACCAACACTTATTTTATTAGGAAGACAAGATTCAGTTGTAGGATTTAAAGATGCACTAAGTATAATAGATAATTACTCAAGGGGAACTTTTGCTATACTTGATAATTCAGGACATAATTTGCAAATAGAACAGGAAGATCAATTTAAATGTTTAGTAAAAGAGTGGATTAATAGAATAGATTAACCAATAGCCATGGAATTATATATTTCATGGCTATTTTTATGCTTTATTTAAACATATATAATTCTTAAAATAAAGTAAATATAAAAGTGTGTTGTGAATAGTAACTGAAATAATTTGTAAATTATGTTTGACAGCAAGAAATATCAATAGTATTATTGTATTAAGTAGTTAATACAATAATACAGAAGAGAGGTGAGTTTATGTCATGGGAATTCAAAGGAGATAGACCAATATACCTTCAATTAATTGAACAGATAGAATTAAGGATCATATCTGGATTATATAAGAGTGGTGATAAGTTGCCATCTGTAAGAGATATGGCAAGTGAAGCATCTGTAAATCCAAATACTATGCAAAAAGCATTAACGGAATTAGAAAGAACGGGTCTTGTATATAGTCAAAGGACTAGTGGAAGATTTATTACAGATGATATTAGTAAGATAAAGGCAGCACAAAAAGATATAGCTAGGGATAAGTCCCAAAACTTTTTAGAGACTATGAAGAAAATAGGGTTTAATAAACAAGATACTATAAAAATATTAGAAGAATTAGAGGAGGATAATAATGCTTAATACACCGATTTTAGAATGTAGAAATTTAGTTAAAAATTATGATAGAAAAGAAGCTATTAAAGGCATTGACCTAACTATAAATAGGGGTAGAATAGTTGGGTTACTAGGACCAAATGGAAGTGGGAAAAGTACACTTATAAAATTAGCAAATGGACTTTTAACTCCAACTAAGGGTGAAATTTTAATAGATGGTAAAAAACCAGGAATAGAAACAAAGAAGATTGTTTCATATTTACCTGAGAGAACTTATTTAAATGATTGGATGAAGGTATCAGATATTATAGCATTCTTTAAGGATTTCTATACTGATTTTAATTCAGATAAAGCTTATGATATGCTGAAAAAATTAAATATAGATGCAAATGACAAGCTTAAAACTATGTCAAAAGGAACTAAAGAAAAGGTTCAGCTTATCTTAGTTATGAGTAGAGAAGCAGAACTGTATTTCTTAGATGAGCCAATTGCAGGTGTTGATCCAGCAGCAAGAGAGTATATTCTAAACACTATTATTAATAATTACAATGAAAATGCAACAGTAATAATATCAACTCATTTAATATCAGATATCGAACAGATTTTAGATGATGTAATATTTATATCATATGGAACTATAGCTCTAACTAAGAGTGTTGATGAAATAAGAGAAGAAGAGGGCAAGACTGTTGATGCATTATTTAGGGAGGTATTCAGATGTTAGGGAAATTAGTTAAATATGATTTTAAAGCTACAGGAAGAACGCTGCTACCTTTGTATGGAGCATTAATAGTATTAGCAATAATAAATAAGCTGTTTATAGGAATTAAATTGGATGGTGCAAATATGGATTTATTAGGTGGAATACCAGCATTTTTAAGCATGTTTGCATATGGTTGTACAATGGCAGCAGTGTTTATAGTAACCTTATTTGTAATAGTACAGAGATTTTATAAAAATTTATTAGGTGATGAAGGATATTTAATGAATACATTACCTGTTGAAGTATGGAAAAACATAGCTAGCAAATTAATAGTTGGAATCATTTGGACTATAGTGAGTTTAATTGTAGCAATGATATCAATATTTATAATGGTAGTAACTCCAGCATTTTTAACAGATGTAGTTAATGTAACACCTGAATTATTTAGAGAGATATCTGCAGAAATTGGAATAGAATTTGTATTTATATTAATAAAAGTTGCATTATTAGTATTAACATCAATAATTTCATACATATTGATGTTATATGTATCAATTTCTATTGGGCAGCTATTTAATAAAAGAAAAATACTTGCATCATTTGGAGCTTTTATAGTAATAAATATGATAGTAAACACAATAATGATAATAGGTCAAATGGCGTTTTTTGGTGTAGGAAGTATGTTCTTTGATGAAAGTATTTTTATATATTTATTCGAAATAACAATAATACTAAATCTGATATGTTCAGTAATATACTTTATAGTGTGTAATTATATACTAAAGAATAAATTAAACTTAGACTAAAAAATTAATAGTATAAGTAAAGGTACTGCAATTTAATGCAGTACCTTTTTTCTGTGAAATTGCTTTGTGATGAAGTATATAAAGTTGAAGATGGAAAAGTACACCTAATTAAAGATATTAGTACATATTAGATTAGTGCTTGATACAATCAATAGTTTTATAGAATATTGACCTATCAAACTACTATGTGGTACTATGTAGTTAAGTACTATGCGGTGCAAGGTAGGTGACGTTAATGTTTGATAAATCACAACTTATGAGAGGTACACTTGAAGGGTGTATTCTCAAGATAATAAGTTTGAAAACAACATATGGATATGAAATAATTGAAACCTTAACAACTTATGGTTTTGATGAGATGAAAGAGGGGACAATATACCCTTTGTTAGTACGTTTGGAGAAAAAGGATTTGATAAGTTCTAAGTTTAAGCCATCTCCTTTAGGTCCTAGTAGGAAATATTATTCAATTACTGATACGGGGCTAGAAGTTTTAAATGCTTTTGAAAATTATTGGAACTCTATATCAGTAACAGTTAATAAAATAATTAAATTGGAGGACTTATAAATGGCAAACTTAGTAAATACTTTTAAAAAAGAAAATAATAGATTAGAAAAAAATGTTTCTAAAGTAAATAAAGATATTTTAACTGATATAATAGTTTATCTTCACTCTTCTAATTTAAGAGAAATCGATATTCAAGTTATTAGAAAAGATTTAATTGGAATGGCTTTAGAATGTGAACTAAGAAATGAGTCTTTAGAAAGTGCAATTGGAGATGATTTTAAAAGTTTTTGTAATGAGTTGATTGCTAACAGTAGAACAACTACAATCTATGAGAAAATCCTAGATAATATTAATAACATAGTATTTATTTTATTTTTAGGATTGAGTATTTTAACGATTCAACAACTTGTCTTTTTTACTGAATTTAAAGCAAATAATTTCAATATTTCTATTATGCTTTACGATTTTTCTTTAATAATTTCAATGATTATAATATTATTTGTATTTATTAAACCATTTTCGAAGAAATCTTTTGAGCTTTCAAAGTGGAATTCTAAAGAGAGTATTATGTTTTTAGCATTTATATTACTATTTGTTTTCGGTTCAATCTTTTTAGAGGGTATATTTGAAAATAGAATTTTATTTAATGTACAACCTATATACATAATACCAACTCTGATAATAATTTTATTATCAGTTAATTTATTAATTAATAAAAATAATAATAAACTGTATAATATATAAGTTTAATATGATTTAAGGTCATTTCTAAATTATCTATAGTTAATTTGGAAATGACCTTATTATGTCTAAAGCTTTAACACATTTCTATATTGAGTGCATATAGTATTATTAGGTAACTATTATTAAGAAATGTAAAGTTATATTTTTTTAATATAGAAAATAATTATAAAAAAGTAAAATAAGGTTGGTGAATGTAATGACACCGCAAATTAAAAGTAATTTAGTGCTTTTAATTCCTATGGTTCTATTAGCTTTATTAATTTATTCAATTCACTATCTTTTATTTGGTAGCTTACAAGCTACTATATCAGGGGTTGTATTAAGTGTTGCTTATGTTCCGATTGGAGTAGTCTATGAAACATTAGTTATTCAAAAATTGTTAGATAAAAGGGAAAAAATTAAAATAGAAAAGAAGATGAATATCATAAAAGGATCTTTTTATCATGAGATAGGAACTAAATTATTGTTTGAGATCCTTAAAGGTGATTCTAATATTTATAATATTATAGACTATACAAATGTAGTAAAAGAATGGACTTCAGAGGATTTCTATAATCTTAAAAGAATATTATCTACTCATACTTGTGATATTAATATAGATAAAGTAGATGTGATTTTAATAAGTAAATTTTTAGAAGAAAATGATAGTACTTTACTTAATTTAATAATAAGCCCTGTGACAGAAGAATATGAAGAATTTTGTAATCTTGTCATGGAAGTACTTCATATAAGAGACGAGTTAAGTACAATATATAATTGTAAAGGTGAAAATATACAGATAGATAGGATTCATATAACAGATGATTTATGTAGATTGTATGAACTATTATTAGTCCAATGGGGAGATTACATGCATCATTTACATCAATTCTATCCATCTCTATTTATAAAGGCAGTATCAACATCACCATTTAATTGTATTTTAGAACTTAAAAAATGACTTATATAATCAATTATTAAAGGAAAACTAATTGTTAATCAATAGTGTTTAATCTAAATTTAGGCACTATTTTATTTTATTTTTCTATAATAATATTAACATTGTTAGTAATTATGTATTAAGTAAAAAGTAATTATGGGTATTATTAATGTATAAATCATCTGACTAAATATTAAAGTTAGCAAAAAATAATTTACATAATATGTTATAATTATATAAGATATAATTTGAATTAATTGATATATGGTATTACAAACAAATAAAAAAAAGGGGGAGATATTTTGGACGAAAACATAAAAAAATCACTTATTAAGTGCATTACTTGGGGAATAATTTGGGCCGTTATTTTATTTGTGGTTGCAGCTATATTAGTAGAAACTAAAAATTATTTGTTGAAAGATGTTTTATTCATAGAAGGTATTATTTTTGTTATGATCGGAGTTTTTGCTTCTATTGGAGGAGATCCTATGGGGTTAACACTTCAATCAATGGGACAAAGTAATACTCAGTATACTGCAACAGCAAATCTTGAGGCAGCAAAAACTGAAGAGGGAAAAACTAAAACTAGATTGAAAACAACTATAAGTTCAAGTGTAAATTCAATTTCATTAATAATAGCTGGAATAGTTACTATACTAATTAATTTCTTGATTTAATATTTCATAGAGTTAAACACCATAATATTCAAAAATGAATTAAAATTAGGAATATTAAAAGGCAGATAAAACTATTAAGAAATATAGATATCACAATTTGAAATGAATCACTGGGTGAACCTATTAAGAGTAACATGTATAGTAATTAATAATGTTCGTTTAAATTTGATACCTAAGTAGAGGTTTGATATAATTATAAAAAATAGAAAGAGGTGAACTTTATGAGTGGCTACTCCTGCTTTTAATATAAAAAATGTAAGGAGAAGAATATGATTAAAAAATTCGAATTAAGTAAACTAGATGAAGTAATGCAGATATGGCTAGAAACTAATATTGATGCTCATAATTTTGTGCCTAAGGAATATTGGATTGATAATTTTGATATGGTTAAAGAAATATTGCCATCAGCTGAGATTTATATATATCAAGAACATAACAGTATAAAGGGTTTTATAGGAGTTGTAGATGGAAGTTATATAGCTGGGCTATTTGTTAGAAAAGAGTATCAGGGAGACGGTATAGGGAAGAAATTGATTAATTATTGTAAATTTAAGTATTCATACCTTATATTAGATGTCTTTGTTAAAAATAAAAAAGCAGTTGATTTCTATCGTAAGAATGATTTTATAGTTAAGGCAGAATGTGTTCATGAGGATACAAAAGAACTAGAATATAGTATGTCTTTTAATAAAAAATAATTTATTTTATAATATAAAATTACAGAATACCGTATTATTCAAAATATTGAATATACGGTATTCTTTTTGATTGCAATTCAATATACAATCATAGTGATGATTAATAGCTTTATTAGTATTATTAAGAATATCTAAGACGGTAAAACATTTTCTTTGATTAATGACATAAAAACATCTGGGGTAACAACACGAACTTTAGTATTATTATTTAATTTACTTATTACATCCTGAACGTTATCAAGTGTATTACTCCAGTCATGGACATAAACGAAGGTGTATGAATCGGAACTTTTTATATTCGTGTAACCTTTAGTTACTCTATCATTAATATTAGAAACTACTTGGTTTCCATCTTCAAGTCCACCCCAAAGCAAGTCACGGCAAGATACTACTGGTTTATTATTAGACCAAACTATCCTACCTTCATAAGAATTGTTTTTATTATAATTAAGATAAAATAGTCCATCAATGTTAGAGTGAACTGTGTATTTATCCCACAAGTCTTTTTGGTAAAGTGCTTCATCATCTAAGATTAACACATTATGTTGATCTACTTTATCCATGTACTCACTTAGTCTTTTTGTATAACTATCTAACTTCTTCAATGGATATTTACTTGGATACATATATCCATTTCCTGATGGAGGAATTACATAATCATCAACATAAGTATTTGAACTTGCACTTTTATAGTATTCATTAAATACAGTTGGAGCTAAATAGTAAAGTGATGGACTTAGAGACCAACCTAAATTAAACTTTCCTCTGTTTGGTGATCCATACCAATTTTTTGATGAATAATTACTACCAAGAAGCCATTGTTGATTGTCTCCATCAGACATTATAAATGTAACATAATGTACACCATCTTCATTTGGAACTTCTTGTTTAGTTTTTTGTATTTGTTTTTTACTATCAAATGAACTTAAAATTGATAAATTATAGGACCAATCAGAAGCAATTACATCAACACCATACTGTGATGCTAAGTTTACATTTGTATGTTCGTCTGGTCCCCAGCCTAAACAACGTGAGGTATCATCAAGTGAACTAAAAATATTTTCTCTAAGAGTAAAATCATTTATCTTATCTTCATAAAACATAAGAGATTTTGACATAATAGCGTAATCTCTTAAAGCTAGAGGTTTATCAGGGGATAATTGGATGATAGTGGTGTGATTTAAACCTTTGTCCCAAAGATTATCAAAAGCCCAAAACTTATCAGTATCTCTACAATCTCTTATTAAATTATTTATTCCAATAGTTTTAACCTTTTCTTCTAGAGATTCATCAATTGCTAAGGAGTCATTTAATGAGGCAAGAGAACAAGCGTTGTTTATGGATGGAGAGTTTAATGCACTATATAACACATATCCTTTTGTATATGATTTGAACTTGTCTAATAATATCCAAGGGTCTTTCATAATTCTATATTTTACATTATAATTCGACTTTAAATCTTTAAGCCAAACTTCATAATCTGGTTCATCATTACTTAGTATATAAATTTGGCTATCTGATTTTGTAGAAACAATACCTTGAAGTGTTGCTATCATTGTTTGTTCTTGAGATGTCATATCACTAGATGATATGACATAGAGCATCTTTGGAACTATAGAATTCTTGATGTATGAGTCATTATTATTTATAGTATTGCTGTATAAAGTTTCTAAAGAGGTAGTTAATTTATTATCCTTGCATCGATTATAGAAGTCATTTAAAAGAGTAAATCTATTTCCCTTGTAAAAAGCAGCTGAATCTTTTTCACTTAATTTACCTAGTAGTAGTTGACGCGTGATAATATCATTTAAACTTACATTATTACAATTCTTAATTGTATCATACATTATCATAAAGGTTGTAGTTCTACCAACTCCAGCTTCACAGTGGAAATGATACCATGTATTTTCAGGGTGATTTTTAATAGTTTCAAGAAAATAATTAACCATTTCTTCAGAAGGTAAACCACCATCAGTAACAGGAATACGAACATATCCTAGTTCTTGTGATTTAGTTAATGTAAGTTCGTCTTCTACAACTTTAGGTACTACTACGTTTTTAGTATTGAAAAAAGTTATAGGGTGGTTAAGTGTAATAGATTTTAATTTTTCATTTTCATCTTTTAAAACTTCAGATAGTGATAGTCCTTTATTTGCGCTATTATTTGCATTCCTCCAACTAACAGCAATTCCATTTATGTATCCGTGAGATTCTTGTCTTAAATCAATATCAACTATAGGATATTTATCACCGATAGCATCCTTCATAAATGTGAGACCTTTTTCAGAGAACTGTGAACTACCAGAAATGTTTAATTTATCAAGTCCGGATAGATTTAGTCCTGAATTATTTGCAATGTCAACTTTATCAGTTGACATACGAAAGTTATGTGGTAAATGTGCATCATTAGCAAAATCCTCTACAAGATTTACATCCTCAGTAGGAGCTGCATAGGATAAAATAGGGCTTAGAGCCATCAAAAAAATTAAGGAAATCATAAAAGTATTTTGTAAAAGTTTTTTCATTTGTACACCCTCTAATCTAAAATTATTATGTTATTATCATTAGTAATTTAGAGATATATTATGTAAATAGTAACAATAATAAAATGAATAAGCAGTAGGGTATATCTATTAAAATATTTAATATTTTCATTTAAATGTTAAAATTATGTGAATATAAAAGAGTTAAGTAGAAAAATATGGTATAATTTATATATAAATTTAATAATGGCAAATGTATGGAAATGTACAGGCGCAAAGCTAAAGGGGCTAAGGTTTATACTATGCCAGCCAGTTGCAAAGTTAAAAAAGAAGTTATTCTTTAATACTACATAAGACAGCAAGCTACCTTTAAATATTAAGGTAGTATTTTTTTTAGATTATTTTGGGTACAAGAGGAGAGGCAATTATGAGGAAGAAAAGGTGTTTGGGTATAACTTTAATAATTATTCTATCAATTTTTATTGCTATGATAGGATTAATAAAATTTAATTTTGATGATAAGATTGATAGATCTGTACTTGAGGCGAATTTCAAGTTAATAAATGATGAGTGTAATGATGTTTATAAAGATATAGAAGGTAGTAAAGTTAAGTACCTAGAATTATTAGAAACAGAAAAAGACTCATTTAAAAGAGGAATATACTGTTCTGCATTGGTACAGATATATACATTAGAAAGTGAATATGAGAAGGTTGTACAATATTCAAATGAGGCTGTAGAAAATTACAATAAAGTTGAAGGTGGGGAGTATTACTCTATATTTGAAAAAGAGTATTTAGCATGGAGTATGCTAAATATGGAAAAGTATACAGAAAGCTTTATAGCAGCAACAGAGTTGTTAGAGTTAGTCAGTATACATGGAGAGGAACTTTTAAATGAAGATGAAATCATAAGAACTGAACAGTTGGTGTATTCAATATTTATAAGGATATATACAAAATTTGATATATTAGACAAAGCAGAAATATATTACGATAAATTGTGCGAAATGGATACAACTGGGAACTTTAAGTCCGTGAATAGTAAACTTAATTATGTTATTAAGATTAATAATGCTGAATTAATGAAAGAGTATTCAGAGGAATATTATGAGATAATCGTAGAATTGGACAAGCAGACCAATAATAATGTAGCAGATTCAGCACTTTTAGATGTCGGTATAGCTAATATAGAATTAGGAAATTATGATGAAGCCATTGTTCAGATTAAAAAGGCTGAAGATTATTATACAAGGACAGGGGATGAAGAGAGTCTAGTTAGGGCATTACATGCAAAGGGGAAGTATTATAAAGGGATTAATGATATAGAATTAGCAAATCAATACTACAAAGAAAGTATTGATTTAGTAGCCAATATTAAGGATTATGATTATGAAAAGTTATTAGTAGAAGAATATATAAAGTTCATTGAGGAGAATAATATAGAAGAAAATAGTGATAATTATTATAAAAAGTATTTTGAACTATCTAAAACATTAGATAAAGATGTTGATGTAACAGATTTATTATCTCAAATAATTTCAATGAATAATGAATTGAATAATACAAGAGTAATACTTTTAGAGAACTCAGTATACAGAAATAGAGTATCTACAACATTAGCATGTATAATAATAATTCTACTATTTATAATTATAGTTAGAGGTTATTTCTTGGTTAAGGAGAAAAACAAAGCTAAAATGATGTTAGAAAAAATAGCAAATACAGATTATTTAACTGATGTATGTACTAGATCGTATGGAGAAAAGATGTTATTAAATGAATTATATAATAACCATCAGTTTGCAATATCCATAATAGATATAGATAATTTTAAAAATATAAATGATACTTATGGTCATAATTTTGGTGATATTATTCTAAAGGGAATTACAAATGAATTAAAAAATCATATTGATAAAAGCGATATAATTTATAGATATGGTGGAGAAGAATTTGTAATTGCATTTAAGAATAAGAGTAAAGAAGAGGCTAAAGTTATTTTAGATAAAATAAGAGAAGATGTATATTCAATAATGTTTGAAGATGCTATACAAGTATCTTTTAGTGCAGGTATAGTGGAATTAGAAAAAGATAACATTGATTTAAGTATAAAAAAAGCAGATAAATTACTTTACAAAGCAAAGAAAAGTGGGAAAAACAGAGTGGAAATATAAGAATTAGGTTGTATAAAAACTTGCAATATTGCAAGTTTTTATACAATCTTTTTTTACTTGAAAAACCTTTTATATGCAGAAAGCTAAAAGATCATAGAAGGCTATCCATATTGGATGAAACAGTTCAACACACATTGCAAGTATTCCTTATTTTCAAAAAACAATCAAAATATTAGTAATAATTTTACATAATAATTAATATATTAATATAAGAAATTTTTTTTGTATGAGGGGTTATTATGGAATTAAGAAAAATAAAAAATAATAGAGAGTCTTATTTCTTTAATTTTGATAATGATAGGTTATTTTCAAGCAAAATTGGAGATATGGTTTTGTGTAATTTAGAAGAAGATAAGGTGGAAGGTCCTACTATATATATAAAGGAAAAAATTAGTAAGATAATAAGTCTTACTATAGCTGATAGTATAGAAATAGATTTAAAAGTCAAGAGGATTAAAATAGATGAGGTAGAAGCTATAATGCTTCTTATTAAAATAAATAAAGATGATAATTTAATTTATGTACAATGGTTTAACTTGTTAGATAGAACAGATGTATTCAATTTAATTGATTTAAATTATATAAAGAATACCACAATTAAGTTTATTGATTATAAAAATCAAATAATAAGTGAAATAAGTGTAAAAAATACATTGAAAGATAAAATAAAGCCATTCATTATTCCTATGATTTACTCAGCAAATTGGAAAAGTAAAAGTTTTGATAAAAAAATATATTTCGTTAAAAATAGTGTTACTAGTAATTCTGAATTATATCATTCAAGAAAAAGAATATATAAATTCACTTAAGATTATGACCTGAATTTTAATAGAGAAATTGAGTTGTTTGATAGGATAAGAATGGAGGATTTATTTTTGAAGTAGTACGAAAGCATTTATAGGATAGTGAAAGGGTGGTAAAATCCTTTCACAAATCCAATTTGTTCATTGTATGCTAAGTGTTAAAAAGAGAAATTCTTAGCAAGCAATGTTAAGTCGAATAAATCAATAATATCATCATTATTGAAATCACAATTTGAAACTGATTCATCAACAGAAGCTTGTACATTATACATAGAAGCAACTATAGCTAAATCAGCTATATCAATTAAATGGTCTGTATTAACATCAGGGCACTTTTCTGCTGCAAAATCAGTATATAACCCTCTATTTATTGAATTTAATAAAGAACCATGTACATCTTGTGTAGTTTCCCAAACCATTATTCCACCGAGTCCAAGTTCTTTTACATATCTACCTTTGATTGATAAAGATTTCTGGTTTTCATATTGCATAATGAAATGCTCTTCTTTTGTTTGTGGGTCTACATAAACTAAGTAAGGATTTTTAGCTTCATCATCCCATCTTTCTTCTACACCATTTTTCCCAATATATTTTATAATATCACTATAAATATAAGCTGTGTCCTGTTGTGTAAAGCCAAGTTTAGTTAATAAAGCTCTATCTATATAATTAGTAACACCACCAGCTGTTGGTATTCTTCCATAGAAAGCAGCTCCCATTACTAATTTCTCCTTTGGAACTCCTGTAGCTAAACAATTTTTAATTACATCATCAGTACAGAATCCTCTAGGATCATTTGATGATTTATAAAGTGGAGAATTATATTTAGGTCCACTATAAGCATAATCGTAGTTCATTATTGTAATAAAATCTACAATATCTCCAATTTTCTTAAATTCTGTCCAAGAATAAATAAATTCATAACCAGCACCTGCAGCAATAGTAACTAGCTTGTCTTCACCTAATGAATTTCTAATATCTTGTAACAATAAAGTATAGTTTACTTTATCCTCATCACAAGACTTAATAGTTCCCCATCCACCATTAACAGGACATTCCCAGTCAATATCGATTCCATCTAGGCTATATTCATTTATAACTTGTACAATTGAATTTACAAGTTTAGCTCTACTTTCTTTAGTTGCTGTAGCGTCACAAAATCCTCGTCCAGCATAGCCACCTAAAGATAGACTAACTTTCAAATTAGGATTTTTATCTTTTAAATCAGGAATTTTTCTAAGACTAGACTTAGTTAGTTCATCTAAGTATAATGTCCCAATTAAAGATTCATCATTAGTTTTACTTGGATCATAATAAGTTCCAGCAGGTAGAGTTTCATTGTGATGAATATAACCAAAAGCGACAAACATATTAGTAAGTTTAGTTACGTCAACTTTAGACATATTCCCATAGTATGGATAATAACCAACACAAAGTGGTTTATTATCATCATTAGTATAAGCAGTTTTCATTTCTGCATTTGAAATTGTTGGAAGTTGTCCGAAAATTAATGTTAGAATCAAGACAACCATAGTACTTAGTTTAAAAAACAAATTTTTCATAATATCACCCCTAAAATAATTATAAACATTTACATTGGAGAAAAATGTAAAACTAAGGAGGTTGCTCGAAAAAATAAAAGAGACTTAACAATAGTTTTTATATGAAAAAATAAAAGGTTACTTATAAATTAAAGCTAATTCATTTTTATTATAAGTATTAATATTAATTAACTATAATAAATACTTTGCTTTTATGTTAATATAATTAAATGAGAATAGTTTTTTGGAGGACAAGATGGCTACAGGAAGTAATATTAAAGAAAAGAACAATATTAAGATAAAAGAACCTAAAAAATATAAGGTTGTAATGTATAATGACGATTTTACATCAATGGAATTTGTGGTTTTCGTTCTGATGAATATATTTAGAAAGAGTAATGAAGAAGCAGTAAATATCATGATGATGGTTCATAAAGGGGGAAAGGCTATAGTTGGAACATATTCCTATGATATAGCTAGAACTAAGGTGGATCAAACTACTCAATTGGCTAGGGAAGAAGGTTTTCCATTTAGACTTAAGATTGAAGAGGCGTAGGTGATTGAAATGAGATTTGAAAGAAATTTAGAAAAAATTATTATAGATATGATGAGTTTTGCAAAGGAATTACAACATGAGTATGTAACACCAGAGCATTTATTATATAAAATAGCAGAAGAAAGTATAGAATTTAAAGAGGCGTTTAAGTCATTAGGTGGAAATATAGATAAGCTTAAAAATGAATTAACAAGTTATATTGATGAAAATGTAGATGAAGGCTATGATATAGAACCAGAGTTTACATATGCATTAAATGAGGTAATATCATTTGCAGGTGTTAAGACAGCTTCATGCGATAGGGATGAGATACAGCTTACACATGTGATAGACGGAATTATGAGTTTAAAAGAAAGTCATGCAGCATACTATATATTATCACAAGGTATAGAACTTACTGATTTACTTTGTGCATTAATTGAAGTTGAAGGTTATAGTGAAGGTATCTATATAGATGAATCTAATGTAGAAGATCAAGAAGAGGAAGAAAAGCAAGATGAATCATGGAAAAGTTATGTAACGTGTTTAAATGATAATTTAGATGATTCAATGCCTTTAATAGGAAGAAAGGCAGAATTACAAAGAACTATGCAAATACTTTGTAGAAAGTACAAAAACAACCCAATTCACATAGGTGAAGCTGGTGTAGGAAAAACAGCAATAACTAATGGGTTAGTATCGCTTATAAATAAAGGAAAAGTTCCAGATAAATTAAAAAACGCAAGAGTATTTGCCATAGATTTAGGTGGAATGCTTGCAGGAACTCAATATAGAGGTGATTTCGAAAAAAGATTTAAAAGTGTAATAGATGGAGTTTCTCAAGAAGAAAATCCAATAATTTATATAGATGAAATTCATAATATAGTAGGCGCAGGAGCTATAGAAGGATCATTAGATGCTTCTAATATGCTAAAACCTTACTTAACAACAGGGAAAGTCAGATTTATAGGAGCTACAACTTATGATGAGTTTAACAAGTATTTTTCAAAGAGTAAAAGCTTACTAAGAAGATTCCAAAATGTTGATATTAAGGAAACATCCATTGAAGAGACTGTAGAAATTCTTAATGGATTAAAAGGTTACTATGAAGATTATCATAATATAAAATACACTAAAGGAACTATAGAGCATGCTGTAATGCTTAGTGATAAATATATAAATGATAGATATTTGCCAGATAAAGCAATTGATTTAATAGATGAAGCTGGAAGTTATAGAGTTATGAATCCTTTAAATAAGCCAAAACAAACTGTAGATAAAAAGCTTATTGAGGAAGTAGTTGCAAAGATATGTAATATTCCAAAACAAACAGTTGAATCAGATGAAATAAAGAAATTATCAGTTTTAGAAAAGAAACTCAAAGATCAAGTTTTTGGTCAAGAAGAGGCTATTGATGAAGTTGTTAGAGCTATAAAACTTTCAAGAGCAGGTCTAAATGATGATAATAAACCAGTAGCTAGCATGTTATTTGTAGGACCTACAGGAGTTGGGAAAACTGAAGTAGCAAGAACATTAGCTAAAACTTTAAATGTTGAGCTAATAAGATTCGATATGAGTGAATATGTTGAAAAGCATTCAGTAGCAAAGCTAATTGGAGCACCAGCTGGTTATGTTGGATACGAAGAAGGTGGATTACTTACAGATGCAGTAAAGAAAAATCCACATTGTGTACTTTTATTAGATGAAATAGAAAAGGCACATGGAGATATATTTAACATATTACTTCAAGTTATGGACTATGCAACACTTACAGATAATAAAGGAAGAAAAGCTGACTTTAGGAATGTAATTTTAATAATGACTTCAAATGCAGGTGCTAGTAAAGTAGGAAAAGTACTTATTGGATTTGGTGGTAGAGAAATAACTAGAGATGGTATAAATGAAGAAGTTAAAAGAGTATTTACACCTGAGTTTAGAAATAGATTAACAAAGACAGTAGTGTTTAATAATCTAGATAAGTTAATGGCTACAAAGATAGTAGAAAAGCAATTTAAATTACTAAGTCATAAGCTACTAGATAAAAATATAGAAATAGTTCCAAGTGCTGCGTGTATAGAACATATAAAAGATAAAGGCACTAGCATAGAATATGGAGCTAGAGAAATAGGTAGGATAATTGATTCAGAAATAAAATCTTTACTAGTAGATGAAATACTATTTGGTAAGCTTAAAAAGGGTGGAAGGTGCAAAGTAGATTATAAAGATGAGAAAATATCAATTGAGATTTGTAATTAGAAAGAATATAAATATATTTTTGTAATATAGTTAATAATAAACAAATATGATAAGATAAATTATAAGGATATTTCTAACAGAAAAGAGAAATCTGATCTGAAAGAAGACTTAAATTGATTATTATAATTAGTATGTTAATTTTATTAGAATAGCTGATTATTACGAATTTATACAAAGGCTTATCTAATTATTATTATTATGAACTAGTTTTATTAACCATAAGCCAATATAAGGAATATAAGCTTTATACAGGTATTTACTACCAGGGTATAAAGGTTAATTAGTATAGGCGAGTTTTCTTTTAGAGAAAGCTTGCCTTTTTTTGCGTATTTGAAAGTGTAAGTAACTAAAGAAGTATATGAAATTTTAAAAGAATAACAGAAGGTTAGGAGTAGATAAATATGAAGATAGCAGTTATAAGTGCAATTTTAGAAGAACCTATGAAGTGTCAACAAGAATTTAATGATGTTGTCTCACAATTTAGAGGGAGCATAAAAGGGCGTATGGGAATACCTTTTGAGGATGGAATATCAGTAATTTCAATTACTGTTACTGGTGAACTAAATGATATAAATGCATTAACAGGAAAGCTTGGAAACATATCAGGGGTAATTGTAAAAACTGCAATTGCAAAGAAGGAGATTTAGAATTTTTAAAAGTTATTGATAATCAAGGAGCACGAATGTATGGACATAAAAAGAATAATAGACAAACTATATAATGAAAATAATGCAACAAGAGAAGAACTTACTTTTCTTCTTGATAATTTAAATGAAGAGGAGAAAGTATATTTAGTTAGTAAAGCACATGAAACTAGAATGAAGACGTATGGGAATAGCGTATATGTTAGAGGGCTTATAGAGTTCACCAATTACTGCTCTAAAGACTGCATGTACTGTGGCATAAGAAGAAGTAATAAGAATGCTGATAGATATAGACTTTCTTATGAGGATATTATGGAATGTGCTGATATTGGAGATTCACTTGGATACAAGACATATGTACTTCAAGGGGGCGAGGATGCGTACTTCAATGATGATAAAATGGTAGAAATTATTAAAGGAATAAAAACGAAATACCCTAATAATGCTATAACATTATCACTAGGAGAGCGGAGCTATGAGTCATATAAAAAGATGTTTAAAGCAGGTGCAGATAGGTATCTTTTAAGACATGAAACAGCAACTAAAGAAATTTATGACTATCTACATCCAGGAGCATCTTTTGAAAATAGAAGAGAATGTTTAAAAAATCTAAAGGAAATAGGGTATCAAATTGGTGCTGGGTTTATGGTTGGACTGCCAAAGCAAACTAACGTTGACTTAGTAAATGATTTAATATTTGTAAAAGAACTACAGCCTCATATGTGTGGAATAGGGCCATTTATACCTCATAAGGATACAGAACTTAAAGATGAACAAGGTGGAACATTAGAAGCCACAACAACGATGATTGCCTTAGTTAGACTATTATTACCTAATGTACTTTTACCATCAACAACAGCTTTAGGAAGTATAGATTCAACAGGTAGAGAAAAGGGTTTAAAATCAGGTGGAAACGTAGTTATGCCAAACTTGTCTCCAACAAGTGTTAGAGAAAAATATTCATTATATGATGGAAAGATATGTACAGGCGATGAAGCAGCTGAATGTAGACTTTGTATAGAAAGTAGAATAAATAAGGCAGGGTTTAAACTTGAAATAACAAGAGGTGATAATGTTCAGTGGAGAGAAGAAAACATAATTAAAGAAGAAGCAAGTAAAAAAATCAGAACCGATAATTTTATTCTAAAACTTTAAGATAATGAGTCAAAATGGCTGATGGAGATTTTAGATTTATTGACGAAAGCTAAAATATTAGGAGAAATTTAAAATGAAAGAAATAGTATCAAAGTTTATTTGGAGGAATTAAATATGTTTATAAATCATGATTATATTAATAAGGTATTAGAAGAAACTAAGAGTGCTTCTAATGAAGAGATTACAAGAGTGATTGAGAAGGCAAAAAAGAGGAATGGATTATCTTATGAGGATATTGCAATCCTACTTCAAGCTGAAGATGAAGAGCAACTTAAGGAAATGTATAAACTTGCAGGTGAAATAAAGGAATCAATTTATGGTAAGAGAATAGTAGTATTTGCGCCTCTTTATGTTAGTGATTACTGTGTAAATAATTGTGTTTATTGTGGTTATCAAAGATGTAATACTTTTACAAGAAGAAAGTTAACTCAAGCAGAAGTTGCAGAAGAGGTTAAAATTCTAGAGAAGATGGGACATAAGAGACTTGCATTAGAACTTGGGGAAGATCCTGTAAATGCACCTATTGAGTATGTCATAGAATGTTTAAAGACTATATATAAAACTCAAAATAATAATGGTGAAATAAGAAGAGTTAATGTTAATATAGCAGCTACAAAAGTTGAAGAATATAAAATGTTAAAGGAAGCAGGGATTGGAACATATATATTATTCCAAGAAAGTTATCATAAACCAAGCTATGATATTATGCACCCACAAAGTTTAAAGAGTAATTATGAATATCACTTAACAGCTTTTGATAGAGCAATGGAAGCTGGTATTGATGATGTAGGTGCTGGAGTGTTATTTGGACTTGCTGATCCTAAATTTGAAGTACTAGCACTAATGATGCATAATAAACATCTTGAAGATATGTTTGGAGTAGGTTTCCATACTATTTCAGTACCAAGATTAAAGCCAGCAGAAGGTGTAACGCTTGAGAAGTTCCCGCATTTAGTAAGTGATGATATGTTTAAAAAGATAGTAGCTGTACTTAGAATTGCTGTTCCATTTACAGGACTAATTTTATCAACTAGAGAAACAGCAGATATGAGAAGAGAAGTGTTAAAATATGGTGTATCTCAAGTGTCAGCTGGTTCAAGTACTGGTGTTGGTGGATATAAAGAAAGAGAAAATGGAAATGATGTAAGTCAGTTTAAGACTTCTGATGAAAGAAGTCCTATGGAGATATTAAAGGAATTATTAGAAGATGGATATATTCCAAGCTATTGTACAGCCTGTTATAGAAAAGGAAGGACAGGAGAAAGGTTTATGTCACTAGCAAAGGCTGGAACTATTCAGTATGTTTGTGAACCTAATGCTTTAATGACACTAATGGAATTTGCCCTTGATTATGGTGATGAAGAACTATATAAGAAGGCACATGAAACAATTAATAGAGAAACCGAGAATATTAAACGAGAGGATATAAAGGAACTTCTGAAATCAAACTTAGAAAAACTTAAAAATGGTGAAAGAGATTTATTTATATAAGATATAAATAACAAGAAGGTTGAGGTGAAAATATGAATAGTACACCTAATGGTAATAGAAAACATATAGGGATTTTTGGAAAAACTAATGTAGGTAAGTCTTCATTAGTAAATAAAATTCTAAATCAAGAAATATCACTAGTATCAGATAAGGAAGGAACAACAACAGACCCTGTTCAAAAGGCAATGGAGTTGATTCCTTATGGACCAGTTTTATTTATAGACACAGCTGGACTTGGTGATAAAACAGAACTAGGAAATCTAAGAATAGAAAAAACTATAGATGTTATAAAAAAATCTGACCTTGCAATTTATGTTATTGATGGTTTAGAAGATACTGAATTTGAAAGATGGAAAATGGAAGCAAAGAAATATAACCTTCAATTTATAGTAGTTGTAAATAAGATAGATAACATTTCATCTGAAAGTTTAGAAGAGATAAAAAATAAGATCAATGATGCTGTATTTGTAAGTTGCAAAACACAAGATGGAATAGATGAGTTAAAGGGTAAAATAATAAAAGTATTAAGTGAGGGCGAGGAAGATAAGAGCATATTAGGAGATTTAGTTCCTTATAATGGTACAGTTGTACTAGTAGTTCCTATAGATTCAGAAGCGCCAAAAGGGAGATTAATACTTCCGCAAGTACAAGTTATAAGAGACTGTTTAGATAATGGAATAAAGAGCTATGTAGTGAGAGATACAGAACTTGAAGAGTCATTGAAGGATTTAAAGAAGGTGGATCTTGTTATAACAGATTCGCAAGTCTTTAAAAAAGTTGATGAAATAGTTCCGAAGGATATACCATTGACAAGTTTTTCTATACTATTTGCAAGACATAAAGGTGACTTGAAAGTTTTTATAGATGGAGTTAAGAAAATAAGAGAACTTAAAGTAAATGACAAAGTACTTATAGCAGAAAGTTGTACACACAATATATCTCATGAAGATATTGGTAGAGTTAAGATACCTAATATGCTTAAAAAATATGTTGGTGGAAATTTGGAGTTTGACTACATTGTAGGTCATGATTTTCCAAACCATATAGATGAGTATTCACTTGTAATTCAATGTGGAGCATGTATGGTAAATAGGAAATCTATATTAAATAGAATTAATAGTTGTAAAGAGAAAAACATACCAATTACTAATTATGGCGTAGTCATTTCTTTTGTAATGGGAATACTAGATAGAGCTATAATTAAGTAACTTAAAAATAAATGTAAATAAGTTAATATAATTGCATTAACGATAATTGTATTAAAAAATCATAACTTTTAATTATTTGTGAACAGCATGGATATATTATTGTTTGACAATTTAGCTAATGATATAATTAGTCAACTACATAAGAAAAGAGAGGCTAAAAAATGAAAGCGGTATTAGAAGTAAATAATCTTTCTAAGAAATATAAAGATAGATTTGCAGTAGAAAATATTACATTTGCAGGATATGAAGGGGAAGTACTGGGGTTTTTAGGACCTAATGGGGCAGGTAAAACAACTACAATCAGGATGATTACAGGTCTTATAAAGCCAAACTCAGGTAATGTTTTAATTAATGGACATTCAGTAACTAAAGATTTTGAGGAAGCTATAAAAAATGTTGGGGCAATAGTTGAAACACCACATCTTTATGAATATATGACGGGGTTAGATAATATTAATTTATTTGCAAAATTAAAAAAAGCAACATCAGAGCAAATAAAGAGATCTATTCAAATAACAGGTTTAGAAGAGGAATTAAAACGCAAAGTTAAAAACTATTCTTTAGGAATGAAACAAAGATTAGCAATTGGTATTGCATTACTAGGTGAACCAAAGCTATTGATACTAGATGAACCATCAAATGGATTAGATCCATTTGGAATAAAAGAACTTAGAATACTTTTAAAAGACTTAGCTCACAATGAAGGAATATGTATAGTTATATCAAGTCATCTTCTTCAAGAAATGCAATTAACCTGTGATAGAGCAGTTATTATTGCGAAAGGTAAAATACTAGGTGAAGTAAATGTATCCAATATTAATGATGAAGGAAAATCATTAGAAGATGTATTTATAGAACTTACAAAAGGAGAACAAAAGAGATGAAAGATATAATTCTTTTAACAAAAGGTGAACTTACAAAGTACTTTAAATTAAAGATAGTTTTAGCTGGTATAGTTGCATTAATAGGTATAATGACAGCACTTTCATTTAGCGAATATAAAGACATAAAATTGTACGAAGAATATACTATTACAAATCCAGAAGAGAGAACATGGCAAGAGCGTGAAGAAGAACTTATAGAACATGCAATGGTAGCACTAGAAGATCCTTGGTTTGATGAGATAGAACGAGAACAAATAATAAGACGTATAGAAGTTGCTAAATATAATTTAGAATATAATATTCCAAGAAATGTTGAGAAAAATATGTGGTGGTTCTTCAATGATGATACATTTGAATGGATGATAAGATTTATAATTGTACTAACAGTATTTGCTGGCTGTATAAATATTGGTGATGAGTATTCGAAAAATACTTTAAATCAAATGCTTATATTACCTTATAAAAGAAGTAAAATACTTTTATCAAAGTATATAGCAATGCTTGGATTTGGATTGATGTTATTTTCAATATTATTTGTACTTGGAATAATATCAGGAATTGTAATTCATGGAGTTCAAGGTATGACAAGTTTAGTTGTATTAAACTATAGTAGTCAGATAACAACTATGTCAATGACAGCGTATAGCCTTATAATTATATTACTGAAGTTAGTAGAATTAATATTCTTTATATCATTAACTGGAACGATTGCAGTATTACTACGTTCAGGAACAGTGGCTAGTGTAGTTGGAGTATTACTTACGACAGTGGGGGTTCCATTATCATTATTCTTTAGGTCATATTATCCAATATTTAATTATTTGCCATTAAACAATTTAGATTTTAGAAGATACTTAGATTTTGGAACAATAATGCCATCAGTTAACTCAGAATTTGAGAGCATAGTAGTGCAAGGTATTACTCCAATGATATCTGCATTTATTGTATTGGGAAGTATTGTAGTATTTATATTTATTTCATTTAAAGTATTTGAGAAGAGAGATGTAGCTTAAAGAACAATAAAGTCTTGAATATTTTCAAAACATAAGTTAAAGTTATATACGAATAAAAATACAAAAGATATGGGTGAAATAAATGATGATTTTAATTATAGCTGTTTTATTTGCCTTCTTATGTGGTTCAATTCCAACAGGATATTTACTGATAAAAAAATATAAAGGAATTGATATAAGAACACAAGGAAGTGGAAATATAGGCTCAACAAACGTAAAAAGAGTAGCGGGAACAAGGATTTCAATACTAACACAAGTAGGAGATATTCTAAAGGGAGTAGTCCCAGTGGCAATTGCAATGGTGGTTTCAAATTATGTAGCACTACCAGTACCAAGTGATGCATTTCTTTCAATAGTTGCATTAGCCTCAATACTTGGACATGACTACACACCATTCTTAGGGTTTAATGGTGGTAAAGGTGTAAATACAACAATGGGAGCATTTGTATTACTAGCACCAGTATCTATATTCTCAGGAGTAGCAGTATACTTTGCTTTAAAATACGTTACGAAAATAGTTTCAATAAGATCAATAGCATTGAGTGTTACTATTCCAATAGTATGCATGTTAACTAATAGGCCGACGGTTGTTAGTATATTTACAACAATTGCTTGTTTATTATTGATAGTTAGACATAGAGATAATATTAAAAGAATTATAAATAAAGAAGAGAAATAGATTTAAATGTGAAAGTGTTTTATTACTTTTTGTAAAGAACTAAAGTGTAGCTTGAACCGATGATATTAGCATAATTCACTTATTGGCAAATATTCCGTATAATGAATATATAAGACTTTATTAAGGGTATAAACAGATATCAAAATAAAGGGGGAATAAATATGGTTGCTGGAATACTATTTATAATTATAGGTATAATATGTTACGTTGTCCCTACATTTGATTGGTACAAGGAAAGTGTAGAAAAACATAATCATAATGAATTAGAGAGTTACATGAACACGGTTAGAAGTGTTCTTGGTGCTATATTTATATTTATGGGGATTTTTGCTATTGGAATTGATATTATAAATTTAGTTTTATTGTAAGTGGAATAAACATTGTGTTTATTCCACTTTTTTTACCTTGATAATAGAAAAAGGTTCTTATTATGTAAAATTATGGTATAATAATTGAAGGGATACTTAGATAACAAAAGTACATGAAGGGATATGGGATTATGGGACAAGGGATTAAGGAGATTTTTACTAAGAATGATTCAAGTAATTTAGTTGTTAGACTTTTTAAGGAATGGGCAATTCCTATTTTAATAGCGTTTATATTGTATTTAATAATTACTAATTTTATAGCTTTTAAGGCATATATTCCATCAGAATCAATGGAACCTACAATGTATAAAGGTGACCATTTACTTGTAACTAAGGTATATAATACTGATAAAATCAAAAGAGGTGATATCTTAGTTTTTGAGTCAAAGGAATTAAATGATGTACTTATTAAAAGGGTAATAGGCTTACCCGGGGATGTTGTTGATATTAAAGATGGAATAATATCAATAAATGGACAGGTTATACATGAAGATTACATTAAAGAACAAGATAATCATAATGGGAAATATATTGTTCCAGAAGGTGAATTTTTCTTTAGGGGAGATAATAGAAATAACTCAAAGGATTCAAGTCAATGGAAAAATCCTTATGTAGACGCAGAAGATATAATGGGTAAAGCACAAATGACTATCTATCCATTTGAAAAGTTTGGAAGTCTATATGAGGAAGAGTAAGAATTTGTATTACCTAATAAAGTGTTTGTAAAAATCAATGTTTAAAATAGTTTCAAGAAAACCTAGTAGAATACAGTAATAAAATTAAAATGAGTGCATTATAATGGAAAAACCATTTATGCACTCATTTGTTTTTAATTAGACAATTATAAATTGTAATTAGAAAAATGATTGGTTTATAGTATATATTAGTTTTTACAGTTGTAAAGTTCCTCAACTTTAGTCCAATCTATAACATTCCATATATTTTTTACATAATCAGCTCTAAGATTTTTATATTTTAGATAGTAAGCATGTTCCCAAATATCTATTGTTAGTAAAGGGGTAAGACCTATGCTGAGTGGAGAATCTTGATTAGCAGTCCTTATAATGCAAAGTTTACCACGCCTATCTTTTGCAAGCCATCCATAACCAGATCCAAATTGAGACATACATACATTACTTACTTCTTCAATAAGCCATTCAATATCTCCGAAAGTTCTATTGATTTCATTTAAAAGTTTACCTTCAGGACGTTTTTTAGGATTTTTAGATAAAATAGAAAAATATAGATTGTGATTTGCAACTCCTCCACCATTATTAATAACATCTTCTCTTATAATAGCAGGAATTTTATTGGGAGAAGATAAAACCTCTTCTAGAGTCTTTCCTTTTGTAAATTTATCATATCCCTCAAGTGCCTTATTAAGTTTATCAACATAAGCTTGTAGATGTTTTGTGTAATGAATTTCAACAGTTTCTGCATCGATATAAGGTTCTAATGCATCATATGAATAAGGTAATGGTATTTTATTATATTTCATTTGTAACCTCCTTAAAGAAATAAAAAATAATCTTAGTACATATTATACAAAGGTAGATACAAAATCGTTAATAGAAAATCCTAAATTAGCGAAAAAACTTATGTATAAGAACATAAGTTTGTGGGGAGCATTAAAATATATGTAAGTTATTTGACGTTGAATACAATAACTTCATGTACTATAATTAAAAGTAATTTCGTAACTGGAGTAATATGGAAATATAAAGTGTGGTTAATAAATAATTAGAAACAGTTAGTTTATAAACAATAATTATAAATTACACTTAATGAAAAGGGTGGTGTAGAAGCTGAATAAGAATAGGAGAGTAATATTAGTATCAATAATTTGTTTAATGTGTATGGCATTTATTTCTATAAATTCAAGTAAATCAGGTGTACAATCACATAAACAAAGTGGAGTTATAGAAGAAGTCGTTGAAAAAGTAGTTCCAGATAAAGTTCAAACATCATTAAAAGATAGTAAGTTTTTTAAAAGTATAGATTATACAGTTAGAAAAAGTGCACATATGATTGAGTTTTTCATATTAGCTATTGCAGTATCAGCTCTTTTATTTACATTAGGAATTAGAGGTAAGAGTGCAGTTATTTATATTTTATTTGTAGTACTGATGTATGCAGTATTAGATGAGTTCCATCAACTTTATGTACCAGGAAGAACATCGACAGTTAAAGACGTTTTGATAGATTTCTCAGGTGGGACTGTAGGTACAATAGTATTTTATTGGATATATTACAAATTTATAACGAAGAGAGTAGCTGTAAATTCGAAAGTAAAAATGAAAGATTATAGCGATGATAAGGTTGAATTACCATAAGTAATTGAGTTTGCAATAAATAAAAGTTAAAAATACTAATAATAAATACAAAAATTAGTTTGATGTAACTTATGTTACATAATTTTTATAGAAAGTAATATATTATGAGTTTAATAGATAAAAATCAAATGAAAAGTAAGAGGAGAATTACTATGATGAAAGAACTTAATTTTAATAATAATCCTATAAATTTAAATACAATTAAAGCTAATAGAGAGTTTATAGCTAATAATGAAAAATTCAAAACTATTTTCTTTAGATTTGAAGAGGGAAAGGGATTACCAAACCATACACATGATGGATTTGCTACAATTCAAGTTATAAAAGGTGTGGTGAATATGACATTTGTAAATGGAGAAAGTTACAGATTAAAAGATGGAGATATATTACCCTTTGATGCTAATATAGAGCATAATGTTATAGCTGAAATTCAAAGTGAAATATTGGTCAATATAATAAAATAAAAGAATTTAAATAAGGGCAAGTCGAAAGTTAGTATATTCATATGGAGTTAGTAGAATTCATATGAACTATTAATATTAAGACTTGGTCTTTTTTTATTTAGAAGTAATTTTAATAGAGTTATTAGGTATTAAAATTATGAAGGTATAAAAGTATTAATAATTAAGAGGAATTTAGCATATGTTTAAAATAGAATAGGATGGTGGTAACATGAGTAATGTACTAGGTGCATTTATAATTACTTTATTAGCTGGACTTGCTACTGGTCTTGGTAGTTGCATAGCCTTTTTTGTTAAGAAATCAAATACGAAATTTCTCTCACTTAGTTTGGGTTTTTCAGCAGGTGTTATGATATATGTTTCGATGATTGAAATATTTCAGGAATCAAAAATGACATTTGTAAATATGTTAGGTCCTAAAATAGGAACGTTAATAACAGTTTTTTATTTCTTTGCAGGTATAGCATTTATAGCTATTATAGATAGATTTATACCAGATGAAGAGAATCCCCATGAAATGTTAATGATGGATGATAAAGGACAAGCATTACCTAAAGACAAAAAAATGTTGTTAAGAACAGGAATGTTTACAGCACTAGCAATAGTAATTCATAATTTTCCAGAAGGAATATCAACATTTGTTGCTGCACTAGATAGTTATAGTTTAGCAATACCAATAGCAGTAGCGATTGCAATACACAATATTCCAGAAGGGATTTCAGTTTCAGTACCTATATATTATGCAACAGGAAGTAGGAGCAAAGCATTTATATATTCGTTTTTATCAGGTATATCAGAACCTTTAGGTGCCATAATTGGATATGTGATTTTAAGAAATTTTTTAAATGATACAATTATGGGGGCGTTATTAGCATCTGTTGCAGGAATTATGGTTTATATATCAATCGATGAATTATTACCAGCAGCAAGAAAATACGGAGATAATCATCTTTCTATTTATGGGTTTATTGGAGGTATGGCTATAATGGCAATAAGCTTAATATTATTTATATGAGTAAGTGACAACATAACAATTACTACAACAGGAAAACATATATACTTGCAATAAAACTTATAATTTTTAATGTATTATTCATATAATTCTTACAATTTGATTAATTATCTGATATAATTGTTGTATTGAGAAAAAATTAACATACATCATAAGACGAAAGTGTTTAAGGGGGCATTGAAAATGAAAATTGATAATGAGAATTGTAGGAAATTTGGTATGGTACAGTGTACTACGATGGAGCCATGTAAAGTATGTGGGGAACAATGTAAGCATTTAGATTATTGCATCAATGAAAGATTTTGTTCAACAGAATGTCAGGACAAGCATTACGGATGGGATAAAAAGAAGAAGAAAAAAGCAAAGGTTAAAGTTAACGCGTAAATAAATACTACATAGTCATACAAATTAGCAGCCAGTGTACTTTCTTGGGCGAGGGTACACTGGTTTTTCATTATAAATAATCATTGATAACAATGAAGAATACTATACAAATATAGAATTTAAAGTGTAAAATTAATATATAATAAACGATTAAGATAATAATAGAAAGATTTATTAAAATTAAGGGCGGTGGTTAATATTAAAAGAAATATTTCATTAACAACAGAGAAAACATTAATAGATAATAATATAATTGAAGCATTAAATTTGGCAAGAGAAGGTTTAGGTATGGATTTAATAGATTCAAATAATGAGTTGACTATGGGGGATATTTCAAATTATTTTAGTGAATTAAAATCGCAAGCAGTTGAAGCACTAGAAGAATGTGATGACTACCCTAATAGAGATGCCATTGTTGATATACTAGAAAAGGATTATATACCTCCATTAGATATAATAAAGATAAAGTCAAACAATCTTAATTTTGCGAAGATATTGCAACAAGAGATGAAAGATATAAATAGTAAGACATTGATTGATAAATCAGATGACAATATATATATGTATCTTTATCAAAGAGGTTGGATATTTAGTAAAAAGATTAGTCCAAAGGATATATTTTTATATATTTATTTAAATAGTCAATGGGGAAATGAATTGTTACGACCTGAAAATTTAAATAAAGTAATACCTGAGTATTTTATAGAAAAGAATATATCTCTTATAGGTATTATTAATAGTTGGACAAATGAGTGTTTTAAAGAAAGAAAACATATATTTGAGGAATGTATTTGGGCAATACGAGAAAAAAAATTGTATTTAGCAATATCTACACTTTTAACTCAACTTGAAGGTATATTATATAGAAATTATGGAACACAAGTAACCACAAATAATCCGAAAGGATATTGGAATGTAAAACAATCTTTAGGGTTAGCGTTTAAGGATGAAGAAGGAAGTTGGTATAAAGCAGTTCATTATATTTTAGAAAATGATATTTACGCTAATTTTGGGCAAAGTTTTTTAAATAGAGATAGCGATAAAGAAGGATATAGATCAAATACTAATAGAAATGAGATACTTCATGGAATAAATATAAATTATGCAGATGAAAGTAGTTTGATTAAGGTAGTTATGCTGTTAGATGCAATACATGATATATTGTAATAAAGAGTATTAAACTATTTTAATGTTGTAGTAATTATGTATATAAAAATATTATAAGTTTAATAACAACTTTAATAAAAATAAACAAATTATTTCTCTGGAAATAAATGTAATTTTTCTAGGGCTGAATTTGATTAATGTCATGTTACACTTAAGAATGATTATGGGAATTAAATAATATATGATAGTATAATCATATAACAAATGATATTTTAATGGGGTGAAAGTACAATGAAAAGAGAAGATTATTTATCTTGGGATCAATACTTTATGGCGGTAGCATTACTTGCAGGTCAAAGAAGTAAAGATGGAGGAACACAAGTCGGTGCATGTATAGTAAGTGAAGATAATAAAATATTATCAGTAGGTTATAATGGAATGCCAATTGGTTGTAACGATAATCAAATGCCATGGGGAAAAGAGGGTGCTCCTCTTGAATCAAAGTATTTATTTGTTTGTCATGCGGAATTAAATGCTATTCTAAATAATGATGGGCCATCACTAAGAGGCGCAAGGATATATACTACGCTATTCCCATGTAATGAATGTGCAAAGGCGATAATTCAATGTGGAATTAAGAAGGTAATTTATTATTCAGATAAATATGCAGAAACAGATTCTGTAATTGCATCTAAAAAGATGTTTGATATGGTTGGAATAGAGTACATTCCATATGAGAAGAAGAATAAAAAAATAGAATTTGAACTATAATATAGAAGCTAGGAAATGATTTTAAATTTCATAGAGTTTGGAAATAAAAAAGCTAAGTCTTAAAATTGACTTAGCTTTTTTATTCATATTTTATTAATAAAAAAAGACAAATATAGAAAATGCATTGTAAGGTTTTTTAATAATAGTTATGTTTAAAGAAGAAGATTACAGCATATACATAATGTAATAATATAAAGAGTAATGTTAAAAGTAAGTTAAAAGAATGTTAACATATAGCTAAAATTTTAAAAGAGAGTATAATCAGAGTTACTATTAAAATCTTGAGGTGTTAGTATGCAAAATACATTTAAAATGAAAAAATATAAATTTAGTGAAGTTCAAATTTTAGCAATTGGATTTGTAATATTGATATTTACTGGTGGGACAATACTTAGTTTGCCAATATCATCTGCAAATGGTGAGTATACTCCATTTTTAGATGCGTTATTTACGGCTACTTCAGCATCTTGTGTTACAGGGTTAGTAACATTAGATACAGGAACTCATTGGAATTTATTTGGACAAGTTGTTATAATGATGTTAATTGAAATAGGTGGACTTGGGTTTATGTCATTTGCCACATTCATTTCAGTTTTGTTAGGAAGAAGAATAACTCTTAAAAATAGATTAGTAGTTCAAGAGTCTATGAATGCTTTTAATATTCAAGGTTTAGTTAAGATGGTTAAGTACGTAATGGGATTTACATTTGCAATACAAGGGTTTGGAGCATTATTGTTGTCTACACAACTAGTTCCTGAATTTGGGATAGGTAAAGGAATGTTTTACAGTGTATTCCATTCAGTATCTACTTTTTGTAATGCAGGATTTGATCTTTTTGGAAATTTTAGTAGCTTAACAGGGTATTCAGATAATTCAATAATACTTTTAACTATAAGTGCTTTAATAGCAATTGGTGGGTTAGGATTTACAGTATTACTTGAAATTTATAATTTTAAAAGTGTTAAGAAGTTATCACTTCATACAAAAGCAGTTCTTTTAATTACTACAATACTTATAGTAGGAGGAACTTTGGCGATATTAATATTAGAGTTTAACAATCCGGAAACATTAGGACCAATGGGGGTTAAAGATAAAATTGTTAACTCGGTTATATCTTCAATTAGTCCAAGAACAGCAGGTGTTAATAGTATTTCAATACCGGATATGACTACAGCAAGTTTGTTCTTAACAATAATTTTAATGTTTATCGGAGGTTCGCCAGGATCAACAGCAGGTGGGTTAAAAACAACGACGTTTGGAATTATAATCTGTACATTGATAAGTGTAATAAGAGGAAGAGAAGATGTAGAATTATTTAAAAGAAGATTCCCTAAGAGTTTAGTATATAAAGCTGTTTCACTTTTACTATTAGGTAGTGGGCTTGTATTAACAGTTACAATGATTTTAACAATAACAGAACCGGGAGAAGATTTTATATCATTACTTTATGAGGCAACATCTGCATTTGGAACTGTAGGTTTAACAACTGGAGTTACACAACGATTAAGTAGTATAGGTAAAATTATTATAATAGTAACTATGTACCTAGGTAGAGTTGGACCTTTAACAGTAGCACTAGCTTTTGCAAGTAGAAATAAAAGATCTAAGTTTAAATATCCAGAAGGTAAAATATTAATAGGTTAGTATCCTATTTTGTGTGAAACTATTAATTCCATTTGAATTAGCTATTAGTATTTATAATGCACTTAACTATAATATTAGCATAATATATTTTATAAACGATTATGCTAAGGAGGAATTAATATGCAATCAATAAGTGCAGGAAATTACAAAGGAATAGATATATCTAATTGGCAAGGAAATGTTGATTTTGCTCAAGTAAAAAATAGTGGTGTTCAAATAGTGTTTATGAAAGCTACAGAGGGCAATTATTATGTTGATGCTAAATTAAGCGCAAATTATCAAGGTTCAAAAAACAATGGGTTATTAGTAGGGTTTTATCATTTTTTTAAAGCAAATTTAGATGCTAAAGTACAAGCGAAGTATTTTGTAGACAATATACAAGGTAAAACGCCAAATTGTAGATTAGCATTAGATATAGAAAGAACAGAAGGTTATAATTCAAATGATTTATCTAATAAGTGTGCTGTATTTTTAGAAGAAGTTAAAAGATTATCAGGTAAGGATGTTGTAGTATACACTTACACAAATTTTGCTCAAACAAGTTTAACAAATATACTTTCAGCTTATCCATTATGGATAGCTCACTATGGAGTAACGACTCCTGGTAGTAATCCAATTTGGAACAGCTGGGTTGGATTCCAATATTCTGATAGTGGAAGTATTCCAGGAGTAGGTGGAAATTGTGATTTAGATGTATTTACAAATGGGATATTATTAGATGGTACAGTTGTTCCAATTCCTCCAGTTAGTGGAGGAGGATCATCAGGACCAGGAACAACACAGATTTATACAGTACAAAGTGGAGATACTTTGTCAGGAATAGCACAAAGATTTGGTACAACAACACAAAATCTAGTACAATTAAATAATATAAGTAATCCTAATTTGATTTATCCAGGACAGGTATTGAAAATAAGTGGAGCATCAGGTTCAGGAACAACACAAACTTATACAGTACGAAGTGGGGATACACTATCAGGGATAGCACAAAAGTATGGAACAACAACAGCAAATTTAGCACAAATAAATAATATAAGTAATCCAAACTTAATCTACCCAGGACAAGTACTAAAAATAATTGGTAGTTCAGCATCAGTAACACAAACTTATACAGTACGAAGTGGAGATACACTATCAGGAATAGCACAGAAGTATGGAACAACAACAGCAAATCTAGCACAAATAAATAATATAAGCAATCCAAACTTAATCTATCCAGGACAAGTTATTAGAATAAAATAATCTATGAAATGATTGTAAGATCAATTAGTTTGTGTACAGATAGGAGGACTAGCAAGTCCTTCTTTTTAAGTTTAAATAAGTAAGGGAAGCAATATATAAAAGTATATTTGATTAATAATATTTATAGGAGGAATTCTAATGACCTTTGAAGAGTTAATAAAAGTACTTAAAAGTGATGTTATGAAGAAAAATACATGTATTGAAATAAATTTTAGTGTTGAAAATAACAGTGAGTTTAAAGATTGTTGGTTGGGAAAATTATTATATGAAAATGAAGAGAAGTATTGGTATGGATTAGATGAAGATGGGTCAAAAACATATGAATATTTTAACTTAGACGATTTAATTAATGCTAAAGTTTTTAATGATAAAAGTATTATTGATATATTTCAACATATAATATGGAAGTCTCTAGATGGATGTGATGTAAAAGAATTATTACAATTTTATATATAATTTAACAAGATAATAAAATAAGAATACATATTCTAAGAAAACTAAGAATTTGAAAATATATAATTAAAAGAGTAAAGGAATCAAGTGAAATGAAGGTAGAAAATAAAATCAAAAGAATAACGAGTCTTTATGAAAGTTGTAATAACTGTGGTTTACCCACTATTAATTGTATTTGTAACAAGGTTACAACTGTTGAAACAAAGGCTAAAATTTGGATATTATCATCTCAAAAGGAACTTACTAGAGCATCTAATACAGCAAGGATATTAAAGCTTGTAAATGGTTATTCAACTGAGATTTTCACATGGGAAAGAACAAATCAACCAGTTGATTTAATTAAGAAGATAAATAGTAATGAATATGATGTGTATTTACTTTTTCCTGTGAATGATGAGAATAGGTCTAGGGAAGTGAAATTTGTTAAGTCAAAAAAAACACCTGCATTTATTATAATAGATGGAACATGGAATGAGGCTAAAAAGATTTTCAGGAAAAGTCCATACTTAAATGAAGTACCAATGCTTACTTTAAAGCCTGAAAATAATTCAAGTTTTATTTTAAGAAGAGGGATTGAAGAAGGTAGCCTTTGTACAATTGAAACTGCTATTGAAGTTTTAAAGATGAATGGTGAAAAGCGAGAGGCAAATGATATTAATAGTACATTTTCATTATTTCAAGAGAATTATAAGTGTGGTTTGAGTGGACATATAGCAAAGTAATTGATTACATTAAATAATATGCAAAAAAGTTTGGTCATTGTCGAAGATAAGTGTATAATATATAAGTAAATAATGGGAAAATACTATTCAGAGATATAGTCCATAATTAGTCGCTACATTTTGTAATAATACAACATTATATTGTTTTATAAAGTGAGATAAAGATAGTGAAAATTATTTTTATTTCATTTTTATTATATATGTAGAAATTTTAATTAATAATATTAAAGTATTGTTAAATTAGATATAAATTTTAGAAAGGAGTAAATAGTTAACTATGAAATTAATATTAAAATATTTAAAGAATTATAAACTACTTCTTGTAGTAAATGTAATTTCAGTTTTTGGTTTTGCATTAGTAGAACTTGGAATACCAACTATAATGGCTAAGGTTATTGATACCGGTATAGTAAATGCTGATATAGATTATGTTAAAAAAATGGGGCTTTTAATTTCAGTCATTTCAGTAGTAGGGGTTATGGGAACAATAGTGTTAGGGTTCTGTTCATCAAGAATATCTACAGGAATAACTAGAGACATGAGAAATGATATATTCAGAAAATCTCAAGAGTTCTCACATACAGAGTATGATAAATTTGGAGTATCTTCAATGATAACAAGAACAACAAATGATGCATTTGTCTTACTTCAATTTACAAACACTCTTTTAAGAATGGCGTTATTAACTCCAGTTATGTTTACTATTAGTTTAGTGATGATTTTAAATACAAGTCTACCACTTTCAATAGTTCTAGCGGTGACAATTCCATTTATAATCTTAGGTGTTATAATTATTGCGAAAATTTCAGCACCTCTATCAGAAACACAACAAAAAAGACTAGATAAGTTAAATAGAATTTCAAGAGAGAACTTAACAGGTATTAGAGTAATTAGAGCTTTTGGAAATGATGATCATGAAAGTGAGAGGTTTGCAGAGACTAATGATTTATATGCAAAAGTTTCAAAGAAGCTACATAAGTTAATGGCGATTTCACAGCCAATGTTCTTTTTTCTTCTTAACTTAGCAATTCTAGCAATATTTTGGGTTTCCAGCAAAATGATAGATGCAGGTGCACTTCAAGTTGGACAATTAGTTGCATTTATAGAATATCTATTCCATGCAATGTATTCAATAATGTTATTCTCAATGGTATTTATAATGTATCCAAAGGCTCAAGTTTCAGCTAATAGAATTCAAGAAATTTTAGATGAAGAGTCAATTATAAAGAATCCTCAAAATGGTGTTAAAGATACAGAAATTAAGGGTTTAGTTGAATTTGATAATGTATCATTTGTTTATCCAGATGGTGAAGAGGCTGTACTAAAGGATATTTCATTTACTGCTAAAAAAGGTGAAACAGTTGCTTTTATAGGTAGTACAGGAAGTGGTAAAAGTACACTAATAAATCTTATTCCAAGATTTTATGATGTTACAAAAGGTAGCATAAAGATAGATGGAGTAGATGTTAGGGATTATGATCTTAAGGCATTACGTAAAAAGATAGGATTTATTCCGCAAAAGACTCTTTTATTTACAGGTAGTATAGCTAGTAATATAAAATTTGGGAAGAAAAATGCAGATACAGGTGAAGTTGAGTATTCAGCAAGAATTGCAGAAGCATATGACTTTATAACTCGTAAACCTAAAAAGTTTGATGAGGAAATAAGTGAAGGTGGAGCTAATGTTTCAGGTGGACAAAAACAAAGGTTGTCAATAGCTAGAGCAATAGTTAGAAGACCTGAGATTTATGTATTTGATGATAGCTTTTCAGCATTAGATTTTAGAACAGATGCAGTTTTAAGAGGAAAGCTTAAAAAGGAGACTTTAGAGTCTGTAGTTTTAATAGTTGCTCAAAGGATAGGATCTATAATGGATGCTGATAAGATAATAGTTTTAAATGAAGGAAAAGTTGTTGGAATTGGGACTCACAGAGAGTTACTAAATAATTGTGAAATCTATCATGAAATAGCATCTTCACAACTTTCAGAGGAGGAGCTAGCATAATGAATAAATTTAAATCAGTAGTGAAAAAGATAGCTCCCTTTGTAAAAAATTATAAATGGCAATTTTTAATAGCAATATTATTTATTGTTGCTGCGGCAGTTTTTGTAGCAATTTCTCCAAGAACAGAAGGTCTTATTATAACTCAATTAGTAAGTGATTTTGAGTCAATGATGAAAGGTGTTGAAGGTGCTTCAGTTAACTTTAATTACATTTTAAAAGTAATTGGATTATTAGCATGTGTATACATTGGAGGCGCAGTTTCAACATTCATAGCAAGTTTCTTATTAACTAATGCAATTCAAAATACAATGAGAGATATTAGAAATAGAGTTCAAGAAAAAATAAGAAAACTACCTATTAAGTATTTTGATGGTAATAGTTATGGAGATGTATTAAGTCGTATAACAAATGATGTAGATACAATTTCTAATGCACTTCAACAAAGTTTTGTTCAAGTAATTAATGCAGCACTTTCATTAACATTTGCATTAATTATGATGTACTCAATTAATGTTAAACTTGCACTCATGGCAACACTTATTATTCCAATTAGTTTTTTAATAACTAAGTTTATAGTAGGTAAATCTCAAAAACTATTTAAAGCTCAACAAAATGCTTTAGGTAAGCTTAATGGAAAAGTTCAAGAAATGTACACTGGATTTAATGAAATTAAGCTTTATGGAAAGCAAGATGATGCACTAGAAGAGTTTATGGTAATAAATGAAGAGTTAAGAAATACTGGGTTTAAAGCTCAATTTATATCTAGTATAATGTCACCACTTGTTGGACTTGTAAGTTATTTAGGTATAGCAGTTATTGGTGTTACAGGTTCAATGGTTGCAATAGCAGGAGGAATTACAGTAGGTAATCTTCAAGCATTTATTCGTTATATATGGCAGATAAATCAACCGTTATCACAAGTAACTCAATTATCATCAGCAATTCAATCAGCAGTTGCAGCAATGGAGCGTGTTTTTGAATTCTTAGATGAAGAGGAAGAGGTTGCAGATATTACAAATACTATAAAACTTCAAGAACCAAAAGGTAATGTGACTTTTGAACATGTAAAGTTTGGCTACAGTGATGATAAAGTTCTTATTGAAGATTTAAGTGCAGAAGTAAAAAGTGGTCAGATGGTGGCTATTGTAGGGCCTACAGGAGCAGGAAAAACTACATTGATAAATCTATTAATGAGATTCTACGAGATTCAAGGTGGATCTATTAAAATAGATGGTGTTGACACTAGAGATATGAAACGTGAAGATTTACGTTCAATATTTGGTATGGTACTTCAAGATACATGGTTATATAATGGTACGATTAATGAAAATATAGAATATGGAAGATTTGGTGCATCAAAAGCTGAGATAGTTGAAGCTGCTAAAATTGCAAATGTACATCACTTTATAAAAACACTTCCAGATGGATATAATATGTTTTTAAATGAAGAAGCATCTAATATATCACAAGGTGAGAAACAACTATTAACAATAGCTAGAGCAATTTTAAAAGATCCAGCAATATTAATACTAGATGAAGCAACAAGTTCTGTAGATACAAGGTTAGAACTTTTATTACAGAAGGCCATGAGAAATGTAATGGAAGGAAGAACGAGTTTTGTAATAGCACATAGACTTTCAACAATAAGAAGTGCTGATTTAATTCTTGTAATAAATGATGGGAATATAATAGAACAAGGAAATCATGAAGAATTAATGAAAAAAGGTGGATTCTATGAAAAATTGTATAATAGTCAATTTGCTCAGCAGAATTAAAAATGACTATTACATTGTGTTAGATGTAAGAAAACATAGTTATAATATGATTATTTTAAGTTGATTTAATAGATAAATAAAAAATAAACGTGTATATAAATGAATTATGTGGAATAATAAATAGGGAATAGTTCAATTTAATCTTCAAATAAGGCGATTTTGTTGGGATTTTCAACGAAATTGATACTTTTATATAGAAGAGGTAAAATAAAACTACATTTCCCTATTTTATTAAATTGTAAAAGCGTAGTATAATAAGAAGAATGATATAAATAAACCAAGTTAGATTCAGAGATAAGACTCCAAATACTGAATTTGAATTGTGTTAGGAGGAAAAATGGTTAAAAAAGGTAAGAGTAAGGTTAAGGTAATACCATTAGGTGGCTTAACTGAAATAGGTAAGAATATTACAGCGATAGAGTATGATGATGAAATTATTGTTATAGATTGTGGATTAGCATTCCCAGATGCTGAAATGTATGGAATAGATTTAGTAATTCCTAATATTGAGTATTTAATTAACAACAAAGACAAAGTAAAGGGATTCTTTTTAACTCATGGTCATGAAGATCATATTGGAGGGTTACCATACATATTAAGACAACTTAATGTTCCTGTTTATGGAACAAAATTTACATTAAGTTTAGTTAAAAGTAAGTTAGAAGAGCATCATATGATAAATGATTGCACATTAAACGAAGTAAGTTTAACTGAAAAGATAGTTACTGAAAGATTTAGTGTTGAGTTTATAAGAACTTGTCATAGTATTGCAGATTCATGTTCACTAGCAATACAAACTCCAGAAGGAACTATTGTTCACACTGGTGACTTTAAAATAGAGTATAATCCGATTGATGGAGAAGAAATTAACCTTCAAAGATTTGCAGAATTAGGACGTAGAAATGTATTATTACTACTTTCTGATAGTACAAATATTGAACAAGAAGGATATACTATTTCAGAAACAATAATTGGTGACAATTTAACTAAAATATTTGGAAGAGCTAAAGGAAGAGTAATAGTTGCAACTTTTGCATCTAACATACATAGAGTTCAACAAATAATAAATTCTTCAATACATTATGGCAGAAAGATTGCTTTCAGTGGAAGAAGTATGGAAAGAATATCAAAAATAGCTATGGAACTTGGGTATTTACATTTAGATCCATCAAACTTAATAGAGCTTGATGAGATTAATAAATATCAACCTAATGAAGTTACAATTATAACAACTGGTAGTCAAGGTGAGCCAATGGCAGCATTATCTAGAATTGCTGGTAAGTCTCATAGAAAAATAAGAATAGAAAAAGATGATTTTGTAATTATATCTGCATCACCTATTCCAGGTAATAGAAAATTAATTTCAAAGTTAATAAACGAACTTATAAATCAAGGTGCAGAAGTTATATATAATGATATAGAAGAAATTCACGTATCAGGTCATGCTTGTAAAGAAGAGCTTAAATTAATGTTAGCATTAGTAAAACCAAAGTTCTTTATGCCTGTTCATGGAGAATATAGACACCTTATCCAGCATGGATTATTAGCTGAGACTATGGGAATACCTTCAGAAAATATCTTTACTATGGAAACTGGAGATGTACTAGAGCTTACAAGAAGAGCTGCTAGAAAAAATGGTAAGGTAATATCAGGAGATATAATGGTAGATGGAACTGGTATTGGTGATATAGGTAATATAGTTTTAAGAGATAGAAAGTTCTTGTCTCAAGATGGAGCGTTAACTGTAACAATAGTTATAGATAAAGCATCAAGAACTATATTAGCTGGCCCTGATATAGTAACTAGAGGATTCATTTACGTTAAAGAATCAGGTAGCTTAATAAAAGAAGCTTGTGAAGTAGTTAGAGAAGTAGTTGAAAAAGATTTAGATAACAACGTTTATCAATGGAGTGTTATTAAATCTAACTTAAGAATGGAATTAAGTCAATTCTTATACTTCAAAACAAAGAGAAGACCTGTAATAATGCCAATTATTGTAGAAGTTTAATAAAGAGAATATTTCTTTGTTAAGAATCTAATAATATAATTAAAAAGGTTGAATTTTAAAGGTAAATAATAAAATCTAAAGAAATGAGACTCAAAAGTCAATGATATAATTTGATAAGTTGAGGATTAAAAGTAAATTTATTAATAATAGAATGATCAATTATTAATTATCAATGTAATTAATAGTACTATATTGTGCTTTTAAGTTAGTTGGAGTTTAATAATTGATCATTTTTATTTTTAGAAAGGTTTGCTAAATGATTGTTTATATTATATAATAATTATTATCAAATTTAAAACACAGGAGGAAAAATAATGGCAGCAAATAGAGTTATATGTCACTGTATGGATGTAGACTACATTACAATAAGAAAAGCGATGATCGCTGGAGCTAGAACTTTAGAAGAAATTAAAGAAATGACAGGTGCAGCTACTGGTTGTGGTAGATGTGCAGGAGAAATAGAAAAAATATTAGCATCTGTTTGTGGATGTAAAAATGTTTCACTTGAAGATGTTGTAAATGCAGTTAAAAACGGAGCAGATACAGCAGAAAAAGTTGGAGAAATTACTGGCGCTGGAGTAGCTTGTGGTAGATGTAAGGCTTTAGTTAACAATGTAATTGAATTAAAGAGATAACTTGCAAAATTTTTCTTTGCGATAAAGTGGAAATTCCTTCACTTGCTTTGGTAAATTCTAAATTAAAGGGGCTGTATTGAAATGATAAATCATTTTGATACAGCCCCATTTGCATATCGAAAATGAAATCAGAGAGTTTATTCTAAATCAAGTTTAAGCGAAACTATCACAGAACCAAGTGGATTTATAACTGAGTTACAAGTGAAACTATCACTGAATGTAGTTACACTTTGACCAAGTGTTATATTGAAATTGTAGTAAGCTAAATAAATCTAGGGATAGGATTTTTCAATTTGGATATAATAAGTTTGAATATTTAAGTGTGTATGACAAGGGATTAATCAAGTGTCTTTTATATGTTACATAAACACAAAAGTAAGGAGTATAGAAATGAGTAATAGTACATTTACACAAAAGTTTAAAGACATACCAGTTGCTATTTTACCTACATTAGTTGGTGCATGTACAGTAGCGAATGTGTATCAGTCATTAGGATATGGTTGGATAAAACATTTAACAATTTGGTTAACAATAATAATAGTATTGGCATATATAATAAAGATTATTTACCATTTTGATGTTGTCAAATCAGAGTATTCTAATACAGTTCCAGCAAGTTTATATGCAGGGTTCACAATGTTAATTATGATACTTGGAAGCTATGTTTTTGATTTTAATCAAATGATAGGAAAGGGAATGTGGTTTACTGGTCTAGTTTTACATGCAATACATATTTTGATTTTTACTTATAGAAATGTTATTAAAGGCTTTAAAAAGGATACATTTGTACCAAGTTGGTTTGTTACTTACAATGGAATTATGGTATCTACAGTGGTGGGCGGTGTAATGAATGAACCTACAATAGGAACGTTTGTGGTATTCTATGGTATAACAGTATTATTAATCATAATGCCATTTATGCTATATCGATTATTTAGTCATAAATTAAATGAAACATTTTATCATACACAAGCAATACTATTAGCGCCATCAAGTTTGTGTTTAGTAAGTTATTTTAACTATATAAAAACTCCAAATACTTCAATAGTATATGGTTTATATGCGTTAATATTAATTACATTATTATTTATATTATTTAAAATACCAAAATTCTTTTCATTTAATTTCCATCCGGGTTTTGCGGGCTTAACGTTTCCAATGGCTATTGGAATAGTGGCATCTGTTAAGATGTCAGCTTTTTTAGCTACGCAAGGTTTAGATAAATATAGCAATATAGTAAAACAGATAAGTGGTATTCAACTTTATCTAACTACAATTATAGTAGGTTTTGTTGCATACAAACTTTTAAAAATGTTAAATAGCAATTTTCGAAAAAAAGAAGTGTAATATAAAAGAACCACATCAAAATTAAGATGTGGTTCTTTATGATACTATAAAAAATATTTTAATGATTTTCTATAAATACTAAATTAGAAGTTAATATCTTAATGGGATTTTCTATGAAAAAGAATAAGTTGTCCTATTTACACAAAATGTGGTATAATTACTTAAATTAATAATTCGCAAACTTAGGGAAATCTAAGGGCGCAAAGCTAAAGGGGCTAAGGTTATTAAAAACTATGCCAGCCAGTTGCTAAAGTATTTTTAAATACTTTATTATACTATAAAAATAAATGTATATTTATTTTAGGCTACCTTTAATTAATAGAGGTGGTTTTTTATTTGTCTTTTATTTTAGCTTGCGCACAAAGTTTTTACATAAAAGTTTTGCAAATGAAGTTAAAATTACATAGGGGGAGATACTTAAAAAACATAGAGGAAATGTATTTTAAGGGTAAGAGGAGAGGAATGACATGAGGGAATTTACTAAAAGAAAAAAGGTAATAATAAGTTTGATTACATTAGTAATCTTTGTTGTTGGATTAGTTAGTGTTGGAAAGCTTAGTTCTCCAAACAAAAGAACCAATAGAGATGTATTATTACAAAATTTAGAACAGATAAATAATGAATGTAATTCAGTGTATGATGATGTAGAGGTGAATGAAAGAAAATATATTGAATTATTGAAAACGGAGCAAGATCCTTTTAAAATTGGTATGTATTCGTCGACCTTAGTGCAAGTATATACAGTGTTTGGGGACTACGATAAAATCATATATTATTCAAACAATGCTATAGAAAATTATAAAAAGGTACCAAATGGTGAGTATTATGCTATTTTTGAGGCTAAATATCTAGCCTGGAGTATGCTTGGTATAGGTAGGTATTCAGATAGTTTTAGAGCTGCAAATGATTTGCTACAAATGACAAATGAAATTGATAGCAATGTTTTAACTGATGAGGAATCTCTTGATACTGAAGCTCTAATATACTCAATATTTACATTTATATATTCACAATTTGATATATTAGATAGTGCTAAGTTTTACTATGATAAATTATGTGATTTAGAAGTAACACCGAAGTTACAATCATCTATGGGTGATAGGATGGCATATAGTAAAATGGTTTATGCAGATAAAATAGATGATGTAAACCTACTAAAAAAATATGCGGACCAATGTTATGAAATTAGTGTTGCAAGAGATGAATCTATGGGTACTAATATAGCTGACTCTGTAATTTTAAATGTTGGGAGTGCTAACATTAAACTTGGAAATCTTGAAGAAGCATATGATCAAATAAAAAGAGCTGAAGAGTTTTTCACTAATATGAATGATCAAATAGGTATAGGGAGTTGTTATGTAGCTTATGGTGATTATTATAATGAACTAAATGACATAGATTTAGTAATTGAAAACTATGATAAAGCATTAGAGTTATATATAACAAGTAATGATTATTACAATACCAAATTTGTAACTGAAAGGTTAGTATCTATACTAAAAGAAAACAACATGGAAAAAAATTTAGATAAATATTATAAAATTTTCTTTGATGCATCAGGGGGCGTTGGTGGATACAAAGCAGTTAATAATCTTTTATCAGAGCTTGTTAATATAAACGATGAATTGAATTATAGTAAATTACTACTGTTTGAGAAGCAAGTAAAGGTGAATAAAGTAGGCGTTGTTATTGCATCCATGGTAATTGTACTATTAGGTATTTTAATTAAAAGACTGTATTCATTAATCAAAAAGAAAAATGAAACAGAAAAAATGTTGGAAGAAATAGCCAATACAGATTATCTAACAGGTGTAAATACAAGAGCATATGGAGAAAAGCTTATAGAAAAAGAAATTGTTAAAAATAAAGAATTTTCTATGGCAATTATAGATATAGATAATTTTAAGTGTATAAATGATACGTACGGACATATTTTTGGTGATGAAATACTAAAAACTGTTGCGAAGACTATAAAGGAAAATATAAGACAAGAGGATATTATTGCAAGATATGGAGGCGAAGAATTTATAATAGCCTTTATAAATAAGAATAAGGATGAAGCTAAAGATATTTTAGATAGAGTTAGATTAGCAGTTAATGAACTTAAATTTAAAAATGAGGTTAGTGTTTCATTTAGTGGTGGAATTGAGTCTTGGGATAATACAGATTTAGCATTAATTATATCTAAAGCGGATAAGTTATTATATAAAGCAAAAAATAATGGTAAAAATCAAGTTATTATTGAGTAAACAAAAAAAGAAAATTATGTTGACAAAGTAAATAAAGATGATATAATAGTTTTTGTAAAGAAGAAACCCGCCGTTTCTCACCTTACGGCTTAGCTTAGTAAGGTAGTGGATTATTGTATTTTATCTAGATTGCAAATCTAGGTTACTATAAACAATAGAGAACGGCATTATGCTGTTCTCTATTTTATTTTAAGGGTTTTTATTACATTTTTAAGGAGGTGAAAAATATTAGTAAAAAGTTTATAATTAATCAAGACATTAGAGAAAAAGAAGTTAGACTTCTTGATGCTGAAGGAAACCAAATGGGTATCATTCAGACAAGAGATGCTCAAAGAATGGCAGATGAGAAAGAACTAGATTTAGTTATGATCTCACCTGGAGCTAAACCACCAGTATGTAGAATAATGGATTTAGGTAAGTTCGTTTATGAGCAATCTAAAAAAGAAAAAGAAGCAAAGAAAAAACAAGTTGTTACTACTCTTAAAGAAATTAGATGCAGTTTAACAATTGAAGAAAATGACATTGCTATCAAAGCTAAGAACGCAAGAAAGTTCTTATTAGCTGGTGACAAGGTTAAGATAACTGTTAGATTTAAAGGTAGAGAAGCAACACTAGGTCATATGGGATTAAAAATATTACAAAACTTTATTTCAAAACTTGAAGATGTTTGCATAATAGAAAAAAATGCAAAGCATGAAGGTAGAAATATGACAATAGTTTTAGGTCCTAAAAAAGTATAACTTGAGAGGAGCAGATTACAATGCCAAAAATGAAAACGCACAAAGGTGCAGCTAAGAGATTCAAGAAGACAGGTACAGGAAAACTTAAGAGAGCAAAAGCTTTCAAGAGCCACATCCTTACAAAGAAATCAGCTAAGAGAAAGAGAAACTTAAGAAAAGCTGCTTATGTTTCAACTACTCAAGAAAAAGCAATGAAGAAGTTATTACCATACCTATAAGATAGAGGAAACAGGAGGAATATAAAATGGCTAGAGTTAAGAGAGCGAAAAATTCTCGTAAGAATCACAAAAAAGTTTTAAAATTAGCTAAAGGTTACTACGGTGGTAAGAGCAGACTATTCAAGACTGCTAACGAATCAGTAATCAGAGCTTTAAGAAATGCATATGTTGGAAGAAGATTAAAGAAGAGAGATTTCAGAAGATTATGGATTGCTAGAATCAATGCTGCAACAAGAATGAATGATCTTTCATACTCAAAATTCATGAACGGAATCAAGTTAGCTGGTATCGACATGAACAGAAAGATGTTATCTGAAATTGCTATCAACGATGCTAAAGCTTTCGCAGATTTAGTAGAAGTTGCTAAAGCACAATTAAACAACAAATAAGATATTTTAATTTATTAAAATACATAAAGAGCATGTATCATTTTTTGATACATGCTCTTTTTAAAATATTTAAATTTAACGTAAGTTATATATTGTAAAATATAATAATAATTGTTAAAATTTAATAGTAAAAGGGGTGGGAGTATGGATAAAAAGAAAAAAATAATACTAGTTTCAATAATATCTGTGGTGTCATTAGCTATGATAATTGGATTTGGGATATCAAGCAATACAAAAAATGAAAGTGGAGACAAGGTATTAGCAAATTCAAATGCAGATGAACCAGTTGAGGAAGAAGTAGAACCAGAAAAAGAAAGTAGCGAAGAAGCACCTGTAGAAGAAAGTCAGAATAATGAAAGTGGAGATAGTGAGGTTACAGTAGAAAATACACCAGCATCAATAGATGATGACCCAGCTAATCAACCTCCACCAGCAGAACCAAATGGTGTAAATTTAACAGATTTCGAAAAAAAATTAAAGGAACTGGGTTATTCATATTTTGAAGATAAGTGTTATGATTTATTTGAGGATGAAACAAGCATAGCATTTGTTGAAATTCAAGATAGCGGAGTTAAATTTACATTGAAGAATAAAGAAAAGATTTCACATGACGCAATAAAAGGAGCAATAGTATCTTTATTGCCTAATGAATCGCAAGAGTTATTCAACATAATTAATGGAAGTACAACGGAACTTGCAATTAGTTTAGATAATAGAACAGCAAGTATTGAAGTTAAAGATGGAGAGTTGTACTTATTTATAAGTAATTAGATAGGTAAAAATCAATTGTTAAGAGGTTTGTATTACTTTGTGATATATTCAATCTTAATGATTGATTTTTTTTATTCATTTATAAAGTTAATTTCAAAATTTGAAAATTAAGTTGTGTAGAGTTTCAAATTTTGAAATTCTACATATTGGTTATAATATATAATGAATTTACAAGGTTAAGGAATAATAATAAATTAACATAGAGGAGGAAATAATATGAAGTTTCCAAAAGATTTCTTATTCGGTGCAGCATCTGCATCATATCAAGTAGAAGGTGCATGGGATAAAGATGGAAAGGGAGTAACTAACTGGGATATATTTTCTAAAATTCCTGGTAAAACATTTGAAGGAACAAATGGTGATGTAGCAGTAGATCACTACAATAGATACAAAGAAGATGTCAGATTAATGGCTGAAATGGGACTAGAATCATATAGATTCTCAATTTCATGGGCTAGAATTATCCCAGATGGTGATGGAGAAGTAAATGAAAAAGGAATAGAATTCTATAATAATTTAATTGATGAATGTTTAAAATATGGAATAGTTCCATTTGTAACATTATATCACTGGGATTTACCAAACAACCTAGAAGAAGCAGGTGGTTGGACAAATAAAAGATTAATAGATGCTTTTGCTAAGTATTCAGAAGTATGCTTTAGAGCATTTGGAGATAGAGTTAAACATTGGATTACCTTTAATGAGTCAATAGTATTTTGTCAATTAGGATACTTAGAAGGGGCACACCCACCAGGTATAGTAAATGATCCGAAGAAGTATTTCCAGGCTACTCATAATGTATCTGTAGCTCATGCTAAGGCAGTGAAGATATATAAAGAATTAAAGCAATATGGTGAAATAGGCATTACACACGTGTTTAGTCCAGCCTTTAGTACAGATGGTTCAGAAGAAAATGAAATAGCAACAAATCATGCTAATTACTACGAAATTTACTGGTATTATGATCCTATATTAAAAGGAGAATATCCTAAGTACGTAGTAGATCAACTAGATGAAAAAGGATATACACCAGATTGGACGCAAGAAGAATTAGCGTTATTAAAAGAAACAGCAGATATGAATGATTTCTTAGGACTTAACTACTATCAACCAAGAAGAGTTGAAAAGTACAATGAAGTCATTGAGATAAAACAAGAAGAAAAGGAAAGACCTACAGGAAAACCAGGTAATCCTTCATTTGATAAAGTATATAGAACCGTAATGATGGATGATAAAGTTTACACTAAATGGGGCTGGGAAATATCAGCAGAAGGCTTCTTAGATGGAGTAAGAATGTTAAAAGATAGATATGGAGATGTTAAATTATACATCACAGAAAATGGACTAGGGGATGAAGATCCAATTATAGAAAATGAAATAGTAGATGTACCAAGAATTAAGTTTATAGAAGAGCATTTGAAGGCAGTAAAGATGGCGATAGCAGAAGGTATTAACCTAAAAGGATACTACGCTTGGTCTGTAATAGATTTATTAAGCTGGTTAAATGGATATAAAAAACAATATGGGTTTATCTATGTAGATCATAAAAATAACTATGAAAGAAAGAAGAAGTTATCTTTCCACTGGTATAAGAACGTAATAGAAACTAGAGGTGAAGAGCTTTAAAATGTGGCTGTAAAATTATAGATTTTAAGCTATGTATGAAATCGAGAATGTAAATAAATTTGTGTAAACTGAATAAAACTGACTTCTTCTTGGCCATAATTAAGATAATAAATTAATTACAGGAAGGAGTCTTTTTTATGTGAGATTTATCTAAGGAACTATTAAGAAAATATATTAGTTAATTAATTTATTAAAATCAATTAATCCTTGAGTAATTTCATATCTACTAAAGTTATTTTCTACCAACTCATCATCAGGTTTAAGAGAGAGTTCATTATAAAACCATTCTCCAATTTCGTTAATATTAGAATAGGTATTTGTTTTAGCAAATTCAAATAAAGTATTTTCAGCCTCATTAAACTTTTTTTCAACTAGCATTTTATTTAGGATAATCATTAGTACTTCATTGTCTTCGTAATTATTGAAGACTATAGGTTCACTATCGCTTTTTTTATTAAGAAGTGTTTTTGCGACGTTTTTACTAAAAGATTCGATCATATCTAGCATAATATCATTTTTAAACATATAATCAAGACTCCTTTTATTAACTATTGTAAATTAATATAGTTTGTATGTATATTATATACTATTTCTTCAATGATATCTTTAATTTGTAAATTTTGAGTTCCTGGAATATAAATATTATTATGTTTTAATGGAAGTATATATTTAGTTGTAGGTACACTGAAAAAAGCTTTGCAGATTAATGAGGATATTTCAGAGTCCATAGTACCATTATAAATAACACTAATTGGAGATATAATGCAATCTATTTTATTAGTTTTAAGGAATGAACATATAGCTTTTTCACCACTTATACCTACATTAGCACCAGTTTTAACCATATTAGAAGTAGCGAAGGTGTTAGTTCCAAGTGCTATGATATTTATATTATTCAATTCTTTTTTTAGTTTTTTAATAATAGTTTGACCAATTCCAGCACCATTAGAATCCAAAACTGCAATATCCACGTAACTTCCTCCTACAATTTAAATATAAGTTGGATTTAATTATTATATATAATATAATAATATATATGGAAAATAATTACAATTAATCATAAGGTAGATTTAATAGTTATATATAAGTAAAATCAGCCAGAGTAGATAGAAATTAGAATATAAATGATGAGGTGAAGTCTGTGGATATAAAGATTCTAATGCAAGAGTTAAGTGATAAAGGTGAATATGCAGATGAAGTAAAGGTAAGGTTAAGAGATAATAATGTCTTTTTAATAAATGTAATGGGATCACCAGGTGCAGGTAAAACAAGCTTAATAATAGAGCTAATAAAATCATTAAGAGGTGAATTTAATATTGCTGTAGTAGAAGGTGATATAGCAGGGAAAGTAGATGCAGAAAAGATTGATGCATTAGGTATTCCAGTAATTCAATTGAACTTAAATGGAGCATGTCACATAGAGCCACTATCCATTAAAACTATATTAGGGTATTTTGATTTAGTTGAAATAGATATAATCTTTATTGAGAATATTGGGAACTTAGTATGTCCAGCAGAATTTGATATAGGTGAAGATATGAAAATTGCAGTATTAAGTATTCCTGAAGGTGATGATAAGGTAGAAAAGTATCCATTGCTATTTGCAAAAAGTGATGTGCTAGTTTTGAATAAATATGATATGATGGAATATTTTGAGTTCCAGGATAGTAAAGTAGTAAAGGATACAAGAGAGTTAAATGAGACATCTAACATATTTAGAATATCAACTAGAACAGGAAGAGAAGTTGATGATTTATCAAGAGATATAAGAAATAGAATAACTACAAAATACAATTAATCTAAAAGTTTATATAGTTGCATATATATAAGGGATAAGTCACGAGGGCTTGTCTAAGAATAGACAATTAAATAGATATTAAGTAATTACCACGAAGGTAGATTTCTGTTAATGAGGAGTCTATTTTTGTGGTATTTTTATTTTCAAGTAATAATCATAAAGATTTAGTTTATAAGAAATAGAAGTTAGGGATACATAAGCTGATAAAAAGCAAGTAAGAATTTAAAAAGGTGAAATGAGGTGATGAAGAGGTGATAAAGGAAGTTTTAAAGAAGTTAATACAATTAATAGTATGTATCTTTATATTATCAATAGTTGTTTTTTATATGTCTAGATTGTCACCTGGAGACCCTTTAGTATCATATTACGGTAATGGTGGTGAGAGAATGAGTACTGAAGAAAGAGAATTGTCGATAGAGAAACTTGGGTTAAATGAGCCTATTTATATTCAATATACTAAGTGGATAAGGCAATCTCTAAAAGGTGATTTTGGTATTTCTTATAAATATAAGAGAAATGTTACAGAAGTCATTGGGGAAGTGTATATAAATACTGTGATTTTAGGTGGGATAGCCTATGTTCTTACATTTGTAGGAGCATTGTTTCTAGGTGTATTTTGTGCATTACACGAGGATGATTTTGTAGATAAAATAATAACTACACTTGGTAATATAAGTGCCTCCATACCATCTTTTTGGGTTTCGTTAATGCTTATTTTGATTTTCGGGGTAAATTTAATGATACTACCAACTAGTGGAGCTTATTCTGTAGGTGGAAAAGGTGATTTAATAGATAGGTTAAGTCATTTGATTTTACCATTAATAGTGTTAATTATAAGTCATTTATGGTATTACACATACATGGTGAGAAACAAGATATTAGAGGAAATGACTGAAGACTATGCTTTGCTAGCTAAGGTTAAGGGGTTAAGTAAAAAAGCAATAGTTTATAAGCATTGTCTTAGAAATATTATGCCTTCCTTTATAACAATTATGGCAATATCAATTCCTCATATTTTAGCAGGAACTTATGTTGTTGAAAAAGTGTTTTCATATCCAGGTCTTGGAACACTTTGTTTTGAAAGTGCAAAATATCATGATTATAATATGCTTATGATTCTTTCATTAATAACAGGTGTAATAGTATTACTAGGAAATATGGTGGTTAAGCTTATAAATATAAAAATTGATCCAAGAATGAAATATGATAGGGGGGATATTCATGAGCCTATTGTATAAAAATATCACTAAATTAAATAGTTTAATTGGAAATGAAGGTGATAAAGAAGAAAAGTATTCTAATATAAATAAGTTAAAAAAAATACTAAAAGGAAAGCCAGTAATATCAACGGGGATACTGATTGTGATTATAGTATTATGCTTATTTGGAGGTGTAATATCTACATATAATCCACAATATATGGACCTAGGGAATGTAAATATTGCACCAAATACCACATTTTATTTTGGAACAGATTCTATGGGGAGAGATATATTTTCAATGATATGGGCAGGAGGCAAAATCTCTTTATTTATAGGGATATTTTCAACTGTAATATCAACAGGAATAGCGGTGGTTTATGGTAGCTTTAGTGGGTTAGCTCCTGAGTGGATAGATGATTTTTTGATGTGGGCAACAGAAATTATACTAAGTATTCCATCAATTTTAATAATAATATTTCTACAAGCGATAATTGGAAGTACAAGTCCATTATCTATATCAGTAGTAATTGGAATAACAAGCTGGATGAGCATAGCAAAGATTGTTAGAAGTGAAGTAAGACAAATAAGAAATAGTGAATATATACTTGCAGTAAAGATAATGGGAGGAAACTTTTTTTATATATTAAAAAACCATTTGCTCCCTAATTTTATACCATCAATAATGTTTATGGTTGTAAGCAATATTGGAGTTGCAATAGCTACAGAATCGACACTAAGTTTTATAGGAATTGGACTTCCTGTAGAGATAATATCCTGGGGGAGCATGCTTTCACTATCACAAGATGCACTTTTATCAAATTACTGGTGGATAATTTTAATCCCTGGGATATTTTTAGTTACAGTATTAGTGTCCATAACAAATATAGGCAATCACTTAAGGAAAAAGAATATAAAAAAATCTAATAATATTTAGGTAAGTATAAAAAAGAATATAATTTGAAGGAGGACAATATGAAGTTTAAAAGGGTAAAGGCAATAGTTTTAACATTAGCAGTAAGTTTATTGATTGGATGTGGTACAAGTTCCATAGAGACGAGTGATTCAAATGAAAAGGTATTGATATATGGAAGTAACGATTATACATCAATAAATCCTGCAATATACGAACATGGAGAAATTAACTCACTTATTTTTAATGGGTTAACATCTAGAGATAAGGATAATAAGGTTATACCATCACTAGCAAAAAGTTGGGAATTCGATAATGAGAGCAATACCTACACATTTACTTTAAGAGATGATGTAAAGTGGCATGATGGCGAAAAATTTACAGCAGAAGATGTTAAATTCACCTTTGATACAATAATGAATCCAGAAAACAATTCAGAAATAGCATCTAATTATGAAGAGATTGAAAAAATAGAAATAGTAGATGAAAACACTATAAAGTTTGTCCTTAGTGAAAAAAATGTAGCTATGCTAGATTATTTGGCTGTTGGTATATTGCCAAAACATTTGCTTGAAGGTAAGGATATAGCAACTTGTGATTTTAACCAAAATCCTATAGGTACAGGTCCATACAAACTAGAAAAATGGGATACAGGACAAAGTATAACATTAGCTAAAAATAAAGATTATTTTAGAAAAGATCCATCAATTGATAAGATAGTATTTAAAATAGTAGATGATTCAAAAGCTAAGGTTGTTCAATTAAAATCTGGTGAATTGGATTTAGCTCAAGTAACACCGAAAGATATAAAAACATTTGAAGAAAATAGTGATTTTGTAATAAATAAAATGAAAACAGCAGATTATAGAGGGATACTATACAACTTTAACAGCAAATTATTTAAAGAAAATAAAGAGCTACCAAATGCTTTAAGTTATGCAATTGATAGAAAAGCAATAGTAGATGGAGTTTTACTAGGTTATGGAGATGTAGCGTATTCACCACTACAAGTGGGGTCTTATAGTAATGAGGAGATAGAAAAGTTTGAGTATAATACTGCTAAGGCAAAAGAGGAACTAGAAAAATCAGGTTGGACACTTGGCTCAGATAATATATATGAGAAAAGTGGAACAAAGCTAAGCTTTGAAATTGTAGTTGGAGAAGGTGACCAAGTTAGAGTTGATATGGCAACTATAGCAGCACAACAATTTAAAGAAATTGGAGTAGATGCAAAAGTTGTAGTAAAGTCTAAAATAGATTGGGCTAATCAAGATTCATACTTAATAGGGTGGGGAAGTCCTTTTGATCCAGATGATCATACTTACAAGGTGTTTGGAACAGATAAAGGTTCTAATTTTAGTGCATATTCTAATAGTAAAATAGACGAATTATTAAAAGCAGCAAGACAAACAGATATAGAATCAGAGAGACTTAAGTACTATAAAGAATTCCAAGAAGAAATGACTAAGGATATGCCGTACACATTTATAGCTTATATAGATGCAATATATGTTTCAAAGTCAACTGTAAAAGGAATAACACCTGAAACAGTTCTAGGGCATCATGGAGTAGGTGTTTTCTGGAATGTTGAAGATTGGGATATAGTTAAATGATAGGTAAGAGTAAAGATTCATTTGTAGTATGTAAATTATAGGGTAATGAGGTGATGAAAAGTGTTGGAGATTAAGGCGTTGACTGTAACATATAAAAATAGAGAAGAGGAAGTTAATGTAGTTAATGATGTTAATTTAACTCTTTCCATGGGAGAAATTCTTGCAATTGTAGGTGAGTCAGGTTCGGGTAAAACAACCTTAGGAAGAGCAGTATTGAGTATATTACCTAAAAATGGAGTAGTGAAAAAAGGTGAGATTATTTTTAATGGAAAAGATATAATAAAGTGTAATTCATCTGAAATGGAGAAAGTTAGAGGTAAAGAAATCTCAATGATATTTCAAAATCCTATGACATCCTTAAATCCAACAATCCCTGTAGGGAAACAAATAGTTGAAGCCATAAGAATTCATAATAAAACAAATAAAAAGGAAGCTAAAATAGAAACTATTAGACTTATGAAACTCGTGAAAATTGAAAATGCAGAAAATAGGTTTTATGAATATCCACATCAATTCTCAGGTGGGATGAGGCAACGAATAGTAATTGCAATAGCCTTGTCCTGCAATCCTAAAATACTAATTGCAGATGAACCTACAACGGCGTTAGATGTGACCATTCAAAATGAAGTACTAGATTTGCTATTAGATCTTCAAAAGACAATAGGATTAACCATAATATTTATAACTCATGACCTAGGAGTAGTTTCAAAAGTAGCAGATAGAGTAGCTATAATGCATAAAGGAAGTATAGTTGAAGTAGGTAATTTAGAAAAGGTTATTTATAATCCAGAGCATCCATACACAAGAAAACTATTAACGGCAATACCAAGATTTGATAAAGGAGAATGTTATTGAAAATGATGGATGAAAAAATCTTAGAATTAAAAGGGTTAAAACAATATTTCTCAATAAATAGAAAAAATATAGTGAAAGCTGTAGATGATGTATCATTTTCAATAAATAAAGGTGAATTCTTTGCATTAGTTGGTGAATCAGGATCGGGAAAATCAACAATATCAAGAAGTATAGTTGGAATAAATAAAATAACTGATGGAGAGATAATATACAATGGAATCAACATAGCAGATTATAAAGTATATAAAAAAGAAAAAAACAACATATCTAAATCAATACAATTGATATTTCAAGATACAACATCGTCATTAAACTCAAGGATGACAATAGAAGCTATAATAGCAGAGCCGTTAATAATTCAAAAATCATATAAAAATAAAAAAGAAATACTCAATAAAGTAAATGAAATGCTAAAATTAGTTGGCTTAGATACAAGCTATGCCAAGAAATATCCTTATGATTGTTCAGGTGGACAAAGACAAAGAATAAATATAGCAAGATCATTAGTAACAAATCCAGATTTTATAATTGCAGATGAACCAATAGCATCGTTAGATGTATCAATGCAGTTAGAAATAATAGAGATATTTAAGAAATTGAAAAGGGAAAGAAATTTAACATGCCTTTTCATATCACACGACTTGGACATGGTTAGATATATAAGCGATAGAATAGGAGTACTAAGAAAAGGAAAGTTAATTGAAGTTGGAACTACAGAAGAAATATATATGAAACCACAACATGACTATACTAAGTCTTTAATAGGATCAATATTAAAGCCATATTCTAAAAGTGAATAAATACAAAATATGTGGCTGTATCATAATTGAAAATTTAAAATTAAAAATGATTGATGAAACTCCTCGAGGAGTTTCTAAAAAATAGTATTAGTAATTATTTTAGAATTACATCCTTAATTTTACATTCTAAATCCTAAATTAATGGGGCTGTATCGAAATGATAAATCATTTGGATACAGCCCCATAATATAATTATCATGATTTAAGTGCGGTTTTTCGTACTCTAAGGTAGTAAGAAAGTACTTTTATATACAAAATCAAATATTCAAATAAAATCACTACATAAAGCACTGTAACGTAAGATGAAGATTTTATAGAGTATATTTGTGTTAAAATTAGAGAAAATATAAATATACAGGGCAAAAATATACAACTGAACTTAATAAGTATTCGTTGAGCAGTTTTTATTTTTGATTCTGAGTCAGTATATATATTAGGAATATCCCTAGAGTCATAATATTCTTTGCTCCATATAAAATAATTGCCAATTATATCAGAAGTCTTATAGCATAAAGTCCAATCTTCAGATTTATACATTGAAAAATAATCAGAAGATACTTTAGTTTGATAATCTACACAATATTTTATATTTCTAGGTGATCCTTTGAAAAAAGTTAATCCATTTCCAAAAAAATTAATAGTCTTTAGATTATAACCTTTTGATTCCATAGATTCTAAATAAGATTCCATCATATCGGGTGAATAAAGCCAACCTAATTTAAATTTTCTTATAGTATTACCTTTTAATGATTTATTTTTATTAGTTTTATCAAAATTAGTTATAGAAGAAGAAGTTCTAATTACATTGATTATTTTAGTAAGAGTAAGAAGAGTGTAGATAATAATCAAGTGCACTGATAAAAACAAAATTGGTCCTATCCACCAAAATGGCATATATACAATTTCAACAGAATTAGTAGAAAATACTCCGAAAAGTAATGTTAATGGAATTATTGAAAAAGATATATAGATACAATATGGAATAAGAATACTATTTCTAATAGTATGTATCCTTGAAATTATAGGTTGTCTATCAACATCAAGTAAATGCTCTGAATTATTATATAAAACTGTAAAGTTATTTTTACAATAACATAGCTTCCAATTATCCTTTTCTAATGATTTTGGAATAAATCGAGTCTTGTAGAGTAATCTATAACTTAATTTTTTAGGTGTTCCTTCTTCAAATATAAATGATGAAAATCCTTGTATTTCTTTGAGAATATATCCATTGAGTGACATATCTTCAAGCCATTTTTCAGTTTTAAGGATATTTATTGACCAAAACAACCTCTTAATTATCTTCATTCTTAAAAGTCCCCCTCATATTTAATTGCATTTGAATGCAATTCTTTAATTCTCTCAATCTCAACGCTAATTAATTCTTTTCCTATATTGGTTATTTCATAAATAGTTTTTCTATCTTCGTCAGAGTAAACAGTTATTATACCTTTCTTTTGCATTTTTGATAATGTTCCATAGACAGTTCCAGAACCTAGTTTAATTCTATTATTTGTAATAGATTCTACATGACGAATAATTCCATATCCATGTTTAGGTTCAGTTAATGAAAGTAAAATATAATATGCAGTTTCACTCATAGGAACAAAAGATTTTATAACATTATTCATTAGAGCACCTCCTATGTCATGATGTGATATACTATGATAAAACTATATCACATCGTGACATAGTGGTCAATTATTCCATTTACATAAATTCATCTCAAAAAGGTATAAGGGTTTATAAAGTACTTAGTAAATTCAAAAGAGATTTTTGTATGTTTTTACAAGGATATGGTTATATAATTTTACAATGGTATTTATATATGTACATACAGGAAGTGAATCAAGAAAAATTTTAATAAATAAAAAAAGTTTTAATAGAAAGAGTACAAAATTATATAAGTTTTAGAATCTAATTAGTCTTAGTAGCCATCAAGGTTTTCATAAAATTTTCATAAAAAATCTAATGAATTTTATTGAAGGAACTCATAAAATTGACTATATGTCAATTTAAAAATTTTAAATTTTAAAATGAAATCTACTGGCGAATGATGTATAATAATGTGGTTGGATTTTTTAAAAATACATATAACTTAAAGATAAATTATAAATTTTAGTGGATTACAATAGGGGGAAAATGGTTAATGAATGTAATTAAAAGAGACGGTAGCACTGTTGAGTTTGATAAAATCAAAATTCGTGCAGCAGTATTAAAAGCTATGAAAAATGGTAGTGGAATTTACATGCCAGATCTAGCAAAGCTAATTGCTAAGGATGCTGAAAAGGAATTTGAAAATCACGAAGAAATGCCTACAATATACAAAATAGAATCATATGTTTATGATAGATTAGTGCATTACGGTCAAGCAGTAACTGCTAAAGCTTATGAAGGATATAGAGCAGTACAAGAGTTTAAAAGAAATACAAATACTACTGATGAAAGTATTTTAAGCCTATTAAATAAGACAAACGAAGATGTTATGAAAGAAAACTCAAATAAGAATTCTGTAATAGCAGCTACACAAAGAGATTTAATAGCTGGAGAAGTATCAAAGGATATTTCAAGAAGAAGACTTATACCAGCACATATGGTTCAAGCACATGATGATGGAATGATTCATTGGCATGATATGGACTATACATTATCTCCAATATTTAATTGTTGTCTAATTAACTTAGGGGATATGTTAGACAATGGTACTGTTATTAATGATAAACTAGTTGAATCACCAAGATCATTTGGAACAGCTTGTACTGTTACTACACAAATTATAGCGCAAGTAGCAAGTAACCAATATGGTGGTCAAAGTATTACAATAAAACATCTTGCTAAATACTTAAGAGTTACAGAAGAAAAGTTCTATAAATTCTACTTAGAAAAGTATGATAATGAAGAACTTGCTAAAGATTTAGCAAATGACATGAAAATGAAAGACCTAAGAGATGGTGTTCAAACTATAAGATATCAATTGTCTACTTTACAAACTACCAATGGACAATCACCATTTGGAACAATTTATTTAGAAGTTGAAGAAGGTCATCCATATGAAGCTGAAATGGCTTTAATTTGTGAAGAAATGATAAAACAAAGACTTGAAGGAATGAAGAACTATAGAGGTCAAGAGATTGGAGAAGCATTCCCTAAACTTGTTTACTTATTAGATGAAAATAACTGCCTTGAAGGTGGAAAATATGATTATATAACTAAACTTGCAGCTACATGTACTGTAAAGAGATTAGTTCCAGATTATCAATCTGCAAAGATTATGAAAAAGAACTATGAAGGAAATACATTCCCTCCAATGGGTTGTAGATCTCACTTAAGTCCATGGAAAGATGCAAATGGAGAATATAAATGGTACGGAAGATTTAATCAAGGTGTTATATCACTAAACTTACCTCAAATAGGTATAGTAGCTGATAAAGATATGGAGTTATTCTGGGATATGTTAGACCAAAGATTAGAACTATGTAAAGATGCTTTATTAGTTAGACATAACATGTTACTTGGAACAACATCAGATGTATCGCCAATTCATTGGCAACATGGTGCAATAGCAAGACTTGAAAAAGGTGAAAAGATAGATAAACTTCTTAAAGATGGTTATTCTACATTATCACTTGGATATGTTGGTATATACGAAATGGTTCAAGCGATGATGGGAGAGAGTCATACAACTGAAGAAGGCGAAAAGTTCGCTTTAGCTGTAATGAATCATATGAATGAAGCTTGTGAAAGATGGAAAAAGGAAACAGGACTTGGATTTGGTCTTTATGGAACTCCAGCAGAAAATCTTATTTATAGATTCTGTAGATTAGATAAAGCTAAATATGGAGAAATACCAAATGTAACTGATAGACTTTACTACACAAACTCATACCATGTACATGTATGTGAAGAAATAGATGCATTTAGCAAATTAAAATTCGAATCACAATTCCACGATATTAGCTTAGGTGGATGTATTTCATATATTGAAGTGCCAGATATGAGCAGAAATGTTGAAGCGGTAGAACAAGTTGTTAAATTTATCTACAACAACATTCAATATGCAGAAATAAACACTAAACCAGATATATGCTATAAATGTGGTTATTCAGGAGAAATAAAATTAGGTGAAGATCTAGTTTGGTATTGTCCATCTTGTGGAAACAAAGATGAAACAGATATGCAAGTTATGAGAAGAACCTGTGGTTATATAGGAACAAACTTCTGGAATAAAGGTAGAACAGCTGAAATTGGAGATAGAGTTTTACATTTATAATATATAAGAATTTACGATAAGAGGCGATGAATCGTCTCTTATTTTCCAGTTTTAAAGGGGGATTACAGTATGAATTATGCAGAAATAAGAAAGTTTGATGTTTCAAATGGTCCAAATGTTAGAGTTACACTATTTGTAAGTGGTTGTACTAATAATTGCCCAGGATGCTTTAATAGTGATTTAAAAGACTTTAATTACGGAAATGTATGGAATAGTGAAATAGAAGATAAGTTTATATCATATATAAAAAATGATAATATATTTGGAGTAAATATATTAGGGGGAGACCCTATGGAACAAACTAAGGATAAAGACTTAGTAAATTTATTAAAAAGGGTAAAGGAAGAAACAAAGAAGCCAATTTGGATTTGGTCAGGATATACTTACGAAAATATAATAAATGATGATTCAAAAAGAGAAATATTAAGTTATGCAGATGTACTTATTGATGGAAGATTTGAAATTGATAAAAGAAATATTAGCTTAAAATATAGAGGATCAAGTAATCAAAGAGTAATTGATGTACATAAATCATTTAAAGAAAATAAGATAGTTGAAATAATAGTAGATTAATATAAAAAGCCTTAATTGTGTAAATGCAATTAGGGCTTTTATGGTTTTGTAAGTATTTCTGGAAACCTAGAATTAATATTGATATGCATGAAGAAATGATTCATTTAACAATTATGTATTTTAATGTATAATTATCATATAAATTCAAAGATGAAAATTATGGCTAAGTGAGAAAAGTTAATAAAAAATGCAATGGATGTGACTCGATGAAAAGTAATAAAGGGGACTTAAGAAAACGTGGAATGATTGAAGATATAGATGTGGAAGTAATGTTTAAGTTATCTTTAGATGAGTTATTAAAATTTATTAACTCATCAGTAGCTGTAGAACGAACTTCTTCTATACGGGTATTATCACTAAAGGGATATACATTAGATGAAAAAGTAGTGGAGTTATTACTAGAGAGATTAATGATAGAGAAAAGTCTTTATACAAAGATAGAGATAGGTACATTTCTTGAAAAAGGAAATGTTAATGTTGCTGAAAAGATGATAAATTATCTTGGGAAAATAGGAAATAACCAATATAAATCTTTACCTGACAAGGTATCTAAGAAGATAAGTTATCCATTACCAAGAGACATAATTTCAAGAAGCTTAGGTAGAATGAATATAGAAATATTACCTAAATTATTAGCTGTTTTAGAGTCTAGAGATGAAGAAAAAATATCTGAGGTAATAGATGCAATAGGATTTTTAATATTTTACAATGAAAAATCAATATCTATAGAAATATTTAATACTATTATTAAAACAATGGAAATATATTCAGAGAATGAATTAATAATTTGGAAATGCACCACATGTTTATCAGCGTTTCCATTAATAGAAACTGTTTATAAATTAAATGTAATTTTAGATTCAAATAATAATGAAATTATAAGAACTGAAGCCAGGCGTTCACTTAATATAATTAGTGATAAACTTAATAAGAATATTGAAAATTACGTGTAAAATAAGGGACAGATGGTCATGAAGTTTAATGGATTAATACCAGAATTATCGGTATCGGATATAGAAAAATCAAAAAGCTTTTATATAGATATATTAGGGTTTAAATTAGAATATGAAAGAAAGGATGATAAATTTGCATTTCTTTCATTAGAGAAAGCTCAAATTATGATAGAAGAGATAAATGGATATTGGAACACTGGAGAGTTAACACCTCCATTTGGAAGAGGGGTTAATTTTCAAATACAAACAACTGATATCTATAAGATAGTAGATAAAATTAGGTCTAATAATATAATTTTATTTAGAGATATTATGGAGAGTAGATATGAGTGCAATGAGACTACTGTTGTTATAAAAGAGATTTTAGTTCAAGATCCTGATGGATACTTACTAAGGTTTTCACAAACTATTCAATAGGGGGATATTGAGAGTATGAAGATAGAAAGGAAAAGAATAGTAATTAGAGACTTTGAAAGAAAGGATGCTGAAAATATTTATAGGATAGTTAGAGAAAAGGACATCCTAAGATTTATGCCTGATTGGTCAGAAAATGGAGATTCACCAAAATCTTATTGGAGATATATTGATTGGCATCAAACTCAAAAAGATTCAACTGATGTTTATGAAAATAAAAGATATGCAATTGCATTACGTGATACAGATGAAATGATAGGTATGGTTGGTATGGGGATTGAAGATACATTGAATGAAGTTGAAGTAGCTTACTTTATGTCAGAAGAACATCAAAGGCAAGGATATACAGTAGAAGCGGTAAATGAATTGGTTAATTGGTGTTTTAATGTATCGGATTTGAAATATCTTATTTTAACTATAGACTGTGCTAATTTAGCATCATGTAATCTCGCTAAAAAATGTGATTTTGAACTGTTTGAAAAAAGAACTCCAATTAGTCATAAGCAACCTAATATGGAAAGTGATAGTTATTTTTACTATCGTAAATATAGATAACTTTAAAGCAGTAGAGGAAACATATCCAACTAAAATTAGTAATGTAGAGTGGATTCAAATAAAATAGTAGTATATATAATTTCACTAAAAGAAGAGTATCAGCAATTGATACTCTTCTTTTTGTCATATGTGAGAGATGAAATTATAAATTCATCTAAAATAGATTTCTTTTAACTTTATCCAATTAAAAAGTCAAGGATATTAGAACCATCGGAAGTAGTACTCTTATAAAGTTCAGTGAAACCACATTTAGTACAGCTAACAGTTATGAACTTCTTGTTTTGGATATCAAACATCTTAGCGAAGTTACTTCCAGTAGCTTGGAATTGGTCTGATGAATAAGTCATACATTGACATTTTGGACAAACATATTGTTTTTGTTCCATTTAAATTACCTCCACAAATTAATTGTTTTATATACTGTGTATTATAATATATAAAACCTTATAAAGCAATAACTAATTCCACTTATTACCGAGGTGAGCGAATAGTCTGTAATAGAATAAAATCAATTCGGATTTACTAATAAAGGATATTAAATAAAAAAATACAAATACTATTAACATACAAAAGAATGTAGTTATAGTACAAAAATCTGAGGTGTTAATAGATGCAAAATATAAGCAATATTATAAAGTTAATTTCATTTACTATAGTAACAGTACTTTTACTCTTTATGATAAAGATTAACTCAAGTTCAGCTCAGGTAATTAGTAATACGAGTACTGATGACAATATTACTTTCGCGGTTATTAGTGATGTTCATATTAAGGCAACTAAGGCTGAAGAGGATAATAAGTTAACTAAAGCTTTAAGGATTATCAATTCAAAAGCGCCTAGTTTAGATGCTATGGTTATTGCAGGTGATTTAACTGATCATGGTCAAAGTATGGAGCTAAATAGATTTAAGAAAATATATGAAAATAATTGCAATTCAAATTCTAAAAAGTTATTTGTTATGGGAAATCATGATTTTGGAAATGGATTTACAGTGAAAAATGCTAAAAATCAGTTTGAAAAAATCATGGATATTAAAACTAATACTCATGAAGTTATTAATGGATATCATTTTATACAAGTAAATTCTGTTGCAGATAATAGTAATTCTAATAAGAAAGAATGGATAAAGGAACAAATTGAAATAGCAGTAAAGGAGGATAAGGATAAACCAATATTTATTACTACACATGAGCATATAAGTGGAACTGTATATGGTAGTGATGAATGGGGATATGATGATTTATATGAAGTTTTAAAGGATTATCCTCAAATTATAACATTTACAGGACATTCTCACTATTCTATTCAAGATGAAAGAGATATACACCAAAAAGATTTCACATCCATAGGAACAGGATCACTAAGCTACATGGAGTTAGAAAAAGGTAAGATAGATGGAAGTGTACCTAAGGGTGCTAAGGATATAAGTACTGGTTTATTAGTTAAAGTTAACAACAAAAACGAAGTGATTATAGAAAGGTTAGATTTTACAAACAATTTAACAATAAAAGAACCTTGGAGAGTAAATTTAGATAAAGAGAAGTTTGAATATACTGATGAAAGAGCTAATAAACGAAAAGCTCCTAAATTTAAGTTGTTTTCAAAAGTAGATATCACAAATATTACTTCCAATAAAGTTACTATAACATTTAAGCAAGCTACCCATAAAGATTTTGTTCATTCTTATAGAATTGAGATTGAAGAAAATGGAAGTCAAGAAGTTAAGCAAAGTTTTTCGGCATTTTCTGAGTTTTATAAAAATATAGTTCCAGAACAACTTACATTTAATATAGATAATTTAAATTGTGACACAACATATAAAATAAAGGTGTATGCTATAGAATCTTTTGGAAATGAATCTAAGAATCCTATTGAAGGTGAATTTACAACAGCGAAATAGTTTTTTTATTGCAACACAGAAAAGTTTATGGTAATATTTATGAATAAGAACCCACTTTTAACTGTTTTTTGGAATCAAAACAGCTAAAAGTGGGTTCTTTATTTTTTTGACTTAACGGAGGAATGATATGGGAAATCAATGTGATTTATCAAAAGAAAACAAAATGGGGACAAAACCTATTTTTCCATTACTTATGACAATGGCATTACCTGCAATGCTATCTATGTTTATTCAATCAATGTACAATGTGGTTGATAGTATGTTTGTTGCACAAATTAGTAATGAAGCATTAACAGCAGTTTCATTAGCATTTCCAATACAAAACTTAATATTAGCAGTTGCTGTTGGTACGGGTATTGGTATTAATTCATTAATATCAAGAAGACTTGGAGAGAAGAATATAGATAAGGCTAATAGTGCTGTAACACATGGATTAATACTAGCAGGAATAACATCAGTATTATTTATAGCGTTTGGATTAGCATTTACTAAACCATTCTTTAGCTTATTTACTAATTCAGAATCTATCTTATCGTTAGGATGCGATTATACTTATATAGTAACAGTTATGTGCTTTGGAACTATAATTCATATAGCTATTGAAAAGATATTACAAGGTACTGGAATGATGGTTTATCCAATGATATTCCAGGCTGTTGGAACAATTATAAATATTATCTTAGATCCAATATTCATCTTCGGGTGGTTTGGTGTACCAGCACTTGGCGTTAAGGGTGCAGCTATAGCAACAATTATTGGTCAAATATCTGCAATGACATTAGCTATAGCAACATTAATATTTATGAAGAATGAAGTGAAAATTAAAACAAAAGGATTTAAGTTTGATATAAGAGTTGTAAAAGATATCTATGCAGTAGGACTTCCATCAACTTTAATGTATGCATTAGGCTCAGTTTTAGTAATGGGACTAAATGTTATGCTTATTAAATTCTCAGAGGCAGCAGTGGCGTTATTTGGAGTTTACTTTAAACTACAATCCTTTGTATTTATGCCTGTAAATGGATTAATTCAAGGGGCTATGCCTATTATGGGATATAACTATGGAGCAAAGAATAAAAAACGTCTAATTGGGACGTTAAAGGCAAGTCTATTAGTGTCTATGATAATAATGGGAGTAGGAAGCTTAATATTTATGATATTCCCAGAACAACTACTAAGACTATTCAATGAATCAGAAGAAATGCTTTCAATAGGAAAGGTTGCATTAAGAGTAATAAGTATAAGTTATATAAGTGCAGCTATAGCGTTTATGTTCTCAACTCTGTTCCAAGCTATTAATAAAGGTTTATATAGCTTATGGATATCAGTTTTAAGACAAATAGCTATTATATTACCACTTGCTTTTATACTATCAAAGACAAGTGGGCTAGTAGGTATATGGATAACCTTCCCTATAGCAGAAACTATATCAGCTATAGTTGGATTACTTCTATTTAGAAAAGTATACAGAACAAACCCTGTATTTAATGAAGAAATAATTGAAGAAGATGTTGTAGTTAATTAATAATTGAAAATCAAATTAACTGATAAGATTAAATATTCATAATTGGGTTAAAATGAGAAATAAAATATTGACTCTGTAAATATATTATGATAAAATAAATATTTTTAGTAAAATAGACTAAAGTGTGTTATACTATATGTAGAGTACAAGGGAGGTCTTTATTTGTTTAATATAGGAGACAGAGTTGTTTATCCAAGCCAAGGGATAGGAGTCATAGATTTAATTGAAGAAAAAGAGTTCAATGGCAAAACAGAAAGTTACTATAAGATACATCTACTAAATAATAGAATGAATCTTACATTACCATTTAGTAGAGTAGAACCATCTAAGATAAGATTAGTTAGTGATAACAATAAGATAGATGATACACTAAAGAATATCACTAGATACACAACATGCGATGACGAGCTTGATAATTCCAATTTTAAAGGAAGAATGGGTGTTAATGCCATAAAAGTTAAAAATGGAACATTAGAAGATTACCTTGAAGTTATATGTAATCTAAGTCAAGTTAAGAGTAAGTATCGTTTAAATAGTAGTGAGAAAGATGTATTAAACAATACAAAGAAATTCGTAGTAGAAGAGATATGTCAGTCTATGAATATACCACAAAATGAAGCAATAGCAATGCTTGATGAAGCTATTGATTGTTTTAACTAAAGTACATATATAATTTGAATGAAGCCAAATGGCTTCTTTTTTTTATACTAAATTAACAAATATAAGTATTTTCATGAGAAATATAGAAAGTTAATAGACTTATTAATTAACGTTAATAATGAACTTGTAAATTTATGCAAATAAAAATATACTAGAGATAAACTAATGGAAGACTTAAGAAAAAGAATGAATTACAGAATGAAAAAATTTTATGAGAAAATGAATTAAAGTATGAAAATGTTAATTAAAAGATGGTAGGAGAATATTATGGTTGATATGACAAAAGGAAATCCAAGAAAACTAATTTTAAGCTTTGCGTTACCAATGATTATAGGTAATATTTTTCAGCAGGTCTATAATTTAGTCGATACAATAGTGGTTGGTAGATTTGTCGGGATAAATGCATTGGCATCTGTAGGATCATCATTTTCGATAATGGTGTTTGTAACATCTATAATAATTGGATTATGTATGGGCTCAGGAGTAATACTTTCACAGTTTTACGGTTCAAAAGAAATTGAAAAGTTTAAACAAGCAACTATTAGTTCATTTGTTTTTATACTTGCAGTAACGGTAGTTATAACAGTAGTTTCATTAGGGTTTATTGATGATATACTTATATTGTTTAATATGCCAGTAGAGCTAATAGTAGATTCTAAAACATATCTTATGATAATAATAGGTGGATTAGTTTTCACATTTTTCTATAATATTTCAACATGTTTATTAAGAGCAGTAGGTGATTCAAAAAGTCCACTTTATTTTTTAGTAATAGCTTCAATTATAAATGTAGTACTAGATCTAGTATTTGTACTAGGATTTGATTTAGGCGTCATGGGTGTAGCTTTAGCTACTATTATTGCACAATTTGTTTCAGCAATTCTTGGAATTATTTACGTATACAAAAAGCTAACATTTTTAAAAATAACAAAATCAGATCTAAAGATAGACAAAGATATATTTAAAATCACTACAAAATATGCAATTTTAACATCTATACAACAATCAATAATGAATTTTGGAATACTACTTGTTCAAGGTCTTGTAAATACATTTGGAGCAACAGTAATGGCAGCATTTGCGGCTGGTGTTAAGATAGATTCGTTAGCATATATGCCAGTCCAAGACTTTGGTAATGCGTTTTCAACGTTTGTAGCTCAAAATAAAGGTGCAGATAAAATGGATAGGATAAAAGAGGGAGTTAAAACATCTATTAAGACTATATCAATCTTTTGTTTAGTAATTTCTACATCAATAATTATATTTAAAGAAAAGCTAATAATGTTATTTATAGATAGCGGTGAAGCTGAGGCTATAATACTTGGTGTAGAGTATATTTCTGTAGTAGCTGTATTCTATGTATTAATAGGATTCTTATTTATGTTCTATGGGTTATATAGAGGTCTTGGATATCTAAATATGTCTATTATATTGACTATAATTTCACTAGGGACAAGGGTTATATTTGCATATATATTAGCAAGTACATCATTAGGTGCTAGCGGAATATGGTGGTCAATTCCATTGGGATGGGCAATAGCTGATATCGTAGGTTTTTCTATCTACAGATGTAAGGTTAAAGTAAATGCAATTAAATTATAATAGTTTTATTTATTAATTAAGATAATGAGTTTTTTATTAGAAAAAAATGAATGTATATATAAATTAAAGTAAAAAAATGATATTATATATATAATTTAATATATAAAGAAAGAGGGACTAAAAATGGATTTATTAAGTACATATGAAGAATATACTGAGTTTCAAAAGGAGTATGTCATCTTTATAGAAGAGTTATTTAATAGCAACTTAAATGTATACAGTGAAGATGTTACTATAAAAAGACTTACAGAAGCAAAAAAGAAATTTGAGTTATTAATGGATAAGAGCAGTGAGATAGTTATAGAGTCTAAGGATGCTGATAATTTAAAGGACTTAAGGTATCTAATAGTAGATGCACTATTCCTTTCAACTGATTTATTAGGTTTTTATCAATATAAAGAGGTAGAAAGATTTAAGATGAGGGTAAATAACTATATAAACAAGCTAAGACGTTCAGAATTATTTAAAGAAACAAATTCAAGTTCATGTAGGGTTTAATATGAATGATAGAGAATATATAATTAAAGAAGCTGAATTAGTGTTAAAGTATATTCTAGAGGATAACGAAAAGTTTGATAATAAAAAGCAAGCAAGAGCTAGGATATTTAATAGTATAAAAGGTGTAGTAACATGCCAGATAGGCGGGTTAAATGAACTAGATATTGCAATTGAAGATGTTAAGTCCATAATTAATAATATGGTAGACGCTAATATAGACAAATTAATTTAATAAAATAGGGGAGTATATCAAAATTATTTAGTAATTTTGATATACTTTTTTATTGTAAAGATTTAGATGTAGAATCATAGATGCTAAAAGATGATAGTTTACCTGTTGTTGGATTAATTATGATTATAATAGTTTTATTTATTAGTATATTTTCATAATAAGCTATGTAAAATAAAGGCATACTCTCATATGAAAAAATATAATCTTGTAAGTTGTTAAGAGGCAAATTGTTGAAATAATTATGTGATGCTGAGCGTAGTTCATCAATACTTAAAATTGGAGATGATAAATCCTCAACATAGTCAATAGTGCTAGTAACATTAGTAAGTTGGCCTGTATTTAAATCAAAATCAATATAATAATATGGAACTGATCCCTTGCTAAAAACGACACTAATTGGAGAATTATTAGTTTTTGTATGTATAATTTCTACTTTTGAAGTTAAGTCACTAAAGTCAATGACATTAGTATTATCTTCATTATCTGATAATGAAATTAGTATATCTTTAGCTTTTTGAATTATCATAGAATCATCTATTGATAATTCAGATGGGGTAGGAGGCTTAGATTCTATTAATAGTGGTTTAGTATATAAATAATTAGTTTTTATAGGGTTTGCTAATTTGCTATATGATAAATAAAGCAAAATAATAATTGTAAGTATTAATAATAAACTTTTCTTCATATAACAGACTCCTTATTAAATAATAATGATACTTTAGTTCCATGACCTAATGTACTCTCAATGTCAAATTCCATATTTAAAATTTTAATAATTTCTTGGCAAATACAGAGACCAAGTCCAAAACCATTTAGCGAACGTGTTCTTGATTTATCTACCATATAAAAAGGTTCTAAGATTTTATTTAAATCTTCTTTTGATATTCCGACACCATTATCAATTACCTCTAAGGTATTTTTATTTAGTTTTATTAAAATTACTTTTTTAGAGTCAGTTAATTCAATTGAGTTAATGGCTTTAATTGCATTGTCTATAAAGTTAAATATTAAAATAGTAAATAAATCAATATCAGTTTTTATCTCAATATCAGAACCTTCTATTATAAATTCAATATTACTATCTTTCATACGGATATCAAATGTATTTTTTATTGAATTTAATAAATCAATTAGCCTAATAGACGTGATATTTAATGATATTTTATCAAGTGTAATTAACTTCACTAAATTAGAGGTAAGTGATAAAATACGATTTCCTTCTTTGTTGACTTGTTCAAATGATTTGTGAAGTAAAGCTACATCTTGAACATTTTTATCAATCATAAGCCTAGAATATCCAATTATAGAAGTAAGTGGAGTGCGAATTTCGTGAGTTAAATTATCAATAAATCTTTGTTTTGAATCATTTTGTTCTTTAAGAAGAGAAATTTTATTTTGAATTTCATCATTCATCAAGTTAAAGTTCGTAGAGATAGAATTAAGCTCTTCAATATTACTTGTGTAATCAAGTTTCTTGATAAAGTTACCATTAATAATATCGTCAATGTTACCAATTAAAAGGCTTATTGGTTTAGTTATATCAACAGCAATAAGATAGATTATAATTAAAAGTATTATACCTACTAGAATATTTAATTTAAATAGTGATAAATAGTTATTTAATTTACTTTCAAATAGATAATTAAAATCACTTACATATGTAAAATAAAAATCTTCTTTATTTATTGAGATTACATTGTTTATTATTAAAAAATGATCTATATCCTTAGTTACTATCATATAGTTTGAGTCCTCAGTTACAAAAGTGAATAATTCAGGGGGAACATCAAAAAATATATCCTCAGTAGAGTAAAGGGGGTTCATATTTAAGTCTCTAAATTCAAAAGATATATCTGGGTTATTAATATTCTTTAAATAATATTCACTTTTAATTTGTATAATATCTTTATTTGTTAGAAATAAATTATTAAGGTCTTCACCAGTTTTTATATTATTATATATAACAGAGTACTCGCCAAGACTAGTATTGATTAAATGTTCAAGGGAATCATGAAAGTTGGATTGTATCAATATGGAACCAAAAATATTTAATGTGACAAAAACTAAAGTCCCGAAATTAAGGAAGAGCTTGTTCTTTAACTTCATTTAATGTTTCTCCTTTAACAACTAATTTTTAAGAATATAGCCTACTTTATAAATTGTTTGTAGGTAGTCTTTTAATCTTAATTTGTCTCTTATCTGTTTAACGTGCATATCTACAGTTCTTGTTTCACCATAGAAGTCATAACCCCATATTTTATTAAGGAGTACATCTCTCGATAAAACATTATTAATATTATCTATAAAGACCATTAATAATTCATACTCTTTCATAGTTAGGTAAACAGCAGTATCCTCTATCTTAACTAAACGTTCATTCGGATAGATTGATAAGTGATGAAAGGTTATTGATTCGGAGTTATCCATAGGTTTTCTATTCCTTCTTAATATAGCTTCAATACGAGCTAATAGCTCTAATGGTTCAAATGGTTTAGTTAAATAATCGTCTGCACCTAATTTTAACCCAAGGATTTTATCTTGGACTAGTGTTTTAGCGGATAAGAAAATAACAGGTATATTTTTATATTTAATTTTATTAATTAGCTGAAATCCATCCATTTTAGGTAACATTATATCTAAAACTATAAGGTCAAATAGGTTTTTTTGTATTAAATTAAAAGCTATTTCACCATCTTCAGCAGTTGTTACAATATAGTTTTCCATTTTCAATGTTAATTCTAATAAATCAAGAATAGATTTATCATCCTCTACAATTAAGATTTTAGTCATTATATCCTCCCAAGTTTAGATTTACATAATTTATTATAGTATATGTTATGTAGAATTATGGCTAATAAACGCAGTAAAATTAAAAACTTTACAAGTTCATTACAATTTTAAGTAAAAAAACATATAAATTTGGTGTATTATAATAGTATAGAGCGAAGTAAGGGATGGGATAATAAATGAAAAAATCTAATTATAGAGTTAATCATATAAGAAAAGAAAAAAAGAAGAGAACTAGAAAAAGATTAATAATTATGGGGACATTGGCAGCATTAATTATTTGTGGAACAGTTGTTACTACACAAATAGTTGGAGGGGTGGCTTTAGAGGATGGAATTGTAGTGCAAGAAAATCCTATAAAGAGACAACTAGAGGATACTGATTTAGTATCAGGTAGTAATGTAACATACGAAGGTAAGAGACATGCTATTGATGTAAATGTAGTAGCAGATATGTTAAAAGGTAATTATACTGGAGAAGAGAAGTACGTATTTTTAACATTTGATGATGGTCCAAGCCCTAATACAGAAAAAGTTTTAAATGTTTTAAAAGAGAAAGATGTAAAAGGAACATTCTTCGTATTAGGGCAGAGGCTAGAGGATGAAAGGTCTAAGAATACGCTTAAGAGAACATTAAAAGAAGGACATGCCATTGCAAATCATTCATACACTCATAATTTCAAAAAGTTATATCCTGGAAACAGAATTAATATAGAGGCCTTTATGAATGAATTTGATCAAACGAATAATGCAATGAAAGAAATACTAGGCAGTGAATTTAATAGTAATGTGCTTAGAATGCCAGGTGGTTATAATAGTAGAGAGTTTTATAAAGACGCATCACTGCCAGCTTTTAATGAAAAGTTATCAGAAAGAGGAATAGTGAGTATTGATTGGAATGCACTAAATGGTGATGCAGAAGGTAAGCCGTATTCAACAGAAGAAATGATGAACTATGTAAAGCGTTCTACTAATAATAAAAATCATGTAGTAATATTAATGCACGATACATTTGGAAAAGAAAAAACAGCAGAAATGTTACCTCAAATAATAGATTATTATAAGAGTGAAGGATATGAATTTAAGACAATGATGTAATAACAACATGAGTTTTTACATTGTTGATATTAGAAAGTTAGATTTTTTACTCAGCTTAATTAGGGATAATACAATTGGTATTATCCCTTTAAATTTCTAAATCGTAGCAAAAGTAGTTTCAATGAGAGGTTATAAAGAAAAATTATAAGTGAAGAAGAAGTTACCATCCACCTGATGAACCACCACCATTTGATGATCCACCACCGAATCCTCCAAAACCACCCCCAGATCCTCCTCCATAGCCACCACCGCCACCACGAGGTCCGCGTCTATTTATGTTACTTAAGAATATTAGTTGAAGAAGAGTAGAGAATACTCTACCTCTATTAAAAAATACATCAAGTAAAACTAAAATAACAAATCCACCAATCATAAACAAGCTATTACTAGAATTTGATTTTTGTGTGCTTGAATTGGGAAGTACTATATTGAGAGATTTATCTAATGTAACGTTGTATTCTTTAGCAATAAAATCACAAAGAGAACTATAACTTTCGATTATCCCAGTATTGTAATTACCCTCTAAAAACTTAGGCTTAGCAATAGATTGCATAACTCTATCACTTAAAGCATCGGGAACTGCACCTTCAAGACCACGACCAACTTCAACTCTCCATTTCTTGTCTTTTATAGCTACAAGTAATAAGAGTCCATTATCTTTATCTTTTTGTCCTAAACCCCATCCTCTAAAAAGATCAATTGCATAGTTGTCAATAGGAATACCATTAGTAGAATCAACTACCACAACAACAGCTTGAGCACCTGTCTTATCTTCAAGCTCTTTTCCTATAGAAATTATACTTTTAGAATCTGATTCTGTTAGAGTATTAGTATAATCATTAATATACTTATAACTAGTAGGGGTAGGTAATTTTTCAGTCGCATATACAGTAGAAGAAAGAATAACAATAAATAATAAAAGAGAAGATATAAAGACTTTTGAAAATCTATTAATCTTATTCATACTTATTTATTAAATTCTACTTTAGGAACTTCAGTTGCACCTTCGCTAGCTTTATAAAGTGGCTTTTCTTCAAAACCAAATATTGATGCAGCGATATTGCTTGGGAATTTTCTTCTCTTAGTATTATAATTAGTTACTGTAGTATTGTAATCTTGTCTAGCAACTGCAATTCTATTTTCAGTACCTTCTAATTGAACTGTTAAATCCCTAAAATTTTGATTAGATTTTAAATCAGGATATCTTTCAACTACTACTAATAATCTAGAAAGTGCATTTGATAATTCACCATCAGCATTAGCTTGATCTGTAACATTACTAGCTCCAGCAAGTTTGCTTCTTGCATTTGCTATATCTGTAAAGATATCTTTTTCTTGAGAAGCATAACCTTGTACTGTGCTTACTAAGTTAGGAATAAGGTCTGATCTTCTTTGAAGTTGAGTATCAATATTTGATTGGGCTGTAGCAACATTTTGTTCAAGAGAAACTAAACTGTTGTATGTTCCGATAAATGGAATTCCGATTATAGCAAGTATTGCAACTACAATTATTGCTATTTTAACACCTTTTTTCATATAATCACTCCTTTCTTACACTTATTATATTATGTGTAAATTTTATAATTATAATCAATTTATATAGAAAAATAGGCTATATCGAATAATACAACCTATTTTTTCATTAGTTATTAGTCCTGGTAATTAGATAAATTTTGAGTCGCAGAGTTCAGTGAATTCATTGCTTCTTGGATTACAGCTTTATTTTCCATATTCTCGGCAGAAATAAGAGCTTGTTGCAATGAATTCACAGCGGTGTTTAAAGTTGCCTTCCCTTGATTTACGTAGTCTTGTGATTTCATTAATTTATACCTCCTATTATTTATTTTCTATAATAATCTTCCCAAAAGATGTTAATAATTATACATGTAAGGAAAATAATCAAAGTATAAATATTCCTAAATACAATCATAATAAATGAAAATAAATAATAAATTTTAAAAGTATGTACCTATTTGATTATTAGTAAAAAGTAAAATATAGGAGGATAATTATGGCTAGATTTACATTACCAAGGGATATATATCATGGAGCAGGTTCATTAGAAGTACTTAAAACATTAAAAGGAAAAAAAGCTTTTGTAGTAATTGGTGGAGGATCAATGAAAAAGTTTGGATTCTTAGATAAGGTAGAATCATATCTAAAAGAAGCTGGAATAGAAGTTGAGGTTTTTGAAGGTGTTGAGCCAGATCCATCGGTTGAAACTGTTATGAATGGTGCGAAAGCAATGAGAAACTTTAATCCAGATTTAATAATTGCAATGGGGGGCGGTTCACCTATTGATGCTGCTAAAGCAATGTGGATTTTCTACGAATATCCAGATTTTACATTTGAGAAAGCTATAATACCTTTTGGACTACCTGAACTTAGGCAGAAGGCAAAGTTTATTGCAATACCATCCACAAGTGGTACAGCTACAGAAGTAACAGCATTCTCTGTTATTACTGACTACAAGGCTAAGATTAAGTATCCATTAGCAGATTTCAATATAACTCCGGATATAGCTATACTAGACCCATCACTAGCTCAGACAATGCCTAAAAAGTTAGTGGCACACACAGGAATGGATGCATTAACACATGCTATAGAAGCGTACACTGCAAGTCTAAGATCGAATTTTTCTGATCCACTCGCAATGAAGGCTATTGAAATGGTTAGAGATAATTTAATAGATTCATTCAGTGGAGACAGTGAGTCAAGAAACTTAATGCACGAAGCTCAATGTTTAGCAGGGATGGCTTTCTCCAATGCATTACTTGGGATAGTTCACTCTATGGCACATAAGACAGGTGCAGTATTCCACATACCACATGGATGTGCAAATGCAATTTTCTTACCTTATGTTATTGAATATAATCGTACAAAATGTGAAGATAGATATGCGGACATTGCAAAAATGTTAAAGTTAAAAGGTAATACCAATGTAGAGTTGACAGACTCATTAATTGAAATGATAAATGACTTGAATACTAAGTTAGAAATACCGAATTCTATGAAAGAATATGGAGTAGAAGAGGATGAGTTTAAGAAGAACTTAGAGTTTATATCAAAGAATGCAATCACAGATGCATGCACAGGTTCAAATCCAAGAGATATAGATGCAAAGACTATGGAAAAACTATTTACTTGTACGTACTATGGAACTAAAGTAGATTTTTAGGTTAATTAATTGGGATGTATGAAAATGATAAACAATTTTTATACATCCCTCAATTACTTAGAAAACTCTATAAGTAGTTTCATTTACAACTTATTTTGTATTCCCTTTTGATTTGATTTAAATGATAACTTTATTCTAAAGTTCCAATTACTTTAAATTTTAATTATAGTAACTACTGTCCTGGAGCAGATGCAGCTTGATTATTAGCTGAATTAATTTGCTCAATCCAAGAGGCACTTGAAGGTGCTGGTTGTTTATTTTCTGGAAGATATTCTTCTGCGACTCTAAGTAAAGTTAAGAAGTCATATCTATAAGAAATAGTATCTTTTCCCCAATGTTTTGCAAGTATATCAAATGCTCTCTTTACATCTGATTTCATTGCAGTCCATTCAGCATCACTTGGAGTTCCTCTGTCATAATACATTCTTAATTGTTCAAGATAATTTTCCATCATGTTCCAAGTTATCTCAGCATCATAGATATTACTAGTTTCATTATCCATTTCTATAATAACGCTCTTGATAGTTTCAATATGACTTGCAAATCCACCAAGGTCAAATTCTTTGTTTAAATCCTTAGTTGCAAGTGCTTGTGCTCTATGAGTAGTAAATAGGTTTCTTTGAAGAAGTCCATAAACACCTCTATTATAAGCATTATCAACTAGAACAAATTCTGCCCAGTCATCATTAGCATCTCTAATAAATTCATCGAACTTATTATTTGGAATTGCATATAATAACTCTCTAGTCATCGTTAAACTCATGTATGATGACATAGCAGCATGTACATATGATGGATCATCAGGATCACCAGTTTTTAACGTTACATAATTTTCATGTTCAGCAGCATCGGAGAAGTAATCGGGATATTGCTTTTTAATTTCATTAAAGTTACCTTTTTCTTGTTGGAATGGACCATCTGGATGTTTCTTTTGGATTGGCCATGACCAGTCTTTACCATCAATATTCGTGATGTTTTCATTATATCCAGATTCAATAGGTGCTAGTCCACATGTGAAGTTTTCCTTGATAGATAACCCAATCATAAAGTTCGGATTTAGTCCAAAGAATTCAGTTCCAGTACCTATACCCATAGCTAAGTATTCAGAAGGCATCCAAATTTTCAAACCATTAACTCCATTTACAGGAACAGGCATTTTTTCTGGTAAACCTAACTGTATTTGTGTTGCATGCGCTGGTTTTTCATACATAAGCATGTTTCCAGTCTTACCAACAACTGTTTCTTTATAGTAATCAGCTTTATTAGCAATTAAATCATTTTCATTTAAGTCAGCCTTATTTTTTTCGAAACTTGCAGGTAAACCTTGATATTTAGGGTAAGTTAAGTTACCTCTAAATAAATTAGGCACAAAGTTACTAGGTTTAGTTAAAGTTTTCTTATTTCCTTTAACAGTGAATACTCTAGTAGTTTCATAAGTTAACAATCTTTCATCTTGCTTTAAATCTATAGTTACTTTATTACCATCTTGCTTAAATGAAGCACAGTTTGAAACTGATGTAACTTCGTGATCTGTATCAAAACTTAAACCCCAAGCAGAGAATTCCTTACCTTCCCAGATATAGTTTTTATTTGGATTAGCAATATAAACTCCCCATTCGAAAGTAGTATCTGTTTCTCTCAGAACCTTGTAACCAACTACTGGCTCTCCAGATGCTGAATCAGGAAGTTCAATATCAATTGGTTTATCATTCTTAGTTACTTCATGAGTAACAGAAGTTTTAGAGGTTGTTACTCCAGCAGAATTTACAAGTTCAGATGTATAAACATAAGTTCCATTAGGTTTATCAGTAAATTTGTATTCAGCAGTTTGAGCAAGAGGTGAATTGTTAACTAAAGGAATTTCAGCTATAAGTTCATCGTTTTCATATAAACGCCACATGTTTCCATTAGAGCCATACCACATATTCATAATGATAGAATAGTCAGGTCCACCATCCCAATTATTCTTAGCTATTTGGAAATCACCTGGAGCAGCTGTATCTTTTGATTCTTCAAATTTAGAAGCAACACTAACTAAGTCAAAGAGGTCAACAATACCATCCTTAACTATATCGTAAGAATCTTTAAACCTATCTTCTCCAGTTTTTGCATTATAAGCAGAAGCTATGGCAGATAAGTCTAAAATATTAACTTGTCCATCTCCATTAACATCTTCTGAAATAGAGGCATAAGGAGTTGTGGGTTGTCCATCATTTGTTAAAGCGTAAACAGGTTGTACATAACCAAGCATAATCAAGCTTGATAATGTAATTGCAGTTGTTTTGGTTTTGCGTGAAATAGTCTTTTTCATTATAATCCCTCCCATTATATAATTTTATAGTAAACATTTTCCTAAATTATGTCAATAGTTCAAAAAAATATAAAATATGTTAAAAACATAGAATGGGAGAAGGGGAATTGCTGTATAAATGTAAAGTTGTAAGGTTCTTTATGTCTAATTTATAATTTTAATATAAGTACCTTTTAATGATTTAGAAAGTGCAGAAGCATTCATTTCTACAATTAGATTAGAAATTTTAGATGCGTTTATAATACTATTATTAATAAATACCTTTGGGTCAATAAGGCGTAGTTTATTAACTTGATGTATATCAAATGAATGTTCTTTTTCTATAACTTTTATATCATAGTTAAGAGAGTCTATAAGAGAAAGAATTTCATTGTATTTGCTTGATTTTAATAAAGTATAAACTTCAAAATCATCTTTTAATAAATCTTCAAATGAAATTGTTTTTAGTGTTAATCCTAATTTAAGTGCTTTAGATAACCTATCATAGGCATATACATTTAATGGATGCATAAAGAATTCAATTACTTCTTTATAGTAAGTAGAAACAAACCATTCAGCCTTATCTATAGACGTTATCATAATTTCTCCATCTATAACTTTTAAATAACTTAGAAAATCATTAATTTCATTACGAGTGATATATCCATAGTGATACATATCTCTCAATGTATAGTCAATTCTGTCAGCACAAAGTGATGGTGCTGATTGCTCTAGGATAGTCCATTTAGATTCATCTTCTAAAATATCCTTATAATTATATCCATATTCCTTTAGAATTCTAGGAATTTCTGATTCTTCAACAACTTTGGAGTAGATAATTTCGTGATAATCTTCATTAGAATTTTCTAATGCAAAATCAATTACATGTGAAAAAGCAGTATGTGAAATGTCATGTAATAGTCCTGCGATTTGTTCTTCTAAAGATCCACCCATTAATTTGATAAAAAGCATAGTTCCAATTGAGTGTTCATATCTAGTTACATTCCATTTAGGATTTACAAGATAACTAGCACCGCCTTGGTGTATGTTTTTAAGTCTTTGAACAGTAGATGTATTAATTAATTTTTTTATAATTGGTTCAACTGTGAATTGCCCATAAATTGAATCCGTTAATATCATTGGTATCCCTCCTTTAAATATAAAATAGAATCAATATTATATACTGAAAATGATTTCAATACAAGAATAAAGTTTATAGGATATTTTATGGTAAAGACTATGCAGTATTTATAGCCACTAAGGTATATAAAATAGATACATAAGTAATAAAATCTAAAAAATAGGAGTATATATTATGGATATAAAAGGTTTTAAAAGATAAGTGAGGTGCAGTTAATGAGTATTAAAATAGACATTATATCAGGATTTTTAGGAGCTGGAAAAACAACATTAATAAAGAAACTTATAAGTGAAAAATTAAAGAGTGATAAGATAGCTATAATTGAGAATGAATTTGGTGAAGTATCAATTGATGGTGATTTATTAAAAGGAACTAATGTAGATATTAAGGAAATAAATTCTGGGTGTATATGCTGTTCAATTGTGGGTGATTTTAAGGATTCTATAAGAGAAATAATGAAATCATACAAACCAAATAGAATATTAATAGAGCCATCAGGAGTTGCGAAGCTTTCAGATGTAATAAAGTCATGCAAAGACCTGAGTAATGAGTATTCATTTAATATTAATTATATATTTACAGTTGTTGATGTATCAAATTTTGATATGTATTTAGAAAATTTTGGCGAGTTTTATAAAGATCAATTAATTAAGGCAAAAACAATTGTTCTAAGTAGGAAAGATAATATTACAGATAAACACGTAGATACTGTAACTGCACAAATAAGAAATATTAATAAAACTGCTAGCATTATAGCAGCTCCATTGGATTCTTTAGATTCTAATGATATTTTCAAAATAGCAAATGGAGATTTAGTTGCATATAAAGAAAAATCATTTAAAAAGGCTGGAGCATCAATATTATCACGAAGTATATCGCATCATAATCATAGAGCAGATAATGTTTTTGATACTTGGGGGATTGAAACAACTAAGCTTTTCACGATAGAAAATTTAAAGGGAATATTTGAAAAAATTAAAACTAATGATGAATATGGAAATATATTAAGGGGGAAGGGATTAGTTAAGAGTGAAGGTGGAGAATGGTTAGAGTTTCATTACACACCAGGTCAATTTAAAGTTGCAAAAGTAAATAATCAACAGCAAGGTAAAATCGCAATAATAGGTGAGAAGATAGATAAAAGTAAACTAAAATATTTATTTAAATAAGCATTGAAGAGGAAAGTATATGAAAATTAGAGTTAATATAGTGGTAGGAATGATAGGTGCAGGTAAAACTACATTTATCAATTCCTTATTAAAATGTGGACAACTTGATAATGAAAAAGTATGTATTATTCAGTTTGAAAATGGACAAATTAATATCGATTGTGAAAAAAATCAAGATAATATTATTACATTAAAGAGAAATGTAAATGAGATATTTGACAAAAATGAAGTTATAAAATTATTAGCTGAGTATAATCCAAGTAGAGTTTTTATTGAATGTAACGGAATGTCTAATATAGATAATATTATTGAGTTATTTCATGATAAAGAGATTAAAAAATTATGTGAATTAGATAAGATAGCATGTGCAGTAGATGGGAAAAGTGCAAAAATGTATTTGCTAAATATGGGGAACTTTATAAATAAACATATTGTAAGTGCTGATATTATAATTTTTAATAATACATCTACATTAAGTAAGAAAGATAGAATCAGTATAAGAAAAAATATTAGTTCAATTAATGGTGTAGCAAAAATTATTGAATATGAGACATTATATTCACAAAGGCAAATGATGGGGAATAAAGAGGTTTCTATTACTTGTGATGATCGAATATTTAATGGAAACAAAACATTTAATATATCACTTCTAATTATAGTATTTGGATTAATAATAGTATCAACTAATTTGATGGATCAATTTAAGTATATACATATTAATCTGCCATTTGAGTTATCATCAATTAAAATGTTTAATATGAAGTTTATGGGAATACTGATAGAAACGGCACCATTCATATTACTTGGTGCATTTTTATCATCAATCTTACAAGTAACTATACCTAGTGATAAAATGTCTAAGGTTTTTCCAAGAAATAAAATTTTATCATGTATAATGGCATCAGTTTCAGGAATATTATTTCCAGTTTGTGATTGTGGAACAATACCAGTTGCGAGAGGGTTCTTAAAGCAAGGTATTCCTATTTCTACTGTTATTACATTTATGTTAGCTGCACCTATAGTTAATCCAATAGCTATTATGTCAACTATTTATGCATTTCCCAATATGACATCTATTATCGTATATAGGATTGGATTAGGTATTTTAGTTTCAATTATTGTCGGACTTGTTATGGGTAGAAATACTTCAATAGAAATACTTTCAGATAATATAGTATCATGCAATTGTGGTTCTTGTGAGGATTCATTTAACTCAAGAGATAATATTGGTGTCAAGATAAAAAAAGTATTTATGAATGCTGGAGAGGAATTTTTTAGTGTCGGAAAATTTATGATAATAGGAGCATTTGTATCTAGTATTATACAAAGTCTTATGGCTGAAAACTTAATAAGTATAAATTCGGGAAATGTACTGAGTTCACTTGGAATTATTATTGTATTTTCAATGATATTTTCAGTATGTTCAACATCCGATGCATTTATAGCGAAAGGATTTATTGGTCAATTTCCTACAAACTCAGTAATAGGATTCTTAATACTTGGACCGATGATAAATATAAAAAATGTAATGATGTTATTTGGAAGTTTTAAAAAGGGATTTGTCTTTAAACTTATTACTACAGTAATTATTGTTTCATTAATTATATTAATTAATATATCAATATAAAAAACAGGAGATGAGAGTATGAAAAGAATAAATTTAGAGCCTATATTAAAAATAGGTATTCTATTAGGATTTTTAGTTTTCTTTTTAAAGATAATAATAAGTGGCGATATTAACCTGTATGTGCATCCAAGGATTACACCATTTGTAATAGTTTCAGTTTTAGCACTTGCATTAATAATAATTTTTTATATACCACAAATATTTAAAGTGAAAACATCTAAAAGAAGACTAGTAAGTTATTTAATATTTATAATTCCGCTTGTAATAGGATTTTCAATGAATGCACAAGCAATGACATCTAATATGATTAAAAATGATAACTTATCAATTAGCATTCCTGGAATTGATGCATCGAGTACTAGCAAAGAAAGAGTTGTGATAGAAAATTCAAATTTTTTAGAATTTATTGATGATAGTGTTGAGAATTATAATAAATATAAGAGTAAAGAAATTGAAATAAGTGGATTCGTATATAAAGATGTAAATTATCAAAATAATGAATTTGCCATTGCAAGGTTTATGATGACTTGTTGCTCAGCAGATATGAAGATAGTTGGATTAAAATGTATTATAAACAATGAAATTACGTATACAAATGATACTTGGGTTAAAGCTATAGGTACATTAGAATTACAGAATATTAATGGAGATAATGTTACAGTACTAAATATAAGAGAGATTGAGGAAGTTAATGCACCAAAAAATCAATATGTATATCCATACTAAAAATATATGAGTTACTAGTAATAGGTAGCTCTATTTTTTTACAAAAAAGTTAATAAAATTAATGTTGTAATTTAAGTGTGAAAGGATGAAAATATTTACAAAGAGCAAATTAAAAGAAAATTTATTACATTAATTACATATATTGACTTTTAATTCTAGAAGGTTAAAATTTAACTATACATATTTTTTATTATAAAGAGATATGTAAATAAATAGGGGGGGATAGTATTTTGAAAAAGTTATTAAAAGTAATTATACCAACGATACTTTGTATTAGTCTGTTAGTTCCATCAGCAGTATCAGCTAATGCAGTAAGTAAGCACGAAGAAACAAAAGCAGCAAGTCAAAATAACAAAAGAATAGTAACTTATTTTCCAAGTTGGGGAACCTATCAAGCTGGGCAGCAAAATATTACTGTATCAGATATAGCATGGGATAAAGTTACACACATTAACCATGGATTTTTCGAAATAACAAATGATTATAAAATTCAAACAACTGATAGTTATGCGGATTATGAAAACACAGGGTTTGGACATGGTCCTAAAGAAGACTGGGACAAATATCCTTCAACTGGAGTTCCACCAGGTACAGTATATGGTCACTTTGGTGAATACAAATACTATAAAGAAAAGTATCCAGATGTAAAATTACTTATATCTGTAGGTGGTTGGACTAGAAGTGATAAATTCCATGAAGTAGCTAAAAGTGCAGCTAATAGAAAAACATTAGCAATGAGTATGGTTGATTTCATGAAAAAATATCCATTTGTTGATGGGATGGATATTGATTGGGAATACCCGGGAATAACAAGAGCACCGGAAGATCAATATGACAGAGGTTGTGTTGGTGGTCCAGAAGATAAAGAAAACTTTACATTATTGTTAAAGGACATTAGAGAAACCTTTGATGCAAATGGAATGAAAGATAAACTATTAACTGTGGCTGTTTCAGCTGGTGAAGCAAAAATAAGAAATACTGAGCCAGATAAATATGCTCAGTACGTAGATTACATTGGCGTTATGACATATGATTATGCTGGTGGATGGGATAATGTTACAGGGCATTTAGCAGGAATGTATCAAAATCCTAAAGACACTACAAGGCCTAAATTCAATATGGATGATTCTATGAAGATATTTAGAGATGATTATAATGTTCCAGCAGATAAGTTATTAGCAGGAACACCTCTATATACAAGAGGGTGGTCAGGAGTTGAGCCAGGACCTAACGGCGATGGGTTATTCCAGTCAGGTAGTGGTAAATTTGATGGTAATTTAGGTGATGGTGGTCAATACTCATGGTATGATGTAGCTGCACTTGAAAAAACTGGGGAATGGCAAAAATTTAGAGATCCAATTGCTAGAACTCCTTATCTTTATAATAAATCTAAAAAGCAATTTATAACTTATGAAGATGAGGAATCGTTAATAGAAAGAGTAAGTTATGTTAATAAAAACAATTATGGTGGGTTAATTGTTTGGGATGCAAGTGGAGATAATGTAAAAGCAGGTCATACGATGCATACAATTATGTATGAAGGTTTTAAAAATAATACAATAATTATACCGCCATTTGAACCAGAAGATTTTGATCAGAATAGAGTTGTTGATATATTAGATTTAGCAATGTTATCAACTAAGTACAATAAAGCAAGTGGACAACAAGGGTTTGATGTTAAATTTGATTTAAACAAAGATAATATTATAGATCTATTTGATTTAGTACAAGTTGCAAAAAAAATGCCAGAATCGAATTCAGGGGATGATGGTGGAGATCAAGAGGTTTTACCAGACACTTATGATCCAACAAAGGGATATGAAATGAATAACGAAGTTGTTTATGGTGGTAAGACATATATATGTCAACGTTGGTGGGTAGTAGGAGTTACACCAGGAACAGATGAAACAGTTTGGAAATTAAAGTAAGAAACAAAAAATGGTGTCCAGTGGATGGACACCGTTTTTGAAATAAGGAGGATATTATGAGAGAAATAGCAAAAAAGCTAATGGCTTCATTAATGTTATTATTATTTTCAGTAACATTAATGCCGAGTTTTGAAGTAGGGGCAGCAGTAACGGCACCTTTAGGAAATAGATTGATAGTGGGGTATTGGCATAATTTCACTAATCCAGCAGGGTTTATGAAGTTGAGTGAAGTACCAGATGAATGGGATGTTATAAATGTATCATTTGGAATAACTAATACTAATGATAGAGCTACAATTATATTTGAACCAGAATATAATGAAGCAGAATTTATAAGAGATGTACAAGCACTTCAAAGTAAAGGAAAAAAGGTATTACTATCTTTAGGTGGAGAAACAGGGATAGTTAAAGTAGAAAATATGGCAGCTGAAGACAGATATGTTAATTCAGTTAGCAATATTATAGATAAGTATGGATTTGATGGATTAGATATAGATCTAGAAGGTGGAAGTGGGGTTAGTATAGGACCTGGAGATTCAGATTTTAAAAATCCTCAATCACCATTATTAGTAAATCTAATAGATGGGACAAGAAGAATATGTGATAAATATGGTTCAGACTTTATGTTAACAATGGCACCTGAAACATTATATGTACAAGGTGGATTTTCTTCATATGGTGGAACAGCAGGTGGATACTTGCCTATCATTTATGCGTTAAGAGATAAACTTACTTATATACATGTTCAAGATTACAATACTGGTGGAATGTTAGGTCTTGATGGACAAAACTATACAGCAGGAAATGCTGACTTCCATGTTGCAATGACAGAAATGCTTTTAACAGGATTTCCTATAGCAGGAAATACAAATAATATGTTCCCAGCATTAGATGCAGAACAAGTTATGTTTGGTGTTCCTTCTTGTTCATCGGCAGCAGGTAGTGGATTTACATCAAATGCAGAGTTAGAAAAGGCTTTAAATTACCTTATGAAAGGGGAATCTTTCGGAGGTAGGTATAAATTAAGAAATGAATCAGGTTATTCTGATTTAAGAGGAATAATGACGTGGTCAATTACATGGGATATAGCAAAGGGAAATACTTTTGTTAAATTCTTTAGGAATTACTTTGATAACTTAAAAATACCTGAGAAAACATTGAAATCAGCAAATATTTCAGCAAATGATCCTTTTAATGGAAAGTTCACATTAAATATAAGTGTACCAGAAAGAAATACAGCAAAAACTTATACAATAGTAGAAAATGGTAAAGATATTGCAACTGGAGAGTTGACAGTTGGAAGTTCAAAAGTACAAAATATACCTTATAAGTTTACAAGTAAAGCTGAGGGAACTTATAAGTATAAAGTAATATTAACTGATAAAGATGGCAAAGCAGTGACATCAAATGAAATAACTGTTAATGTACCTAAGAAAACTGAAGCGTCAAGCCTTCCAGATAGAATTATGGTAGGTTATTGGCATAACTTTAAAAATGGAGCAGGAGTAATTAAATTAAGAGATGTATCATCTGAGTGGGACGTAATAAATGTTTCATTCGGGGAAACGTTTGGCGATAAGGCAGTAGTTGAATTGCATCCAGTATATGACGAAGAAGAATTTATTGATGATATAGCATACCTTCAAAGTAAGGGGAAGAAAGTTGTACTATCGCTTGGTGGGGCAGAAGGGACTATTAAAATTCCAACTGATGAAGCTCAAGCTAAGTTTATGAAGTCAGTTACTGGTCTTATTGATAAATATGGATTTGATGGAATAGACATAGATTTAGAGGGGGGGAGTGGAATGATACTTGATTCAGGTGATACTGATTTCAAAAATCCAAAAACTCCACAAATAGTGAATTTTATTAAGAGTATTAAAGAACTGGATAAGATTTATGGTAGTGATTTTATAGTAAGTATGGCACCTGAATTATCATACGTACAAGGTGGAATAATTGGTTATGCAAATAACTGGGGGGCATACTTACCATTAATTCATGCAGTAAGAGATGAGTTGGATTACCTTCAAGTTCAACATTACAATAGTGGTGGGAATAGAGGGTTAGATGGAGTTAGTTACCCAGAGGGTTCAGCAGATTTCCATGTATCTATGATTGATATGTTACTACAAGGTTTCCCAATTGCAGATAATCCAAATAACATGTTCCCTCCTCTTAGACAAGATCAAGTAGTAATTGGTATTCCATCCTCTCCACCAGCGGCTGGGTCAGGATATACTAAACCACAAGATATGATAAATGCTTTGAATTATTTAATCAAAGGTGAAAGTTTTGGTGGACAATACAAGATGAGAGGAACAAAATACCCAGAATTAAGAGGTATGATGACTTGGTCAATAAACTGGGATGTTGTAAATAACTCAGAATTTATTAAAAACTATAGACCTTATTTTGATGCACTACCTCCAATTAGTGACTCATTAAAGAAGGCTCAATTATCAGCTAGTGAAGTTATTAATAAAGGATATACGATTACAGCTAAGATTCCTTCAAGAAATACAGCAGTAAGCTATAGAATTTTAGAAGGAACTACTGAGATTGAAAAAGGAACATTACAAGCACCTTCAAAAGAGGATAAAGTAATAACAAAAACAATGTCTAATAAGGCATATGGTACTTATAACTATAAAGTAGAGCTAAAGGATGCTACAGGCACAACAGTAACTAGTGAATTAATAGTTGAAGTACTAGATCCAACAGATGATCCAAACAAAGAAGATATAAATAAAGATGGAAAAATAGATGTAGAAGATTTAGCTATGATAGCAAGTAAATATAATGTTAAAAATGGAGATAGTGGTTATGACATCAAGTACGATATTAATAGAGATAACATTGTAGATTTATTTGACTTAGTTAGAGTTGCTAAAAAACTTGAAGAAAAAGCGCCAGAACCTGAAGTAGAATTATGGAATCCAAATAAAGAGTATACAATGGATGATGTAGTAATGTATGAGGGTAAAAAATATAAATCAAAAGCTTGGTGGAGTAAGGGCATAGTTCCTGGATCAAATATAAATATTTGGCTACCAATAGATTAGTTTAAAATTATATATATGTAGAGAGTGACCAATTACTGACTTGATTTAAATATAGCGATAATTTTTTTGTTGTGGTTATATAAAATGATTGAATTAGTAGTTGGTCATTTCTATTATATTTGTTTATTAAAAGACTAATTTAATAGAAATAAAAATATCTTTTATCACATAAAATTACAAAAGTTGAAATACTTATATTGTAAAATATGGTAAAATAATAATGGAGATTAGTAAAAATGAAAGGGGAAAATAGTATGGGAAAGAAAATTAAACAAAAAAGTGTAATATCTTTTTTATTAGTGTTTGTAATGGTTTTAACATTAATGCCTGAAGTAATTGCAAATGCTATTGCAACTGGTGCTCCTGGAAAAGCACAGATGCAGCATAATCAATGGGGAGAAGACGTAGATGGGAACTACGATTTATCGGTTAACATGTGGTATGGTAACAATGGGACAAGCTATACTTTATATGAAAGATTTGGATTAAAAGGAGAATTTAAAGCTGTAGAAAAAGGTGATTTAATAGATCAATCTCCTAACCCACAAAATTTTGTTATCCCTATTAAGGGAAGAGAAAAAGTAGGGATGTATTACTATTATTTAGAACTTGAAAATGCATTTGGAAAAAGTCAAGGGGATGTAATAAGTGTAAAAGTTGGTGGTGGAGATGTAAGTAACATAATTCTAGAGGGAATTGATGATGCAAGAATCGAAGCACAATTTACTGTAGAACAAGGAAAAACAGAGATTAAATTAATCAATAATGCTACACAGTCAAAAAAATATACTGTATTATCAAATAATCTTACGGTGGCAAAAGCAACAATGAATGGAGATATTTTAGTTGTTGAGGGAATCGAAGCTGGTAGAAGTGGATTAAAGATAGTTGACGAAAAATCAGGTGAAGTTAGATATGTAGGGGTAAGAGTAAAAGAGAAAGATGGTAAATTACCAGGAATACCTAAGTACGTATCAATAGGACAAGTTTCAGAGGATACAAAAAATGATTTAGATTTCTGGAAGGATTTTGATACAGATGATACAAATAAGAGGTGTGATATAAGATACATTTATATTAATGGTGGACCTATTAATGGATGGAGAAATCAAACATCAGAAGATGGATCAAGAGCTAAAAAGTACATTACAGAAAGTTTAAAGCTTGGAATGATTCCATACTTTGTATTTTATAACATTCCAGATAGCGCTGAAGATTACAATATAGATTTAAGACACATAAATGATAAAGATTATATGAAAGCATATTATGAAGATCTAAAATATTTCTTAGATATTATTAATGAATATGCTGGTGATGAAACTGTAGGTATAGTATTAGAGCCAGATTTCTTAGGATATATGATGCAACAATCAGGAAAGAGACCAAATCAAATAGAAGCAGCTGGCGTAGAAAGTGCATATACTTCAGGTGTATTAACTAAAGGAGTAGATCCAGAATTCCAAAATTCTGTTACAGGAGTATGTGAGTCTATCAATTATATAATTAGTGAATATGCAAAGAATGTAACGTTTGGATGGCAATTTAATACTTGGGGATATGCAGAACAAGGGGTTCCATCACAAGGTCTTATGCATGCAACAGAGAAAATGGGATGGGATAAAGGTAGAGAATTTATAAAACAAGCTGCTGAAAAAACAGCTCAGTATTACATGGATGCTGGAATTTTATCATATGGTGCAGACTTTATATCAATTGATAAGTATGGTCTAGATGGTGCATTTGAATCAGGAGCAGCAAACGATCCTGAAAATTCAATGTGGCTTTGGAATGCAGATATGTGGAATAACTATTTATTCTATACAAAGGTACTTCACGAAACTACCCAAAAACCTGTAACTCTTTGGCAATTGCCAGTAGGACATTTGAATCAGTCACAAGAACCTAATCCATATGCAGGTGGATTATTCCCGAACTTAACTAATGTTAATGGGAATTTTGAAGATTCAGCACCTACATTCTTCTTTGGAGATACATTTAAACCAGGTGCAGGGAAAAGGTTCGATTATTTTGCAACTAATATTGCAAAAGATCCTAAAGTAAAGGTTAATGGAGATACAATAACGTATGAAGGTCATATGGAAGAGGCAATGGATGCGGGAGTAACAACTGTTTTATTCGGAGCTGGAGTTGGAACAAGTACGGATTGTGTTGGTTCACCACCAGCAGATAACTATTGGTGGATAACAAAGGCACAAAGATACTTAAAGAACCCTGTTTTATTAAAAAAGGAAGATGAAAAACCTATTCCAGATGCAGAAGATGTAAATGGAGATGGGAAGGTTGATATAGTTGATTTAGCCGCAGTTGCGTTAGCTTATAATACTAAGCCGTATGATAGTGGATGGAAGTCAAAATATGATATAAATAGTGATAATATAATAGATTTATATGATTTAGTAAGTGTATCTAAAAAAATTATGTAAAATTCAACTAAAATCCATGAAATTTTTGTCGAATATAAGTTATAATGAATGTACAGAAAAAACAGCAAAAGAGGAAATTAATATGAATTTTATGGGTAATAAAAAAGAAGGTAATAATCCGACAGTAAATTTTAGAAGAATACTTGAAGTTTTAATACTTATCGGTATTGTATTGTTAATTTCAGTAGGGTTTTTATTGAATTTTAAATTGTTATTTTCAGTTGATGAAAATAATGATGTATCTTTAGTTACGATTGAGGAACAAGATTATTTAAGTAATCTTGGTAATGAAGGATATGAAACAGGGGAAGCATTAGAGAATGAATACCTTTTAAAATTACAGGACTTAATGAAAAAATCTAAAAGTCCTAATAGTGATGAGGAGATTGCAAAAGTATACTATATATTAGCATTAAATGATTATATAGAGAAAAATCGACTAGATGCGATTGAGTATTATGAAAAGTCACTAGAAATTTTTAGTAAGGGTACTAATTATTACTACATTTTAAGAGCGCATAACAATTTGATGAATTTATACTTTAATCTAAATGATCAAATATCAGGATTAAAGCATGCAAATGAGATTTATGTAATTTTAAGTAGACCAAATCTTCAGGGTATAAGTGAAGAGGATCAAATCGCACTGAGAATGAATATACTTTCAGGGATTTTAACAGTTACATCAACATATGAAATGGGTGAAATGAGTCAGAAATTTTATGATGAACTAATTGAAATTACAGATAGCAACCCAGAAATAGTCGGTAATATAAGTATTTATGCAAAGTATCAGCATAATTTAAACATTGGGAATTATGAAGAAGCTACCAAGTTTGCTTTACAATATATTGATTATTTTAAAAGCAATGGACTTCAAGATATAGGTGGTGCATATGTTTACTTGCTTGAGGCAATGATTTACAAAGGTGAATTTGATGGGATAGAGGAAGTCTTTTCAATTGTAGAAGAAGCATATACATCTTTTAATAGTCCCATGTATACTGCTACACTTGAAAAATTAAAAGGTTATTATCATAAAGCCATAGGTAACTTTGAAGAGAGTATGATCTATATGGAAAAATCCATAGAATTATATGAATCATTAGGAATGATAATACATGCTACAGAAGTAAATGATAAAACAATTGCATTATATGATGATATTGATTTTGATCTTCATAAATACCTCGAACGAGCAGAGAGGTATAATGAGATAACTAATACAAAAAAAGAAATTGGTGAATTAGCAGGGGCTCTAGTCGAAGTATCATTAAAAAAATCAGATGAAGAAAATGCTAAGATTAAAGAAGAAGCAAAGTTCACAGAGTCATTAAATAGTATTTCAAAGAAACTTAATATTATATATATTGCAGTAATTATATTATTAGCAATAATAGCTAAGTTATTGTGGACAGAAATAACAAAAAGAAAAGAAAAAGAAGAGCAACTTGAAAATATGATAAAAACAGACTATTTAACTAAATCATTTTCAAAACAGTACACATTTAGTGAAATAGAAAAATTAATAGCTACAAGACAAAATTTCTCCATAGTTCTCTTTGATATAGATAACTTTAAAAGTATAAATGATACTTATGGCCATGCTTTTGGAGATGCTATATTAATAAATGTTGTACAATCTATTAAGAATGAATTTGGACCAGATAGTTTTATAGGTAGATTTGGTGGTGAAGAATTCATAATGATTTTAAATGAAGATGAAGATTTAGATTCTGTACCATGTAGAATAAAAAATGCATTATCTACATTGAGATGGAATGATAAAAACATTAAAATTACGGTTAGTGGTGGATTAAAAACATGGAATGGTGAAAGTATAAATAAACTTATTTGTGAGACAGATATACTTTTATATCAAGGTAAATCCGAGGGGAAAGATAGAATAGTAAGAAAAGTTGAGTTTTAAGTTTTATTGCTTAAAATATAATAATTAATATGAGTAAGAATTAATGAAATGAAAAGAGCCTTCAGAATAAATAGTTCTGAAGGCTCTTTTTAGTAGGTTAATTTATGTCAATAACTATTTTAGAGTTAGAGATGGTAATATAATAACCCAAAGTAAATGAAGTAAATTAATTGCTAAATAGCAGATTACGGTAAAGGTAATTATATAATTAGAAATAATAAGTTGCTTTGGATTTGCGTCTGTCATTCTTTTATAAAGTAAGAATAACAATATGCCGGGTATCATGATTTTAATAAACAAAGATAACAGTTCATTATCTAAAAAGGAGGCAATAATAAAATTAACTTCCTTAAACAAACCAGTATTATATAAAAGTAAGGTCATTATTATATCAGTAACATTTAAAATATATAGAAATTGAAGTTTCTTTTTTAAATTTAAAATGCTAGAATCACGAATAAATCCTATCATTACATCACCTCGATAGAAGTATGTGTAAAAATAGGATTTAATATACATTAAATATTAGTTATTTTAATATCTTTGATAAGATCTGCTATGCACTTACCCACACCATCATTATGATTTGTATCTGCAATAAATGTTGCAATTTCCTTAATTTCAGGTATTGCATTTTCCATTGCATAAGAGTTCTCAAATTCTGTGAATAATGAAAAGTCATTAAAACTATCGCCAAACACAACGACATCATCTCTTGAAATACTTTTATTATCAATTACTTTTCCTAAGATAAATCCTTTTTGTGCTTTTATGTTTGTAATTTCAATGTTATCTCTAAATGAAGATAATACAGCTAAGTTACTCATTGATGAAGATATATCTTCTTTTACCTTTTTAATAACATCATAATCATAATAAAAAGTTATTATTTTTCTAATCTCTATTGAACTATTAAGGAATAAGTCTATATTTTTTATAAACTTTAATTTTGATGAATAGTTGTGTTCTTTAGCCTTGTCCATTGCTTCTTCAAAAGATAAACCCTTTTCGAATGATTGAAGTCTATAAGCTAATCCTACAATAGATTCTTCCAATGTATTAGTAGTAAATATTCCTTCGTTTGTGTATAATTCAGCAGCTAGGCCAGCAGAAAAAATTTTCTCTAAAATCATTTTAACTGTATCCTTATCAATATTTATAGTTGCTAAAATTTCACCATCTTTATTACGGAATTCTGCACCGTTATTTACGATACAGTCACAAACTAGATTGTTTTCATCTAATACAGGTTTAACATCTTCATATTGTCTTCCTGTAGCGATAACAAATTCAATTCCCTTTGATTGAGCTTCTTTAATTAATTGTAGATTATAATTTGAAATCTTATGATCGTTATTTAATAATGTTCCATCCATATCAGATGCGATAAGTTTTAACATTTGATATCCTCCTTAGTTTTACTAATCAATATAATTTTACCATATAATATATAATTTTACATAGGAATTGATTGATGTAGACTATTATATTAAAAGATTTTGAAGCAATATTGTCATTAGATTATGTATAGTTAAATGTATCTATGTAAATATTACCTGTATATAATGACAAGCTTTTTAAAATAATAAAAGGGAAATTGTAATTTAGGAGGACGAAATATGAAAAAGAAAATTAAAAATATTATGGTGTTATTGATGACGTTTCTAATTTTAACACCGAATATTACAACCTTTGCAACAAATATGAATACGGAAAAGGCATATATGAAGAAGTATGATAAGATTATTTCTAATATGAAAAAAGATATGCAAAGTATTAAAGCTACAGGTTATCCTGCTTTAGATTTTTTATGTGAAATGATGCCTCATCATGAAGCTGGAATTTCAATGGCTAAGAATGTACTTAAATACACAGAGAATGATGAATTGAAAAAAATAGCGAATACAATAATAAAAGAACAAGGTGCAGAAGTACAAAAAATGAAAGAAATAATTAAGTGCCTAAAAGAAAAACCATTAGATGAAAATATAAAGGAGGAAGAATATTTAAAGGTATATGATTGTATATTAAAGAAAATGATTGAAGGGTTAGAGAAGGCAAATACTCTTACCGGATGTGTTGATGTTGATTTTCTTCAACAAATGATAATACATCATGAAGGCGGAATTGCAATGGCAAAAAATATATTAAAAAATACTACAAATAAAGAAATTCGAGAAATATCTGAAAATATAGTTAAAACACAAGAAGTACAAGTAAAAGAGATGAGAGAACTATTAAAAAATTACAAATAAAATCAGAATAGTACATCATTAAAAGATGGTCTATGATTAATTTATTGAATTTAGAAAGATAACAAAGTTTAAGAAATTTCTAAACACAGTAATCATAGATCATTTTTTGTTTATATTTCCTAACTTTACACATAAAACTACATATTTTAGAACATTATATTAAAAGGTAAAGGTTAATACTATATAGCTAATATTAAAAATTAATATATAGAAATTTAGAGAGAAAGAGGAGTTAAGATGAGAAAGACAAAAACTATGGATGGAAATACTGCAGCAGCTCATATATCATATGCATTTACAGAAGTTGCTGCAATATTTCCTATTACACCATCAACACCTATGGGGGAACATGTTGATGAATGGGCAGCAATAGGAAGAAAAAACATATTTGGTAATCCAGTTAAAGTTGTAGAAATGCAATCAGAAGCAGGAGCAGCGGGGGCGCTTCATGGTTCATTACAAGCAGGAGCTTTAACTACAACATATACAGCATCACAAGGATTGCTGCTAATGATACCTAATATGTATAAGATTGTTGGTGAAAGATTACCGGCAGTATTTCATGTATCAGCTAGAGCACTTGCAACATCTTCTTTAAGTATTTTTGGAGATCATCAAGATGTAATGGCTACAAGACAAACAGGTTTTGCTATGCTTGCAGAAGGCTCTGTTCAAGAGGTAATGGATCTATCAGCAGTTGCACATTTAACTGCAATTAAAGCAAGGATGCCATTTACTAATTTCTTTGATGGATTTAGAGTTTCTCATGAAATTCAAAAGGTAGAAGTACTAGAGTACGATGAATTAGAAAAATTAGTTGATTATCAAGCAATAGATGAATTTAGAAAGATTGCATTAAATCCAGATCATCCAGTAACAAGAGGAACAGCACAAAATCCTGATGTGTACTTCCAAATGTGTGAATCTATAAATAAGTACTATGAAGATATTCCAGAGATAGTTGAAAACTACATGAGTGAAATTACTAAATTAACAGGAAGAGACTATCATTGCTTTGATTATTATGGGGCATCAGATGCAGATAGAATCATAATTGCCATGGGAGCTGTATCAGAAGTAATAGAGGAAACAATTGACTATTTAAGAGCTAAAGGAGATAAGGTTGGGTTAATTAAAGTAAGGTTATATAGACCTTTCTCAATGGAAAGATTATTAAAAGCTATTCCTCAATCAGTTAAAAAGATTGCAGTTTTAGATAGAACTAAAGAACCAGGAGCAATAGGGGAACCATTATATCTAGATGTTTCTAAGACAGTATCTACTATGAAGAATGCACCACTAGTAGTTGGTGGTAGATTTGGACTTGGTTCAAAAGATCCAACTCCATCACATATAGCAGCTGTTTACGAAAATCTATCTAGTGAAACTCCAAAAGATAGATTCACAATAGGTATTGTTGATGATGTAACAAATACATCTTTAGAGGTAAAAGACGATATTGATGCAATACCAGAGGGTACAACATCGTGTAAGTTCTGGGGATTAGGTTCAGATGGAACAGTAGGTGCTAATAAGAGTGCTATAAAAATAATAGGGGATCATACAGATATGTATGCTCAAGGATATTTCTCCTATGACTCTAAAAAATCAGGAGGTATAACTATATCTCACTTAAGGTTTGGTAAAACTCCAATTAAGTCACATTATACTATTGATAATGCAGACTTTGTTGCTTGTCATAATCAATCTTATGTATATAGTTATAACGTTTTAGAAGGATTAAAGAAGAATGGTAAATTCTTATTAAATACAATATGGTCAAAAGAAGAATTAGAAGAAAGATTACCAGCACCTATGAAAAGATATATTTCAGAACATAATATAGAATTCTATACATTAAATGCAGTAAAAATAGCACAAGAAATTGGGCTTGGTGGAAGAATTAATATGATAATGCAAGCGGCATTCTTTAAAATAGGCGATATTATACCAGTCCAAGATGCGATAAAATACTTAAAAGAAGCGGTTGTTTCATCATATGGTAAAAAAGGTGAAAAAATTGTTAATATGAACTATGCAGCTATAGATTCAGGTGTAGAGGCTATAGTAAAAATAGAAATTCCAAGCACGTGGAAAGATGCAGTAGATGATAAAGCATTAGATAAGAGAAAAGTACCTGAATTCATTAAGAATGTTGTAGAACCAATGAATAGACAAGAGGGAGATACTCTACCAGTTTCTACATTTATAAAAGAAGGTATAAGTGATGGTACATTTATGTCAGGAACAACTGCATATGAAAAAAGAGGTATAGCAGTAAATGTTCCAGAATGGATTCCAGATAATTGTATACAATGTAACCAATGTGCTTATGTTTGTCCTCATGCAACAATTAGACCATTCCTTCTTAATGATAAAGAAAAAGAAGGAGCTCCAAGCTCATTTAAATTAATCGATCCTAAAGGCGTTAAGGTTCAAGAAAAACTTTATTATTCAATAGGTATTTCACCACTTGATTGTACTGGATGTGGTAACTGTGCACAAACTTGTCCAGCACCAGGTAAAGCTTTAGTTATGAAGCCACAGGACTCACAACATGAACAAATTGAACCGTGGGATTATGCAATGGAAAGTGTGAAGAATAAAACTAATCCTATGAAAAAAACAACAGTTAAAGGTAGTCAATTTGAGCAACCATTACTTGAGTATTCAGGAGCTTGCGCAGGATGTGGAGAAACTCCTTATGCTAAACTTGTAACTCAATTATATGGTGATAGAATGATGATAGCTAATGCTACAGGTTGTTCATCCATTTGGGCATCAGGTGGACCATCAACGGCATATACTCCAAATCAAGATGGTCATGGACCTGCCTGGGCAAACTCATTATTTGAAGATAATGCAGAGTTTGGATTAGGTATGTATGTAGCAGTTCAGACAATTAGACAAAGAATAGCAGATAATATAAAATCTGCACTTGAATGTGATATATCTGCAGAAATTAAAACAACTATGCAAGAGTGGTTAGATAATATTGATGTAGGTGAAGGTAGCAGAGAAAGGGCAAATAACTTAATAAAAGCTTTAGAAATATGTAATTGTGATAAAGCTAAGTCAATATTAAAAGATAAAGAGTTCTTTGTTAAGAGATCACAGTGGATATTTGGAGGCGATGGTTGGGCTTATGATATTGGTTATGGTGGACTTGACCATGTTTTAGCATCTGGAGAAGATGTAAATGTTTTAGTATTTGATACTGAAATATACTCAAATACTGGTGGGCAATCATCAAAATCAACTCCAACTGGAGCAGTTGCAAAATTTGCGGCTTCAGGAAAGAGAACAAAGAAAAAAGACCTTGGTATGATGGCAATGAGTTACGGTTATGTTTATGTTGCACAAGTATCAATGGGGGCAGATAAAAACCAAACAATTAAGGCTATTACTGAGGCAGAAGCTTATAATGGACCATCATTGATCATAGCTTATGCACCATGTATTAGTCATGGTATAAAGATTGGAATGGCAAATTCACAAGTTGAAGAAAAAAATGTAGTTGATTGTGGATATTGGAATCTATATAGATACAATCCTGATTTAAAGGGAGAAAAGAATCCATTTACATTAGATTCAAAAGAACCAAAAGGCAGCTTTAAAGATTTCTTAATGGGCGAAGTTAGATATGCTTCACTTGCTAAATCATTCCCAGATGTAGCAGAGAAGTTATTTGAAAAAACAGAAGAGGATGCCAAAGAAAGATTAAATAACTATAAAAAACTATCAGATTAAACAAACTAATTAAGCTTATAAGGCTGTATCATCTTTTGATACGGCCCTTTTTAAAAATGTAACCATTAGTAAAACTAATGATTATAATGAAAATAATTAATTTTACTAATGGTTATAGGACATTTATACTAAAGTTAAATTAAATATATACAAAAGAAGAGGAGTTTATTATGGAAAAGAAAAATTCATTTTTACTTAATATTAAAGAGATACTACCGGGACTAATAGTATCTGTAGCTATAGGATTTGCGAGTATAGTATTATCTAGATATATTCCAAAGCTTGGAGCAGCTACAATATCTATATTTCTTGGAATGGCTGTAGGAAATTTGTTTTTAAATCAAAAAGTATTTCATAAGGGATATAAATTTTCAGAAACTGATTTATTGTCATATTCAATAGTACTTTTAGGTGCAACACTTAGTATTTCTACATTAATGGAGTTAGGTATTGGAGGAATAGTTTTTGTTGTGGTACAAATGAGTATAACAATAATAGGAGCATTATATATTGGTAAAAAACTTGGTTTTGGAGAAAATTTTAGATTCTTAATGGCAAGTGGAAATGCGGTTTGTGGTTCTTCAGCAATTGCAGCAACAGCTCCTGTAATAGATGCTGATGATAAAGATAAAGGTATAGCAATTACAATTGTAAATGTAACAGGAATCTTTTTAATGTTTATACTTCCTGTTTTAGCAAAGTTTTTATATGATCATAATACAATGGAAACATCAGCATTGATAGGTGGAACATTACAATCTGTTGGGCAAGTAGTAGCAAGTGGAGCCATGGTGAGTGAAGAAATTAAAGATTTAGCTACAATATTTAAAATTGTAAGAGTAATTCTTTTGGTTGGAGTAGTATTTTTATTTGGACATTTAAAAAATAAGAGTAATGAAGAAATTATTGATGAAGAAATACAAGATACGAAAAAGGGAAAAATTAAAGTTCCATGGTATGTAATAGGGTTCTTTATAACTTGTGCATTGTTTTCATTAAATATAATACCAGAAAGTATTTCACATATTTGTAAGGAGCTAAGTAATAAATTTGAGATATTTGCATTAGCCGCCATAGGACTTAGAGTTAATATAAGAGATTTAATTAAACAAGGTAAGGCTGTATCTTTATATGGTTTATTTGTAGGGTCTCTACAAATTGTATCAGCAGTTATATTGATTTGTATCTTTATAAGATAAAGTAAGTATAAATAAAATAGGCGGTATCAAGTGAGATAATCATTTGATACCGCTTATTACATGTAATTTGTATTTAGATTAATTCTAGTGAACTATCTAAAAGATTTGTAGCTTCTAAATTAGTGATGTTTTTAGTTAAACTAATCTCATCTATTAGAATCTTTTTAGCATTAGTAAGGATTTGTTTTTCGCTTGCGTTTAACGCATGCTCTTTGTTTGCAGATGTAAGATTAGAAATTATTTCAGCATAATCTGCTAGTGTACCAGACTGCAATTTTTGAGTGTTAAGTTTAATTCTCTCTTTAGCATCTAAGCTATCATTTTTTGATATGAAGTCATTGATGTTATTAAGAGTATTATCAAGTGATGAAGAATCGCTTGCTAATCTAATGTTAGAATCTTCTAATCTAGTAGAAGGTAACATTAATTTCATAGTACTGTTTATTAGATGAATCTTGTAATACTGTAACATAGTATCTTTGAAAGCTTTTTCTTCAATAACATCAATAACGCCAACACCTTGATTTGGATAGACTATTTTATCGCCAATATTAAACAAATTAATTACCTCTTTTCATTGATAATTCAATTATACCACATAATTAACAAAATAGCGAATTGAATATTTTATCATATATACAAACTAGTGTCAAATTTAAAAAAACATTAAATTTTTACAAATTTTGTACTATAACATGTTACAATAAATTATATAAATATATGGTTAAATGCAAATAAACAAAGGATTGGGACAGAGGATGATATTAGTAAATTGTTCAATAGCACAAACAGATATAATCAAGCTTATAAGTGAGTACAAAGTTGATGGTGAATATATATTTAGACACTTAAAAACAGAAGGGATTAAAATATACTTTAATTCAACATTAAATGATGACTATAAGGCTTGTGATATAATATCTAATATAATTAGAGGTCATAAGTATGGACCTATTATATTTTTCAATGTAGTACCAGTATATAAAAACGAAATAAAATGGTTTTAAACATATTAGTACTGGGAGAAAATAATAAAATTTTATACTAAGAATAGAGTGATTAATTATTATTTTAAAATTTAAGTATTATAAGCCTTAGGCTAGTTAACTTATCTTTTTATAATAATTAATCTTTTTTTATTTTCAGATAGAAGATAACATATAATTAATTTTTGATGATAATTATAAATGATAATATAATATTGTAAATAAATGATCATTTAAGAATGTAATATAAT